>DATBIA010000013.1:0-10186 GCA_036557165.1 Bryobacteraceae bacterium
TGTGAGCGAATAGCGCAGATACCACCGAACGCACACGAGGATGATCACGTCTTCGAAATGCCGCCCGCGGAATAGTGCTGGCCGTCTTCGAGTCACGATACACCCTACCAAATCAGTCCAGTCTGCTTTTGCAACAGAACCGAATAGAGCGCATTCCGAGGTACCAGCGCGTGCAAATTGAGCCTTGAGCGGGATGGGTGCGCCCAGTGCAGATGCGTACTCCCAATGCAAGTCCGATCTCTGGCCATCCCCTCTCGCGACGCATGCGCCCCTTGCAAGCCGCGCAGAATAAAAGCCAGCGGTTCTCACACTCGAAAAGGCGCTGGAAATTCCGAAGCCATCCCACACAATTCCCCACAGTGATCCCCACACTTCTGTGAGGCGAAAACCCGCGCGGAATTGCCACGCTGATGCGCAGGATTTTCGCTCCGAACAGCTGGGCGCTACTAGGATGACCGGCCCGTTGGAAGGCCTTCGTGAGGGTGGATTTGAATTTCTCGAAGGTTCGGGCCTTCTCGTCGGTTTGCTGTTCGTCTGTGGGGGCGGACAGTGTCGTGGCGAGCGTAGCCACTGTCTGCTGCACCCCGGGAATGCTTTGCAAATTTCGATACGGTGTCTGCCAGCCTTCGGCCCGGATCTTGCTCTCGATCTGGAGCCCAAATTCTCAATCTGCTGCACCAGCAACGCCATGTGCTCCATGGCTTGGCGCTATCGAGGCAAGTCATCTTATGGGCTTGCTTGCCTCCAGTCGTAAGGGCGCAGTTCCTCCGGATGCCCCCGCACATAGCTCAACACGTGATGGCGCTTCTGTGGCCCGCGCCCTTCGTCGCCGCCCGGCGGAACGGCCTCGAACAGCTCCGGCTTAGTTCGGGCAATCCTCTCAAAAACGGAGATCCAACGCTTCTTGATCGTTTGAATAGGGACACCCAGATCCGCGCTCAATTCGGCATCGGTGCGGCCTACAAGCGCCGCGAGCAGAAGCTGCTGGTCGGTCTCGCGCAACCGCAGCACCGGCACCTCGTAGTGGAACATGGAAATAGCAAAGGAATACGGTACTGCGACGGCGTCTTGCTTGGTCAAAAGCGCTGTGGCCCTGTCCAATCCCGGATATCTCCCAATGAGACGAAAAATCTTGCTTTCGCTAAGCGCCTGCATTTCTTCCGGCCCGTTAATTTCCTGCAGAAACCGGTGCAGCCGATAGCCGCGGTAGACCTGGAAGAAGCTTTCGGCTAATGAGCCGCTCATCACTCCTAACTCATCCCTACTCAGACTCCGCTGCCGCCACGATCCCATCAGACTGACGATATCCACCCCGGCTCCAGCATTGGCCGCACCCACCTTTTCGTGCTCGAGAAGGACTGACGTGCCGTGGGCCAGGCTGGCCACAATCGAGCCTTTACCCCGGGGCGCGGATTGCCGATTTCGGCGGTCATAAAATCCGGGCGGACAAACACGCCCGCACCGGCCCCGATAATCCGGCTGCCTGACCTGGCGGACCCCTCTTCAATCACGATGCCGCGAAAAGCGCGATCGCCCAGCAGACGCGTCCATATCTTAACCGCAGTCTCACGGCCGACGATTTCATCGCCCAAGTTGCCGGGTTGGAGCGCCAGGCACGCGGGCAGATCGGCCTCCCGGATTTCCCTCCAAGTCATACGCATCAGAAACGTGCGCCGAGTGCACGGCCAGGCACGATGACAAATCAAACATACGTGAACATAAAACCCCGACGGTATCTTTTAGGTCCTTGTAATGCTGCGGGTCAAGATCGTAAGATCCTATCACAGATGTGGATGTCGCGTTTTTACTATGCCGGGAGCGGGAATTGGCTTAACCTCGTCGTTGGAGATAAATGTAGCTGATCGAGACGGTCGCTCAGAGATGAGGATGAACCAGCTAGCCAGGACATTCGAAGCACCAAGCTCTTTAGCGACTATTAACGATCTATCGCTCTTCGTCATGAAGATATAAAGACATTTATGATTCCCGACTGTGGTTGCCATGGTTCTCGGACATGGGCTGTGGCGTATGCCAGCACATTGAAAAGGTTCCAGGCGAGCCTATTACATTTCGTCGTCCGAGGGTTTATACTTCGGTCTTAAATTTTACGACTCCACTGCCATCAGTGGGTCCGAAGAGAGGGTTCAAACCAAGCCATGTTGAAGCAGCCGTTGTCAAAGGACGAAGTCGTGCGGCGCCATCCGGCGCGGCCGGCGTTGCGCGAGACGGCCGGCGGCGGTAGCTACATCCCGAATATGGTTATCCAGGCCCTCAGTGATTTCCCGTAGCCCTCGCAGAACCGTCCACTGTCGGCGGTGTCATGGATACAGCGTCCGGCGGAAGAACCGCAAAAATTAATGAGAAACTCAGTATTTTTTCGGACACATTTCACTGTCCCAGTGGGGGGTAATGTATGCCATTCGGACAATGCAGACTGTCCGTGAAACGCAGGCAGTCCCACTTCAACAACAGGAGAATTCCATGCAGAACTTTCGCAATAAGCTTCTGGTCGGCGGCGCAATGTTGATTTCGGCGGCCATCGGCACAGTGATGAACTCGCACCCGGCCCTCGGAGAAGGGGGTGGACCCACAGTAACGATTAATGCCAGCCAACTGCCCCTTCCAGTCACCGGAACTTTGGGTGTCACAGGAACGCCGAATGTAAACGTGACGAATACGATTACGGCTCCCGTGCCGGTCGTGGATATTTCCCACTCCGCGTCGCTGCATGTGACTCTAGATTGCGGTAGCTCTACTGGAGGAATATGCGTTGCCCAAGGCGCTTCTGCCACATACATGGTTCCTGCGGGGCAAAATCTCGTGCTGACCTCGGTCGATATAACTTCTTCTTCTTTCACGTCTGGCCCCGCCAGCCTATTTTTGACCCCGTCATCTGGCTTACCCCCCTTCGTCGTTGGACAATGGGACGTTCCTAGCGATGGCCTTACTCATTCGTTCCAATATCCGGGCGGAATCGTGCTCCCGGCAGGGTTCTCGTTCGGCTTCCCGCACATTCAATTGGGGGGGAACGCCACCGCAATCCTGCAGGGCTTTCTGACCGCGAACTAACGCGTCGCTGATTCAAGGGAGAACTACGCGAGGCTACGCGATCCGCCGCCTCACGGTGAACTGTAATAAATCGGAAATATCACTTTCGCTATATTTGCGCAAGCGATCGCGAGGATCAATCCCACCAGCCCCAGCAACACGAACAGCGACCGGGAAAATTGCCGCCGAAGGCTGTCCACGCCCGCGGCCTCGGCGCGAGGACAAGTTCGGGGAGGTTGGCCGGTTCCCGGTCGTTTGAAGCGGTGCTGTCCACCTATCGATGAAAAATGGGCGCCTGGTGCAATGGACGCTGAAATCTGCATGCTAGACTCGGTGCTCCTGGCGGATCAAGACAAAAACTGCATTTCGCGTTATGCCGTCCGGCCCTGAGCTGATGCTAGAGAGCAAAGTAGCCTTGCGCGTTTTTCGCCTCACTGTCCGACGCAAGGGAAAACGAGTTTCCGGCAAACGCGGCCAACGCAAGTGGGAAGGACGCTGAAGGAACTGGGCATCCAGATGATCCCGGCCTACTCGCCGGAAGCGAACCATCACTTCCTGGAGGCTGCGCTCTCCAGCATGGCACGAATCTCGGCCGCGCTGGCGGGTACAGCCTGAGGACCACCGCCCCGACCTCTGCCGGCTCCCGCCGCAGGATTCACTGGTCCTGTTGCAAATAGCGAAGTCGCGGGAATTCGAGCGAGCGGTCGAACGGGAAGTTGCCGTCTTGAGTGAAGTAGCCACCACGAGAATCACCACCGGTCAGTTAACCTCTGGGGAGGCGTCCAGAGAGCCTGGAGAGTGTCGCCAATTCCAGCACGGATCGCGACCCGGCGGCATTAGATCTGGACCCTTTTAGAGAACGCGTTTTGCCGCGTGTCGCGCCAATTCGGCACTAAAACGAGGGCCAAGGCTGTTAAACAACCGGGAAAGAAAGTTCGACGGAAATTTTCGCCTCCCCAGAAAGGCGAAACGAACGAGTCTCTGGAGAACTTTGCGCTGCTTCGCGTTAGATAAACGCGAAAATAACGCGAACAGGAAAGATCACTGCAGGCTAGTTGCGCCGATAACTGCATTTAATCAAGGGACTTGCTGCTTCGAGGAAGATCTTTCTGCGACCTGGATGCTAGGAAAATAACGCGAAAATAACGCGAGAAATTGCGTCATAACGCGAACTTCCCGCGTTATTTCCGCACCTAACGCGGGCGGGTAGCTAATCTGATTGGCGCCAGGTCAATCGGTCCGCCCGAGGATCTTTTTGGTGTGACCTTCCAGAGCGTCCATTCGCTCGGCCAGATCCTGGGTCTCAATGGCCTTGCGGCGGTGCTCCACCATCTCCAGCATCCGCATCCCCTGGAAGTGCGTTAGGGCTCCGGAGATGACATCATCAATGATGATTTGCTGCGACTTCGTCACTTCCTGGATCGTGCCGGTGGCCAATGGCCCGATAGGCCGCAGATGATCTTTCGTGCGGTCCAACGCATGCTTGGCAAACAGGCGCAGCAATGAGGCATCTCCCTTGGCAGCCTCCGCCATCGCTTTGCCTAACAACTTCGGCCCGTGTTCGTCGATCAACTTCTGCAGCTCAAGCGTTTGCTTGTTGCGGCTGCCCTTTGGACGGCCGCGGCCGAACTTATTACCGGGTTGAAAAGGACGTCCTCTCATCTAGAGTCGCCTCCTCGCTCCCGCGCGATTTCCTGGAAGCTCCGGCCGGCACCCTCCAAAGTGGCTTGCTGGCCGCTGAGCGCCTGCCAGCGTTGGACGATGACATCCACGCACTTGGGCTCGAGGTCCATGCCGCAGCACACCCGCCGGGTCGACTCCGACGCCACGAGCGTCGTGCCGCTGCCGAGGAAAGGATCATAAACTAATTCTCCCCGCCGGAGATGGTTCAGGATGGGGCGGCGCATCAGCTCGACAGGCTTTTGGGTGGGATGGTCGAACTTGTCCTCGTCCGATCCGCCCATGATGAACTTCGGGGAAGGCGAAGCCCACACGGTGGAATTCTGTCCAGCCTTGCCGAACCACGGGGCATTCTTCTTGCGCACGTACCAACACGGTTCGTGCTGGAACCAGTAGTGGGTGCGGGTCAGTACGGTGCGGCCCTTGTCCCAGATGATCTGTTGGTGGTGCTCGAAGCCGATTCGGAGTAATCCATCCAGCACCTCGCGCGTGAATTTGCTGGCGTGCCACACGTATGCGACCTCCAGGCTTGGCAGGAGCGCAAAGGCGTCGGACCAGTCAGCACGCGTATCACCGGAGATGGTCGTTTCGGTGTGGCCGGCGGTACGTTGCTTCATATACGACGGCTCGGCCGGCCCACAGCCATTTAGTCCCGCGCGGTCGCGCCACTCCGAATCCAAGGAAATTCCGTAGGGGGGATCGCAGACCATCAATCGCGGCTTCCGTTCACCCAGCAGCCGCGCCACGGCTTCCGCGTTAGTCGCGTCTCCGCAGAGCACCCGGTGTGGTCCGAGGAGCCAGAGATCGCCCAATTGGGAAACGGCAGTTGCAGGCAGGGGAGGCGCGGCGTTGTCGTGAACGTCATCGTCTAGCGCCAAGAGCCTGTCGATTTCGCCTGGATCAAAGCCGGTGAGATTCAAGTCGAAATCGGTTTCCTGGATTTCCTGAAGCTCCAAGGCCAGTAGCTGTTCGTCAAAGTCTGCCCACGTGGCCGAACGATTTACCAGAAGCCGGAAGGCTTTGACTTGTGCCGACGACCATTCGTCGCACAACAGCACCGGAATTTCGTTGAGGCCGAGCTTGCGAGCGGCTTTCAACCGCAAGTGGCCATCAATCACTTCGCCGTCGCTGCGTGCGAGCACGGGAATCTTGAAGCCATATTCCCGGATGCTGCTGCACATGCGATCCACGGCTGAGTCGTTCTTGCGGGGGTTTCTTAGGTATGGGACCAAGCGGTCGATCAACCAGACCTGGATTTGGAGCGGCTGCGAAGAATCGTCCATGCCTCACCTCGATTAAAGAATTTGAGGACGGGGTCTCGGACGCCGTGTGTCGGACTATGAGGTGCTGGACAAGGATTGCGTCCCAATGGGACATTCCATCACTGGGCTTATGGACTCCACAAGGACTGATGGGCTTGCTATTTGTCAAGCTATTACAACTGCGGGCGGGAACAACAATAGTCTATTTCAAACGGCACTATTGCGTCAGGCACTTCTGAAATTCAGGACTTGAAGTTGCCTGCCAAACAACACGCGCCGATAGTCAGATGATGCAACAACCTTTTCAACAACCTGCCTCCGTTAGGACTTACGCCTCTAGCTGAGCCAAGCCGGGGTCCCGTTCGGTATTGCGGCAAAACGGCAGATTCAGGATGAGCATCGGGTGACAAGCATTCCCAAGGCGAGAGCCGTCATACTTTCCACGGCCTCAGCCTCGGTCATCTCGCCCCGCTCAACGGCCGCGATGTACTCCTCGAGGGTTCGATCCAGCAATTCCTCGTCGGCAAAGGCGACCCTCAAACTAACGCACATTTTGCATTGCACTCCTCCGGAGCCGTCGAGCGCCCAGGGCCGGGATTTTCCCGTGTTTGCTGGCCTGGGAGCCGATCCTCCCCTTCAGGACCAACAAGCAGAACCGATCCCGGCCCCAACCGCCTGCGCAAGCGGCTCGCCAATCGCCGAAATAGGCGCCGATCGTGATCGGTGTGTGCAGGCTTAAGAATTTCGTTTCGAGTCCCAAGGGCAGACACAGTTATGGCTCTTGGCGAGAGGCCGAGTCAAGGCCTCTATCAGATGGAGCATTGTTAATTTTTAAGCTTTTAAATCGACCCCATCCACCACCATCTTCCGTGCACGGCTCCATGAAGACGAGTCACGTCCTCGAGGCAGCGGGTTGAGAGGAGAACAGAGCGCCAAAAGTCCGCAGTCGACCTATGGATGAAATTGGTCGGGCGCCTTGGCGAAGAAGTTTGGATTGGCCCATTATGATCTGGCCTAAACAAACATTTTCTGCTATGGTTGTTTTGGAAAGAGCGATGCTGAGTTTGAAAAGCCGCATACAGAGGATAGAGGCGAAGATGATTTCGGAGCCAGTTGTGCTCACGTTCGCCGACGGCAGCAATCGCGAATTGCGCGGCTCACGTGGCTTTCAGTTAAAGCTTTTCGCAGGATTATCGGGTGAGCAGCTCGATTCACAGCAGGCTGAACAACTAGATTTGATCCGGCGTTGCGCCTCCGTCGAGGAGCCTGGCGGCGGCCATCTCATCGAGATGTTGCGTGCTCTCATGGAGCCAACCCAAGAACGAGCGGGCTGCTAACAGATTCGGCGCTCGAACTCAGCCAGGCTGTGAGTGTGGGAGCCGATGGTTCTTAGGATCTCCGAGTCACCGTTGAAATACGACTCGCGCGCGCGAGAAACTCGGAACGGCTGGCCCACTCTGTATGTGCATGAGCCGAGAAAGCTCGTCCGCGTCGATATATCTCACCTTCGACCCAACTGTTCGATCGCTGGGGGCTCCAGAACAGAACGGGAGCGGGAGAATCGCCGGTCGTGGGCGCTAGCTCGGAGATGCGGGCGGCGAAGTCCAAGGCGATCCGCCCGCGCTTGGCGGCTTGGCTCGGTCAATGGGAACCACTCGATGATTGGGAAGCCCCTTGGTGTGGTCGGGGTGCGTGGTTTGCGCATGACCGTGACAATACCTCCGGTCGCCGGCAGACAGGGATCGCCACATATTCGCCAGGAACCAATTCCGGGCCTGGTCCATTCATTTTTCTCTTGCCTTTCCGCTGCCACAGAGCGATGAATCGTCATGCGCGGAAGTCGCGCAGAAAAGGACAAAACTTACTTTCATGACGAACTCCGAATCCAACGACCGGCCGACCGCCTCGCCGGCGCAAGTCGCACCGGCGGCGCCAACGACTCCGTTGAAGGCGCCCGGCCAGAGAAGGCGGACGCCCAAAGCCAAGAAAGCCGCCCAGGCCGGCAAGCCGACAGCGAAGACGAAGAGAGCATCATCTCGCAAGAGAGGTGTCAGATCCGAACATTCGGCGTCTAGCCTAACGCTAGGCGCGGGAAGCAAAAGCGCCAAGATCCTGGCGATGATTGGTCAAACTCAAGGCGCGACGATTGCCAGCATCATGAAAGCCACCCAGTGGCAGGCTCACAGCGTCCGGGCTTCCTATCGGTCGCCGGCAAGAAACACGGCCTCAAGATCGAGTCCGTCAAGAACGCCGCCGGCGACCGCCTATACCGAATCGTCAAGTAAAGAGATCTCCCACTCCGAACCAAGCCGCCGCCGGGTTTAAGGATCCGGCGGCGGTTCTGCTTGTGGCGCGCCCGTTAGACGCAACAGTCGCTCGAACAACTCGCACTGGCGGTCCCAGAGTGGCTCACGAACCACAGGGCGCAAGTCTCGTTCGGTGATCTGCTCGTCTCCGGAACCACGCGGCGCCAGGAACAGAAGGTATTCCTGGATCGAAGGCGCCAGCGTTAACAGTCTCAGGATCTGACTCATCCGGGCTCGCGAGACGCGGCCCAACCGGGCGATTTCCGCATAGTCGCGCACCTCGCCCGAGCGAACCAACTGCTCGAAGCGATGCGCCAAGGCCAACAGGCAGGCCACGCGCGGTGGACGGGAATAGGGAACTCGCTCCGGCGTTTGGATTTCCGTCCGCGACGACCGCGCGGGAATCGCCGGCAGGAGGTATTCGATCTTCATCGGCCTAGCTCCACCGACACCACTTCCCGGGCGGCGTCATAGACCACGCGCCGAACCACACTCCGAATCCACTCCCCCGAATCGTTCTCGGCAAAAGCTTCCGCTTCAGACTCTGAGATGTGGAGTTGCTCGCGGGCATCCGGTGCGTGAAGAGCCGACCGCACCTGCTCGATCACCGACTGTTCAAGGAAGCGGGCGGCAATGGATTTCGCCGGGCAGCTTTGGTTGTTGCTCTTCCCCACCCGGCACACGTAGTAGCTATAACGGCGGCCGCCATGGGCGGTGTAGGTTGCCGCCATCGGCTGCGAACAGCTGCCGCAATACAACACGCCCCGCAGCAGAGCGTTCTGCGGCGTCCGCACGGCTCCGTTTTCGCCGCGCGCTGCGGCGCGCAGTTGCGCGTTGACTTTCTCCCCGAGCTCCGTATCCACGATCGCGGCGTGCTCGCCCGCATAAAGAACACCCTTATGCTCGACCTTGCCGATGTAGACTGCATTGCCAAGGAGGCGTCGCAGCGTGGCCTTGGTGAAAGGGCGGCCCAAGCGTCGCGAACCCTGCTTCGTCATCCAGGACTTGGTGGTCCAGCGGCGCTTTTCCAGCTCTTCCAATACTGCCGTTATCGAGCCATGGCTTTCATACAGCCGGAAGATCTCGCGCACCCGCTGAGCTTCTTTCTCGTTGACCATCAGACCGCCGCCGCGCGGGTCCACATCATAGCCCAGCACCGGCGTCCCGCCCGTCCATTTCCCCTTGCGCCGGGCGGCGGACATCTTGTCGCGCGTACGTTCCCCGATGATCTCCCGCTCGAACTGCGCGAAGCTCAGCAAGATGTTCAACGTCAGCCGGCCCAACGAGGTGGTCGTATTGAACTGCTGCGTGACCGAGACGAAGCTCACCGAGCGCTGCTCGAAGCGGTCGATCAGGCGGGCGAAGCCGAGCAACGACCGGCTCAGCCGATCTACCTTGTAGACCACCACGCACTGGATGCGTTGGGCGTCGATATCTTCGAGCAGGCGTTTCAATGCCGGGCGCTCCAGACTCCCGCCGGTGAAGCCTCCATCATCGTAGTGTTGAGTAACCTGAGTCCAACCCTGATGGCGCTGGCTCTTGATAAATGCCTCGGCGGCTTCGCGCTGTGCACCCAGCGAGTTGAATTCCTGGTCCAATCCTTCCTCGGTGGATTTACGGGTGTAAATGGCGCAGCGAATCTTCTCAGCCATTCCGGCGCTCCAGAAGTCCAAAGAACAGCAGTCCGTTCCAGCGCGTGCCGGTGACTTCCCGCGCGATGGCGCTCAGCGAGCGATAGCGCCGGGATTGATACTCAAAGCCGTTTTCCAGAACCGTGACCACGATTCTTCGGTTCTCAAACTGACGCGTCAGCACCGTGCCGGGGGCCGGAAGACGCGAGTCCCTTCGCGAATGCGCGTGAAGCGGCTGAGGTTTGGTCTGCTGCGACGA
>DATBIA010000014.1:0-89482 GCA_036557165.1 Bryobacteraceae bacterium
AGATCAGGAAGCCTTGCTGGGTGAGGCGGTCGCGCAGCTCACGCTCGGATTCGGCTTCGGCCACCTGCTGGTGCATTTCGCCCCGCGCGTCGGCGTATTTCAGCGACCATTCAGACATGCTGGCTCAAAAATAACATGACGAGCGGATGGGCGAAAACGTGCAGTCGCGCATCGGACTCATTTCGGGGGTCTAAGTCCCGGTTGCAAGCTCAAGCCTGCTCCGCCTTCGCGGCAAGGGCCGCTTTCACCAGGCTGGCCATTTCGCGAGCGTCTGGCGAATCCAGATTTTCAAGGCCGGCGATGACGCCCTGGCGGTCGCGGAGAGGGCGATTCTGGCTGACTTTCCATTTGCCCTCAAGCTTCGTAATCGTCAGTTCGATGCCCACAATGGCGGCTAGCTGGCTCTCGATGTAGCCCGAGGGCGCATCGGTCACTTTCCAGGGGCTTTCGCTCCCCTGCTCCCGACGGTCTGTCAAGGCGCGCACGTTTTCCAAAAGCCATTCCGGATCATGCGCGATCGTGAGCGTGCCGCGCGCGTGCACGGCGACGTAATTCCACGTAGGAACCACTTTGCCATGCTCCTTTGTAGAGGCATACCAAGCGGGCGTCACGTAGTGCTGAGGTCCCGTGAAGATCGCCAGTGCCTCCGCGCCCGGCGAATAATTGCGCCACTGCGGATTGGCCTTGGCCAAATGGCCGCGAAGAACGCCCAAACCGCCTTCCGCGCGGCAGTAGAGCAGCGGAACGTGGCTGGCCTCGAGTCCCTGCGATCCAAGGGTGACCAGGGTGGCCAGCGGGTAGGCCGCAATGGCCGCTTCGATCAGCTCAGCGCGCGTTTCCACGAACGCGGCGGGTGTGTACATGGCTTCAGGTTACACGAAGCTTGCTTCCATAGGAAGACTGTTGTATAGTTCACCTATGGGACTGCGGACCGAAATTCCTCCGGGGACGTTGTACATGCTGATTCTGAAGACGCTGGCGCGGCTCGGCCCCATGCACGGATATGGAATCGCGCAGAGCATCCAGCAATGGTCGGAGGACGTGCTGGTGGTGGAAGAGGGATCGCTCTACCCCGCTCTCCAACGCATGCTGATCAAGGGCTGGCTGGCGGCGGAATGGAAGCAATCGGAGAACAACCGGCGGGCGCGCTTCTACCGGCTGACGACGGCGGGACGAAAGCAGCTTGCGGCGGAGTTGGCCGGATTTGAGCGAACCATGGGCGCGATCGGGAAGGTGATTCAACCGGCATGATTCTCGAATTCCTGCGTAGACTGGCCTGCTACTTTCGCCGCCGCCGTTTGGAAGACGATTTGGATGAAGAGATGCGGCATCATGCCGAGTTGGCGGGGCGCGCGCGCTTCGGCAACATCACGCGCTGGAAGGAGGAGAGCCGGGCGATGTGGGGATGGACTTTCGCCGAACAATTCGCGCAGGATCTGCGCTACGCCCTGCGCGCGATGATGAACAATCGCACGTTCACTGCTCTGGCGGCGCTATCGCTGGCGCTCGGCATCGGAGCGAACACGGCCATCTTCAGTTTCATGGACGCGATTCTGCTGCGTTCGCTGCCGGTGAAGGACCCGGAGTCGCTGGTAGTGTTGAATTGGCGCGCGAAGGCGTTCGGGCGGCCTCGCGGCGCACGGCAGCCGGTCGCTTCGGTCGTTCAGCGCATAAACGGGTCCATCAATCCCGATCCGCGCGGCGGAGTGGTCAGCGCCATCTTTCCCTACCCGGCGTTCGAGCTCCTTCAGAAGAAGGATGAGGTTTTTTCGAGCCTATTCGGCTACTGCCCGGGTCCGCGGCAACTGAACGCGAAGATTAACGGCCTGGCGGATCTGGGCGACAGTGAATATGTCTCAGGCGATTACTTTCGTGCCCTGGGCGTTCCGCCGGCGGCTGGCCGGCTGCTGACAAACGACGACGATCGCGGCGGAGCGCCCGCGGTCGCGGTGCTGAGCTTCGCTTATGCCCGGAAGCGCTTCGGAGATCCTCTGAAAGCTGTGGGAACCGCCGTTTCCCTCAACGACCTGCCCTTTACGATTGTGGGCGTCGCGCCGCCGGAGTTTTTCGGCGTCGACCCGGCGGCGGCGCCGGACGTATATCTTCCATTGCATGCCAGCGCGCTGTTCTCGGCCGGCAATCGCTTCCGCGCCATACCCGAGCTTCAGGATCGGCAACTCTACTGGGTCCAAATGATGGCGCGACTGCGGCCGGGCGTTAGCCCCGCTCAGGCGCAAGCGGCGCTGGCGCCCGTGTTTCATCAATGGGTGGACAGCACCGCTTCAAACGACCGAGAACGGGCCAATCTTCCCGGACTTGTCCTCGCGCCCGGAGCCGCGGGCGTGGACAGTCTTCGGCGGCAATTTTCCCGGCCTCTGTTCGTGTTGCTGGCGCTGGTGGGATTGATCCTCGCCATCGCTTGCGCGAATATCGCGAATCTGCTGCTGGCGCGAGCCACCGCGCGGCGGCGCGAGATCGCGGTGCGGCTGAGCATCGGCGCGGGACGGCTGCGGGTGATCCGCCAGCTTTTGACCGAGAGCGTGTTGCTGGCGTCCTTGGGCGGAGCGCTCGGAATCGTGCTGGCCATCTGGGGAACGCGTGTGCTTACTCTCCTGCTGGCCAATGGCCGCCAGAATTTTACTCTCCACGCGGAGTTGAACTGGCATGTGCTTGCGGTGGCTGCCGGACTTTCCGTTCTCACCGGGATTCTATTCGGGCTCGCGCCGGCGATCCAGTCGACGCGAGTGGACGTGATCCCGGCGCTTAAGAACGATCTCAGGCAGCCTGCAAGACGGGCCGCGGCGCTTGCGTTTCTGGTTTCCGGGCAGATCGCAATCGCTCTGCTGGTGCTGGTGGCGGCGGGGCTGTTCATACGAACGCTTTCAAACCTCAATTCGATCCAAATCGGTTTCAACCGCGAGAATTTGCTTCTGTTCCAAGTGAACGCGCGGCAGGCGGGCCACAAAGATCCGGAGATCGCGGACTTCTACCGGAACCTGCAAACGCAATTTCAAGCCATTCCAGGCGTCCGCGGCGCGACCCTTTCGCTTTTTTCGATGCTGAACGGCGGAACGATGGGTTTCCAACTGAAGGTTCACGGAACCAGGACCCCGACCCCGGTATCTATTTTGGACGTCGGCCCCTCTTTCTTCGCCACCATGCAGATTCCGATCCTCGTCGGGAACGACATCGAGGATCGTGGAAGGGCCATCGCGGTGGTGGACGAAACCTTTGCGAAGACATACTTCGGCGACGAGAATCCAGTGGGGCAGCACATCGGCGCCCCCGGAACCGATCCGAACCACGACGATGACGTGGAAATCGTCGGAGTTTGCGCCAACGCCAAGTACGGCGATTTGCGGGATCAGCGGGATCAGTATTTCAAGCCAACAGCTTACTTTCTGTACAGCCACGTCTCTTTCCCGCAGCTCGGCCAAATGGTTTTCGAGGTGCGCACGGCCGGTAATCCTTTGAATTACGTCAATACGGTGCGCGAAATCGTGCGCGGTGCCGACCCCGGCGTGCCGGTGTCGAACATCAAAACCGAGGCTGCGGAAATCGGCGAGCGCACCAATCAGGAAACCATCTTCGCGCGGCTTTCCAGTCTGTTCGCGTTTCTGGCTCTCGCCATCACCTGCGTGGGTTTGTACGGCACGGTCAGCTATAACGTCGCGCGGCGGACCAACGAAATCGGGATTCGCATGGCTTTGGGCGCGCAGCGGACGGGCGTGATTCGAATGATTCTGCGCGATGTGCTTACGACCATCCTGATCGGCTTCGCGATCGGATTGCCGGTCGCGCTCGCGACTTCTAAATTCGTCGCGTCTTTTCTGTATGGGATGAAGCCCAACGACCCGACGGCGCTAACGGCGGCCGCCGCGGCGCTGGTCGCGGCCGTGTTGCTCGCCGGCTACGCCCCCGCTCGCCGAGCATCGCGCATCGATCCGATGGCGGCACTACGTCATGAATGAATTCTTTCGAAGGCTGACGTTTTACGTTCGCCGCCGCGAGTTCGAAGAAGAACTGGATGAAGAGATGCGCCATCATGCCGAGCTGGCGGGGCGCGCGCGTTTCGGCAACGTTACGCATTGGAAGGAGGAGAGCCGGGCCATGTGGGGATGGATGTTCGCGGAACAACTGACGCAGGACCTGCGTTATGCCGTGCGCGCGATGGCGACCAACCGCGCGTTTACCGCGCTGGCGGTGCTGTCGCTCGCGTTGGGCATCGGAGCGAACACGGCCATCCTCAGTTTCATGGACGCGATCCTCATGCGCTCGCTGCCCGTGCAGGACCCCGATTCTCTAGTGACGCTGAATTGGCGCTCGCGGCCCCTTCTGCCTCCAACGGCGGGCCAGGCGAAGCAACCACGCGCCGAATCCGTCGTGCATTCCGTGATGGCGACCAGCGCGAGCACCTACAACGATCCGCAAAAAGGCCATATTAGCGGCGTCTTCCCGTATCCCGCTTTCGAGTTATTCCAAAACAACGATGCGATTTTTTCGAGCGTCTTTGGTTACTACGGCTTTCCCGGCACGCTTAATGTCACGGTCAAGGGACAGGCCGATATCGCCTCGGGCGAATTCGTTTCCGGCGACTACTTCCGCGGGCTCGGCGTTCCCCCGGCCGCGGGCCGTTTGATCGCGCCTGGCGACGACCGCGCCGGAGCGCCCGCCGTCGCCGTGGTAAGCCACGCCTTCAGCCGAAGCCGGTTCGGTGGGCCTGAAAACGCCGCGGGTCAATCCATTTCCATTAACAACGTCCCATTCACGGTGATCGGCGTGGCCGCTCCCGAATTCTTCGGCGTCGATCCGAGCGAGGCCCCGGATTTTTATCTTCCTGTCCACACCAATGTCTTACTCGATAATTTCATCCGGCCGGGCTCTTATCTCGACAAGAACACCTACTGGATCGAGGCGATGGCGCGCCTCCGTCCGGGCGTTACTCTCGCGCAGGCTCAGGCCGCGATCGCGCCCGCTTTCGCGCAATGGGTCGCCGGCTCGGCCGCGAACGATGGCGAGCGCGCGAACCTTCCCCAGCTTTTATTGAAAGAAGGCACAGCGGGACTGGACGGCCTGAGACGTCAATTCTCTAAGCCGCTCTACGTTCTCATGACGCTGGTCGGATTGATCCTGGCCATCGCCTGCGCCAATCTCGCGAATCTTCTGCTGGCGCGCGCCACGGCCCGGCGGCGTGAAATGGCGGTGCGACTCAGCATCGGCGCCGGACGCTTCCGCATCGTCCGGCAGCTCCTCACCGAAAGCGTCCTGCTGGCGGCGCTCGGCGGCGCGCTGGGGATCTTGTTCGCGCGCTGGGGCATTCAATTTCTCACTCTGCTGCTGACCAATGGACCGCAAAAATTTACGCTCCGAGCCGATTTGAATTGGCGCGTCCTGGCGATGACCGCGGCGCTTTCGCTCGCGACGGGGGTGCTGTTCGGACTCGCTCCCGCCCTCCAGTCCACTCGCACCGACGTGATGCCCGCGCTCAAACAAGCGCGCGCGGAAGGTCCACAGGTCCGGCGCGCTTTCCTCCGAATAGGCTTGAGCCGCGTGCTGATTGTTTCGCAAGTCGCGATTTCACTGCTGATGCTGGTGGCGGCGGGACTGTTTGTCCGTACGCTGAGCAATCTTCAATCCGTGGATTTGGGCTTCAATCGCGAGAAGCTCTTGCTGTTCCAGGTGAACGCGCGGCAAGCCGGCCACAACGCGGATCTGGCGGCGTTCTATTCGAATCTGCAAAAACAATTCGGCGCGATTCCGGGCGTGCGCGCCGCCACGCTGTCGGGTATAGCCCTAGTTGGCAGCGGATCGATGAGCACCATGGTTGGAGTCGGCGGCGTTTCGCAAGGCATTACGCCGATATTGTCCGTCGGGCCGTCGTTTTTCACGACGATGCAGATTCCGATCCTGCTGGGACGCGCGATCGAAGAGCGGGACCGGCCCGGCGCGCCTGTGGTTGCCGTCGTGAACGAGCTGTTTGCAAGATCGGCCTTCGGCAACGAAAGTCCGGTGGGCCGGCATATCGCGATGAGGTTCGGCGGCCCCCTCCCCCCCATCGATTTGGAAATCGTGGGCGTCTGCAAGAATGCCCGCTACCAGGGACTCAAGCAGGATAAACCGCCGGTCGTATATATCGCTTACAACCAAGGAGGCTTTCCGCTGAACCAAATGACCTACGAGCTGCGCACGGCGGGCAATCCGTTGAATTACGTGAGCGCCGTTCGAGAGATTGTGCGCCAGGCCGATTCGCGGGTTCCCGTGGCCAACGTGCGCACGCAGGACGCGCAGATCGATACGTTGATGATTCAGGAAATCGTTTTTGCCAGGCTTTGTACGGCGCTTGCAATCCTGGGGCTGCTGATCGCCGGCGTGGGGCTCTACGGCACGATGAGCTACACGGTGGAGCGCCGCACCAACGAAATCGGCATCCGCATGGCGTTGGGCGCGGAGCGGCGGGGAGTGATTCGGATGATCCTGCGCGATGTGCTGGCGATGGTGCTGGCGGGGCTCGGCTTAGGGCTGCCGGTGGCGCCGGCGACTTCGAAATTCATCGGATCGTTCCTGTTTGGGATGAAGCCGAACGATCCATTAGCGATCGGAGCGGCTGTGGCGGCTCTGATTGCCGCGGCGCTGTTGGCGGGCTATGCCCCCGCCCGCAGAGCATCGCGCATCGATCCGATGACGGCGTTACGTAATGAATGAATTCTTTCGACGGCTGACGTATTATCTTCGCCGTCGGCGGTTCGAACAAGAACTGGATGAAGAGATGCAACACCACGCTGCGATGGCGGGCCGGCCGAAGTTCGGCAACCTGACGCGGTGGAAAGAGGAGAGCCGGGCGATGTGGGGATGGACATTTTTGGAGCAATTGGCGCAGGATCTGCGCTACGGCGTGCGCTCGGCAATAAACAACCGCGCGTTCACGGCGCTGGCTGCGGTGTCGCTCGCGCTCGGCATCGGAGCGAACACCGCGATCTTCAGCTTTATGGACGCGATTCTGCTGCGGTCGCTGCCGGTGAAGGATCCGGAGTCGCTGGTCATGGTGAACTGGCACTTGAAGGGAGCGCCGTTCGGGAGAGGACCCGATCTCATCACCGTCGTGCGCGGCATCGATGGAAGCATTTATCAGGATCCCAAAGCCGGATCGACCGCGGCCATCCTCCCTTTCCCAGCTTTTGAGTTGCTTCAGAGAGATGGGGCGCCGGTCTTCGCGAGCGTCCTGGCGTTTCATCCAGCGGGAAGGCTCAATCTATCGATCAAAGGGCAGGCCGATATCGGCAACGGCGAGTATGTGTCAGGCGACTACTTCCGCGGCCTCGGCGTCCCGCCCGCCGCAGGGAGGCTGCTGATCGCGGATGACGACAGCCCCGGCGCGCCTCCTGCCGCGGTGGTGAGCCTCGCCTTCGCTCAAGCGCGTTTCGGAGGCGCCGCCAACGCTGCCGGCGCCTCGATTCTCATCGACAATCATCCGTACACCGTGGTGGGCGTCACGCCACCGGAATTTTTCGGGGTCGATCCCGGCCAGGCTCCAGACGTTTATCTGCCGATGCACGCGAACCTGCTAGTGGAGAATTTCATCTCGGCGAATCCGGCTTCAATGTATCTCGATCAAAACCGCTATTGGATCGAAATCATGGCGCGCTTGCGGCCGGGAATCAGCCTCGCCCAGGCACAGGCCGCGCTAGCCGGGCCGTTCCATCAATGGGTGGCCAGCACGGCCACCACCGACCGCCAGCGCTCGGATCTTCCCGAACTGAAGCTCACCGAAGGCGCGGGCGGCCTGGACGCACTGCGCCGCCAGTACTCGAAGCCGCTGTATGTACTGTTGACCTTGGTCGCTCTTATCCTCGCGATCGCGTGCGCCAATGTCGCGAATTTATTGCTGGCGCGAGCCGCGGCGCGAAGGCGCGAAATCGCCGTGCGGCTCAGCATAGGCTCGTCGCGGTGGCGCGTCGTACGGCAACTGCTGACGGAAAGTCTTCTGCTCGCTTTTCTGGGCGGTCTTCTGGGTTTGATCGTGGCGAAGTGGAGCATTCGCTTCCTCGCGCTGCTGTTGGGCAGCGATGCGCTTCACGCGAGTCTGGACTGGCGGGTGCTGGGCGTAGCCGCGGCGCTTTCGCTCGCCACGGGGTTGCTGTTCGGCTTGGCGCCCGCGCTCGAATCCACGCGCGTGGACGTGACCGCCGCGCTTAAGGAAACGCGGCAGGCAAGCCACAAAAACCGATGGCCCGCGCCACTCATCGTGCTTCAAGTCGCCCTTTCGTTTCTGATCCTTGCCGCGGCGGGATTATTCATCCGGACGCTTTCGAATCTGCAATCCGTGGATCTGGGATTTAACCGCGAACGTCTGCTGCTGTTCGAATTGAACGCGCGCCAGGCCGGGCACGGGGACGCGGATATCGCGCGCTTCTACACGGATCTCCAGAAGCGATTCAGCTCCATACCCGGAGTGCGCGGCGCGACTCTCTCGCATCGTCCCCTCATGATTGTGGGCACGGGCAGGCCGGTTCACCTTCCGGGCGCGCCTGTGGATCCTTCCACCCGCCTGTTGTACATCGGGCCTGGGTTCTTCTCGACGATGCAGATTCCGATGCTGCTGGGGCGCGAAATCGACGAACGCGACCGGCCCGGCTCGCCGGCAGTGGCGGTGGTCAGCGAGCAGTTCGCGAATAAAAATTTCGGCGATGCGAATCCAATCGGCCGCCGGCTGATCGTGGGCAGCGACGATCCGCGCGATGTCGAGATCGCCGGAGTGGCTAAAGAGGCGCGCTATGGCGGGCTGAAGCGCCAAGTCCCGCCCGTCGTCTACCTTCCGTTCAATCAGGGATCGCAAAAGATCGTGGCCCAGATGGTTTATGAGTTGCGAACCTCCGGCGACCCGCTGGCCTATGTGAATACGGTGCGCGAAATCGTCCATCAAGCCGACGCGCGGGTTCCCATGACGAACGTCACGAGCCAGACAGCCCAAATCGACCGGACGATTAGCCAGGAGATCGCATTCGCGAGGCTCGGCGCGGCGTTCGCGATTCTGGCGCTGACGATCGCTTGCGTCGGTCTTTACGGCACCTTGAGCTACAACGTCGCGCGGCGGACGAACGAGATCGGAGTCCGCATGGCGCTCGGGGCGCGGCAAACACGTGTGATGCGCATAATTCTGCGAGACGTGCTGGTCATGGTTTCGATCGGGTTGACAATCGGAGTCCCCACGGCGTTGGCGGCCTCGAAATTCGTCGCGTCTTTTCTGTATGGAATGAAACCCAACGACCCGCTGGCCTTGGCCGCGGCGGCCCTGGCGCTTCTCGCGGCCGCGCTGCTAGCGGGCTATGCGCCCGCGCGGAAAGCGTCGCGGATCGATCCGATGGCGGCGTTGCGGCACGAGTAGGACAAGCTTCAGCTTGTCTCGAGGTCCTAGTTCTCCAAAGGCCTCTCGACATGATCGATCGTTCCTTGCGGATCCGGCGGAGAAGCATCCGGACGAGGCGCGCCAGGACGGGGTCCGGGGAAGCGGCCCTCCCACTCGACTGTGTAGTCGAAGGCTCCTGATAATCCGGTCCCATCTACGACAGGCCGATCCACTTCTCCGAGCATCGATCCATAGGACCCGGGCCTGAGCTTATACGCGAACGCGATGTAAACCGGCAATCGGAGGCCCGCTGTGAAGCGTCCTCCCGGCGTCTTCGCATCTCCGTTGTCGAGCGGGAAGCTGGGTGGCTTCGGTGTCTGGCTGGGCTTGACGGAAGCGGCCTCAAAGGACATGTGCCCTCCCGCCGCGGTTTGCCAGCCAGGACTGCCGGAGGATTGGCCTGCGAGGACTCCATTCGCACGCAGGCCGCCCAAAGAAGCAACAGATTTTCGACGCGCCTCACCTATCGAACATCATAAGGCTGTCATCCCTAGGACAAGCGTGAGCCTTGTCCTTGGTCCTACCGAGCCCGCAGTCCGTCCGTAAGCTTGCCCCCGCCCTCATGGGCGGGGCTGAAAGTGGGCACGACAGTGTTCCAGCGTTCACACCCAGCATACCTAGCTACGGCTTACGGCCGAGCGGGCTGGACAAGCCGACGCTTGTCCTACTGGTGATAAAATGAGCCGCGATGATTTCCTCCACTGCCGAAAGCCGACGCAGATTCCTACGGTATCTCGCGGCGAGTCCTTTGCTCGCGAGCTTGCGCGGCCAGGGGCCTCCGGTGACAATGACCTCGGCGAAGGATGCGGTCCAGGTCATGGATTTCGAGGAGCCCGCGCACAAGGCGCTGCCTCCCGCGCACTGGGGCTATATGGCTTCCGGAGTGGACGACGATCTGACGCTCAAGGCCAATCTGGGCGCGTTTAAACACATCCAGCTCAGACCGCGGCGGCTGGTGGACGTTTCAAAAGCCGATCTCAGCACCGAGATCTTCGGAACGATTTGGGAGACGCCCATCTTCATATGTCCCGTGGGCGGCCAGAAGATGTTTCACCCCGATGGGGAACTCGCCGTGGCGCGCGCCGCGCGCGAGAAGAAAGCTCTGCAAATTCTTTCGACGGTCACCACGTACTCGGTGGAAGACGTGGGCAAAGCGCTCGGAAGGCCGCCGTGGTACCAGCTCTACATTCCCACGACCTGGGACGCCACGGAAAAACTGGTCCGGCGAGTGGAAGAAGCGGGCTGCCCGGCGATGGCGTGGACGGTGGATCTGCTTGCGGGCCGCAATTCTGAAACGGCCGAGCGGTTCCGGCGCACGGATACGCGGAACTGCGTCGATTGCCACACCACGGCGCGCGGCGGGCGCCACGATGCCGACCTCCCCATGTTCGCCGGCATCCCGCAGTCGTATAATCCGCCCAACGCCACCTGGGCATGGGTGGACCGGCTGAAGAAGCTGACGAAAATGAAGCTGCTGCTGAAGGGCCTCGATAACCGCGAAGACGCGCGGCTCGCGCGGGAGCATGGCGTGGATGGAATTATCGTCTCCAATCACGGGGGGCGCTCGACCGAAACGTTGCGCGCCACCATCGATTGCCTGCCGGAAGTAGTGGATGCCGTGGGGGCCCAGATTCCGGTTTTGGTGGACGGCGGCTTCCGGCGCGGAACCGACGTTTACAAAGCCTTGGCGCTCGGCGCCCGCGCCGTGGGCATCGGGCGGCCTTACATCTACGGATTAGCGGCGTTCGGGCAGGACGGCGTCGAGAGGGTGCTCGATATCTTGCGCGCGGAACTCACGCTGACCATGCGCCAATGCGGCACGCCGAGCATCAAACAAATCACGCGCGCGTCGGTGATTGTGGCGTAGCAGTTCATTGCGAAAGTGGAGAAAAAAAGCATGACTCAAATCGTCAATTCCCGGTGCGTGTTGGCGGTCCGTAATCTGGAGGTCTCGACTCGCTACTACCTGGACGTTCTCGGGTTTCAGAAGGACCCGATCGACGCCAAGGGATGGAGTTTTCTCACGCGCGATCGGTTCCGCGTCATGCTCGGCGAGTGCGTGGATGAGCGGCCGGCGGGCGAACTGGGAAATCACTCGTATTTCGCGTACTGGAACGTGCAAGGCGTGGACGACCTTTACCGGGAGTTTGTGGAGAAGGGCGCGCTGGTCTCATCGAAGCCAACGAACAAGCCATGGGGCTTGAGGGAATTCGGTTTGAGCACGCCGGACGGGCACAGAATCGTCTGCGGCGAGGAGATATAACCGACCTTCGAGAGCGCACGCGGCATGCTAGGGTAGGAAAACGTCCGAACGCCTCGCCAAGCCGCTCCTGATCTACGACGGGAAGTGCGGCTTTTGCCGCATCTGGATCGATTATTGGAAAATCCTCACAGGCGACGAGGTCGACTACGCGCCTTCGCAAGAAGTAGCCGATCGCTTCCCAAAGATTCCACGCAAGGCGTTCGCGGAATCGGTGCAGCTTATCCGCGAAGACGGCTCGGTGGCGAGCGGCGCCCAGGCCGCATATGAGACTCTCGGGCGCGAGAAACTTTACGAGTCATCGCGGCTGCTGAGATTCGTTTCCGAGGCGGCTTACCGGTTCATCGCTCGCCACAGAGATCTGTTCTATTGGATCACGCGCCTCACGTTCGGCACACGCATCGAGCCGGAGCGCTTCGCCGTCACGCAGTGGATCTTTCTTCGTTTGCTGGCGGCGATCTACATAGTCGCGTTCGGCTCGCTCGCCGCGCAGGGGCCGGGCCTGATCGGCTCGCGCGGAATTCTGTCCGCCCACGACTATCTCACGAGAATCGCCGCGAATTTCGGGCCGATGCGCTATGTGGCTTTGCCGACGGCCTTCTGGTGGAATTCGAGCGATCCCGTGCTAGCAGGCGCCGCTTACGCTGGAATCGCTCTCGGCGCACTGGCGTTGTTCGGGCGCGTCGAGCGCATCGCCTTCTTCGGATGCTGGGTGCTTTATCTTTCGTTCAGCTCGGCGGCGCAGGAATTTCTCAGCTATCAGTGGGACTCGCTGCTGCTCGAAGCGGGATTTCTCGCGATTTTCTTCGGCCGCTCGGCATCGGGAATTCGCACCGTCGCCTGGCTATATCGATGGCTGGTGTTCCGGCTGTATTTCTTGTCGGGTTTTGTGAAACTGGGCAGCCACGATCCTACGTGGCGGAATCTAACCGCGCTTCGGTATCACTTTCACACACAGCCTTTGCCGACGGTCTTCGCCTGGTACGCGGATAAACTTCCGGCTGGAATCCTGCGCGGCGCGACGTTCGCCACGCTCGCGATTGAGTTGGCCGCTCCGTTTCTGATCTTCACGCCGAGGAGGCTGCGGCAGGCGGGGGCATTCGCGATGCTCGCGCTACAACTGCTGATTTTCATTACCGGGAACTACGCTTTTTTCAATCTGTTGACGATGGCATTGACCATTTTTCTGTTCGACGATCAGGCGCTGCCTCGTTGGAGGGTGGGCTTTAGCCCGCGCGGGGCTTCAGCCACGCCACCGGAAAGCGAGGCTAAAGCCTCGCGCGGGCTTAAGCCCGCCCTCCAAAGCCGGATAGGATTGGCCCTATTAACGGGGCTTCTACTAACGCTGGGGATCACCCGAATTTTCGAAACTGTCGAGGGCGGGGCACCAGCGCCGTTGAGCGCGCTCGCTCGAGTGCTCGGTCCCTTTCAGATCGTGAATCCATATGGTCTTTTCGCGGTGATGACCACCACCCGCACCGAGATTATCGTGGAAGGCTCGGACGACGGCGAGACTTGGCAGGCATACGAGTTCCGCTACAAGCCCGGCCCGCCCGACCGGGCGCCACGATGGGTTCAGCCGCACCAACCTCGCCTGGACTGGCAGATGTGGTTCGCCGCGCTAGGAAATTATCAATCGAATCCGTGGTTTATAGGTTTCGCGCTGAGATTGTTGCAAGGGTCGCCAGACGTGTTGGGCTTGATGGAGAAGGACCCGTTCGCCGGACGCCGACCGAGATTTATCCGCGCCGAGGCTTACGACTACCGCTTCTCGGATTGGGAGACTCGCCGCAGGATGGTGGCAGCGCAGGCCATTGGGCGAGTATTTGCCCGCCATCGGGCTCCGAAACGGCGCTGGCAACCCCTAAACGAAAGTAAATAGGCCAGTTGGCAGGGTGAAAAACCCCGCCGAGCGGTGTAACCTTGCCATGTGCGCTCAAAGTCTTAACAAGCAGTTGTCTTGTCGCGGGTGATGCTTATGAGTCGTATTTTCAATAAATTTGGCCCGTGGCTGCTGCCGCTCTGGCTGGCGGCCTCGGCTTCGGCGCAACCGGCCGCGGCTCAAACCGCCAGTGGAACGGTCACAAAGGTAGACGGCGCTTCCAGTTTGACTCTCAAGACGGACGCCGGCCAGGAGATGACGGTGACGGTTCAGCCGCGCACCAGCTTCCGCCGCGTGGCTCCAGGGGCCACGGATCTGACCAAAGCCGAACCGATCAAATTCGACGAGATCAAGGCCGGAGATCGCGTTCTGGCGCGTGGCAAGATCGACGGGCAATCCGTCGCGGCGACGCTGATCGTGGTCATGCTGAAGACCGACATCGCCAAGAACAACGAGGCCGAGCGCGAGGATTGGGATAAGCGCGGAGTCACGGGCTCGGTGACCGCCGTCGCGCCCGATTCGGTGACGATTAACGTGCGCACGCTAGCTGGAGTGAAGCCCATGGCGCTTACGCCCGCTCCCAACGCAATCGTTCGCCGCTATGCGCCGGATTCGATCAATTTCCAGGACGCCAAGGCGTCGACGCTGGCCGAAATCAAAGTGGGCGATCAAGTACGCGCGCGTGGCGACAAGAGCGCAGACAATTCCAAAATGTCGGCAGTGGAGATTGTCTCCGGCAACTTCCACACCATGGCGGGCGTGATTCTTTCGATTAACGCCCAAGCCAACGAAATGCAGGTGCGCGATCTGGAGACGAAGAAGCCGGTGACGGTGAGGCTGGTGGCGGATTCGAGCGTTAAGAAAATACAGCCGGGGCTGGCGCAGCAGATCGCCGTGCAGCTCCACCCCGACGCCCAGGATGGCGCCGGACGCGGCCGAGGCGCTCGAGGCGACGGCCAGGGTCGCGAAGCTCAGAGCGGTGACGCGCGCGGCGGGCGTGGGGATTTCGCGCGCGGTGGACGCGGCGCGGGATTTCGCGCGGGCGGGGCGGCCGATATTTCAACCATGCTGGACAACAGCCCCAACATCGCCATAGCCGATTTGAAAGCGGGCGATGCAATCGTAGTTTCCAGCACCGTGGGAACGACCGAAGGCAAGATCACCGCAATTAAACTCTTCGCCGGCGTGGAGCCGATTCTAACGAAGCCCGGAACTAAGGAGATGCAACTGGGCAGTTGGAATCTGGGCGGCTTCGGAGGCGGCGGGGAACAATAGCCCCTCACATTCGTTTTAACCGTCGGACTTAAAACTCGGGATTCTAAATGAAGCTTATCGAAAAATGCATTTTGACTGGGCTTTTGAGCGTGCTGGGCGCTACGGCGCTTCTGGCCCAGTCCACCGGTAGTTTGCGCGGGCAAGTCACCGACCCTTCGGGGGCCGGAATTCCCGGCGCCACGGTCACGCTCAGCGGTCCGGCGGATACGGTGAAGGTCGCTTCCACCGATGCCACGGGGAACTACATCATCGTGGGCTTGCCTGGCGGGCAGTACACGGTGCGAGTCGCCGCGCCGGGTTTCACGCTGTTTGAGAGGACGAACCTGGAGCTAAGCGTCGGGCGCGGCGGGGTTCTCGATGTCCCTCTGACGGTCGCCGTGGAGAAACAGGAAGTCACGGTTCAAGATAATCAGGGCATTCAGATCGATCCCGAAAAGAACGCCGGAGCGATTGTGCTGAAGGGCGAGGATTTGGATTTTCTATCGGACGATCCCGACGACCTGCAAAACGATCTGCTGGCGCTGGCGGGTCCTTCCGTGGGGCCGAACGGCGGGCAAATCTATATCGACGGCTTCAGCAACGGCCAGCTTCCTCCCAAGGAAAACATCCGCGAGATTCGCATCAACTCGAATCCGTTTTCTTCCGAATACGACCGGCCCGGCTTTGGGCGCATCGAGATCTTCACCAAGCCTGGCACGGACAAATTCCGGGGCAACGCGCTGGTGAATTTTAACGACTCGATTTTCAATTCCCGCAATCCTTTTTCGAACACGGCTCGGCCGAACTATACCCAGAGGCAAGCCCAGACGAACTTCACCGGGCCTCTTACCAAAAAGTCGTCGTTCAATATGGAGTTCGACTATCGCAAACAGGATATGGTGTCGCTGATTCAAGCCAAGGACCCGTTCCAGTTGGGGAACTCCTTTTCGCAGATCTTCACGCCTGGGTTCCTGGGGACTTCTCTCTATTCGTTTTATCCGGACTACAGCACGCGCTATTCGGTGGGTCCGCGCATCGACTATCAGTTGACGAAGAACATCACGCTTTCCGGCCGCTATACGTTTCAACATGTCGATAGCCCGAATTCGGGATTGGGAGGCTTCGGCCTTCCGCCTCCCTATTCGACGGCGGAGCTGCACAACTCCAGCTACCAGAGCACGGCTCAATTAACGGAGACGCAGGTGATCGGAGCGCGCGCGGTCAACGAATCGCGGTTTCAATATCACCACACCGGAAACACCAGCGTGGGAACGTCCATCGATCCTCAGATCAACGTATCGCAGGCGTTCTATTTGGGCGGCGCAGCCGCGCTATTAACTTACAATCACCAATCGAATTACGAATTCCAGAATAATACGTCTTTGACGCGCAACAAGCACTTCATCAAATTCGGAGTGCGCATCCGCGGAGTCGACCAAACCAGCTATTCGCCGTCCAACTACAGCGGCACCTACAGCTTCGGCGGCATCAGTTGTTCGAAGCTGGACAATCCCGTTGCAAACCCGCTCTGCGCGGCCAACCCCGGCGGCTTGATCAGCGGATTTCAATCCTACGCGGCTACCCAACTTGGTTTGTCGCAAGGAATGACGATGGCGCAGATCCGCTCGGCATATGGCGTCGGCCCGACGCAATATTCCGTGGCGGGAGGCCAGCCTCTGGTCAGCGTGAGCCAGATCGACGCGGCGCCGTTTATTCAGGACGATTGGCGCGTGATCCCCAGTATGACCCTGAGCTTGGGCATGCGCTATGAAGTGCAGAACAATATCGGAAATAAGAACGCCTGGGCGCCGCGCATCGGTTTGGCGTGGGGCTTGGGCGGTGGTCAGAACCGAGGGCGCAATCCCAAGACTGTGCTCCGCGCCGGGTTTGGATTGTTTTACGATCGCGTAGGCCTAGGCGACACGTTGGCGGCTTTGCGTGAGAACGGGTTCATTCAGCAGAACTACTTGCTAAACCCCGCCTTAAATCCCGGCCTCGACGTGTTCCCCAACGTGCTATCGACGACTCAGCTCGCGGGATTCCAGCAATCGCAAAATATTCTGATCCTCAATTCCCACCTTCAGGCGCCTCAGATGCTCCAGAGCGCGATAGGCGTGGATCGCCAACTGCCCAAAAATATGACGCTGTCGGTGAACGTGACCGATACCCGCGGACTGCACCAATTGCGGGAGATCAATATCAACACGCCCGTTCAGGGCACCTTCGATCCGAACAATCGAGCCGCAGCGGTCTATCCCTTGGCCGGCGCGCTCAACCAAGCGACCGGCAAGCCTTACGGCAGCGGCCCCGTGTTCATGTACGATTCGAGCGGGATGTTCAAGCAGTTACAGATCAGCACGCAACTGCAAGCGCGCATCAACAACCGGGTGCAAATGTTCGGTTACTATGTCTGGGGCGAAGCTCATTCGAATACCGATAGCCAAGGCACGTTCCCGGCGAATCCCTACGATTGGTCCAGCGAATGGGGCCGGGCGGGATTCGACCGGCGGCAGCAGATCCAAATCGGCGGAAGCGTCCAAGCGCCTTTGCGGATCGCATTTTCGCCGAATATCAACTACACGACCGCGCCACCTTTGAATATCGTCATCGGGCAGGACATTTACGGCGATGGTCTCTTGAGTACGGCTCGGCCCGCATTTGCCACGGTTCCGGTCAATCCCGCGATCGGCGTGATCTCCACGCCATGGGGCGTGTTCAACACCGACCCTCTCGGGCACCCGGAGAACGGTTCCGTCATCATTCCGCGCAACTACGCCCAAGCGTACGGTCAGTTCCGGTTCAACATGCGTATCGGCAGAACCTGGGGTTTCGGCGAGCGCGTCGCGGGCGGTAACCAGCAGAACCGTGGAAATGGCGGCGACAACGGCGGCGGAGGACGGGGCGGATTCGGCGGCGGCGGCGGTCGCGGAGGGCGAGGTGGAGGCGGTTTTGCCGGCGGTGGCGGCCGGGGCGGTCGCGGAGGCGGCGGTGGAAACGGCGGCTCCAACAACCACTACACGGTCAACCTCAGCGCCGAAATTCAGAACGTGTTGAACACGGTGAATACGCCGGCTCCGGTTACCAACTTGAGCTCTCCGTTCTTGGGTCAGTCTCTAGCGGGCACGGGCGGCAACGCTCTATCGAACCGCCGCGTGAACCTGTCGCTGCGGTTTTCATTCTAGTGCTTGGTTGCATAGCGTGACCGCTCCCTCGCGGTCGCGGCTCTGAAAACCCTTGGCTCACAGCGCCGCAACCACCGCGTCCGTGAATTCGGCCGTGCCGGCCGATCCTCCTACATCCGGCGTCAGCGGCCGTCCATCGGCATAAACTTTTTCCACAGCCGAACGCAGGCGGCCCGCGGCGGTGTTTTCGCCGATGTGGTTGAGCAGCATCGCGGCGGAGAACATCATCGCCGTGGGATTCGCGATTCCCTTCCCGGCGATATCCGGCGCCGAGCCATGCACGGCTTCAAAGACGGCGGTCTTCTCGCCTAAGTTCGCGCCCGGCGCCACACCGAGGCCGCCTACCAACCCGGCCGCTAAATCCGACACGATATCTCCATACAAATTCGGCAGCAGCAAAACGTCGAACCGCTCCGGCCGGATCACGAGCTGCATGGAGGCGTTATCGACGATCAATTCTTCATAAGAAATCGCGGGATAGCGTCCAGCCACTTCGCGGCAGCACTGCAAAAACAGGCCGTCGGCGAGCTTCATAATATTGGCTTTATGAATCGCCGAGACTTTCCTTCTGCCCTCCGAAGCCGCGAATTTGAACGCGGCCTCGGCGATCCTGATGGAGGCGGAGCGGGTGATGACCTTCAAGCTGGTGACCACGCCCGGAACGATTTCGTGCTCCAGTCCCGAATACAGATCCTCCGTATTTTCGCGAAAGATCGTCATGTCGATTTTGACGTCGCTGAAGCGCGTCACCAAGCCGGGCAGGGAGCGAACGGGACGAACGTTGGCAAACAGATCCAGCCGCTTGCGCAAAGCCACGTTCACGCTGGTATAGCCGCCGGCGACCGGCGTCGTCACCGGCGCCTTCAGCCCCACGCCAGTCCTCTCGAGGCTATCGACCACGTATTGCGGCAGCGACCGCCCGGTTTTTGCGATGATCTCCGGATTTAATTCGACGACGTCCCACTCGATTGCGACCCCGGTCGCCTCGACGGCGCGGCGAGCGGCTCCCGATACCTCCGGCCCGATTCCGTCGCCCGGAATCACCGTAACAGTGCGTGACAATCGCGGCTCCTTCAGACTTCGATTCTCCCCGCGTACATTTCCCCGATCACCTCGCGATGATTCTCGATCGCGCGGTCGCGGCGCAGCTTCATCGTCGGCGTGAGCTCGCCCCGCTCAATCGAGAACTCGCGGTCCAGGATTTTGAACCTGCGGATTTGCTCGAAGTGCGCGAGATCGCGATTCGTCGCGCGGATGGCGTGTTCCACTTGCGGATGAGCTTGCGCCGGGGAGCCGGACACGGTCAGCAGGGCTGTGACATATGGCAAGCGGTCGCCAATCAGAAGCACGTGGCTGATCAGCGGCTCACGCTTTAGCAAGGCCTCAATTCGCGCCGGATAGATTTTCTTGCCGTTGGAGGAAACGATCACCTCCTTCTTTCGGCCGGTGATGTAGTAGTAACCCTCGCGGTCCACTTCGGCGATATCTCCCGTTGCGAGCCAACCCTCCTGGAGCACAGCCGCCGTCGCCGTAGGATCGTTATGGTATCCGGAGAACAGGCACGGGCTGCGCAGCATCAATTCGCCATCGTCGCCGAGGCGAGCTTCCACGCCAGGCAGCAGCTTGCCGATGCTCCCCGCCTTGGGCCGATCCAGCGGATTGAGAGCGGCGACTCCGCCCTCCGTCAGGCCGTAGCCTTCGATTAACGGGAGCCCGATCGCGGCATAGAACTCGGCCAAATCCTTTCCCAGCGGCGCCGCCCCGGAGGCGGCCACTCGCATGCGTCCGCCAAGGCGCTCGCGGATTTTGGCGAAGATCGCGCGGTCGAAAAAACGCAAGGCGATCCGCATCCATCGCGGTACGGATTTGGATTCCTGGCGTAGCCGGGCAGCTCTGGCGCCCAGGCCCACTCCAGCATAAAAGAGCTTCTTCACGGGCGCGGGTTTCTTGCGGACCTCCGCCGCAACCGAAGCATGGACGCGCTCCCACACGCGCGGCGGCGCAAGGAAGAAAGTCGGGCGGATCGAGCGTATTTCGTGCGGCAGCTTACTCAAGCTTTCCGAGAACCACACGCAGGCTCCCTCGCGGATGGGAAGCAACTCCACCACTACGCGCTGGGCGATATGCGCAGAGGGCAAAAACGCGATGGTGGCATCGTCGGGCGAGAGGGGCAATACCGCGGGTCCCATATCAATGTTGGCGATCAAGGCCCGGTGGGTGACCAACGCCATTTTAGGCTCGCCCGTCGCGCCAGAGGTCATATAAAGAATGGCCGCATCCGAATCGTCGAATTCCTCGCGGATGCGATCGAAAGCGGAGGGATCGCCGGCCAAGGCGGCGCGCCCTTCGAAACGAATCTGCTCAAACGTCTGGCCGGCGGCTTCGGGAGCGGAGAGCAGAATCGACGGTTGATCCGCGCCCGCCGCGCGGAGCTTGCACAGCGCGCTGTCATTTTCGACAATCAAGAAACGCGCTCCGCAAGCGCGGAGCGTCCGCGCCTGATCCACGTAGGGAAGACTGGTGTAGAGCGCCGCGGAGACGGCCCCGCAGCACATGACGGCGAGGTCGGCAACGTAAAACTCGGCGCGGGTTTCCGATTGCAGCGCGACCATGTCGCCTTTGCGAACTCCCAGCGCACGGAGCCCAACCGCGACCTCGCGCACGGAATCCGCGTATTCGCGCCAGGTCCAAGAGCGATACGTGCCGCCTCCGGCAGGCTGTTGGAGGGCGATCCCTTGCGGGTATTTCGCAGCGGTAGCTTCGAGAACGTCCCAAACGGTCCGGCCTGGTCGGGGGGCAGTCACCCGGATAATGCTAACATGCCGAACGGCGCGGGGCTGAGCTAAAATCCCATACGTGACGTGGACGTGGATGTGGACGAACATTTGGATTCCGCGCGGGGGAACTCGAAAGGAGCAACATCATGAAAGCCTTGTGGATCGTGTTTGGGCTGGCGGCGGGCGCATTGGCGGCACATGCCACCGACGTAAAGCAATTGATGGCGCAAGACCTGACAGGAATCGGAAAAGAGGGCACGATGATAACCGTGGAATACGCGCCGGGAGAATCGTCGGCCGCACACCGGCACAACGCCTACACTTTTGTGTACGTTCTGGAAGGATCGGTCGTGATGCAGGTGAAAGGCGGCAAGGAAGTGACGCTCGGACCGGGTCAGACATTCTACGAATCGCCCGAAGACATTCACACGGTTTCCCGCAACGCCAGCAAAACCAAGCCCGCCAAATTTCTGGTATTCATGGTGAAAGACAAGGGTGCGCCCGCCACAGTGCCTGTGAAGTAGTTATCGACGGGCAGGGCCGCGCCTGACCGCGATATAGTCCAATGTAGCGAGGAATTACCGATGACGCCGGCTCAAAACTTACTATCGATCAAAGTCGCTCCGAAAGGGATGGGGCTGAACGATTTTGTCGCCTATGAAAGAGGATTTTTCACCGAGGAAGGGATCGAGGTCGAATTCGATAGCAAAACCTTCCGGGGCACGCAGTCGAGCTGGAAGGGCATGGACTATTTCGAGCGTCCGCAGGACAAAGCGGCCGGTGAGGAAGTGATCCAGTGCGCCTGCCTTTGGGGCACCATTAGCAATGCAAGCGCCGGCATGGGCCGCATCGTCGCCGAATGCCACGGCGTTTCGCCATGGGCCATTTTCGTGCGTCCCGATTCGAAGATCCAATCGCCGGAGGATTTGAAAGACGTGCCGGTCGCCGTCGGGATGCGCGCCGGAAGCCATTTCAACGTGCCCTACCGGCTGGAAAAATATCTGCCGCTCGAACACATCAAAACCGTCAACATCGGTGGTTTCGGCGCGCGGTTGCAGGCGCTGCTCGATGGCGAGGTGGAAGCCGCCAGTTTGCTTCCTCCGCAGATCGACATGGCGAAACAGCTCGGCCTTCGCGAGATCATTGCCGATGAATTCAAGACGCTGTGGTGGGCGCCGGAGACAACGCCCGAGGCTGGCCTGCGCGGGTATTTGCGCGGGCTCGATCGCGCCGAGAAGGCCCTGGAGAGCGATCTGCCATCGCACCTTCCGCTCTGGAAGCATTGCATTCCGCCGGAATTTCAAGACCGGCAATGGGACTTCAGCCGCTTCAGCCGTGGGGAGCGCTTCATCTACCGGCCGATTAGGCGCGACGAATTCGACGCGGTGCTCGCGCAAGTGGAACGCTGGGGCTTGGATGAATATCTGAAGGACCGGTCCTTTGATAATTTGATCTACGGCGGGGCGCCCAGGAAATAGATCACTCGGGCACGATTTCGCCGTCCGCTTCACGAAGCGAGCGAAGGAATCGGATGTATCTGAGGATCGTTTCCCTATAAGGGCCGAACACAACGGCGGCATAGGCGGTGGCCCCGACAGCGATCTGAGCGCCGAGGCGAACATATGCGGGCCAGGACAATCCAGTCATCCACAGCCGGGCGAGAGCCACGGCAAGAGCCATGGCTGCGCAACCGGCCAGCGCGGGCATCAACGCCGCCGTGAGTTCCCGATATCGCAAACGGATGCAACCCGTGAGTTTCACCACGAAAGGAATCACTGTGATTGGCGCCAGCACCAACCAGGAAGCAGCCACGGCGCTGACACCCGATCGCGAAGCTACGAGGAACGCGGCCGGCATTAACGCCAGATTTAGAAGCGCCATCGCCATGGTGAAGCGCGTGTGACGCAGCGACACCAGCACTTGGTCGCTGACGGTGGCGGAGGTCCGCACCATCACAAACAGGGCTAGCCAGATCAGAGGAGTGGCGGCGGAGGACCATTTTTTCCCCAGGACTACTTGCACGGCATCGGGCGCAACGAGCGCGAGTCCAACCATCAGCGGCAAAACGGTTAGCGCCAGCGCTTCCATGACAATCAAGAAATAGCGCCGCACGAGAGCCTGATCCTTTTGCACCTTGGCGAAGAGCGGGCCGGTGGCTCGCATGACCATCGTGCCGATTTTTTCCGACGGCGCGCTCGCCAGCATCATGGCCATTTGATAGATGCCAAGTCTTGCGTCACCCAACGTGCGACCCACGACCATAACGTCGGACTGCGTGTAGGCGGACCACGCCAGCCGTGAAACGGCGATTTGTCCGCCCATGGTGACCGCGTTCCGGATCTCTTCCCAACGCGGCGCGCGGAAACGAGACGGCTGCCAGTAGTAGTTCAGCCCCGCGTAGGTGGCCTTCGCCAATACCAGGGCGATCACCAACGACCAGTAGCCCAGCCCCGCGACGGCGCAAACAATGGTGGCCACGGCTTGCACGCACGCCGATGCGGCTTCGGAAAGCGAGATGCGCCGGTAATCCATTTCCCGCTGCATCAGCGCCAACGGGATCTGCTGAAATCCGGTGATGATGAACGCTAGATTATTCACCAGCAGCACCGTCAGCAGGGCTTTGGATTTGAAGAACACCGCGATCAGCGGTGAGACGGCCTCCGCCGCCAGAAAGATCGCCGCGCAGAGCAGACAGGAGAACGAATGCAGTTGGGCAACGACCTCCGGCTCCATTTCCTGCATTTGGAGAACTGCCGTTCCGATGCCGAACTCCGCCATCACGTTGGTCACGTTCAGGAAGACTCCCGCCATGGCGGTGAGTCCGAAATCGGCGGGCGATAGCAGACGCGCGGCGACTAGCACCGAAGCCCACGTGAGCAATTGCGTGACGGCTTTGGCTCCAGCCGACCAGGCGAGTCCTCCGGCGAAAACCCGGTCTAGCTTACGAGCGTGCCCTACTCCCGCCGTGCTCATGCGTGGAATGCTCCTGCTCTAGCGAGCAGGGCTGAAGCTCCAGACGGGAGATGCGGGCGCGAAACGCGCTTGAGAGGATCTCGCGGCCATCTCGCGGCTCGCCCCCATCGAAATCGCGATTCCGAGTCCGACCATAGCGGGCAACTCGAAGGTATAGGCGCCGGAAAGAAACGTGAGCGCTCCGAGGAATCCGGCCATACTTGCGAGATAACACAGGCTCGCGTTCGCAAGATCCTTATACGCTTTCCGCCGGGCTTGACGGTACACGCGCGCGACCAGCACTACAGCCGAACCGATGCCGCAAAGAAAAAAGATCAGCGCCGGAATTCCGCACTCGCTCGAAACCTGGGTGAAGCTTGAATGAGTGGCGTGCCACAGCCCCTGCTGACCCTGGCTGGTCCGGTCGTGGCCCTCGAAATTCGCGAATTGATCCGGTCCAACGCCGAACAAAGGATGCTGCAAAGTGTACGTTACGCTTTGCTGGAACAAATAAGAGCGCTGCGCCGCCGATTCTTCCGCCTCTGCGTCGCGCCCGCCGAAGAGCGTGCCCAGGCGTCCTAAAGTAACGCTGGGAAGAAGAAGTGGAATAACGACCGCGATGACTATAAGCGCGGGCAAGATTACGGCGCGCTGCCGCGTGGACGCGCAGAAAAAAAAGACCGCGCAGGACAACGCCAAAGCCAGCATTCCTCCGCGCGAGGCTGTGCCCAAGACAATGTAAACCCCGTAGCCGAGCGTTCCGGCGACGAGAATTCTTATCGCGACGCTCCGCCGATCGAGAGCGATGAAGAGCAGGAAGGGCAGAAGCAGAAGAAGCTGACGCGCCAGATCGTTGGAATTGCCGATGGCGCCCGAGGCCGCCGACATCTCGAAACGGCCGTTGAGAACGGTGGCGAACAAGCGGGCGGAAATCAGGTTCCATATCGCCGCGCAAGCGAACGTGTAGAAGACAGCCCGGACCTCTTTCCAGCTCACGGCCAACCCGGCGACGACAAACAGCGCCGGTAGATGAAGGCGGGCGTAATCCCATACCGCGAGGGTCGATCCGCCCACCCAACTGCTGAACGGCGCAGCGAGAAGCATCCATCCGGTGAAAAGGAGCCAGAACACGGCCGCGCGGAAGCGGAGAATGCGCTGAAGGCCGCCGGTGAACAGCATGCCTAGCAGCGCCGGTATTGCGGTGATATAGAGCAGCGGAGTCGCCGTTTTCGTGAGAGCGAACAGCACCTCCGGCACCGCGCCCAGGCGGAAAAACAGGAAGAGAATTCCCGCGTAAAACGCTACTTTGCGGGCCGGATTGGACTCCTGCGCATGGCGGGAAGAGGCAGCCAAGGCCAGGAGTGGCCGCGGGGCCGCGGATTTGCCAGGCTCCGGAGTGGGCGCAGGCGCCGTCGGCGCGGCGGCCGGCTCAGCCCCCAACTCGCGGAAGCTCCGCGAGGGCTGAAGCGCCTTCGTGGTCAGCATTCGACCCATATTCGTTCATGATAGCCGTCCAGCGGAGACTCGTGTTATGTTATATCGTTTCGCCGGGGCTATCGAGCCTCGTCAGGATTTTTACAGGCATGCCGTTGGATTTCCGCCCAAAATTGGCATATTTCCAAATTCTTTTGGCGGTTCTGGTATTGCTACTCTTCGCCAGGTGGCTTCCGCACCAGGGCCTGCCCGCGGCGCAGGGCGACTCGGGAGCTTTTCTTTATGCCGGCCAGCAGCTCAACGGCGGATTGGCGTTGTATTCGGAAGTATGGGACCACAAGGCGCCGTTGGTCCATTATTTGAACGCGTTGAGCCTCCGATTAACGCCCGGACGTCCACTGGGCGTCATCGTTCTGGCTTGTTTGTTCACACTGGCATTCTGTTGGATAACGGTTCTTGGCGCGAGGCGTTGGACCGCGCTATGGCCCGCGATACTCGCGGGCTTCCTGCTGGTGAACATACTGCCGGGCCTAACGGTAAGCCCGAATTTCGCCGAGATTTTCGGTCTGCCGTTTCAGGCGGCCGCATTTTGGCTGATGATGCGAGAGTTTCTCAGCGGGCCTAAAGCGCTTTATCCCGCCGTTCAGGGAATTTTCGCCGCAGTTCTTTTCGCCCTGCGCCCAAATGAAATAGCAGTGAGCGTTCTGTACATGGCCGTAGCGGCTTATCACTACTTCAGGGTCCACGACCGGCGGCGTGTGGCGATTTGGAGCGTATTATTTGGCGCGGCGTTTGTCGCCTCGACCTTGCTACTGCTTCTGCCTGTGATCTCGCGCGGCGCTTTGGGCGACTATTACAAAGCCGTGTTTGTCTTTAATCGGGAATACTCGCGCACGCCGATTATCCGGCATTTCTACGCGGTCGCCGTAGGCGCGCTGGAGGTCTCCTCTTACGGAGCGAGCCTGATCGCGGCGGCGATGAGCGCGCTTTTGATCCGTGAACGGGCCTCCTGGAGCGATAAATCATCCCGATTCGCTATGCTCGCGTTCGCGTTTCTTCTGCTTGAGATTTTGTTTTCTGCGATCTCCGGAATGGCGTTCGAACACTATTTTCTGATGTGGACCCTCCCTTTGGCGCTCATGGCGGCCGCTTTTTTCGAGCGGTGCGGCAGACTTTTTTCGCTCAGCGATGGCGGACGACGATTCGCCGCGCCCACGGTTGTGGGCGCCTGCGCCCTGCTGGCGGTCTCCTCGACTCTGGGGAGCGTTCGCGCGGTCGGAGAAACTTACGTCAAATTCATCGATAAGAGGGCCGACGTTGTGCAGTTTGTTCGCCAGCGTGCCGAACCGTCTGACCGCGTGTTCGTCTGGAGCGATCGGCTTGGAGATCTGGCGTTCCGTCTGGGACTCAAACCCGCGAGCCGCTTTTTCTCCACGGTGCCGATGCTCCACAGTCAGGCCATGTTCAATGAATTTTCCGCCGCCGCTTTGACCGATGTCGAGAAGAGGAGGCCTCGGTTTGTCATCGACGCCGCGGCCGCCGGCGACCTCACCCTGTTTTCCCCACCGAGCGCTACCGGTGAGATCCGATGGGAAGGAGCGGATGCGGTGGACGCAAGAAGCCGGCTTCAAGCCGCATATTCGCTGGTTTATACAGGACACGAATCCGGCGTGAAAGTCTACGAGCGGGCGGCTCCCCGATGAAAGTAGAGTATGACGGCGCGGCGCACCGGATGGTGTCATGGATTAGCCAGAATTTATTCGGGAATGTTACCTACACCGTGCGCCATGGTCCCATTAAAGGCATGAAGAGAAGAGGCGGCCTGGGCTGGCTGCCTGGGTTTCTGTCGTCCGAAACCTCGCCGGAGCAGATGTTCTGGTTGAATTGCGATCTGTCCAGTCTGGTGGTTTACGATGTAGGAGCTTTTCACGGGTTATTCACGCTTCTTTTCGCTCAAAAGGCCCGGCAGGTGATCAGCTACGAGCCAAGCGCGGAAAATTATGCCCGCCTTGCAGGCAATGTCGTGCTGAACCGGTTGCATAACGTGACAGTACGTAACGTAGCCCTCGGCGCCAAACGCGAGACGGTGACGATGTTCAGTTCCCCTCTGCTGCCCGGAGCGGCGCATATCGGCGCGGAAGCGGCCGGCAGTTTGAAGATGCGTTCCGAGCGGGTCTCGCTCACTACGCTCGATGAGGACATTCGAGAAATGAATTTTCCGCCGCCTGGGTTCATCAAGATCGACGTGGAAGGGGCCGAGCTTGCGGTGCTGTCTGGGGCTCGGAATACATTACTGGCGTCGAGACCGCAACTATTTCTTGAAATTCATGGGGCGACTTTGGAGTCCAAACAAGAAAATGTAGCGGCAGTTGTCGGTTGTCTCCATGAGCTGGGTTATCGGAAGTTACGCCACATCGAATCGGGCGCCGAGATCGGCATCGAGAATTCCGCGGTGGCCGCGCAGGGCCACCTGCATTGCGCATAGAGCAAGGACAAGCTGAAGGTTGTCCTACGGCGCTGCAGCCCGCGTCGGCTTCCAAAGTTTTTGCGCCGGAATCAAGAAAATCGCAATCGCAGCCAACGATGCGGCGTTCATCAAAAGAAACGTCCGGATGGGCGAAGAGAGCCGCTTCAACGGAAAGCCCAATGGAATCCAGCGGTCGAGCAGGGCTAGCGCCGCAAAGACCGCATCGACGGCTAATAGCGAATTTCGCCGATGAACGTCCGGCAGCATCGCCGTAAACGCCACTACCGCCAGCATGGCCCAAGGCAGCACCAGTCTTCCGAACTTGTGCGACAGAAAGTGGAGGCGCATCCGGTTGGCGGACGTGAACAGCCATGGCGTTCGCCAGTGGATCTGCCACAACCCCGCCAAATTCCTCCAGCGGCGCCGGAATTCCGTTCCCGCGATGGCCGGGTAGTCGAAGGCGATCGCCTCCGGATCGAAGATCACTCGATACCCGCGAGAAAACGCTTTCAAAGCAAGATAAGCGTCGTCACTCAGCGTGTCGGTGGGCAAAGGCGCCGCGAGCTCGCGCCGCAGGGCGTACAGGCAGCCGGTGGTGGTGAACAGCGAATCGATTTCGGAATGCCTGCGACGCGCCCACAGCTCATAGCGCCAGTATAGGTCCATATCCCGATGTTCGCCGCTTGAGCCGGGGAGCAGCCGCATCTCCCCGGTGGCGGCTCCCACCGTCGGGTCCGCGAAATCGCTCACAAGATTGCTCAGCGCCTGCGAATCCAGCAACTGACGTACATCGGTTAGAAAGAGCAGATCGCCTGTGGCTCGCTCAAAGGCGAGATTCAGGCAAGCCGCTTTTCCGGCATGTGGCGCCGCAATCAACTCCACTCCTTGCGCCGCATATTCGCGCGCGATATCCTCGGTCGCATCGGTTGAGCCGTCCGAAACCACGAGAATTTGCATCAATTCCTTCGGATAATCGAGACTCAGAATCGACTCCAGTTTCTTGCTCAAGAACGCCGCGCCGCTGTAGACGGCCATAATCACGGTCACGTGCGTCTTGAAAGCTGGGTCCTTCGCGACCGGCGGTAGACGACGGTTGCGCCATAAGGCGAGCAACAGCGGATATCCGATCAAAATATAGGCCACCGCGCCGGCCGACATCAAGAGACCGATCGGAGCCGCCGCCATAAAATCAGATCTTTGCCCCGAACACGCTGCGCACCAAAATCTCGAGATCCATGAGAGGCGATCCGAAATTCAGATAATACAAATCGTAGGATATGCGCTGATGCTCCTCCTGGAGGAACGAAGCGAGAGATTCATCCTCGGGCGCGTGGGAGCGGTTGCGAGAATTGGCTTGGGCCCAGCCGAAAATTCCCGGCTTCACAGATAGCCGCCGCGAGAATACGGGGCAGAGTTGGTCCAAATATCTCGAGAAAATCAGGCGGACCGGCTGAGGCCCGAACAGGGCCATCTCGCCTCGCACCAAATTAATAAGCTGCGGCAATCCAGTGAGCCGCAGACGCATCAAAAATGCGCCGATGCCGGTGGTTTCGCCATTGGCGTTTGAGACGCGGAACCGCCGACGAGAAAATGGAATGCCCTGAAAACCGGCGCACTCCACTTCTTCGAAAAAAGGACCCGAGCCCGCCGCGGCTCGCGACAGAACCGCAAGCACGACAAGAACGGGCGACAGTCCAATCAGCAAAGCGAGGCCGATCAAATTCGAATAAATCGCTTGAATCGCCATTACAGGACGGTTGGCGCGGGACGTATCCGGCCAGAGCAGATCGACCGGCCGGAGCATTTCGACAGGGACGCGCTGCAAAGATCGCTCCTGCGCCATCGTTCCGGTTTCGAGTTTAATCCCCGCGAGCTTGCAGTCCAGCAGCGCGCGGGGAGACATTCGCCGCTCCCAATCGGGGCCGGGCACGACGAGCCGCACCGATTTTTCATGGACGTGGATCGAAGGCAATTCGGAGACACTTTCAAGGACACGCGGCTCGGCGAGCGCCGCCCGTTCGCGGGCGCGAAGCACGGCGGCGATAAACGAAGCCACCGCGCAGCCCGCGAAGAACGGCACGAGCGGTATGGCCGCGCCGAAGTCCGCGTAAGCAATCACCGCCTCGGCCAAAAGGGCGAGGCCCGCGCCGACGGCGACAGGCTGAAGAAAGCTTGCGAGCGATTCCGGCGTGCCCCATTGCATGCCCCACCAGAAGGCCACCGCCGCGATCAAGGCCGGCCAAGTCGAGAAACGGCGAGCGGTCAGAAAGGCCGCTCCTGAAAACGAGCCCAGGCTCGCCACCAGTTCCCAAAGAGCGCGCGCCACAGAACCTCAACGCGCCTCGGCGGCCGCCGCTTTTCGCCCGACGAAGGCATCGCTTCGCCTGGCGCTATCCGACACAGCGGCTGCAAAACCGGCCAGGTCCATGCCGCGGCGACTTCCGCTGCCCTCGATCTCGATCGATCCCATTTCGCCGAGCGCCACGGAGAAAGTCCATCCAGGCTCGCCGGATTGCTCGATCGCAAACTCACGGAGTCCGTCCGGGGCGTCCCAGCGCAGGCCCGTCCAGCCGCACTCGCGCGCCGTCCCAGCCAGAGCCACCCACCAACTTTCTAGAGTGGTGGCGGCGGCGAGGCTCGCGCGAAGCCTATCCAGCCGCAGCGATTCCTGAAGGTTCTTCTGCAACTCTCCACCGAACAGCCAACGCCCGATGAAATCGAATTCCTTGTAGCGCAATTCCCGAAGACCGAGACCGAGAGCGGCGATGAGGAAGACCAATAGTCCATTGCGGAAATGCGCCAGTTGAGGGGCGATCAACAAAAGCGATAAAGCGGCGGCTATGCCCGCGAACGCATACAGCACCAGCACGACGCTTCGCGGGGTCAATCCGCGGTCGAGCAGACGATGATGAATGTGTGCGCGATCCGCGGAGAAGATGGGCTGGCGGCGCAGAACGCGGCGCGCCACAGCGACCGTGACGTCCAGCAGGGGAACGGAAAGGGCGATCAACGGCACCAACAGGCTGAGCATCGTGGACGTCTTCTGCGTCCAGATCATCCCGTAGCAACCGAGCAGAAAGCCGGTCAAAAGCGCGCCGGAATCGCCCAAGAACACCGTCGCTGGATTCGTGTTGTAACAAAGGAAGCCGAGCAAGGCGCAGGCCAGAGGCAGGGTGGCGTAACCCAGCGATGGATTCCCATACATCCACGCCGCTCCGAACAGCGCCACACTGGCGACCAATCCGATGCCGGCGCAAAGCCCATCGAGCCCGTCGATGAGATTCAAGGCGTTCGTCGTAATCAGGACCCAAAAAACCGTTAGCGGCAGATTCAGCCACATCGGCAGCGGGTTCACGCTACCAAGCGTACCCACGCTCAGCCCGCTGTAAAAGACCAGCAAGGCCGCGGCGGTTTGCCCCCCCAGCTTGAGCATGGGCTTCAGCGTGAAAAAATCGTCCAGCAAACCAGTGAGGAAGACGATCCCCGCGCCGGGCAGCAGCTTCCACAGCGGAACTCCAATCCCGCCGCCAGAGTCGCCTAAAGGAAGGATGGCGAAAACGTAAGCGATCGCGATAGGAATGCCTCCGATGCGCGGGATCGGGTGTTCGTGCATCCTACGCTGGCCGCCGGGCCTGTCGACGACGTTATAGGAGCGGAACACATCGCGCAGAATCGGAGTAAGGATGAGCGAAACCGCGAACGCTTTTAATCCCGCGAAGACCAGGCGGTTTCGCGAGATCGCGGTCCAAAGAAGATCCAACGTCAGCCGCCCTCCCGCCACGCGGCGCGAAGAGCAGCCAGAGGCGCGCGATCGAGCCGGTGCTCGATACTCACCCACAGGCGGCCGTCTTGACGGCGGTCGATCATTCCCAGGTAAAGCGCCTCTTGGACTGCTAATTCGATTGCGGCGCCCGGAGCGCATTCGGCGCCCAGATCCGATAGCTCTACTTCCAAAACACGTCCATGCGACGATCGAAGCATGCCTGCGTGCGCGTTCCCGTTCGGGAGAAGCCGCACCTGAATTGGGGCGCCGTTCCGCATATTGGATACATTTTATCCCTTGGCGGAGAGCGGTAAACCCGGAACGATAAGCTCTCCCAAGCGTCGCGTTTTCGCTTAGAATGGGAGGTCCACCGCGCCTTTGCGGTTTTATAAGGCCCGAATACTCTTGGCTCCTCGTCTTCGCGCTTCGATTCCTCCGAGTCTTGCCGCCTTAGCGGTATGCGATTTCCTGGTTTTATGCGGCTGCTTCTTGCTTGTCGCATGGTGGATTGAACAGCCCGGTCTCGATTTCTACTTCCTTTACGAAAACGGGATGCTGCAAGTCGCAGTCGCAGCCGCCGCCATCCAAGTTACACTCTACTTCGAGCGCATGTACGAGCGGACCTTGACAATCGCGAGAGTATTTCAGCAAGTCTGCCTCGCGCTAGGCGTCGCATTTCTTCTTCAGGCGCTGCTGGCATACACCGGTTCCCCGGCCGAGACGCCACGGTGGATCATGATCGGGGGCGCTCTTCTAGTCTTGGCGGCGTTTCCGGCGTGGCGAGTGGCGGCATCGGTGGTATTAGAGAAGGCGATCCCACCGCGGAAGGTGCTTTTCTTGGGCGCCCCTTTGGGAGCAGCCGGCCCAGTCGAAGAAATCGCGCAATTATTGAAGCAGCAGCCGGAAATAGGCCTGGCGCCGGTAGGTTATCTCGGCGAGAAATCTTCCGCCGCGGCGGCGCCTTGCCTCGGAAGCATGGACGAGTTCGACTCCGTTCTTCAGGAGTGCGCACCGAGCCGCATTGTGGTTCAGCGAGAGGCGAATGAGATGCCTGTGCGGCGGCTGCTCGAGTTGCAGCGCCTCGGCACACGTGTTGAGGAACTATCCAGTCTCTATGAATCGGCCGCCGGACGAGTCTCGGCGATCGAAATCTCACCGGACCGGATGATTTTCTCCCGGGATCTGGATGCGCGGCGCGGCGCTGTGGCGGCCAGGGATCTGTACTCTATTCTCGCTAGCTGCTTGCTTCTAATCCTGACCTCTCCGCTGCTAGGATTGGCGGCGCTTTCGATCAAGCGCAAATCGCCGGGACCGGTATTCGAGCGCGATCCGCGAACCGGTCTTAAGGGCGCGCCTCTCTCGCTGTTCCGTTTCCGGCAGGTCCATTCGGCTCCGCTGAAATGGATCCGCAAACTTCGCCTGGGATCATTGCCACGGCTGCTGAATGTCGCTCGCGGAGATTTAGCATTGGTTGGACCGGCGCCGGAGCGCCTCGAGTTCGCCGCTGTCCTGCGCGAACGAATCCCTTTTTATGGGCAGAGACTTTCCGTCAAACCCGGGCTAACCGGCTGGGCGCAGGTCCATCGGAACAGCGCGGAAATGCCGGATTCGATCGCCGAGTTGGAATACGATCTCTACTACATCAAACATTTGTCCCCGGCGCTGGACTTCTACATTCTCCTGCTTCAGTGGAGGAAGTGGACGCGTTCGGGGCCGCCGCCAGCCGTAGGGCGTTAACGGACGCACCAAACTTTTACAAAACACGCAAGAGCGTACGCCGGTGAAAGGGATTGAGATCACTCCCGAAGTACAGGCGCACCCAGGGCGGCACGTCCATGTCACCGGTCAAATAAAGCTTACGCGTATTCGCTGGAGCGAGAAAAGCCAATGTGGACTTCACCGATTCGGCCGGATTGACCACGACATCGGCGCCGGCGAACGATAAATCCCGCAGGATCGCGAAACGCCGGCCTTGCTCATCCAGCGCGTAGAAGAATTGTTTCGCCTGCGCCGCCGGCACGCGCTGAGCGGTAGAGGTATCCGCAAAGATGGACACTTCAGCCGTGTACAGGACGTCCCGCCCCTGTGGAATCGCGTTCACGTTTCGGATTCCCACACACCAGAGATCCCAGCAGTAGGTATCGCCGATATTAACGACGGTCCTCGGAGTGAGCAGCGACACCAACGCCACCACCGCGACGTACGAGGCAGCGATCAACGGCGCCAACCACCGGCCCTGGCGAGCGGAAAAGGTAATCGCGCCAACGAAAATCAGAGCCAAAATCACCAGGAACTCCAGCAACGCCCCAGGCGCCGAATCCATGCGGAACACCTGGTGGGCGCCAGGCGTGAGATACGGCCGCCGGCCCGCCCACCATGAAACCGCTGAAAGAACCGCGGTCGCCAGCAGCGCCGCCGATCCGCCTTTCCACGACCGCTGAAATCGCATCAGGAGAGCTCCTTTAAGCACATCGACTACGACACGTCCGCCGCCGCCTACATCTTCGAGCAGCGCCTCAAACTCCTCGCCATACCGGGCTCGCCACGGTCCGGGATACAGTTTCGCCGCCAAACGAATGAGACTTCTCATGATTGAAAGCTCCACGGATAAGCTATATCGCGTACCGTAATATCGTTACACGTAATAGTAGAATTGTCAACGCCTGATGGCCGATCAACCGCCGGTTGAACACAGTACAATACCTAACCAAATACAATACGAACATGAGCACAGCCGCGCGCGAATCAGCCGGCGATCCGCACCAGATATTGGAAACAGGCCGGATTTTCGTATTGCAAGAGCCGTCGTTCGGCCTGTCCGAAGAGGATCGGCAATTTCTTTTGGGAAGGCGGGCGGAAGAAATCGGACATCACAAGAACATCGCCTATCGTCCGCTGACAGGCCGGATAACGGGCGCCGGGAAAATGGACGCGGCCGGTACCGCACGTCTGCACGCAATTCTGGAGACCTATTCGCGGTGGGCGGTTGAAACTGCCGGGCGGCTTCTGCCACGATACCCGTCGGCTTGGCGGCTGGACTATGCCAGCTTGCGGCCACTCGAAGAATCGGGACGGCAGCTTTCTTGGAAGAAACGCAATGACTTGCTGCACACCGACGCGTTTCCCACTCGACCAACCAACGGCGATTTGATTCTGAGGATGTTCACTAACGTTCACCCAATCAAGCCGCGCGTGTGGGTGGTTTCAGACCCTTTCGAGGCGATCGCTCCCCGGCGCGCAACCGCGGATCGCCTTCGGAAGCTGTCGAGCGGCGGGGCGCTTCGAGGTCTAAAGCGCGTTTTCCGGACCGTCGGATTACCCGTAATCGTGCGATCGCCCTACGACGAATTCATGCTCGATTTTCACGATTACCTGAAGCGCGACGAGGAGTATCAGCGTTCCTGCCCGAAATACGAATTTGTCTTTCCCCCGGGCGCAACCTGGATGGTTTTTACAGATATCGTTCCGCACTCAGTGTTATCGGGCCGGCTGGCGCTGGAACAGACGTTTCTGATCTCTCGATGTTCGCTCGCTTCGCCCGATCGCGCGCCGATCTCGATTCTGGAAAAGATCGGGGGTGTGAAGCTTTCTTTGTCCTGATACGGAGTTACTTCACAGGGACGAATCTCTGCACGCGCTCCCCCTGGAACACTTCGCCGGTGTAAATGACGCCCTTGGAGTCCACCGCGATCATGTGCAAACCGAAGAATTGGCCTCCGTTTTCGCCCATGTTTCCCATCCGGCCAACGATCTTGCCGTCGTCGCGATTTAAAAACCAGATGTGATTGTTGGTGAGATCGGAAATGTACAAGAGTCGTTGCTGCCTGTCCGGCGAAAACATCACGCCCCCGGCCGAGCCACCCACGCCGGTTGTGGGCGCCAAAATAAATTCCTTCACGAATTTCCCTTGCTTCGTGGTGACCTGAATTCGGTTGGCGTTGCGGTCGGCGGCATAGACGAATCCATCGTTGGATATGTTCAGCGTGAGGTGGCCGCGGAACTCCTTCGGCATGGGGCCGCCGGGAGTATAGGCGCGATCCGCGTCGCTCATGCTCATCTCGGAGAGCGCGTGTCCATAAGCGCCCCACCCTCGCTTGAACTTGAAGGTGTCCAGATCGAATACCATCACTCTCCCGCCCAAATAATTATCGGCGGCGTAAAGCTCGCGGGCAGGCTCGTCGAGCCTGATTTCTTCGAGGCCTCCCACGATCATAGGCGTGGTTGGGGGATACTTGGCGCGGAAAGCGGCGGTCGCCTCCTCACGAGCCTTCTGCGCGGCGGGATTCGGTTGCGCGCGTCCGCCGGGCGGAGCGATGAATCCAGCGACCGGGCCGGCGCTGCCGCGGCCCGAAACGTGCGCGGAAGTGAGCGCCGGGTTCGCTCCGCCGCCTGGCGGCCTTTCCGGAGTACGAGGGACCTCCGCCACTAATTTTCCAGTCTTCGAATCGTACTTGCGCACCGTGTCCTGCCCGATATACACGAAGCCTTTGCTGTCCACGGCCATTCCGTGCCCTTGCGGCGCGTCGAAGGAGCCGATCACGTTGCCCGCTTTGTCGATGTGGATCATTGCGGGAGGACGGACACAGCAGTCCGCAAGCGGAGGATTCTGCTCCGCCTCAAGCTCGATATCCGTGAGATCGTTCGGGCGATTCAGCACCCAGACGTTGTCGTCCTTATCGACCGCCAGCCCCGTCACGCCGCCCATTTTCCATTTGTTGGGCAGAGGCTTGGGCCAGTCCGGATCGAACTTGAATTTCGGCGCAGCTTGTTTATCCGCGCCCGGCAATACCCATAGCGCCGGCGCCGCGAGCACCGCCAATGCAGATAAAACCAGGGTTGTCTTGCTCATACCGTTCAGAATTATACGTCAGGGATCCGCCGATAGGGTTTGCGACGGCGTCGTCGCGGCAGGCGGAACGCTTCTCCTCAGGGAACCTGAGAACCCGCGGACCTCGTCCCGATCGATAACTCGATCCCGGCGAGCCGCTCCTTCAGATCGCGGATCTCTCTTTCTTGGCGCTGCACTTCATTCAGCAACAGAGAATCAAGCAGTTGATATTTCACGGTCTCAATCTGCCCATCGGCGGACCGCGCCACGAGATCCGGAAATACTTTCGCGACTTCCTCGGCGATCAAGCCATATTGGATCGGCTTGGATCCGTTGTCGAAGGGCTTTCGATAGCGAAAAGTGACGGGGCGAAGCTGCAGGATTCCGCGACTGGCGTCGCCCATGTCGTGGATATCTTCCTTGTATCGCCGCGACGAGCTGATCGTGCCGAGTTGGCCATTCGAATCGATCAGGACGGGAATGGCGTCGTTGCCGCCTGTGGTAATGCCGCTCACTCCAGCGGCGAAGAAGGATGTTTGCGCGCCAAGCGTTCCCAGCCGAATTACGCCGTTGTCGTTGGGACCGCCAAGACTTCCGACATCAATGTTATTGCTGCCGGCGTTCGGGTTGTAATTCCCGGCCTGATAGCCAACCGCAATATTGCCCGATCCAATGACGTTGAACTGGAGCGAGTCCGCGCCAACGGCTGTATTATTATTTCCGGCCGTGCTGGCGCCAAGACTGCCTACGCCGAGCGCGAGGTTCGTGTTCCCCGTAGTGTTGCTCGCCAGCGCCGCGTTGCCGACCGCCGTGTTGCCGATTCCGACGGTATTGCCCTGCAGCGAGAGTGCCCCCATCGCCGTGTTCGAATAACCCGCCGTGTTTAAATGCAACGCATTCGAGCCAGTGGCCGTGTTCGAGCCTCCCGTGGCAGTGTTTTGCATCGCGCCGGAGCCGATAGCGGTGTTGTTTCCTCCGCCGTTCGGGATGGGGAGGGCGCCGTTTCCGAGCGCGGTGTCGCCGCCAGGATCGCTGGCCGTCGCGTAGTAGCCGTTGATGTCGACGACCACATCGGTCGGAATGTTGGCGAACACATCGATTGAGCCGTTGATCCCGGCGGGCACAATGGCCGCGTTGCTCACGATGTTGATCACGCCCCAGACTACGGTTGCGGCGAGCGGCACCGGCTGACCCGTCGGAAAGGCGGTGACGAAACCGATTCCTCCGGTCGGAACCACCGTGACGTTGAGCGAATAGGCTTGCGCCGCACTGGGAATCGGGCAGGCCGCGCTGGACTGCATCGGGAAGACTCGGCTGGTTCCTCCGGAAAGGCTCGGTGCCCCGAAAGCGCCTAGAGTTGCTTGCGACGCCCGGGTATCGATGATGCGGCACGGCGTCATCGCTATGAAGAGGAGAGGATTGAAGGTTCCGGAAGCCATCGCGGACGCCCTCGCAACTTGCGGCTGCCAGTACAACGGAGCGGCCCAGTGCCGGAGCATGACTGGATCGGGATTGCGCCTGACCTGAGCGGTCGAGATCGTCTGTATCAAGACCACTGCCCAAACCGCTTTGCTCGCTGTCATCCTGTGATTTTTCTCCTTCTAGGCCGATTCGCTAACGGAGAAAATCTTAGCAGAGATTCCAGTAGGACAAGCTTCAGCTTGTCCGGGACAAGCTTCAGCTTGTCCTCTCTCCTCGTTAAAGAGTGCGATCTCGAAGGCGTTTTCTCTAATGGGACGCTCGACCCCGCCCTCACGGGGCGGGGCTGAGGGTGGCATTCGACTCCTCGAAATCTAGAAATTTCAGGGACAAGGTGCAGCTTGTCCTCTCTCACGCCGCGCCGGATGGACAAGCTGAAGCTTGTCCTACTTCTTCGATTTCAAACCAGCCCTCGGCGGGAAACACTGCCGGCGGCAGGCCGTTGCGATCCACGACGACACGGAAACGGCCACCCGGGCGCGGCGCTTGCATTTCCAAAATTCGCCCTCGCGCAATTTTCGATTCCACGGCCCCGCCGTCCTCGAATTGGAGGGCGACTCCGGCCGCGCCCACACCGTCGACGCGGACGAACAGGTTGCGGCCATCGGATCCGTAATAGATCTCGCGCACCGGCGGCTCGCCCGAATGCATGGATCCCGAACGAAAATCGGGGCGATAGCGCCCGGCCCCTATCCATTCGAAATGCGAGGTCACTTCTCCGTCGACGGTAACGTCGATTGCGTTCGCCGGCAGCTCATGAATCACGCCCGGCTGCTCCCTCAGAATGGGCTCCGAGAGAATCACGGGAGGCTCCTCGCCCAAGGCGCGATAGACATTCGACAAATGATCCCGGTACAGCTCGTCGAACTCGATTCGATTTTCGGTGGAGTGCTCTGGGCCGTACCACCAACACCAATCGCTGCCCTCCGCGATCAGCAGTTCTTCGAAGGCGAGCTTGCGGGCGTCTTCCGAAGCGGTGTCCCGCTTGCGATCGTACATTTGCCGCGCTTCCAGCAGGCGTTCCCAGGCTTGGTTGTCCTCCTCGGCGCCGATCCAAACGTCGAAGTTCGCGTTGATCCACGACCCGGGAAAAATCCGATCCAGCGGATGAGCCTCGTAGTGCGACAGCGCCTCGGAAATCGTCATGGCACGGAGATCGGGAGCATCGGAAATGTGGCCGTAAAGCTCGCGCAGAAACGGGCGGCCATTCGCCTCATACCAATCCCAGGCGTTTTCGCCATCCAAAATAATCGGGACCAACGCGTCGCGCCCGTTTACGTTCGCGCGAATCCGCGAAACAAAATGTCCCGCGGCGTCGGCAGCGCTCATATTTTGGTATTCGAAGCCAATCAGGTCGCTCAAATAATGATCGCGGAACAGCATGCGCAACTCGCGGCCTTGCTGACGCCACGCGTAGGCGCGATAGGTCTCCTCCGGGCCGGCTTCCCGTCCCAGGGTGCGAGCCAGCACCCCATTGTCGGTCGCCGCCCACGCGAAGCCACATTCGACGGCCATCGCCAGCGCTTCGTCGGACACGGATCCCTCCGACGGCCACAAACCCGCCGGCTCTACTCCGAGTTTTTCCAGCATGTAGGATCGCGCGCGCCGCAACTGCTCCCGTGCGTCTTGCGGGTATTGGAACCGCGGCGGCAGAGGCACGCCCGGATGGGCTACTTCCGCAATTTGCGAATCGCAAAGCAACGGCAGAATCGGATGATAGAACGGCGTGGTGGAGATCTCGATCTGCCCATGCGCGGCGAATTCCCGGTAGATGGGCAGCACCCGCTTGAGGGCCACGCGCTGCTTGCCCTCCAGCAGGGACTGGTCCTGGCGAGTATAGTCGCGGCCTTTATGCGCCAGTTCTCGAAGATCGGCGTCCCGCGCGAGCAGATCCTCGTCGAACCAAGCCAGTTGATTCAGCACCTGCAAATCGCGAATATCGGCGGTGGATAAGTCTGGCCGGCGGGCCGCCAGCTCGCGGTAGCGTGGATAGCGATCGAGCACGCGGGTGCTCACCTGGAAGAAATATTTGACCGCGAACGCACGCTGAGCCGCGGTCAAGTCTTCGGCGGGGAGAACGGCGCAATCGAAGAACGGATCGGAAGCCGTGCCGTTCGCGTAATCCTCGATTTGCGCAAGCATGGAGGGCACCAGGTTGAACGTCTGGCGGATATGCGGGAACTCCGCGAGGATCTCCACCATGCCCGCGTAGTCTTTCAAGGCATGAAGACGAGTCCAGGGGAGCTTGTATTCGCCGGTCCACAAGTTCTTGTAGAACGGCTGGTGCATGTGCCAGAGAAAACAGAGGCTGGTCACGGGCGGGCGAAATAACTCCTTACGGGCGGCGGGGCGGGCACGCCTTTGATCGCCAGATACAGAATGTCATTCAGTTCGTCGTCGTCGATCTCGTCCGCATCGTGGAAATCCATGCGCAACGACCGCGCGGCGGTGGGTGCGCCGGCCGGGTTGCGCTGGGTGAGCGAGATTCGGGGACTTTCGGCAGCGTAGGGCGCGGAATTGACAGACCCGGCGAAGGCGGTCGTGAGCGGACGCGCGGCGGCGTCGAAATGGGTCATCGGACGAAGACCCAATATCAGCTCCATGGTGCGCAACACCGACGACTGGTTGTACATGGTGCTGTCCACGATGCCCCTGCGGGTATACGGCGAGATCGCGAGCATCACGGAACGGTGCGAATCCACGTGGTCGGGGCCGTTCTGCGCGTCGTCTTCGATGACGAAGATCGCGGTCGAGGGCCAAAAGCGGCTCTTCGAAATTCCTTCCACGATCAACCCCAGAGCGTAATCGTTGTCGGCGAAGAGCGACAAGGGCGCCAGCTTCCCTGGAGTGGTCCCGTTGGTGTGATCGTTGGGCAGGTGCATGACCGTCAGGCGCGGCATGCTTCCGGAGCTTTCGAATCCTTTTAAATCGTCCAGAAAAACGCGCGCGCGCTCGACGTCGGGATAGTCGAGATCGAAGCCGCGGAAGCGCATGTTCACCATGCCTTGTAACGACGGATCGCTCACGCGAGCGATCTGGATGCCGTCCGCGCCCGCCTGTTTCTTGTTTTCGACAAATTCGCCGTAATCTCGCACCGAGAGCCCGGCGGTTTTGGCGTTTGACCAAATGTAACCCGCGGGCGGAGTATTGGCGGGCTCGCCGCCCTCATAGCCGTAATATCCCAACCGGTGAGCGTATTGGCTCGGCCAGGTTTTTTGCGTGTAGTCGGGCGCGATTCCCGCCGTGGACCAATTGTGTCCGTCCGCGCTCACATCCGCATTTGAATAATAGTTATCGAAAAGTACGAATTCGCGCGCGAGCTTGTAGTGATTGGGCGCGGCGGACTCGTCGAACAACGTCAACGACGGATCGCCGTTGCCCTTGCCGACCTTGCCGAACACCTGATCGTAGGTGCGGTTTTCCTTGATGATGTAGACCACGTGCTCGATTGGCGACGGGCGCCCCGGCTTTGAGTAGATCACGCTATCGCCTTGCAGATTCGCAACGTCAAGCTGCGAATCGCGGTATGGCGAAAGCTCCATCGCCGCGCGCGTGTCGGCATCGAGGCTCTCCGGAGTCAATGGGTCGATCACCGACATTGTGCCGGTTTGCATATACGCGACGTATTCACGGCGGCCGTCGCCCTGTTTGTCGTTGGTGGGGCCGGGGTAGCTTGGATTCGCATAGCTTTGCAAGCCGCGGCCATTCAGGATCAGCAGGCGGCGATCCGGAAGCATGCGCACCGCCGTCGGGTACCACCCGGCGGGGATGAATCCCTCGATGCGGGCGCGCTCTTCGGAAATATCAGCGACGGCGGCGACATTCGCATCCGAGCACGCGATGAACAGGCGCGCCTGGTCCGGGCTGAGCGCAAGACCGCTTGGTGTCATACCGGCCGGTTGCCGTGTGGTCAGCCCCACGTTCAAGGTTTCGGCAATCGTCATATTATTCGCGTTATCCACGCGCACCGCGAATACGGAGTTGGTGTTGGAAGCGGCGACGAAAATCCTAAACCCCTTATCCTCATCCGAAACCTTGCGGTCGCTCAGAACCATATCAGTGGTGTGCGGACCAAGACGGATGCTGGACATTTCCGAGCCGGTTCTCGCGTCGTGCTGATACACCGCGCCATCGGCCCAGCTCGAAACGAAGAACGATTTGCCGTCGGGATGCATGAGGATTTTGTAGGGACGGCGGCCGGTTTTGTAGTGTGCCGTAACGCGTCCGGTCTGTGCGTCGATGACCGCGATGGAGTCGCGATACAACTCCGCCGCATAAAGAACACGGCCATCCGCGGAAACTTCGACGTCGCCGATGAAATCGAGCGGGCCGGGCTTGGCGCCGGGCGCAATCTCGATCTGACGCGCCGGCTTCAGTTCTCCCGCGGGCGAAAAAGAGAACTCGTAGACACTGTTCTTCGATCCGCCGCCGACGTAAACCGTTCTGCCGTCGTGCGAGAAAGTCAGACCCAGCCAACCGTCGGCTACGGGAGCCCGCGCGATTTCCTTCATTCCGTCCACAGCGAGGACTGCGATCGAAGGCGGACGATAGCCTCCATTCAGCACGAGCAGATACTTCCCGTCTTTCGAGAGCGCCGAGGACATGGGCAGCGTGTCCAAGGGAATCTGGCGCCCGACAGGCTTGATCCGCCAACCCGTCGGGAGCAGAAAGCTGCCATCGGGCAATTTGCCTACCTGCTCACGGCCGGAGGGCTGCGAGCAGAGAATGGACACACACAGAATCAGGAGAGCCGGACGCCAATACATAAAGATTCTTTCTGGTGTGAATCGGCAGGACTATTGTAGCGCCTAGGCTGTTAACTCACGCGCGATATACTGGCGTGGCAGCTCGTGTCACCCGCGCGCGTCAATCGGTGTGTCCGCTGGTGCAGCCTGGCATGGCTGATGGCGAAGCGGCCGTTCCTGTTGCGACGCGTGCGCCGCTACGCTCTGGAGCGCGTTGGCGGCGTATCACTGGTCGTTTTCCCGGATGTGCTGAACCCAGTCGTTTTCCGCAGCGGAGATTACTTCGCTCGCGTGATCGAACGCATCCCTCTGGCCGAGCCGCCCGCCGGTTTGGCGCCGGCGCGCGCGCTCGACATGGGGACGGGAACAGGCGTGGCGGCTCTGTTCGCGGCTCGCCGCGGCTATCAAGTCGTCGCGGTGGATCTCAACCCCGAGGCTGTCCGCTGCGCTCGTATCAACGCGCTAATGAATCGCGCCGAAGAACGTATCGAGGTTCGCCAGGGCGATCTCTTTGCCCCGGTAGCCGGCGAGCAGTTCGATCTCATTCTTTTCAATCCGCCATTTTTTCGAGGCCAGCCGCGGGATCTGTTCGATATGGCTTGGCGTAGCATTGACGTGCCGGAGCGCTTTGCGTCCGGCCTGCTGACGATGCTGCGGCCCGGCGGAAAAGCCTTAATTCTGCTCTCCACCGACGGCGACGCCTCCAGCCTTCTCGCCGCCCTGGAACACAGCGCTTTGACGGTGCAGGTGGCGGCACGGCGGCATTTCGGCAGTGAGATCATGACTGTGTACTGCGCCCAAAGGCCATGAAGCGCGGAAGAGTTCTGCTCATTAACCCCAAAATGTGCCGGCCTCATAGCGTACGGCTACCTCTCTCTTTGCTATCCCTGGGGGCGGTTCTTGAAGGGCGGTTCGACTACCAGATCGTGGACGGCAATCTCGATCCCGATCCTGTCGGCACGATCTTGACGGCGTTGGATCGAGAGCCCCATACCTTGGCCGGCGTTACGGTGATGCCCGGCCCGCAAGTGGCTCCCGCGATCGAAATTTCCGCGGCCATCCGCGCCGCCCATCCCCAGACCCCGATCGCCTGGGGCGGCTATTTCCCTACCCTGTACCCGAATGCAGCCCTTAATGCACCGTACGTAGACTACGTTGTGCGGGAACAGGGCGAACTAGCCCTTTTGGATTTGCTGGACGTCTTGCCCGCATCTGACGCGGCGTCTCTCAGTAACGTACAGGGTATTTCCTGGAAACTGGGCGGCGCACCTGTCCACAACCCCGCGCGCGACTTCCGCACACCTGAGGATTTTCCGCTGCTGCCGTACGGGCGCTTGGGCGAACTTGACCGTTACCTGCGCCCCAGTTTCATGGGAACCCGAACGGCGGTTCATCAGTGCGCCATCGGGTGCCGCTTTCATTGCACCTTCTGCGGCGTGGTTTCCATGTTTAACGGATACACCAAGTCCCAGGGCGTCGAGCGCCTGGAGATCAGCCTACGCGAACTTCGCGATTTTGGCGCCAACTCCGTACAGTATTACGATCACAATTTCTTCGATTCCGAAGAGGCCAGCATACCAATCCTTGAAGTCCTCGCGCGGTTTCAATTGCCTTGGTGGTGCTACGCGCGCGCGGATACCTTGGCCCGATTTTCGCGATCGACGTGGAGCCTGCTTCAGAAGACCAGGTTCACCATGGCGTACATCGGCGCGGAAGCCGGCAGCGATGAAGCGCTGAAGCGCATGCGCAAGGGCGCGCGCGTGGAACACACCTTCGAAGTTGCCCGGCTATGCCGTGAGTACAACGTGATCCCGGAGTTCTCATTCGTCCTCGGAGGGCCGGAAGATCCCGAAGGTGAAATCGAACGGACCCTCGCATTCGTCAAGCGCCTCAAACGGGTGAATCCCCAGTGCGAAATCGTTCTCTATTTCTACAGCCCCACGCCGCAGCGCGATCCTCGCTGGCGTAAGGCTGACCCGAATCGTTCTGCCATTCCCGTTCTTCAGACGTATGGCCCGGAAGGTCCCGATCTGCCAGCCACGCCAGAGGAATGGACCGAGCCTCGCTGGCTCAACTACGTCTGTCACCAGGATGCCCCGTGGCTCTCGCCGCGAATGCGTCAGCGGGTAAAGGATTTCGGTAAGGTGCTCTATTGCCGGTTTCCTACCGTACAAGACTACGCCACGCCTGCCTGGGGAAAGCGTCTGCTGCAAACCGCGGCAGCTTGGCGGTACTCAAGCTCGCGCTATGGAAACCCGTGGGAACTAGATGTTCTGCGGCGTTTGATTCCGCTCAGGGAACCACAGCGCGACAGCCTGTGACACATACCGAGTGAATGCCGCTCGCGGGTTCAGTTCCAGCGCTCACTCAAGTCGGGAGCCGCAGCCGCATCGTAGTATTTGAAAATCTGTGTGGGTTCTTCTTGCCGATAGTCCGCTTCGGAGCTTTGCCACGCCGACCAGTCCCGTTCCAACAGCTCCAGCTGCGCTTCGATCGTTTCAGCGCTTTCTACTCCACTCCGAAGGCGCTGACGGAGGACCAGATCGCGATGCAGAAGGTCGCGCAACGTGCGATAAAACGGCGTTCGGAACGGGCCGCGAAACATCATCGCCATATCGTTACTTTCGTCCCAGTGACGCTTATCTCCCAGTTCGGCTTTCACCATGTTGTACAACTTAGTGCCGGGGAGCGGGTAGCTTACGCTGACACCGATATCGTCGGGCAGTGTCTCGCGCACTAATCTAATCGTTGCGAGGATGTCCTCCATGCCTTCGCCGGGATATCCGAGCTGAATGAAGAAGCACGCGCGGATGCCCGCTTTCCGCAGCCGCTCCACCGCTCCGGGCGCTTGCGCGATCCTCGTCCCCTTGTCCATCGCGTCGAGAATCTTCTGGCTGCCGCTCTCCACTCCCATCCAGACTTCGGCGCACCCGGCGCGCGCCAGTCCGCTCACCGCGACTTCGGTCATTAGATCGACGCGCGACTGAATCATGAACGGGATAGAAGCGTCGCGGGTCTCTACTTCCCGCGCGAATTCGGCCACCCAATGCGGCTGGAGCCCGAAGATGTCATCGGCGAACCAGATGTGGTCCGGCCGCAGGGTTCGCTTGATGAGCGCAAGTTCGTCGGCGACGTTGGCGGGCGAACGCATGGCATAGCGCTGTCCCCAGATGGGCTTCGCGCACCAATTGCAATGGAATGGGCAGCCGCGCGTGCTTACCATATTGACGCTGAAGTAGCCATGCGCGGCGAGCCAAGCCGATCTATACTTAGCCACGTCGATCAAGTCCCTGGCGGGAAAGGGAAATTGATCCGGATGCCGTTCAGGCGCGGCCGGTGGATTGCGGCGCATTCCTTCCGGGTAGCCTGCCGATGGAATCGCCACACCTGGCAGCGATTCCACGGCGCCTGTGAGCCTGCCGGAGAGAACGTCAATCAATTCCCCCAACCGATGATCGGCTTCTCCACTTATGGCGTACTGCACTCCGCGGGAGAAGTACGCCTCGGGATGGTCCGTAACGTCGGCGCCGGCGGCGATTACTATCGCGGCCCGGCTGCGCGCGAATTCGCTCATCCGGCACGCCGCCTCGCGCGCATGTCCCAGGCACATCTTGTTCAGAAAGTGGAACTGGTCCTCGTACAACACGACAAACTGAGGGCGGTTTTTCTCGAATACGGCCTCGAAATCTTCGACTCCCGCCGCGAAAGTGGCGTCGAAGAGCGACACGTCGTAACCCGCATTGCGCAAGTAGGCCGCGGCGTAAAGCGTACCCAGAGGAGGGTAGGGCCGCATTTTTTCCGTCTGCTTGCGATCGTTCTTCAGAAAGAAGGAGTGAGCCAGAAGGACCTTCGTCGTCATAGCAGATGCCCAATTCGTAGCGCCTACCGCGTATGTATTATTCCGCACATGCCGACGCCCCCGCGCGCCGGATTTGCCCAAACTCACGAAGGCCCTGAGCCGCCCTCGAAATGGCGCTGGTCCACTCCCCGGGCCGTGCCTGGCGGAATAGCTTCATCCCGGGATACCAAAACGTCTCCTCGCCTTCCAGAAACCAGCGATAGCAGGGCCGATACGGGACGAATAGAAACACCGGCTTCCCAAGCGCGCCGGCCAGGTGCGCTATTGAGGTATCCACGCTGACCACCAGGTCGCAGGCCAGCATGGCCGCCGCAGCATCCTCGAAATCGCTGAACTCATCACCGATGTTTTGCACGGGAACCGCTTCGGATGCGCGCGCGACCTCCCGCAGCACCGGACCCTTCTGAAGCCCGATGAACGATACGCCGGGAACGTCCAGTAAAGGCTTCCATTGAGCGAGCGGAATCGATCGGAACGCATACGGATTGTGCAGATTCGAACCCGTCCCGGCCCAGCAGATGCCTACCTTTAGATCGCTAAATTCAGCCAACCGGGCGCTCCATTTCGCCCGCCTGCTTTGCGTGGGTTGCAGATAAGGAACTTGGCCCAAAGCCTCCTCGATTGCGAATCCCAGGATTTGATAAGTCTCCAAAAATAAGACCAGTTCGTAATCGACCTCAGGCCGCTCGTCGTGTTTCGCTACCGCCAAGTCGATCCCGGGAACGCTCGAGGCAAGCGAGCAGAAGCCTTTCTGGCATTGGAATACAACGCGCGCTCCTTGCTGCCGCAGCAAGGCGGCGAAGCGCGCGAACTGCACGGAATCGCCATATCCGCCCACGGAATCGAGGAGCACCGTCAAACCCCGCCAGGCGGACCCCTCCCAGCAAGGCCGGCCGGCGCCGGCAAAATGGCGGAGCTCGGGCTTCGCGGCCCAATACACTTCGCTCGCGCGGTCGAATTCGCGCAGCTTAAAAAGGTAATAGAAAAAGCTCTCTCCGTGGCGCGGATTCAGCCCGAACGCACGTTCGTGATGCCGCATGGCGGATGCCCGATCTCCTAAAGCGTCATTGATACGCCCGAGAGCGTTAAGCGTTTTCAGATCCTCCGGAGCTGCGCAGAGGATTTCCAGGCGGCACTCCAACGCCTCGCAATAACGGCCATAGTGCTCCAGCGCGCGAGCGACGCCACGATCCACATCCAACGGGTCCGCCGCGGGCGCCAAGCTTCGCGCGTAGGCTCGGGCCTTACCGCCGTCGCGGCCCTGGATCGCGCACCGCCCTATACCCACGAAACCGAAATGGTTGGTGGGATCTGCGGCGATGGCGCGCAGGAATAGCTCCAGCGCTTGCTCGGTCTTTCCCAACCGCTTGATGTAGAGCTTGCCGAGTTCGCAGCACCAGTCCGCGCGACTCGGGTCGAGCGCAAGCGCCCGCTCATAACTATTCGCGGCCTCCTCCAGCCGTTCCTGCTCCAGTAGAATCCGCGCTTGCGTGTAGAGGTGCTCCCCATTTCGCGGGGCCAGCCGGATGGCTTTCTGAATGTATTGCAGCGCTCTCTTGGGCTGCTCTTGGTGATGCAGCGCGTTGCCGAGTCTGCTCGCGGCCTCGGCATCACGTGGGTCGTTCCGGCATGCGTTCAGCAAATCACGCAGAGTCGGGACGGGCTTCGGCCGCCGCAGGAAAGGGTACATGGGCCCTCCCACGTTGGCCACCCTCGTCCTGCCGTTACTTCTTGCCACCTTTGGCAGCGGGATTGGTTGGACATCCGTTTCCGCTGCTCCAGGTGGCCTCCTGAACGGACCAGACGAAGTCGGTGGATAGATAGGGGCCCCCAGAAGACGAGTAGGTGCTGGATGGAAACGCACCCACAAACCCCCAAGCTCCTACCTGCCCGCTTCCGAATCCTGCAAAAATGGAGTTGCGATTGATGTAAGCGCTCGGAGTCTTTGCCGAACAGTTGCCTGTATTCACCGTTCCAATACTCGCCAGGTAATGGCAGGTAATGCAGGAGGAGGTCGGATTCGATGGGTTGCCGGACCCGTTACCCAGAGTAGAGCCGAAATCCGTCTCGATGTGATTATTGGCCAACAGCGTGGCTACGTTGTTCAAAGTAGGCGCTACTTGCACACCCACCAGCCGGTAATTCGCGAAAACGGTCGTACTGATCATTTTCTGCAGCAGAGCATTCGCGGCAATCGCTTGCGCTCCTACCGGATTACAGGGCGCGGGATTAGTCTGGTTCGTGGATGTGTTGGTTGTGCATGGAACCGGAGCCGGCGGGGAAAACGGTCCGAAGTTCTGAATCGGCGCCGTATTGGGCTGGTAAAACGTGACCGCACTCGCGAGTACCGGAGTGAAATAGGTGTTAGCCGGCTGTCCCTTCGAGACGTAAGGATTGGTGTATTGATTGTTTCCCGCATACTCGAACGTCGCCCAGAACCAACTGGAGTTATTAAAGACTTTCCAGATAAGGTGATATCCGGTAAGGCCCACGGTAAACGTTCCTCCCGACCCGTTTGTTCCGGTCGCGCTGACCATTCCTAGTTGAACGGGCGTCGGCCCGGAGGCTGGAAACTGATACCAGGATGGTTTGACCTCAAAAGCCGTTCCCTGGAACTGTATGAACCCCGCGGGAGGTTGGGGCAGCAGTTTCTGGCTCGCGGCGGCGTTGTACAGAGCCGACTGTCCATTTGACGTGTTCATAGGCGCGGCGACACCCGAGCCGGGCACCGCGATGTTGCTGGTGATCGTGGTGCATGCGGATGGGTTTTCGCGCGCTTCGTAAAGAATTGCACTGGGATTTTGGGAGCTATTGTTACGATCCGGAAGAATAAACCCGGTCGCCTGCGTTGTAACTGTCGGTTGATTTATGGCCCCAAGCTTGCCGTTCTTCGATCGAGCCTGCGGCGCCTGCCGCATGAACTGGCCAGGAGCGTGCGGGTTAGCCCGCGCCGAATTCGGATTGCCGGATCGCAATAAGTGGGTCCTCGGTTGCGCCGGCCCCGAAGCGCAAGGCAACGGATTTGCCGAATACACCTGATCGGAGCTTCGCCAGGTTTCCCAGACGAGCGAGCAGGCAGTCGTCCCCTGATTCGCGCAGGTTCCCAGAGGTTTGCTGGCATCTGCCGTCATCGTGGGGCTGCCATTGCCGGCCGCTGCCCAATTAAGGGCGATAAAGGCGCACCACGCGGCCTGAGAAAGCTTGCCATAATCCGAAACGAACTGATTTCCCGACGAATTCAGAATTCCCATCGCAGTGACGCCCAGATTGGGCGGCTGCGAGGAGTTAGGAAAGCAGTATGGCGCCGGTGGAGGCTGGGCGGCCAAAAATAGTAGACTGCGTTGTGGAGTGTGCGGCGCCGCCGGAAGCCAAAGGAGCAAGGCGGCAACCACTACGAGGCCAAACAGATGGCGAGCGAACGAGGCATGCATCGCGGCTCTCCTCTCGGCAAAGTGTGGGCTACACCAGATTCGGACGAATCCTCCGTAATGTCAAGGATAATTTTCTCCTGAATTTCCATTAATTTACGTATGGGCACACGGATATAAATGGCGCTTCCAACGATTCCAGCATGACGGAACTTGCTATCAATGTCGTGATTCCCACATACAACCGCGCCGAGTTTCTGCGCGCGGCGATCGCGAGCGTGCTCAATCAAACATTTCGCAATGTTGAGTTGATCGTCGTGGACGATGGGTCCACGGATCACACGGCAGATGTCATTCGAAGTTTCGGATCGTCGCGCATAGTGCACCTAGCGCGGGAGCGATCCGGGAACCTCTCGATGCTCCGGAATGCCGGCATCCGCCAGTGTTCCTGCCCGCTGGTGGCTTTTTTGGATTCGGACGATTTGTGGCGCGAAGACAAGCTGGAGGTTCAGACGGGGCTATTAAACAGCGATCTCAGCGCCGGATTTGTCATATCCGGATATGAGATATTCGGCCCAATCGGCCTTGAGCGCACGAAATTGTATGGTAAACAGAGTGGCATGTCGGTCGAAGCCATCTTCGACGACTTGATTAGAGGCCGGATCACTTTGTGTTCTTCCTCGATACTGATCCGCCGGAAATTGATCGATCAAATTGGACTGCTGAACGAGAATCTTCGCTCGGGCGACTACGAATTCTACACACGGCTGGCGTGGCAGGCGCCGGCGGGAATCGTTCACGAGCCATTGGTAAGAGTTCGAAAGCACGAAGGCAACTTCTCCCTCCAACTGGATGCGGAAGGATTGGAGGAAGCCATCTATGCGGTCCGCAGATTCTATGCACTGGGGATTATTGGGCAGGACATAAGAGACGACCGTTTGGCGAAATATGAGGCCGAGTTAGCCAACATTCTGTCCAGGCGAATGTACAATCGGCGGCAAGAAGCCCCGAAGACCAGTGAATAACGACGAGTGAACAACTATGGTACGGGGCTATCCCGGGCGAGCCAGCGTGTTCTCTGGAGAAACGCTCTCACTGCACGCCGCGAGCGATTCCGAGGCCGAGCCTTTTCGCGTTTTCTTCTTTCGATGGGACGGCGACTGGGAACTGTATGGGAAATCCGACCTTTGGACGGCGCCGTTGCTGCCCGCCGGCGGATCGACGCAAGCCTGGGGTTGGCCCGCCAACCCGTTCCCCATTCCTTTGGATTGGCCCTCCGGCCCATACCTAGCGCTGTTCGCTGGCGCCGGAGAAGACTCGGCCGACCTCCGGCGCGATGGGGGCCGCGATCTGGTCAAAGACGCGCTTCTTCGTAAGCAGTCGGCTTTTTTCGTTGTAAAGAGATCTCCCTTGCGCGAGCCGGCCCAGATCCTATACAAATTCCCCTTGTTCACATATTGCGCGTACAACAACGAAGGCGGGGGCAGCCTGTATACAGGGCCTCGAGAGCGGGTTACGCTTCACAGGCCCGGTGGCGGCGCGGGCGGCGATCCGTGTGACATCGGCGTCCCGGATGCGTACGACCTTTCTTCGCCGCGGCAGACCTTCGCGCATTGGGATGCGCCCTTCGTCCGCTGGCTGGAATCCAACGGCTATGCGGTGGACTATTGCACGGACCTCGACCTTCACGATGGATCCTGCCGCTTGGAATCTTATCGCCTGCTGCTCAGCGTCGGTCACGACGAATACTGGAGCCGGGATATGCGTTCTCGATTGGAAAATTTCATTGCGAGCGGAGGCAATGCAGCCTTCTTTAGCGGCAACACTTGCTGGTGGAGGCTCCACGTAACCGACGAAGGAACTGCCCTCGCGTGCAACAAGCACAGGCTCCCCGGCGATACGGAAGCATTCGACCAGTGGATGCGTATCGATCCCGAGACGCGCCTGACGGGTGTTAGTTTCCGATACGGGGGCGGTTGGTGGTCGGGACGACGCGATGCCCTGGGCTACGAGGTTCGAAAAGCCGATCACTGGATCTATGCAGGCACAGGATTGCGGAACGGGGACACGTTCGGCGGCGGTCCCGAGCAGGGGCTTATCGGCTACGAATGCGATGGCGCCTCGTTCGCGGACGGAACGCCGGAGTCGTTCCAAATTCTGGGCACGAGAAGACTGACGTCGAATTGGGAATACGCCGAGCATGCCGAAGGCGCGGCCGCGACCATGGGAATTTACCAGAATGTCGGGACGGTGTTTACTGCCGCTACCACAGACTGGGCACGAGTGCTCATGAGCGACCCGCTTGTAGACCGGATTACACGCAACGTGATCGACGGTCTCACAGCGCCCGCCAAGGATTGATTAGCGATCCCGAACAGTAATGGTACACATACTATGCGATAGTGGCTCTGATGCGATGGTGGACTCCAGCCCTGGATCGCAAGGAGATCTATGCGAATTGTGCTTGCTTTGCTGCTGGGCGTTTCGATTCTTCCGGCCCAAAGCGCGAACGACGCTCCCGAGACGCACATGGCCGCGGCGAAAGCGGCGGCCGGCGACGATTTTCAGAACCTGTTCAACTTTCAATGCTACGGTCCCGGCCCGGGGGGCCAGCGCACGCCGCCGAGAGCGGCAGCACGGAGCGGGCAAACACGCGGGCCGGACGGCGCGCGCGCTGGGGGGCGGGGGCAGCAGGGGCCGCCGGACCGCTCCACGTGGTACGCCGAGCCGGTAAAGGTTTTCGATAACCTGTACTTCTTCGGCCAATCCGAGTATGCCGTGTGGGCGATCACGACCTCGCAAGGCATCGTCGTGCTGGACACCATTTTCGACTATTCGGTGGAAGACGAGGTTGTGGGCGGCATGAAGAAGCTGGGTTTGGACCCGGCTACGATCAAATACGCGATCGTCAGTCACGCGCACCCCGACCACGACGGCGGCGCGAGGTTCCTTCAGGAGCACTACGGCACGCGCGTCATCATGTCGCCGGCGGACTGGGATGTGCTCGATAAGAGAACCAACGGTACCAAGCCGAAGCGGGATATCGAGGCCACCGACGGGCAGAAATTGTCGCTCGGCGATACGACGCTCACGCTCTATATCACGCCTGGCCATACCCCGGGCACTATCTCCACCGTGTTTCCCGTACAGGATAATGGAACGCCCCACATCGCGGCTCTCTGGGGCGGTGTAGGGCTCAACGCCGACCGCCAAGCCGTTCAGACTTACATCCGATCGGCGCGCCGATTCAGCGATATCGTGAAGCAGGCAGGCGCGGATATCATCCTCGCCAATCACACCGATTGGGACCGGTCGAAGATCAACCTGCCGATGCTGGCCAAGCGCGCACCTCGCGGTTCCAACCCTTACATCGTTGGTAACACGAAGGTTCTCAATTTTTTGAAAGTCGCCGAAGAGTGCGCCACAGCCCGCGTAGTAGGAGCAAACTGAGAGCGGCGGCCACCCCAGGCAATCAGCCTCCCGTATTTCCTGCCTCCATCATAGCCCGCGTCCGGTATAGTCGAGACAGCCTCCGCAAATTTACGCTGGAAAAGGAGGAAACTCAATGAGAAGATTCTTTTCAAGCCGCGGCCGATTGGGCGCGGTTGCGGTGGTAAGCACGCTTGCGCTTGCCGGTATTTACGAGCTTGGAGCTGCGGCAGGCGTCAGGGCGTCCGGGAATCCACCCGCGACGATTCACGCAACCAGCCGGTCGGAAGCCGCCGCCGGACGCGGATATTCGGAGGTTGTAAAGAAAGTCCTGCCCGCCGTCGTGAACATTTCGTCTTCGCGCGTGGTCAAGAACTCGTCGGGCGCATTTGAGGGAAATGGCGAGGAGAACGGCCAGGGGCTGGATCCTTTTTTCCGGCAGTTCTTCGGCGATCAGTTCGGGCAACGCTTTGACATCCCTCGGGAGCGCGTTGAAAAATCGCTTGGCTCCGGAGTGATCGTCAGCCCCGAAGGATACATCCTGACGAATGCGCACGTCGTGGACGGCGCGAAAGAAGTCACAGTGACGCTGTATGATAAGCGCGAAATGAAAGCTAGCGTTGTCGGATCCGATCCGCGAGCGGATGTCGCTGTTGTGAAGCTTGAAGGGTCGAATTTTCCCACCCTAACGCTGGGCGATTCGGATAAAGTTCAGGTCGGCGATGTCGTGCTGGCCGTGGGCGAGCCGTTTGGATTGGGCGGCACCGTAACCAATGGAATCATAAGCGCTTTGGGACGCAGCGGACTCGGCATCGAGCAAGTGGAGAACTTCATCCAAACCGACGCTCCCATTAACCCCGGCAACTCCGGCGGAGCGCTGGTGGACGTGGAAGGCAACCTGATCGGCATCAACACGGCCATCGCCGGCAACTCCGGCGGGAGCCAGGGGATCGGATTTGCCGTTCCCATCAACATGGCGCGCCACGATCTCGACGAGATCATTGCGCACGGCAAAGTGGACCATGGTTATCTCGGTCTTCTTCCTCAGGACGTGACTCCCGCGCTGGCGAAGGCTTTCGGTACTTCGCAGACCGCGGGGGCGCTGGTGGGCGAAGTGACTCCGAATAGCCCCGCGTCGCGAGCCGGATTGAAACAAGGCGACATCATTACCGAGGTGAATGGGCAGCCCATTGCCGACGCCAACCAGCTACGGCTGAAAATCGGCATGATAGCGCCGAACACGAACGTGACGCTCAAGGTCATGCGCGACGGGCGAATGCAGGATCTCGCCGTAACGCTCGGCGAATTCCCTTCCACGGAAGAGCAGGCGAGCGTGAATGGAGAGACTCCGGGAGAGAACGGTCTCGGCCTGCGCGTTGAGAACCTCACTCCGGAAATGGCTCAGGAATTGAAGGTTCCGGTCTCCACCAAGGGCGTGGTTGTGGATCAGGTCAATGCCTCCAGCCGGGCCGAAGAGGCCGGTTTGCAGCGTGGCGACGTGATCGAACAAGTGAACCACCACCCGGTGGACAACGTCCAACAGTTTAGCCAGGCAGTCCACGGTTCCAGCGGGGACGCTCCCGTCCTGCTGCTGGTGAACCGCAATGGCGGCACGATGTTCCTGGCAGTCTAGCAACCGCTGGCCCGCCGGGACGATACGGCCGGATTTGAGTCTACCTCCGAGGCTCAAACCGGCCGTTCTTTGTTTTATCGGTTGCCATAATTGAGGAGAAGGCCGGGATCGCGTTGTCGACTTCACCCGTTCGCTTATCCGTTCGTCTCCGCCAAACCCTTCAACCCCTTCAGCAGAGCGATGCGCGCCGCGCGCTTGCGCTCAGCCTGGCGATCGGCGCCCTGGTGGGATTAGTAACGGTCGCGTTCATTCTTCTCACCGGACGTCTAGCCGCGCGAATGTATCCGGCGGGAGGCGCGGGGTGGAGACGAATTTTCGTTCCCACCCTCGGATCGTTGATTACCGGCTATCTTTTGTGGCGGTTCTTCCCCTTCGCTCGCGGCAGCGGGATCCCTCAAACCAAGTTCGCATTATTCATCAACGATGGTCGAATCCAGTTTCGCACCGTGTTCGGAAAATTCTTTTGTTGTTCGGCGTCGCTCGCCAGCGGCATCGCACTGGGGCGCGAAGGTCCTTCGGTTCAAGTAGGCGCGGGCTTGGCCTCGGTGATCGCGCGCAGCGCTGGACTCAACAAGGATCAAGTGATGTCGCTGGTGCCCGTGGGATGCTCCGCGGCGTTGGCGGCGGCCTTCAATACCCCCATCGCCGCCGTTCTATTTTCCCTTGAGGAGATCATGGGCGATCTGCACGCCGCTGTGCTGGGAACGGCCGTGCTCGCCTCCGCCACGTCGTGGATGGTGCTGCACCTGGTGCTGGGCGACGATCCTCTGTTTCATGTCCCCGGTTACAGGTTGGTTCACCCGGTCGAATTGGCCATCTATGCCGCGCTGGGCGTTGTCGGCGGCCTCGGATCGGTGGCATTTGTGAAGCTGCTGCTTCGGCTGCGCGACTATTTCAAGGGACTTCCCAAATGGAGCGCGTGGTTTCAGCCGGTCGCGGGCGGATTGACGGTCGGCCTGCTTGGCTATTTCAGGCCGGAGGTGATGGGCGTCGGCTACAACTATGTCGACAAGATCCTGAACGGCGACGTGGTGTTGAAGACCGTGGCTCTTCTGGCGATTCTCAAGATCGTCGCGACAGCAGTCTCTTATTCCTCCGGGAACGCGGGTGGCATTTTCGGCCCGAGCCTCTTCATCGGGGCGACCATGGGGGCGTCGGTGGGCAGCGTGGCGCACCATTTTTTTCCCACTTACACCGCAGGCCCTGGCGCTTACGCTTTGGTGGGGATGGGAACGGCTTTCGCGGGCATCGTGCGCACGCCGCTCACCTCCGTGATCATGATCTTCGAATTGACGCGCGACTACACGATCATCGTTCCCCTGATGATATCGAACCTGATTGCCTACTTTATCTCCTACGGACTGCAGCGAGCGCCCATCTACGAGGCGCTCGCGCATCAGGACGGCGTGCATCTGCCCAGCGCGAAAACGCGGGAAGAAGGGAAGCGGATGCGGGTGAACCAGGCGATGCGAGTGGCGCCGCCGGCCCCCGCGGAAGCGGACGGCGACGAATTCAGACGGCTCGCGGAGCGGTTGGCGACATCCTCTGAAATGCCGCCGCACGTGCATCCCGACCACGACTTGAGCCTCGCGCTGGAGCGCATGGGCGCCAGCGGCCTGACCGTTCTCCCCGTCGTGAGCCGGGCCGACGTTCACAAACTGCTTGGCATCGTCGTCCTAGACGACGTTCTACGCGCTTTCGGCGTGAGCAGGCCATCCGAGGCTCGGGAATCGACGGGGTTGACGTGATGATCCGCGCATTCGATAAACCCTCCTTTGCGCGGACATTCGCGCTGACCATCCTGGCCATTGGAGCACTGTTCGCGATCAATGTGTTTCTGGCGAAAGCCGAGAGCGAGGCCAACCGCGTGGAGGCCGCTCGCTTTTACGAAAACGGCCAACGCTTGATGCAGGCGGGACAGAGCGCGGAGGCTGCGGATCAATTCAAGTCCGCCTTGTCGCTTGAACGCGAGAATCAGGACTATAGACTTGCGTTGGGAGAGGCGTTGCTGGCGGCGGGAAAGATCCAAGACGCTCAGTCGACGCTCCAGTCCTTGCTGGACCTGAATTCCTTCTCCGGTCCCGCGAACCTGGCGATGGCTCGCGTTCTGGTGAAACAGGACCAAATCCAACGCGCGATTTCTTACTATCATCGCGCCATCTTCGGCCAGTGGAAGGAAAATGCTCGCGCCAATCAGGTACGGGCGCGCTTGGAGTTGGCCGATCTTCTGAGCCGCCAGAACTCCAAAGAAGGCTTGCTCGCGGAGTTATTGCCACTACAGGACGAAGTCTCGGACGACATCGCCACCCTGGAGAAGTTAGGGCAGTGGTTCCTGGCGGCGGACTCGCCGGCTCGCGCCGCGGCCACGTTTCGCCTGGTTCTGCGCGACGATCCTGAGAGCGCCGACGCCTATGCCGGTTTGGGCGCGGCCGACTTTGCGCAGAGGAACTATCGGGCGGCGCGCGGGAATTTTGCGGCCGCGTTGCGGCTACGGCCCAGCGACCGCGCCATCGCCGCCCGGCTGGATGTCTGCGATCGAGTGCTGACGCTCGATCCAACGCTCAAGGGCCTGGGCGTGGGGGAGCAATCGCAGCGTAGCCGCAAATTAGCCGAACTCGCGCTCAATAGTCTGAAGCAATGCGCCGGGCTGGCGTCCACCTCTTCAGCCGCCGAATCCATTGAGGCCGCGGAAAAGCAATTGAAGCGGCGCGCCTCCGCCTCTTCCGATATTGAACTTGCGGAGCGGCTCTGGCAAAAGCGAAAAACCGATTGTGGCCAGACCGGAGCACCAGACCGGGCGCTTGCGTTGGTGATGGAGGAGCTGGCTCAGTAGCGGTAGTTTCGCTACTAAGCTACCGGGTAGCCATTAAGGGCCCAATCGGTGTGGCAGTTCGTGGGAAGGTCAAGAGCTCGCAAATTAGTAAAGCCCAGTGTCTTTAACGTCAGATAGGCGGGCCGGATATTTGGACAGGCCTTCATCGCGCAACAACCGCGGTAAATTACGATGGCGGCATCTTTCGCTAAATTGCGGACGGCTGTGCGCAGGCTGATGATGCCCTCGGTTTTGCTGCCTGGCCCGGCAAAGACAGCGCCGGGGATGTGCTTTCCACGATACAGTACGGGGAACCCCGCACAGTAGACGTGCGGAACCGCTGCGTGGCCATTCAATAGCCTGGCCAGTTCCTGCGGCTCCGACTCATGTGAGTCAAACACCCATGAGGACGCCCTCCAATTAGGAAGCAACCTGCTTCTTGTTAGCCAAGCATTGACCCGCCAGAATCATGATCTCATCCTTGAGAAGCCCCGATCCGCCGAGTCTCGTACATGCTCGTCGCAACTACCAAACCCGAAAGAAACGTCAAGGCTCCCACTGCTCCGATCGCCCACCGCACGCCAAACAGATCCGCCAGGCTTCCGGCCAGCAGCGCTCCGATCGCGTACCCGCCGTCCCGCCAAAGTCGATAAACACCAACCGCAGAGGCCCTCCAAGCTGGATGCGCTACATCACCGACTGCCGCCAGGAGCGCCGGATAGACCATCGCCGTACCGAGTCCCAAGAGAACCGCTGAAAACGACCAATGCACGAACCCGGACGCTTCGATAATCGCGAATATGCCAGTCGCTTGCACCAGCATCCCCGAAGCGATCATCCACTTCCGTCCCAGTCGGTCGGATAGTCCGCCTGTAACCAGTTGCGCCGCTCCCCATACCGCCGGATACAGAGCGGCGAGAAAGCCGATCCGTTCGAGAGAAAGCCCTTGGGCCGCAAAATAGAGCGGGAAAAGTCCCCAGGCCATGCCATCGTTCAAATTGTTGACCATCCCGGCCTGGCTGACACAGAACAAAGCGCGGTCTTTCCAGCTCGTGAGCAACAGGATTTCAGTGAACCTGCGTTCCTCCTTTTCTACTTTTAACTGCCGGGCTTCCATATGCGCATACTGGAGCGTTTCGCGTAGAAATACGAGTGACAAGAACAAGCCTCCAGCAGCGAAGCCCTCCCCCATCCAGAAAAGAGTCTCGCGCAGCCCCAGGAAACCCGCAAGGTAGCCCGACCCGGCGGCGGCGGCCGATAGCGCCAGATAGCCCGATGCTTCGTTTAAGCCCATAGCAAGTCCGCGCCGCTCGGGACCGACGAGATCGATTTTCATGATTACGGTGGTTGACCAGCATAGCCCCTGGTTAATCCCGAGAAGGATATTGGCGAGAACCACCCAACGCCACGACGGCGCGAAGAAAATCAAGGCTGGCAGTGGAAGGGCAAACAGCCAACCGGCAACCAGGATCGTCTTCCGGCCCCAGCTCTCACTCATTCGGCCCGCGAAAAGATTTGAGACCGCTTTCACAAGGCCAAAGCTTGCGATAAAAGAGAGGATTGCCGCTCGCGATGCAAGCCTGAATTCCCGCTCGGCAAGTAACGGCAGGATGACCCTTTCAATGCCCACAGTCGCTCCAACAAAAGCGTTGATGAGGACTAAGAGGGAGAATTGTTCCCAGTTGGCGCGAAGACCGAGGCGGAGCAGACCTGTACGAGCCTGAACGAAGTCTTGGCTGCCGCTAGTAGACCGCACAGCGGTTGGCCCCCGCCTCTAGCTCGGTAACGTCCATCGTTGGAGAATCGCCTCGCTCGTTCAGATCGACGATTTGCAGGTAATTTGGCGGCTCCGGCGGCAGTCGAGAAAGGAGGCGCGTGACGAACCCATCCTCGGAAGTGAACCAGTCGCTGAGACGCGCGAAGACATCCTCAAGGGACTCGGCCAGCGGAACGCCGTCGAACTCCACGGGCATACTCGTGTGAGCTGGCAAGACGAGAAGGTGCTGAGGAAGCAACCGCAGACGGCACAAAGAGCGAAATAGTAAACTTGCGCGCTCGCGCGCCTCGCTCCCTTTGGCATGGAGGTCTGGTCGCCCAACGGCGCCAAGAAACAGCGTGTCACCCGTCATCAGGCAGCTATCGTTAAGCAGATAGCACGTGCTCTCTACGGTGTGGCCTGGCGTCCTCAGAGCGGAGAAAGCGGCTGAGCCGACCTGAACGGCAGCGCCGTCAGAAAGCGGACTGAAGTCGAAATGAACCCGATGCTGCTCAGGCAGAAGGAGTGTTGCGCCGCTTTCTTCGGCCAGGATCTTGGACCGCGAAAAATGGTCCGCGTGGACGTGCGTGTCTAACACGTAGCGAATGCGCCAGCCATGGGCTTCCGCCAGGCGAGCATAAACACTGGGCTCCAAAGAGGCGTCGACTACCGCTGCCGAACCCTCCGACCCGAGGATGTAAGAGAGGCAGCCTTTACCCGTGCGCCTGATCTGAAGAAGCCGAGCGCCGGACACGGCAAGCGGCACTTCGGCAACATTCCATGCGAGACTCCATGCTTGCATGCCGCCTATGAGTGAAACGGCATCCATCCCTCGCGCCCGGAGTTGCTCAGCGGCGATCCGACTCAACTTGCCATGACCGCAGACTGTAACGATCGGACCCCGGGCGGGTATTTCGATGTCTGCGAGCGCATCCCCACGCCCCTGCTTCAGCGATCCGTATGCGTTCACGTGAATGCTTCCGGGAATCGACCACTGATCCCGATCTTCCTGAGCGCGAACGTCAAGAACGGTGACGGGCTTGTGCTCGGCTAGCCAGTCGCGTAGCGTCTCGACGGTGATATCGCCCATCCGCTCCTCACATCTCGACCGCGTTGCGCTCTACAGGCATGCCTTTCATTTGCCACTCGGGGAAGCCTCCGTCCAAGCGGATGGCCTTATACCCGGCCCTCCGCAAAATACCAACGGCTTGGTCGGCGAAAACGCAATAGGGGCCACGGCAGTAAGCGACGATGACACGCCTCTTGGGCACTTCCCCGAGTCTCGTGCGCAGTTCAGCGACCGGAATCGAGCGTGCGCCGGCAATGTGGCCCGCCGCGAACTCCAGCGGAGGACGAACATCCAGGACAACGGCGCCTCCGTACTTGATCCGGCGCCGCAACTCGGTGCAAGTGATGGCCTCCAGAGCGTTCCGATCATTCAGATACGTCTGCACCAGACGGTCGATCTCGGCGAGCCGCTCCTGTCCGAGGTCGCGCAGCGCGAGCCAAAGGTGGAGCACGTTTCTATCGGCCAGGCGGTACCGAATGTAGTTTCCGTCACGTCTGCTCTCGACAAGTTGGACCTGGCGCAATATCTGGAGGTGCTGGGATATGTTCGCTACCGATTGGGTGGTCTCGATCGCAAGGTCTTCAACGCCGCGTTCGCCCTGCGCAAGAAGGTCCAGCAGCTCCAGCCGGCAGCCGCTCGATAACGCTTTGCCGATGCGCGCGAATTGCGCGAAGATCTCATCCTTGAACCGGCGCTTGTCCTCGTGCCGCATTGTACACTATTTAAGCGAATACTTGAATACTTGTCAACGAGCGCCATAACGTAGTGACAATCGGCGAGAATTCAACGTTCCAATTCTGAAGATCGACTGCCGGTGGCGCGGGAACTCCCGCCTCGCCGCCATGGCGCTCGGTCCTGCTCTGGACGCAGATGTCGCGGACGCCCCGAGTTTTGGCGCAACTTCGCTAGCGTGGACTGGCGACGGTTAAGCCCCTTAAGCCCTTATTGTCAGAAATTTAATTGTTGGCGGAGCAGGGGGATTCGCTCGTTCAACCCTCTCACGCAGTCTATAACTTACACATCCTACAAAACGTCACGCCAATCAAAAACCGGCAAAACGGCAATAAGTTTCAGAGTGGGAGACGTACCGCGAAAACGCCTTTAGTTAAGGCATTTGTTGTCGGCAACTTAGAATGGCGGAGGAAGAGGGATTCGAACCCCCGAGCGAGTCACCCCGCTAACGGTTTTCAAGACCGCCGCCTTCAACCACTCGGCCATTCCTCCAAACTCATTTTAACCGACCAAGGCGGATCGGGGGATCGCGATGCGCCACACTTGCGGGTTGAGGCCTAAAACCTCGGAACTTTTCGCCCTTTTCGTCGTCTAAGCGCAACATGGAAGATCTCGGGCGGGATTCATGACGACTCTGTGGCAAGACGTCCTTTACGGCTTCCGAGCGCTCCTAAAGAAGCCCGGCTTCGCCATCGTGGCGGCATTGTCGCTGGCGCTGGGCATCGGAGCGAACACCGTCATCTTCACGCTCATCGATACAACGCTGCTGCGTCCCATGGCCTACCCGGACCCCGGCCGCCTGGTGATGATTTGGTCCATTCCTCGCGACCATCCCGATCAACTCAATTCGGTCAGAGCGTATAACTATCTGGCGTTTCGGGAACGGGCCAAGTCCTTCGAGGCAATGGGCGGCATTCGCACCAATGTGTGCAATATAGGCGCGGACCAGCACGGGCAGCCTCCCGAGAGAGTCGATTGCGAGAATTACACGCCGTCCATGTTTCAGGCGCTCGGCGTGAAGCCCGTGCTTGGGCGCGTTTTGGCGGAAGACGAAAACCCGGTGGATGTCACCGCGCGCGTGTTGCTGATCAGCTCGCGGTTCTGGCAGCGCCGCTTCAACGGCGACCGCAATGTCATCGGGCAGACTCTGCGGGTGGATGGCCTCGACAAAACCATCGTGGGCGTGATGCCTCCGAATTTCTTCTTGTGGGACGATCAGGCCGATTTCTGGACGCCGCTCAATTGGACCCGCACCGAGATGCAGAGCACCCAGTACGGCTTGGGCGTGGTCGGGCGGCTGAAGCCGGGAGTGGGGCTGAAGCAGGCTCAGGCCGAGATGACCGCGCTGGCGGCGCAGCAGGCGGCCGCGGACCCAGGGCGCAACAAAAACTGGGGCGCGTTGGTGCAGACCATGACCGAATCGCTCTATGGAGGGCTGCGGTCGCCCTTGCTGCTGCTGCAGGGAGCGGTGGGCATCGTGCTGCTGATCGGTTGCGCTAACGTCGCCGGACTGCTGCTGGCCCGCGCAGCCACGCGCCGGACCGAAATCGCCGTTCGCACCGCTATCGGCGCGGGCCGCGGGAGAATCGTTCGTCAACTGGTCACGGAGAGTCTGCCGCTGTCGTTAATCGGTGGCCTGATAGGAATCGCTCTGGCGTGGGGCGGACTTCGGCTTTTCGTCGCCGCTGCGCCGCCCGGTTTTCCAAGATTGAACGAGCTATCGCTCGATCTCCCGGTTTTGGGCTTTACGGCCGCGGTCTCCATTCTGACGACTCTTCTGTTTGGAATGGCGCCCGCGATCCAGGCGTCTAATCCGGATCTGGTCAGCTCGCTCAAAGAGAGCGGCCGGAGCGGCACCGAAGGCGCCGGCCGCCAGCATCTGCGCAGCGCCCTGGTCGCGCTCCAGATCGCGATGGCGCTGGTGTTGCTGATTGGCGCGGGACTGATGATAAATAGCTTTCTGCGGATTCAGAACAACGCCCTCGGCGCCGATCCAAAGAATTTATTGACCTTCGACTTTCGCTTCTCCCGCGACGAAGCGATCAAGCCCTACGGACGATACCGGAACGCCGGACTGTGGGACATCAACCCGCAGACCACGCTTACATTCCAGCGGGTTTATGAGCGGGTCCAAAATATTCCCGGCGTCACCTCCGCCGCCGGAGCCGGCTCGCCTCCGTTGGCGGGGGCGCTGGGAATGGGCTTTCTGATCGAGGGCCGTCCGGCCCCGCCGCCGGACGCCAATGGCCAGCCCAGTCAAACGGCCAGCTATATCGCGGTCACTCCGAACTACTTCGCCACGTTGCGAACGCCGATCCTGGAGGGCCGCGAGTTCACGGATCGCGATAGCGCCTCGGCTCCGTTTGTGGCGGTTATCAATCAGACAATGGCCAAACGATTCTGGCCGGGCGAGAGCGCAATCGGAAAACGGATTCGCATGGACTATGTGCCCGATGAGCCGCTGCGCGAAATTGTGGGAGTGGCCCAGGATATCCGCATGAACCGCCAGCAGCGCCAGCTTGGGCCAGGCATCTACGTGCCTTATCAGCAGCAGACTCCGCGCTGGATGGGCGCCGGGTATTCGATGCGCGCGGGGATGTTCTTCATCCTGCGAACCAAGAGCCAGCCGTTGAGCTTGGCGGCGAGCGTGCGTCAAGCCGTGGCCGAGGTGGACCCCAATAAGCCGGTCGCAAACGTTCAGACCGTCGAAAAATATCTGGATAACCAGGTGCAATATATCCGGCTTTATGTTTTGCTGCTGGGCATCTTCGGCGCAATCGCGGCGGGACTCGCCGCCATCGGCATCTATAGCGTGATGACTTATTCGGTGGCGGAGCGCACGCGCGAGATCGGGATCCGCATGGCGCTGGGCGCCCGGGCCGGCGACGTCTTCAGGCTGGTGGCGCTGCACACGTCGATCTTGCTTTCGATCGGCCTGATTTTGGGGCTGGCGGGCTCGTTTGCCCTCACCCGATATCTTAAATCGGCGCTATACGAGGTGACCGCTACCGATCCAGCCACCTTCGTCGCGGTTTCGCTATTTCTGGCCGTGGTGGCGGCGATCGCGTGTCTTGTGCCCACCCGTCGGGCGGTTTCAGTGAATCCAACGGTGGCGTTGCGGTACGAATAGCGCGCGGCCTACTGCTGGTGTGGGTCCGCCGTCGAAGTGGGCACCGTCGCGGGCTCGGGCTTGGGCAACTCAGCCTTGCCGTCGAGCCCGAAGACGAGCAGCCGCGGCTTTTGCGGCGTAGGCCCGGCTCCGGCAGGACCTGTTTGCCCTGGACTGGGCGCGCCTCCATTGCCGCCCATCAGCGCAATGTACTGCTTCCCATCCACCATAAACGTGATCGGCGGGCCCATGCCGAAGCGCACTCCAGTAGCCAATTCGAAGAGCTTGTCGCCCTTCTCGGCCGAGTACGCGATCAACCGCCCGTCCGGCGCCACCTGAAATACCAGATTGCTCGCCGTGCTCAGCGTGCCGCCGTATCTGCTATTGCCGATCGGCGCCCGCCACCGGATCTCTTGCTTCGCGGGATCGTAAGCGACCAATGTTCCGAGATTGCCGCCTTCAAGCGGGGTTGGACCCGTGGCGGGAGCGGGCGGCTGCGGCTTGGCTCCGGGGTTCGGACCAAGTTTAAGCCCCGTCAGTCCGACGCCGGTCGCGTTTTGCGGCTTGAAGTCGTAATTGACGGCGTAGGTGAACGTGTCCCAGCCGCGAGTCGGAACGTAGACCAAACCGGTCTGCGGATTGTAAGACATGGGCGACCAGTTGTGGGCGCCGCCTCCTCCGGGCGAGACGGGGACCGGATCTTTTCCGTATTTCACTTCCTTGTTGACGATGGGCCGTCCGGTCTTTTGATCGATTCCTTTTGCCCAGGTGACGCGGGAGAAGGGCTGCGCCGAGATAAATTCGCCCGTGATCCGGTCGAGCACGTAGAAGAAACCGTTCTTGTTCGCCTGCATAATCACCTTGCGCGTCTTGCCGTTCACGTTCAGGTCTGCAAGAATCATCTGCTGCACGCTGTCGTAGTCCCATTCGTCTCCCGGAACCATCTGGTAGTGCCACTTCAGCTCGCCCGTATCCACGTGAACGGCGACGATGGAGGCCACGTACAGATTGTCGTAGCCCGTGCTTTCGTCCTTGGTGCGAAGCGCTTGCGGCCAGGGCTCGGCGTTACCTGTGCCGACATATAGCAGCTCGCTCTCGGGGTCGTAGGAGATTCCATCCCATACCGAGCCACCGCCGCCCAGCTTCCACCAATCGCCATCCCAGGTGGCGGCGGCTTTGCGCATCGCCGACGATTCAAACCCCTTGGCGGGGTCGCCCGGCACCGTGTAGAACTTCCAGACTTCGCGTCCGGTTTCGGCGTCGTAGGCGGCGAAAAAGCCGCGCGTGGGGCGGTCGGCGCCCGCCGCTCCGACAATCACTTTGCCCTTGGCGATGCGCGGCGCGACCGTCAGCGTCTGGTCGTTCTGCGGATAACAGACGCGAGCTTCCCATACCGGTTTGCCCGTTGCCGCGTCCAGCGCCTCCAGCCGCCCATCGTTCACCGGCACATAGATCTTATTGTTGTAGAGCGCCAGTCCGCGATTGACCACGCCGCAACACATTCTGTCGCTGGTGGCCTTGCGGTTCACCTCGGGGTCCCAGCGCCATTTCTCTTTGCCTGTGCGCGCATCGACGGCGAACACAATGCTCCAGTTCGTGACGCCGAAGACGGTGTTGTTCCACACCAGTGGCGTGGCCTCCTGGTCTCCTCCGCCGTTGCCGACTTCGTAGGACCACACCAGACCGAGTCGCTTCACATTAAAGGCGTCGATCTGCTTGAGCGGACTAAAGCGGGTTTCGCCGGGCGTGAGGCCGTAGGTGAGCCAATCGCCATCGGACGCCGATTTGGCGCTATTTTTGAGCGCGGCATCGTCGACGCGCTTGGCTTGTCCGAACGATATGCAGGACCCCGTCAGAGCGATCGCGACCGCAAAGAAATATCTCATCAAAAACTCCAGGGCAAAACGCGAGTCTATCACGCGCCACGGCTGGATCCATCCATTCTTCGATGGGCGCTTGGCTGGAATAGCCGCAGCCGGTTCCCGTAGCGAATATTTCTCAGGCCGAAATGGCAAAGTAGAAGAAGCCAAGGTCCGTCCGGCTAGTCCTTGAGAGCCATGTGGCCGGACCCGCGTGGGATTGCCACGAAATCGGCGTTGGCGCCGTCATTCGGTCAGGAGGTTTCGATGCGACACATACTCATGTTCCCCTTCGTCTTCTCCTGCATTGTTCTCGGCCAGGAAAGCGGATCGGTGGATGGGAAGGTGGTGAATCCGAATACAGGCCAGGGCGTCGCCGGAGTGGATATCGTTCTGTACACCCGGCAGGCGCTACGGTATGAAACGACCAGCGATCCGGCGGGCGCGTTTCAGTTCGGGGATATAAAGCCGGGCCTCTACGAAATCCGCTTCGAAAAGGATGGTTATTCCGGCGGAAGGAGAGAGCCGGCTCAGCCATATCGCATCGTGGCCGGTCAGCCGCCTATACATATTCGCCTGGAGATGAGCCGGCGCGCAGCGCTTAGCGGGCGAGTGGTGGACAGCGAGGGGAAACCCGTCGTTAAGGCGCAGGTGAAGCTTGGCGATACGGGCGCCGCGGCGGCCGTATCCGAAGATGGCAGGTTCACCATCAAAGACGTCGAGCCCGGCTATTACACGCTCCTCGCGATCCCGCAGCTCGACAACGTCCAAAGCGCCGCGAAACAGGATCGTCGAATCGAATCCATTCCGACGTATTTTCCGTCCGAGGCGGACGCGTCCGGCGCGCAAGCGATCGTGGTGCGGGGCGATGCGGATATCGACGCACCCGAGATCCGGCTGCAAACGGCGGAAGTGCATCGAGTGCGGGGCGTCGTTCTCGATGAAAGAGGCTCGCCCGCGCCGGGAGCGCGCGTGAGTCTAGCGCCGGCCGCGACGCTGCCAAGCCGGGTGATCCTCAATTCGCAGCGCATGTACCTGACAATTCTCGGTCCAGGCCGGGGCGTAGGGCCGGAGCAGGCGCAAACCGTAGCGGACCAAAACGGAGCGTTCGAATTTCCCTCGGTAGCGTCCGGCGATTGGCAAATATCGGCCACGAATTCCGCGCCAATCGATTCCGTGGACTACGCAAAAACGTTACGCACGAGCGCGATCGCAACTCTGGTGGGGCGCGCCGATATCGATGGACTTCAGATTCAAATGGGGGCGCCGTTTACGCTGACCGCGGAAATCGATTGGGGCGATCTGCCCAAGCGAGCCGCGATCGTTTCGCTTGCGCGGGCGGATGCGCGGTCCGTATTAGGCATGTTCGGCAATCTCCCGCCGCCGGCGAAAGCCGCGGACGAAGGTATTCAGATCCGCGCGCTTCCGGGCCGGTACTACATCGTTCCGGGCTTTTCCGCCGGATATTATCCGGATGCGGCGATGCTGGGCGGGCGGGATGTAATGGGGCAAGCCGTCGATCTGCTCCCTGGATCGCCCTCCCTCCGGGTTTCTTACAAGCCGGCGCGCGCTAGCGTACGGGGAAGAGTGGATAGCCCGGCGAGCGCGATCTTTCTCATTCCCGATCAAATCGCAAGTGTCGCGTTCGGCCGCATGGCGCAACCGAAAACCGATGGGACGTTTGAAATCGCGGGAGTGGCGCCCGGGTCTTATTTCATCGCCGCTCTTTCGGGTATGGGTTTCGGAGCGCGATTGGATTCGGCGGTGTTAGCCAAGGTTGTCTCGAACGGCGCTCGGGTGCGCGTGGAACAAGGCCCGGTGGAAGGGATAGAGTTGACCGCGGCGCCGTGGCTGCAATAGCGGGCGGAACCCTTTGCCGGATGCAACGCGGGCAATTATTTTTTGGAATTTTCAAGACACCCGCGGGAAATAGTAGGGGGCGGTCACCGACTTTTAAGCAAGTCGTCTGATAAGCTGTTGCCGTCAGATCCCTGGACCCGGATTGTAGGAGGCTGCATGCTCGATCACGTGAGGGCAAAGCGTCTGAATCGATCTTTGAACCTTTTGATCGCACTCGCGATTCTCCCGGCGAGCGCCTTATTTGCCCAGGACCTCACCGGCACTTGGCAAGGCGCCGTCAGGAACCCCGACACCCAGCAAGAATTGCGAACGGTCTTAAAGATCGCGTTGTCGAATGAGAATCCCATCAAGGCCAACTTCTACAGCATCGACCAAACGTACCTGGTTTTTCCCGCCACTCTCACGGTCCAGGCTTCTGTTGTGAAGCTGAGCATACCCGGGATCGGCGCGTCCTACCAGGGTAAGCTCAGCGCCGACGGCGCCACTTTGAGCGGTACTCTCAAGGGTTTCTCGATTCCGGTGCAGTGGACGATGAAGCGCGTCAGCGCGGACCAGGCATGGGCGATCCCGAAACCGCCCGCTCCGCACGAGCTGAAATCGGCCGACCCGGCCTTCGAAGTGGCTACGGTTAAACCGAGCCGTCCCGATACGGTCGGCCGAGGCATGCGCGTGCAGGGTGGCAACGTTTCGACGCTGAACATGACTCTGGCGGATCTGGTGACGTTTGCGTACGACATCCATAGCCACCAGATCATTGGAGCGCCTGCGTGGGTAACATCCGACAGGTTCGACATCTCAGGAAAGGCCGAAGGAGAAGGGCAGCCCAGCACCGAGCAACTGAAGGTCATGCTACGCAAGCTCCTCGCCGATCGCTTCCAGTTGGTTCTTCATAAGGGGCAAAGGGAACTTCCCGTTTACACTCTCAATGTGGCCAAAGGTGGCGTGAAGATTTCAAAGAACGATGTGAAGAACGAAACCACGGGAGTGATCTTCCGCGGTCCTGGAAGCGTGCTGCTGAACGACGTATCCATGGACGACTTTTGCAAGATGTTGCAAAACGCGGCTGTGGACCGGCCCGTGGTCAACCAGACGAGTCTCTCCGGCAAATACGACTTTTCGCTGGTGTGGACGCCGGATCAAGCTCTAACCGCCGTCCCGAACCCAAATGCATTGGCGCCCGGCGACAAAGCCGAAGCTCCTCCCGACCTTTATACGGCGATCCAAGAGCAATTGGGACTGAAGCTGGAGGCGGCAAAACTGCGAATCGAAGTACTGGTGTTCGATAAGGTCGAAAAGCCCTCTGAAAACTAGCCGGGCTGCCGGTATGCGGCCACGCACATGCGCATAGCGCCAATCCGTCTACAGAGTCTACAGCCGCGCTGGCTTGTAGCAGCCCGGCGCTAGCGAAGTTCGTCAATTGCGGCGGCGATTCGTGCAGATGGCGGGGCCAATCTTCGGCTATCGGAGTCGTAAAGAAGACCGTAACTTTTCGGGTGCATCGTTGGATATTGTAAGAGACCGGAAGCGATGAGGAGAGTGACGGATGCTCTTGAGTCCCTACTTGATGTTTGACGGCCAGTGCGAGGAGGCCTTCAAATTCTACGAACAGTGCTTCACCGGCAAGATCGTCTTCATGATGACGTATGAGGGCTCTCCAATGGCCTCCCAGACGCCGCCCGAGGCCGGCAAAAGGATCTTGCACGCCGGCCTTGCCATAGGTGAAGGCGTAGCATTAGAAGGTTCGGATGCGATGCCAGGCCAATACAAAAAACAGCAGATCTTTGCCGTGATGCTGAGGGCCAAGGATAGCGCCGAGGCAGAACGTGTTTTCAGCTCCCTGGCGGAAGGCGGTACGGTGCAGATTCCGATGGGGCAAACCTTCTGGGCGTTGCGGTTCGGCAAAGTCACAGATCGATTCGGGGTTCCGTGGTTGATCAATTGCGAAAAAGCTACGGCATGAGCTTTAAACGTAGACGAAGTAGATGAAGAGGTCGCGCGCCCGGAAAACCCGCTCGACGAATTCGTTCATCCGCGCGAATTTGGCGTAGTCTGAGATTATGTCCGACTCGCTTATCAATCGCCGTGAAGCGGTGCAACTGTTGGGGGCGGCCACGGCCACACGCGCTCTGGCCGCCGAGGCTTCCGACATCTGTTTTCTTACGGCTGTCGAAATGGCCGGACTGATACGGCGTAAGAAGCTGAGCGCCCGCGAAGCGATGGTTGCGCATCTGAAGCAGATCGATCGGATCAATCCTAAAATGAATGCGATCGTGACGCTCACCGCCGAACAAGCCATCCAAAACGCCGGCAAGGCGGATGAGGCGCAGGCTCACGGCGCTACTCTGGGGCCGCTGCATGGCCTGCCCGTCGTTCACAAGGATCTTTTCGACACCGCCGGCGTCCGCACCACCTATGGCTCGCGGATCTTAAAGGACAACGTGCCTACGCAGGACGCCCTCATTGTAGAGCGGATCGCCAAGGCGGGCGCTATCTCGGTGGGGAAGAGCAATACTCCCGAGTTCGGCGCCGGCTCTCAAACGTTCAATGAGGTGTTCGGCGCGACCCGGAATCCCTATGATCTCAACCGAACTTGCGGCGGATCGAGCGGTGGCGCGGCTGTAAGTGTAGCTTGCGGAATGACCCCTATCGCGGATGGCAGCGATAGCGGCGGCTCGCTTCGGAATCCGCCGGCGTTTTGCAACGTCGTTGGACTCCGCACGGCTCCTGGCCGCGTGGCCGCCGCAGCTCAAGGCAATGCCTGGTCCACGATCTCGGTCAACGGACCAATCGCTCGTACTGTCGCGGATGCGGCTTTGCTCCTGAGCGCGATTGCCGGGCCAGACTCCCGCTGCCCCATTTCGATCAACGAGCCTGGATCGCGGTTTACCGGGCATCTGGATCGTGGATTCAAAGGCGTGCGAGTCGCATGGTTCAAGGACATGGACGGCATCCCGTTTGACCCGCCGATTCTCGATGCGATCAACGCCCAGCGCAAGATTTTCGAGAGCCTTGGATGTATTGTGGAGCAAGCCGAGCCCAATTGGGAAGGCGCTCATGAAAGCTACGACACGCTCCGCGCGTGGGGTTACGCGACGACACAAGCGGAGAATGTCCGCCTCCATCGCGCTCTGGTCAAGGACACCATCCAATGGGAAGTCGAGCGCGGATCTAAGCTGTCGGCTGCCGATATATCGCGCGCGCTTGCACTGCGAAGCCGCGCCTGGGACAGAATGCGCGTCTTTCAAGAAAAATACGAATACTTCATCGCGCCCACCACGCAAGTTTTGCCTTTCGATATCAACCAGCCATACCCAACCGAAATCGCGGGCGTCAAGATGTCGACTTACATCGAATGGCAGAAGTCCTGCATTTTGATTTCGGCGCTGGAAAATCCGGCTATCTCCGTCCCTTGCGGTTTCACGCCGGACGGTCTGCCGGTAGGACTGCAGATCGTGGGCCGACACCGGGATGAGTGGAGCGTGCTGCAACTGGCGTACGCATTCGAGCAGGCCACCAAGGCGGGGCGCCGCCGGCCGGCGATCGTTTAATGTCGCCGGGCCGAACACCGGCTATCGACTCCGACTCCGATCTGATAGACTACGGCTGCCTGCACGGAATGGAGGTGAGGCATGAGAACGCCTCGGTCGCTTCGTTTCGCCGTTTGCGCCGCGCTCGCGCTCGCCGCAACCACAGCCGCTTCCGCCCAATGGCTGGATTACCCCACGGACGGAGTCCCGAAAAACGCCGACGGCTCTGCCAACCTAAACGCGCCCACTCCCCGCGCCGCCGATGGCAAGCCGGACCTTTCCGGCCTCTGGGCCATGTACTGCCAGAGCCGCGGCAAACGGGTCATGTGCGCTCCCGAAATCGCCGTGCCGCCGGTATTCGGCGATATCGGCCGTGGAGTCGCCGGCGGCCTGCCGTACACGCCCTGGGCCGCGGAGCTGGTGAAAGAACGTAAGGCGCAGAATGGAATGGGCGACCCCACCACGCACTGCCTGCCCGGCGGCGTCGCCAAACTTCACACCAGTTCCCTGCTGCGCAAGATCGTTCAGACGCCCGGGCTAATCGTCTTCCTGACGGAGCGCAACGCCTCCTATCGTCAGATCTTCACCGACGGCCGGCCCTTGCCCGGCGATCCAAATCCGTCCTGGAACGGCTATTCCACCGCCCACTGGGAAGGCGACACGTTAGTGGTTCAGACCAACGGCTTTCAGGACGGCCAGTGGCTGGACCGCGCCGGCAGTCCGTTGACCAGCGCCGCCCTCATGACGGAAAAATTCCGCCGTCCGAATTACGGAACGCTCCAGATTGAGCTGACGGTGAACGATCCCAAGGCGTACACAAAAACCTGGACCGTTCCGATCGAACAATCGATCGTCTTAAACACAGAGCTCCTCGACTACATCTGCAACGAAAACGAAAAAGACGCTTCTCATCTGGTCGGGAAGTAGCGTCCAAAACCCGCTCCAGTTGGGCTCGCGATTCGCTCGCTTGCAAAAAACCCTGGAAAACCGGGCTCTCCGTGAAATTTCCTCTTTACTTGGGCGTTGCCGATCCCTTATCATGCAGTAGGTACAGACGCGGTTTCGCGCAATATCCATGCGGGTTCCGCAGTAGTTGACAGGGAGAATCGGATCTTCAAAAGGAGAACTATGGCAGCTAAGATGACTCAATCGCAGATGGTCAAGGAGCTTGCGGCAGCGGTCGGCGTCCCGAACAAGGTCGCTAAGTCGTTCACCACCGCGTATGCCGAAATGGCCGTCCGCGAGACGAAAAAGAGTGGAGTGTGCGTGCTACCCGGCATTGGCCGGCTGGTGCGCGTCGACCGCAAGGCCCGCATGGGGCGCAACCCCGCCACCGGCGAAGCCATCAAAATCCCGGCCAAGAAAGTCGTGAAGTTCCGCGTGGCTAAAGCGGTCAGGGATTCGATTGTGCCGCCGAAAAAGAAGTAGCGGCAGCCGCGCCCGCTCCATACAGCGAGAAATGAAAAACCCCGCTCACGGCGTCGCGCCGATGCGGGGTTTTATCTTGAATACCGATTGAGGCGCGCTCCACAAACTGCGGGAAGCGCCAGGAAGCCCTACGCCGGCTTCTTTTCGTCGGGACTTGGAGTGTTATTCTCGTCGCCCTTCAAGGCATGCTTGAAGTTGCGGATGCCCTCACCCAAACCCTTGGCTACTTCCGGAATTTTTCTGCCGCCGAACAAAAGCACCGCGACAACCAGAATCACCACTAGCTCAGGCAAGCCGATCGAACGCAAACCCATACGGCCTCCTTGGTTAAAAGTCTAGCACAGAGCCCGCATGAAGAAACGCAAAAAGACGTTCGACCTGAAGAAAGAGGTCCGGGCCATCGCTCGGGAAAGGGTTGGGACCGTGAAGCCTTCCCGTCCAATTCCGCCCGAAAGCAGCCGGAAGAAACCCAAGCACAAAAAGCCCCCGGACTGGAACGGCGAGAACCAGCTAGGATAAGCTTCAGCCGAGTGCCCCGCGCCACCCGGCTGGCACCAGGACGAGGCCAGAACCGTTGAATCCAATCCCATAGTGGAACAGGCTTTAGCCTGCAACATAGGCTCCAGCCTCGGCCTCTGCGAACGACACCGTCAAAAGCGGACCTGAAATCCCACGTCGCAGGTTAAAGCCCGTCCCCACATTTTCATCGGGGTGAAGTTTGTACCTCTTTCCGAAACTGCGCAACTCCAACCATCCGTACTACACTGAATGAAAGTCCGAATGTTTGTGGAGTATCGTCTTGGAAATCCGGCCTTGGCCCGAGGCCGGCCGATAACGTTGCCACTTGTGGCCGCGCTCTTATGTGGATGGGCATCGGGCCAAGGCTCCCGCCGGGAGGACTCTCCGGAACCGGCGCCACCAAAGGTGGAGGCCCCCAAAGTCACGCCGGGAACCACCGACCCGAACCTCACCGGCGCGGCTGTAGACCCCAACGCCTACGTAATCGGCGCGCTCGATATTCTCTACGTCAAGGTTTTTCGCGACATGGATTTTACCGGTTCCTACCTGGTGCGCTCGGACGGCAAGATCACGCTGCCCCTGGTGGGCGATATGCAGGCGGCCGGGCTCACGCCGGAGCGGCTGGCCACGAAAATCCGGGAAGCTCTTTCGGAGCTGATCATTAAACCGGACGTCAATGTGATGCTCCAGCAGGTGAACAGCAAGACGTATACGGTCGCGGGGGAAGTGATCCGACCGAACAAGTATCCCCTGCTGACCGAGACGCGGGTTTTCGACGCCATCAACGAATCTGGCGGATTTAAGGATTTCGCCAATAAGAAGGACATTATTATCGTTCGCGGCGCGCAGCGTTTTCGTTTCAACTACGAAGATGTGAGGAAAGGCAAGAAGCTCGATCAGAACATCCTCTTGCAGAGCGGCGACACGATCCTGGTTCAATAGAGGTCGGGACGGACGCCGGAGGGGCTCGTCAAAATATGCAACCAACCGATGGGTTTAGCGTACCGAGAAGGACGCTGGACGTAGAGGACTACATCGACATTGTCCGCCGCCACCGCGGCTGGATTTTCGGTCCGTTTTTATTCGTTCTGGTGGGCACAGTGGTCGGCGCCTATCGCTGGCCCGATAGCTACGTCTCCGAGGCCACCGTGAAAGTGCAGCCGCAGCAGGTACCCCAAAATATGGTGCAGTCGGCGATCAATCAGGCGATGACCGATCGTATCGGCTCCATGTCCCAAACCATTCTAAGCCGCACCACGCTGACCACGATCATCAATAACTTCAACCTTTACCCGCGCGAACGCAAGAACTTGCCGATCGAAGACGTGGTGGAGTTGATGCGGAAAAAGATCGAAATTCAGCCCGTGCTCAGCGTCGGAGGGCCCGGCCACGAGGTTCCGGCGTTCAAAATTCAGTTCACCTATGAAAACCGGCTGCAAGTGCAGCGAGTGGTGGGGGATCTGCTGAGCCGCTTCCTGGATGAGAACATCCGCAGCCGCGCCAACGCGACTTTTCTTACCGAGCAGTTCATGAAAGACGAAGTCGATCAGGCGAAAAAGAAATTGGACGACGTGGAGAGCAAGCTCACCGAGTTCAAGGTTCAAAACAACGGACGGCTGCCGGATCAAGCCGATGCGAATATGCGGCAGTTGCAGGCGCTGGAGGCGTCCTCCACGTACCTTTCGAATTCCATGTCTCGGGCGAGCCAGGAAAAACTGGAATTGGAAGGCGGTTTGAGAATCGTCAAGGATGAAATCGCCGATTTGAACAAACAGCCGAAAGAGGTCGTGACGCCTAAACGAGACGATCGGCTCGACGAGGTGGACAAGGAAATCGAGCAGTGGAAAACTCAGTTGACCGCTCTTCGTCAGCGGTTCACCGAATCGTATCCGGATGTCCGAGCCGCCGCGCTCCGGCTGGATGCGGCGCAAAAGAAGCGGCAGGACATTGTCAAAGAGGACGCGGCGAAAAAGCCGGAAGCGCCGGCGCTCCCGCCCGTCAATCTTCAGGCCCAAAGGGACGCGCGCGAATTAAGCGCCGCCATGCAGCGCACCCAAGGTCAGATTGAAGCCAAGGATCTCGAAGTCCAGGAATACGGCAAGGAGCTAAAATCCGTCAACGACCGCATCAAGCTCTATCAGGGCCGCCTGGAAACCGCGCCCGTCGGCGAGAAGCAGTACGGCGATCTGATGCGGGAGCGCGATATCGCCAAACAGAATTACGAGGATCTTGACACCAAGCTTTCGCGCGCCAAAATCGCCAAGGAGATGGAAGACCGCAAGCAAGGCGAAATTCTGGAAGAGCTCGATCCGCCCTCGCTCCCCACCGCACCCACGGAACCGAAACGCGGCGTGATCGTTTCGCTTGGCGCGGGCATCGGGCTTCTCATCGGCTTCGTAGTGGCCGGGGCGCGGGAAATGAAGGATTCTTCTCTCAAGAATCTGAAAGATGTGCGCGCCTATACGCAAATGCCAGTGCTAGGCAGCATTCCGCTTCTGGAAAACGATTTCGTCGTGCGGAGGAGGCGCCGGTTGGCTTGGCTCGGCTGGACGATGGCGTGTCTCGCTTCCGCCGTCGTGATTTCCGGCTCGATTTTGTACCATTGGGTGGCGAATGGGCGTGCTTGAAACCTGCGCGCGGGAAGATCGGAGGAGACCCTAGTGAGCCGGGTACACGATGCGCTGCGCCGGGCCGGGCAAATTTCCGGAGAGCCCGGGCTGCCTTCCCCCAATTTTCATGTGAGCCCGGCGGCCGCCGCCGCGGTGGCCGACAACGCCGATCCCGTCGAAAGTTTCGCGGGATTGCTGGAGCAAGTGGAGCAGGTTCCGCTGCAATCCTCCGCCGGTTCCCTGCTGATCGATCCAAACCGTCCGCATGAGCCTCCCATGGAGGAATTCCGCACGCTGCGCACGCGGCTCAATCATCTGAAGAGTCTGCAACCTCTTCATTCGATCGTCGTCACCAGCCCATCGCCGGCCGAGGGCAAGTCGCTTTCGGCCGCGAACCTTGCGCTCGCGCAGTCGCATTTGGCCGGTAACAACGTCCTGCTTGCAGATTTCGATTTCCGCCGCCCCATCATTCACAGCATGTTCGGCCTCCAGCGCGCTCCCGGAATCACGGATTATCTGGTGGGAAAGGTCCCTCTACGCGACGCGATAAGGAGAATCGCCGGGACTTCTTTGTACGTGATGCCGGCCGGCGAAGCGGTGATCAATCCGCTCGAGCTGCTGAATCTAAAGGAATCCAAACTTCTGCTGGACCGGCTTCCCGGCCTGTTCGACTGGATCATTCTCGATAGTCCGCCCCTGCTCTTCGCCGCCGATGCGAACCTGCTCTCCACGCTGTGCCACGGGACGCTGCTGGTGGTGCGCATCGGTCACACGACCGTCGATTCGGTCGCCCGCGCCATGCAATCGCTCTGCAACAACAATGTGCTTGGCGTCGTCGTGAACGCCGCCCGGCGCGGCGAATTATATAGCAAATACACCTATTATCAGAACTACTACACGCCCAACGAAGAAGAGAAAGAGCCCGTGGAATCCGCCTCGGCGGAAGATTCGGCGCCCGATTAAGGTGAGTTCTCCCGCATGCCGAAAGAGCCTCCTCCAGTAGAAGAACAGTCCGGCCCTCGCGTTTCCGCGGTTTTGGTGGGCTATAACCAGGCGCCTCAGTTGCGCCGCGCCATCGAAGCGCTGGAGCGGTCTCGCGACGCCGGCAAATTGGAAATTCTCGTGGTGGATTGCGGCAGCCGTGACGACAGCTCGCGCCTGGAGGCCGATTATCCCTTCATCAAACCGCTGCATCTGCCGCATCATTTCGGCGCGACCAAGGCGATGAATATCGCGACCCGCACCTCTACGGCCGAGTTGCTCTTCTTTCTCTCTCCGTCGGTCGAAGTTGAACCGGACACGATTGCGCGCCTCGTACCTTTGCTGGAGGAAGACTCGAGCGCCGCCGCGGTTTGTCCGCTGCTGATCGATCCATCGGGCGAACCGGTCTCAAAGCTCTCCCGGCTCCCTTCCCCCGGCAACCTGGAGCCTGCCGCTGAAAGCGCCGATCTGAGTCAGGATTCGATTTCCGTGGAATATCCCGGCCGCGACGCCCTTTTAGTGAAAAAGCAAGTCATCCGGGGGATCAACTATTTCGATGAAAAACACTTCGGTCAATATTGGGCCGACGCGGATCTCGCCATGCAGATCCGGCGCGCGGGCAAAAAGATCCGTCTGTACCCCGCCATTCGCGCTACGCTCCATCCGGAACCGGATCCGATCGAGGGAGAAACATTGGCCGAGGCCGACTGGACTCTAGGCGCCGCGAGCTTCTTCGGCAAATACTACGGCTTCTTCTCCGGCCTGAGCTTCCGGGTGACGTCGATTTTCAAGGCGCTCGGCCGCTTCGATTTCCGTCTGCTCGGATACTTGATTAGCGGACAGAAGCTGGACGGGTCGCAGTCGGGATAGGCAACTGGGCCTTCACACCGCAATCTGCCGCAGAATATCGAAAAACTCGGGGAAAGATACAGCCGCCGATTCTGCTCCCTTGATCGCGCTCGGCCCGTCCGCTGCTAGGGCCGCCACCGCAAAGGCCATCGCGATGCGATGGTCGCCCGCCGAATCGAGTTCCGCGGCGTGGAACGTCTGGCCTCCGGGCACGCGAAATCCATCCGGTTCGGCTTCGATCTTCAGACCCATACGGCGAAAATTAGCTTCGATGGTCGCGATACGGTCGGTTTCCTTGACTCTCAGTTCGGACGCGTCGCGCACGGTCAGCCCATCGTGCGATGCGGCTCCTAGCACCGCCAGTGCCGGGATTTCGTCGATAAGCGCCGCCGTCATGGAGCCTTCAATGACGCCGCCGGTCAGCCGCGACGCGCGCACGCGCAGGTTGCCAACCAATTCTCCGGCGGCCTGACGCAGATCCAGCGCCTTGATCGACCCGCCCATCGAGATCAGGAAATCGAGCAACGCGGAGCGCGTCGGATTCAGCCCCACATCTTGAATCACTAGGTCCGCTTCTTTCGCCATCAGTGCCGCCACAAGAAAGAAGCACGCCGACGATAAATCCCCCGGAACGTAAAGCTCTCGGCCCGTGAGACGAGCGCCGCCGCGCAGCGTGATGACGCGCCTTTCCGATGTAACGTCCGCGCCGAACTCGCGCAAAGCCACTTCGGTGTGATCTCGAGTACGCACCGGCTCGCGCACGATGGTATCGCCTTGGGCAAAGAGCCCGGCGAATAAAATGCAGCTCTTCACCTGAGCGCTGGCGACAGGCAGTGTGTAGTCGATTCCATGCAGCCGCCGGCCCTGAATCGCGAGCGGCGGATACGATCCGTCGCGCGCTTCGATGCACGCGCCCATCTCCGTCAGTGGTTTGATAATCCGGGCCATGGGCCGGCGCGAGAGCGACTCGTCGCCGCCGATGCGCGTCGCAAATGGCTGCGCGGCGAGAATCCCGGACAGCATGCGAATAGTCGATCCGGAGTTTCCCGCGTCCAGTGCCTCGCGCGGTTCGCTAAGCCGCCCCCCATCCACGACGACGCGGCCCTGCTCGTCGCGCTCGACCTTCGCTCCCAGCGCCTTCATGCACCCCAGCGTCGATTGGCAATCCGCGCCGGTGGAATAGTTCGCGATCGTGCTGCGGCCTTCCGCGATCGCCGCCAGTATGCCATACCGATGAGAAATGGATTTGTCGCCCGGCAGCGAGACGATTCCGTGAATGGATCGCGCCGGCGAAACTGTTTCGGTCATGCTACTCGCCAATGACTGCGATTACTTCGCAGGAAACCAGGGCGCCGTAGGGTTGATCCGCTTCGAGGAACGTATGCCGCGTCGGACGGGAATGGGCATCGGGGAACATCGCCAGCCATTCCGGGTTTAGGTAAACGCGGTCGTCTTTGTTCTTCATCCAGACGTGGATCTTGATCACGTCCTCCGGCCGCGCGCCGCCCGCCTCCAGCACCCGCCGGATATTTTCGAACATCAGCTTGCATTGCCCCGCGGCGTCGGGCGCGAGCTTGCCGGTGGCGGGATCTTTTCCATAGATTCCCCCAGTCATCAGGAACGGTCCAATCCGCGAGGCGTTCGGAATGGGGTGCGTATGTTCGAGGCCCGCGACCTCGATGCTGCGGCGTTTATTCATGCGAAGAAACCATGATAGCCGAGACTAAAATAAGAGCATGGATGTTTTGAAAATCGCGGGCCGGGAGTTCCGCTCCCGCCTGCTCATCGGCACCGGAAAGTACCGCAGCTTCCCCGAAATGAAGCGATGCCACGAAGCGTCGGGCGCGGAGGTGGTCACGGTCGCGGTCCGGCGCGTCAATCTGAGTGATCGCTCGAAAGAATCTCTGCTCGACTACATCGATACTGCGAAATACTTCATTCTGCCGAATACCGCGGCGTGTTTCACCGTGGAGGACGCCATCCGGACGGCGCGTCTGGGGCGGGAGGCGGGCTTATCGAACTGGGTGAAGCTCGAAGTGATCGGCGACGAGAAGACTCTGTTCCCCGACAATGCTGGGTTATTGGAAGCCACGCGTGTGTTGGTGAAGGAAGGCTTCGTCGTGCTTCCCTACACCACCGACGATCTGGTAAACGCCCGCAAATTGATCGACGCCGGGGCCGCGGCGGTGATGCCTCTTGCGGCGCCTATCGGCAGCGGCCTGGGAATCCAGAACCTTGCAAATCTGCGCATTTTGCGCGAGATGATTCACGAAGTACCGCTGATCGTCGATGCCGGGGTGGGAACGGCTTCAGACGCGACTATCGCCATGGAATTGGGCTACGACGGCGTCCTCTTGAACACCGCCATCGCCGCGGCCGAAGATTCAGCCGCGATGGCGACGGCGATGAAACTCGCGGTGGAAGCGGGACGTTACGCCTACCTCGCTGGAAGGATGCCGAAGAAGCTTTACGCGTCCGCTAGCAGTCCGATGACCGGAGTCGTGGGCAGCGCAGCCTGAAGCGCGGCGAACTCTACAGCAGCCGGAAATTCACTTCCACGCTCGCCATGACCGGAACGGGCTTGCCGTCTTTCATGCCGGGCTTGAATTTCCATTTCTCCACGGCCTCGATGGCCTTCTGATCGAGGCCGAGCCCGAGAGATTTGGTGACTTTTATGCCGACCGCCTTGCCGCTCTCATCGACGATCAGCGACAGCAGCACGGTGCCTTGCCACTTCGCTTTCCGCGCTTCCTCGGAATATTCGGGTTCGGGCTGATAGATCGGCACGGGAGCCGAAACACCGCCGCCGATCCTGTACGCGCCGCCGCCGAAACCGCCTCCCGAGCCCGGTCCGAAACCCGCTCCGTTACCGGGGCCGACGCCGCCGCCCTTTCCGTTTCCGATTCCGCCGCCGGAGCCGATGCCGTTCGACGCCATCCCCAGCTTGCTCAGCGGATCGCCGTAGTTATTGGCTTGGATATTAGGCAGCGGCTGATCCGCGACGATGGTCGGCAGTACAGCCAGCTTAGGATCCGGCGGAGGATCCACCCGCGGAGGAGTGAACTGCTTGGGGGCTATCTTGGGAAGCTTGCCTTTGCTCGCGTCGCGAAGCTCGCGCGCGCCGCCGCCGCCGCCGCCCTGCATCTTTTGCTGCTTGGGCTTGAATGCGCTCAAGTCCGGCGCAGTGATCATGGTGACCGTCTGCTGCACCGCTTGTTGAACAGGCTTCAGCATGCTAAGCAGGAAGAGCAGCCCGATGACTCCGCCGTGGATAACGACCGAACCGATGCCGGCTTTGGTCTCGTTACCCGCATAGAGCCCGCTCAGGCCCTTCAATTCCCTGGGATCGACCGGTCTGGAGGTGACTTCCAAGGGCGGCAATTTCGGCGGGCGAATGACGTCCTTGATACCTTTGAAGACAGTCCGAAACCATGGCGCCTCCAGATCCTGCGGAGCAAGAAGACGCTGGAGGTGAATATCGGGATTGTCCATCGGCGCTCCAGAGGCGCCATTTACTTGCTCTGGCACTTCCTACCCCCCTGCTCGAAGTCCGGGCATACGTGTCAGCGACTTCACAGGTATGACGACACTGACCGCCGCGACGTTTCCATTTTTGGTAGCGCGGTTCACAGTTGATTGGTCAAAATCGATTCTATCATATTGACCGCGCCGGCAAATACAACGTTACCCCTGCGCGATTGGACGCGATTCGCCCAAACCAAGGAACATGCGCACGCCCGACCATATCTCCTCAAGCACGTCCGTAAGCTCGTGCCCGGAATCTAGCAGTCGCAACTCCACATGCGGCCGCCGTACGGCATATTGCCGGGAAATCTCCGCCGGGACAACCTCATCTCGCGTTCCATGAAAAATCAGCGCCGCTTGCGAAAACTCCGGATCGTCTTCGTAGCCCCGCGAATCCTCGACGAATCGATAACCGAGCTGCGCCTTCCGGTTCGAGCCGTAGTGAAAGATCGGCCAAACCCCGCGTCTCCTCCATTCATCTATTTCCTCGGAGGTATACCGCTCGCGCAAACGGCTGGGGAATCGAAACGCGGGCGCCATAAGAATGAGTTTTTCCACAGCGCGAGGGTGGCGGGAAGCGAACAGCGCCGCCAAATAGCCTCCCAGACTCGAACCCATCAGCACCGCGGAGCGATCCGCCACGGTTTCCTCAATCGCCTCCAATTGACCGCTAACGGTCAAACTCGTGAAGTCCCCTCGATCCAATTCCGGGATCTCCACGGGGATCCCCAACTCCCCGAAACGCCGGCTAAAGAAGCGGGCCTTCGCCGATCGTGGGCTGGAGGCGAAGCCATGCAGGTAGACGATCCGCACCCGCTACCAGATTACATCCCGCCCGCTTGGGACCGATGCTCGAATCGCTCTGGTCAACAGCGTTCGGGTCTGGCGGAGAAGGCCGTGCAAGACGCCTGTAAACCGTTATAAACTACGGTCGTCGTGGATAACATGATGGGCCAGATGGCGGAGTCTCTGGCGTCGGCGAGGACCGGCGCCGAACTGGTGTCCGAATTTGGCGCCTGGATGACTGCCGAGCAGCGGCGCATCTTTGCGCTCTGTCATCGGCTGTTGCAAGATCCGGACGAAGCGAATTCAGCCACTCAGGACGTGTTCCTGAAGGCTTACCAAGCTCTCAGCAAGAAGGATTCCAAGGATCTGGATGACCCGTCGCGTTGGTTGACGCGGATCGCGGTGAACGCCTGCCTGGATCGCCTTCGCTCACGCAAATGGCGGTTTTGGCGTAAGCGGCCCTCCGGCGACGAAGGCGTTATGCTGGACCGGACGCCATCAAAGGCGCCCGAGGCGGAGGACCGCTACTTCGCTTCTCAGATTTCGGCGCGATTGGACGCCGCCTTGGGGCGGCTCTCTGCGCGTCAAAAAGCCGTTTTTACGCTCCGTCACTACGAGGACAAGAGCCTGGACGAGATTGGAACGATTCTGGGCCTGGATGTCGGAACGGTGAAAGCCCACATGTTCCGCGCGGTTTCCAAGTTGCGGGGGGAACTGCGCGACCTTTACGAGGGATCGAGATGAATCGGCATCTGAACAACGATGAACTGCTGGATCAACTGTACGGGATCGGTAGCTCCGAGGCGAAGTCGCACCTTCTCCAATGCGCAGTGTGCGCCGCGCGATACGCGGCGTTCGAGCGGAGGCGGGCGGAGGCGGCGACAGCGACGGACGTTCCCAACGATTTTCTAGCGGCGCAGCGGCGCGAGGTTTATGCGCGGCTGGGCGACGACCCGAATAGACACGTCAGATGGGCGCCTGCGGTTGCCGCCGCGCTCCTGTTGGCCTTGGGGATGTTCTTGCAATGGCCGGAGCAACGCGTTTCGGAGTCGCCAGCGCCGGCGGCTCGCGCCGAACTCACCGATGAGCAATTGTTTTCCGATGTGTATTCCATCGAGGAATCGCCCGAGCCGCGCGCCGCCGCGCCCATCCAGGGCTTGTTCGAATCCGTGGTGTCCAACGTAGCCGAGGAGGGCAAATACTAGGGAACGCATATGGGGAAGAATCTTATCGTTGTTGCGGCGCTAGTCCCGGTCGTGGCCGGGATCCTGGGGGCGCAGTCGCTGCGCACATTCCCCTGGTGGGAAAGTCCGATGGCCAATACTCTCGATCTTTCCGACACTCAGACCAAGCAGATTCAATCCACGGTCTCCGAGTATCGCGACAAGCTGCGAGATCTCCGCGCCGCCGTCAACCAAGCCGAAGCGGATCTTCAGGCCGTCTTCAACGACGACCCGGTGGATCCGCACAAGGCCAACGAGGCCATCGACCAGTTGGTGAGCGCGCGCGGCGAGCTTTTCAGAACCACTTCGCAGATGGATTTGAGGTTGAGGACGGTGCTCACGGCTCAGCAATGGCAGCAGCTTCAAAACCTGCAGCAGGGCCGGGGTAGAGGAGCGCGACCCGGTGGGCGCAGGCTACGGCCGCCCCAGGGGCCCCCGGTTGGATCGGCGATATCGAAGCGATTGCCCTCGAACTGAGATCCGCTCCGGAGCCTTCCTCCTGTGAGTTCGACCGCACCCTTCCGCGGCGCGGCTGAAGGAGCGGCTCTTGACGGTTAGACGGTCTCGCCCAAACCCCGCTCCAACACAACGTTGTCCCGCTTGAGGTGCGAAGATACTCAGAGGACAACAACCATGGCCGTAGCCGATATTTCAGCCGGAATCCGAACTGTCACCCACTGGATCGGCGGCCAGCCCGCGCCTAACGCCTCACCCGCTTCAGCCAACGGGACAATCTGGAACCCCGCCACGGGTGAGCGGCAGGCCCGCGTGGACTTCGCCGCGGCCGAAGACGTCGATCGAGCCGTCGCCTCCGCTCGCGCGGCCTTTCAGGCATGGCGCGCCACCGCGCTCTCGCGCCGCGCCGAAATCATGTTCAAGCTGCGTGAATTGGTCGATTCGCACCGCCGCGAGATCGCCGCCACAATCGTCTCCGAGCATGGCAAAACTTTACCCGACGCCATGGGCGAGGTGGCGCGAGGTTTGGAAAATATCGAATTCGCGTGTGGGATTCCCCATCAACTTAAGGGCGGCTTTTCCGAGCAGGCCAGTCGCGGCGTGGACGTCTACCAAATTCGCCAACCACTGGGAGTGGTCGCAGGTATTTCGCCGTTCAACTTTCCCGCCATGGTTCCGCTGTGGATGTTTCCCAACGCCATCGCCTGCGGGAACGCGTTTATTCTGAAGCCTTCCGAAAAAGACCCCTCGGTGAGCCTCTTTCTGGCCGAATTATCGAAACGCGCCGGAGTGCCCGATGGCGTGTTCAACGTGATTCAGGGAGATCGCGCCGCTGTCGATCGCCTGCTGGAGCATCCCGATGTGAAAGCCGTCAGCTTTGTCGGCTCCACGCCGGTGGCGAGGCATATTTACGAAGCCGCCACGCGTCATGGCAAGCGCGCACAGGCCTTGGGCGGCGCGAAAAATCACATGCTCGCTCTGCCCGACGCCGATATCGGCATGGCGGCGGATGCGGCGGTTTCGGCGGCATGCGGGTCGGCCGGCGAGCGTTGCATGTCGATCTCCGCGCTGATCGTGGTGGGCGGCATCGCCGATCCCCTGGTGAAAGCCGTCGCCGAAAGGATGTCGCGCCTCAAAGTCGGCCCGGGTATGGAAGAAACCAGCGAAATGGGGCCGCTGATCTCGCGCGAACATCGCGACCGCGTGGCGTCCTATTTGGCCAACGCCGAAGCTGAGGGCACGACGGTGGTTTTGGACGGCCGTGAACATCCAGTCGCGCGCAGGAATGGATTCTTCCTCGGTCCTTCCCTGCTCGATCGCGTCAAGCCCGGCATGCGCTGCTACGACGACGAAATCTTCGGCCCCATTCTGAGCGTCGTCCGCGTGAGCACCTACACGGAAGCGCTTCGCATGATTAACGAAAACCCCTACGGCAACGGAGTCGCCATCTTCACGCGCGACGGCGGAGCGGCCCGGCAATTCCAGTTCGATGTGGAAGCGGGCATGGTCGGCATCAATGTCCCGATTCCGGTTCCCGTGTCCTATTACAGCTTCGGGGGATGGAAGGCCTCGCTGTTCGGCGATCTGCACATCTACGGCCCGGAGGGAGTTCAATTCTACACGCGCTCGAAAGTCGTGACCAGCCGCTGGCCGGACCCCGGATCGAGCACACTGGATCTGGGATTTCCGCAGTTGAGATAAGGGCCACAAGGAGGATACGTGTCCATCGCCTTGATCACCGGATGCAGCACGGGAATCGGATTTGCCACCGCGCTGGCCATTGCTCGCGCGGGCCACGAGGTCTTCGCGGGCATGCGCAATCCCGCGGGGGCTCCCGAGCTTGCTCAGCTTGCCGCCGCCGAGAAGCTTCCCATAGCCGTCGTGCGCATCGACGTGGATTCCGACGACTCTGTGCGGGGCGCTTTCGATCATGTGCTCGAGGCTCGCGGCCGCATCGACGTGCTGGTGAACAACGCCGGAATTGGCGGGGGCGGGCCCGTGGAGGAAGCCGAATTGGCGATCTTCCGGCACGTCATGGAAACCAATTTCTTCGGCGCGCTCAGATGCATTCAGGCGGTGCTTCCCGGAATGCGCCGCCAGAATTCGGGTCACATCGTGAACATCAGCTCCGTCGCCGGACGCGTGACGATCTCGCCGCAGGCGGCCTACGCAGCGTCCAAATGGGCGCTCGAAGCCATGAGCGAGGCGCTCGCTCAGGAAGTCCACCGGTTCGGAATCCGCGTGGCCATCGTCGAGCCCGGCGTCATTTCCACTCCAATTTTCGGAAAAATAAAGCAGCGGGAGTCGGGCGCCTACTGTCCACAGACCCGCCGCATGATGGCGCTGTTCCGCACTTCGCTCCAATCTCCGACGCCGCCATCCGTGGTGGCTGACAAGATCGTCGAGATTGTGAAGAACCGCGACGCGACTCTGCGCCATCCCGTGGGTCCGGACGCGAAGGGCTTTCTCGACTGGCGCGCTTCCATGACCGACGAGCAGTGGACGGCCTGGCACGCAGTCGAAAGCGACGAAGAATGGCGCGCCAATTTGAAGCGCGACTTCGGAATGGATATACAATTCACATGAGCATTCCCGCCACCGGCCGTGCCGCTTCGCGCGAAGCCGCCTACAATAAAACGCGCCTGTTCCTGGTTTCGAGCCTCGCCCTTGCCACCGCGGGAATGGCCAACGCGCTGCGCGCCAACGCCGCGGCCGATTTACAGCGCGTCTTTCTCGATCCCATCGACAAGGTCCATTCCGCCGAGATGATCGCGAGTGTTCTCGGCGTACCTTTTCTGGGCTTCGCCATCACTATCGCCGTCAGCAGTCCCCTCCTGGATGGGATCGGAATGTCTCTGCTGCTTCCGCTGGCCGGCATTCTGATGCCCGCGGGAATGTTGATCATGGCCTTCGCGGGCAGCTTTGCATCGGGCGCCGCAGTTTACAACGCACTACTCGCCGGAGCGGCTGTGGCGGGGATCGGCTGGGGACTGGTGGAGACGGTGATGAATCCGCTGATCGCCGCTCTTTATCCCGGCGAGAAGACCGCGAAACTTAATGCGGCCCACGCGTGGTGGCCCGGCGGGCTGGTCGTCGGCGGACTGCTGGGCGTCGCGATGTCGAATTTCGGATGGGGTTGGCAGGCGAAGCTGGGCACGGTGCTGCTGCCCGGATTGGCGTTGATTCTGCTGTGCCTGGGAGTGAAGTTCCCTCCCACCGAGCGCGCCGCCGCCGGTGTTTCCGTTGGCCAAATGTTCAAAGAACTCCGCAATCCGCTCTTCGCCGTGCTGTTTTGTTCGATGTTCCTGACCGCGGCGTCGGAGCTTGCGCCCGGCCAATGGGTGGATCTGGCGCTGAGTCGCGTGGTTCACATGCCCGGGATCTTACTGTTGGTCTACGTGAGCGGCTTGATGTTTCTGATGCGGCACTTCGCGGGACCGCTGGTTCATAGGCTCTCTCCCATCGGAGTCCTGTGGTGCTCCTGTCTGACGGCAGCCCTGGGGCTGTTCGCGCTGAGCTTTGCCGAATCGCCGCTCACGGCTCTGCTGGCCGCCACAGTTTGGGGAACCGGCGTGTGCTACATGTGGCCCACGATGCTGGCCACCGCGTCCGAGCGCTTCCCGCGCGGCGGCGCGCTGTTGATGGGCCTGATGGGTACGGCTGGAACGTTGTCCATCCAATTCGTTTTGCCGCTGATGGGCGCGATCTTCGATAGCAGGAAAGTGGAGCTCGCCGGTGGCGACGCGGCGTTCAAGGCTCTTCAGCCCGGAGCGGAGCTCGATCGAGTGCTCGGAGGCGCGGCGCAGGCTTCGTTCCGCGACGTCTCAATTTTGCCCGCCGTCCTCCTCGTCGTTTTTGGAGCCATCTGGCTCTACGACCGCAAGCGCACGAAACCGGCATAGCGCGCTTGATGCGTGGCGCACGCTTCAGCGTGCTGGGGCGAGCTTTAGCTCGCCGAATCCGAAACGTGGGCTGAAGCCCACGGCTGCACGCTCTCCAGAAACCCAGCGCTAAGGCATTGATGAGGAAGAAGCAGCGGTGGTGAGTTGTAGGCCAAGCGCGGCGGCCTTCTTGTGAAGCATGGCGATTTGTTGAGAGCGATATTTGTCGTCGTAGAACTGCTGGCCTTTGTCGATGTAAGCCTGCCCGAATTTAAGCATGCGGTAGATGATGCGAGCGAGCCGGTTGGCCATGGCTTTCATGGCTTTGGGAGCGCCCAACTTGCTGCGCAGGCGTCGATATTGAGCGCCCAGATAGGACTGGCTGCGGAGCAACGAACTAGCGGCCTGGCGCAGAGCGAGGCCGGCCCGCGAAACCGTTTTGCGAAGGTCCCGACCTACCACCTTGCCGCCGCTCATCTTGTGATTCGGGCAGAGTCCCAGATAGGACGCAAACTTCGCTTCCGTGGCGAACGAACTCATGTCCGCTCCGACCTCCGCCAAAATCGTTTGCGCCGTGAGCACATTGATCCCATCGATCGCGGTGAGATCCCCGCCGCTGCTGCGATAGAGTTCCTGGCGCAGATCCAGCAGGCGCGGAACATTGCCGTGGCCGCGTTTGTTGCGCGGGGCGGGGCCCAGCGTTTTCGGATCGGCTTGGGAAGGCGCCGTTTCGTAGTGCGCCTTCAACCGCCGGTCGCACTCCTCGATGCGTTTCTGAAACATCTGGTAGTTGTCGTATTCTTGCTGCAGAACGAACAACAGATCCTCGCGCCAGTTGCCTGCCAGACTTTTCGCCACCTCCTCGGCGCTGGCCTTCACATTGGGCTCGCGCCACTGAGCCAAGACTTGCGGATTGCGTTCGCCGTTCAGAATCGCCCGTAGAATCGCTTGCCCGCTGGCGCCGGTAATATCGCTCAGCACATGGGTTAATTGCAGGTTCATCTGCGTCAGCGCCTTCTGCATACGCTGCACGCAGCGCGCCGCATCGGCAATGTGCTGCTGACGCTGCCGCCAATACGTGCGCAGCTTCAGAACTTGTTCCGGCGGACGGAACGAATTCCGCAGCAGTCCGTACACATGCAGTTTCAACAGCCACTGACACTCCTGGATATCCGTCTTGCGCCCGGGGAGGTTCTTAGTATCGCGCGCATTTACCAAAAACACCTGGATCCCGGATTGTTCTAATAGGTCGTACAGTGGAATCCAATACACCCCGGTCGATTGCAGCGCCACCGTGGTAATGCCCCGGCTCTTCAGCCATTCCACCAAGCCGCGCAGATCCTCGGTGAAACATCCGCAGCTGCGCACGGGATAGTCATCCAGTGAGGGCGGAATGGCCACCCAATGCTCTTCACTGCCGACATCGATTCCCGCGGCTTGCGAGTGTACCACCTCCAAGCCCAACGTCCAGTCTTGCGGCTTCAGCTTCGCTCGTGCCAGCCGTCCGCGGGTTGACTTCTTTCGTGTGGCCATGCCATCCTGCCTTCGTCGTGAATTCGACGCGGCCCGGCCCGGTTGCGAATGGTTTGAGAGACTCTCCAACGGGGTCGGGCTGCGGCGATTGGCCACAACCCGCCGCCAAACAAGTGATCGCCTTAACCGGAGCCATGCTGAAGCGCGGGCATAAAGCACCAATCGTGAATCGGCCTTAGCTGCCGTTCCGCGTCTTCCTTATTCTCTCCAGGTTTCCGACCCTAGTGACGGGCCCTTCGGGCCCGCCAATGCT
>DATBIA010000015.1:0-24017 GCA_036557165.1 Bryobacteraceae bacterium
GGCCGTAATCCGTCGATAGGCATTCAACCGGCGCTTGTCCCCGGCCTTACGGCCGGGGCTGGGTGCGAACGCTGGAACACCTTCGTGCCCACTTTCAGCCCCGCCCGTGAGGGCGGGGGCAAGCCTACGGACGGATTACGGACTCGGGAGACATCGATACTCTGGGTTGTTTTTCCGCCGGAGAACGGTAAACTCTTGATATGCGGATTCTGGTGGTGGAGGACGAAAAACGGATTGCCGATTTTTTGTCGCGGGGTCTGGAGAGCGCGGGGTATGCGGTAGATGTGGCGAACGACGGCTCGCGAGCCATCGAGCTGGTTCACGCCACCGAATACGATTTGGCGATCCTCGACCTGGGCCTGCCCGATATGGACGGATTGTCGGTGCTCCAGAAGATCCGCAACCGCAAGGTGAGCCCGCCCGTCCTCATATTGAGCGCCCGCGGAGCCGTGGACGAACGGGTCAAGGGCCTGGAGGGCGGCGCCGACGACTACTTGGTAAAACCGTTCGCCTTTGTGGAATTGCTGGCGCGGGTGCGGGTCCTGTTGCGGCGCGGCCAGCCCACGCCCGAGCGCCTTCAAGTAGGCGACCTGATGCTGGATTGCATCCGCAGGAAAGTGACCCGGGCGGGCGAAAACATCGATTTGGCGCCGAAGGAATTCAGCATTTTAGAGTACCTGATGCGGAATCGGGGCCGTCCGTTAAGCCGCACCATGATCGTCGAGCACGTCTGGGACATGGATTACGACGGGCTGACCAACATCGTGGACGTGTACATCCGCCATTTGCGCAGTAAAATCGACGATAGATGGCCGCAAAAGATGATCCAGACCGTGCGCGGCATCGGTTACCTGCTGGAGGCTCCCGAAGGCCAGAGAAGCTGAGGGGCATGGCAAAATTCACACGCGTGTTCGGCAGTCCGGTGGTGCGCGCCCGCTTTGTTCGCGGGCTGCGCTTCCGCCTGATGCTGAGCTACGTGATGTTCTTCACGCTGCTCCTGGTCGCGCTGGGACTGCTGTTCCGCCACGAGTTGAAGACCCGGCTGGATGGAGGCGTTCAGGCGCTGCTCGACGACGATTGGGGCGCCGTCAAAGGCTGGGTCAACATCGTCAATGAGCGGCCCGTCTGGTCGGAGCCCGCCGATGAAGACGAGCAGAGCATCGTGGCCCAGCTCAAGCAAGTCTATTTCATCGCCGACCCCAACGGCCTCGCGCTGGACAATTCAGAAACCTACCGTTCGATCGGCTTCGACTCCCTCTCCGACATCCGTCGGATCTTGAGCATGCCCGAGGGATTCACGGAATACACCTACCGGTCCGACGCCGACGGCGTTCCTTATATGATCAAACGCGGCTGGTTGGCCGGGCCGCGCCACAAGCAGCGTTATTTCCTCGCGATGGGCCGCTCGCTCGCCGACAGCCGGAAGACGGTGGCGCAGCTCACGCGCGACTATTTTCTATTTCTTCCGGGACTGATCGCCCTATCGAGCCTGCTGGGGTGGATTTGGGCCGGCCGGGCGCTGGGTCCGCTGAATTCCGTCGCTCAGGCCGCGCAGAATATCACCGGATCAAATCTTTCGCTGCGCATTCCGCCGCGCGGGGCCGGCGACGAGCTCGATCATCTGATCGTTAGCTTCAACCGTATGACGGCCAGGCTAAGCCAGTCCTTCGAGCAGATCCGCCGTTTCTCCACGGATGTGTCGCATGAATTGCGCACGCCGCTGACCTCTATTCGGGGCCAGTTGGAAGTGGCGCTGTTCACCGCCGAAACCCCCGAGCAGTACCGCGAAGCCATGACGAACGCCCTGGAAGACGTGGAGCAGCTATCGAGCATCGTGCGGGCGCTGCTGCTGCTCTCGCAAGCCGAATCCGGCCAACTGGCTTTGCAAAAGGCGCCTCTGGATCTGGGCGAGGTGGCGCTCGACATCGTGGAGCAATTCCAGATCCCGGCGCAGGAAAACGACCTTCGCCTCAGGGCGGACATCGCGCCCGGGTCCGTGATTCCGGCGGATCGCGTTCAGATCGAGCGGCTGATCTCGAATCTGCTCTCGAACGCGGTGAAATACACTCCGCCGGGAGGTTCCGTATGGGTGCGGGTTAGCCCTGCCGAATCGCCCGCGTTTGCGATCCTGGAGGTGGAAGACTCCGGGGTGGGCATCGCGGCCGAGGATCTGCCCCACATTTTCGACCGGTTTTACCGGGTGCGGAACGCGGAAACGAACCGGATTTCGGGTTTGGGGCTCGGGTTGAGCTTCGTTTCCTGGATCGTCGAGGCGCACGGCGGCCGTATGGACGTAGCCTCCGCGGTGGGATCGGGAACGCGGTTCCGCATTCTGCTGCCACGCAATGGAGAGACCAAGGCTCCAGAAATGGAGCGAGATGCCGTCGTCCGTGGCTTGGCTGGCTAGGGCCTCATATTCCCAAAGTTAAGACTGTAGTTGGCCAACCAGATTCTACACTTGGGCAATGGATACACAGGCGGATCTTTTTCCGCGATCCGGCATCGGTATTCATGCCGACAGCTCCGATTGATGAACGATCACTGTTCAAGGGAAGGCACGTGCAGGTACGCGCGGTCATTAGACAACGCTTATGAAACGATAGACCTTGCTCTGATGAGTAGAGCGATTGAGAATTCCATAGGCAACTCGCAACAGTCGGTTAAACGGACATGGCATCAGGCGACTACCAGCCCGCGTAAAGACAATTTATTCGCCGATGTGCTATTGGCGTGCGCGCTAGCGGAGACCGATGAGCTTGGATATTTCGCGGCGCAGGACGTCAGGCATCCCTTGTCGGAGATCCTTGGAAGAAAAGTAGAAATCGCGAACTACGCCCAGCATCTGAGCGATTTCTGCGAGGAGAAGCGAGGGCCTGTTCTTCAGCGGATCGGAGAAAAACGGCGCTTCAGGTTCCGGTTCGAGAACCCTTTAATGCAGCCATTCGTGGTGATGCAGGGCTTCGCCAGCACAAAAATTTCCGATCACCTGTTGGATGAAGTCGATAGGCAGGCTGACAACTCGGGCGGATCTGAGCCGCCGCTTTAGGCGGTCGCTTCCTTCGCCTCGTCAGAGCGAAGCAGCCTACTAAAGCGACGGAAGCCAGAGGAAAACGGCTACGCCGCGAATAGTCAAACTTCTGTTTTGACGGGCTATTCTCAATTTCGCTGGATCGCTGTATACTGCAAGTGAGGCTTGGGGCCGGTTTTACCGGCCCCAAGGGTAGGCTACTTCCGTTTGAGACGGAGAGTAACCGTGACCCTGATCGCGTTAATCAGGGCCGAGATGGCGATTACAAAAGTAGTCATCGATCTCATCCTTTCCGCCCGGATGGAATTTCCCCGGCCTGTTGCTGCAGGCCGGGGATCGACTCCAGGACCCCAAGCGGTCCCATCAGCCGACTCCTCCGAGCCGGAATCCTCACGAATATGTAGTGGCGCGATGGCGTTGAAATTCGCACTCGAGCGAGGCAGCGAGGCGATGTCGGCTCCGGCCCCCCTTGACTTTCGCTGTAATCTTCTTGCTAGAATTGACGATTCACTCTTCGCATGCGAGTGACTGCACATTTAAGCGCTGTGCTAGGGGTGGTTTCCGCCGCCGGAGTTGTCATGTTGGCGGGTTGCGCCACGACTTCTCCTACACAGCAGTTCCGCAGTTTTTTCCTGCCGCCCGCGCCTCCGGCCGCCGCGCCAGCCGAAGCGCTGCCTGAGCCGCCGCCTCTTCTGGCGGCGTTTTACGCCAGCGAGGCCCCGTCTCTGGGCAATACGGCTCCCCTGATCCCCCGCCCAACCGACGGCGAATTCCTGATTAAGCGGGCGGAAGAGCGTTTCGCGGCGGGAAAACGAGCCATTCAGGACGGACGAACCGACGACGCCCGCCGGGAATTCAATCGCGCGGTGGAAATTTTGATGTCGGCGCCGGACGATATCGCGGAACGCCCTCGAATGGAGCAGCGGCTGGAGGAAATGGTCGACTCGATCTATCGCTACGATGCCGGGGACCTTGGCGCCGGCCGAGGCTCGGAACCGGACCCCGACCAGCCGAAATACGACAAGCGGCCCATCGACGAGATCCTTGAGTTGACTTTCCCTGTCGATCCAGCCCTCCGCAACAAGGTGAGGGAGCAGATCCAGGCCACGCAATCGCAGCTTCCACTACAGGAAAGCGACGCCGTGGTTAGCTTCATTAATTTCTTTTCTTCGCCGCGCGGTAAGAAGATCCTGGAATCCGGACTGCGCCGGTCCGGCCGCTACAAAGCCATGATCGAGAGGGTTTTGGCGGAGGAGGGCTTACCGCAGGAGTTGATTTTCGTCGCCCAGGCGGAATCCGGTTTCCAACCTCACGCTGTTTCCAACAAGCTTTGCGTGGGACTGTGGCAATTCGCGAAATTCCGAGGCCAGGAATACGGCTTGGACGTGAATTCGTCGTTCGATCTGCGCATGGACCCGGAACTAGCCACGCGCGCGGCCGCCCGGCATCTGCACGACTTGTACACGCATTTGGGCGATTGGTATTTGGCGCTTGCGGCCTACGATTGCGGTCCGCTCTGTATCGATCGCGCGGTGCAGCGGACCGGGTATGCGGATTTCTGGGCCTTGCGGCGCATGGGGGTTTTACCCGCGCGTGAAACGGAAAACTACGTACCGGCGATTCTGGCGATGATCATTGTTTCGAAGAACGCCAAGGATTATGGCTTGGACGATATCGCCTTCGACCCGCCTTTGGAATACGATTCGATGGAATTGGAAGCTCCGACGAGTTTGGCCCTCGCCGCCACCGCGGTCGACAGCACCGTAAGCGAGTTGCGCGATCTGAATCCGGCTTTGCTAAAAGGCATAGCCCCGGCCGGCTACCGGCTGCATGTTCCCAAGGGAACACTGGACCGTCTGGAGGAAGCTTTGGCCGTCGTTCCGGTGAACCGGCGCGATTCCTGGCGCATGCAGAGAGTAGAGAGCGGCGATACGCTGGCCTCGCTCGCCAAGCATTACGGCGCTACCGCCGAAAGCCTGGCGGCGGCCAACCGCGACGCTCTGCCCGATGTGGGGCAGTTCGTGGCAATCCCGGTCGCGTTTCCGGGTGACCGGCCTGCCAAGCGAACCATCGCAAGGAAGACGTCGGGGACATCGAAGAAGCTCGCGGTCGCGCGCGCTTCCACGTCTAGGAGCCCCGCCTCTCACAAGCAGGCGACATCCGAGCAGAAGGGCTCAGCCCAAAAAACGACCGCCCAAAAAACGAGTTCGAAGAGTCCAGCACGCCGCGCTCCTGGCGCATAGAAGCCCGCCGTCCGCGGGAACCCATCCCCCGTTCTGTTATTTGCGCAGTCTTCATGTTTTTCCCTTGCCTTCCGTATAAAAAGCGATATTCTAAGTTCTGGTTACGCTCGCGAGTGTGATAGCGCGCCGGTACCCGAAACCCTTTAGGAGGACTGATGCTAGAGTATCGACTCTCGGTCGATGAGGATGAAATCGACGACTACGACGAGGAAACCAACATCAACGTGGACGACGATCTGGGCGATTACGGAGTGGATGAAGACGACGATGTGGAAGAAGTGGGCAGCGTAACGGAGACCGTGATAGCGGTGACACCGCCGGCGCCTGCTCCCGCCGAGGAAATGATGCAGGAGGTTCCACCGGCCAAGAAGCCCGCCAGGAAGGCCGCCGCGCCGAAGAAGGCAGTGAAGAAAGCCGCTCCCAAAAAGGCCGCAGCCAAAAAAGCGGCCAAGAAGGCGGCTAAGAAGGCCCCCGCCAGGAAGGCCGCGAAAAAGGCTCCCAAGAAAGCCGCCAAAAAGGCTGCAAAAAAGGCTGCAAAAAAGGCGGCTCCGAAAAAAGCGGCCGCTAAGAAATCCTCCGCAAAGAAGAAGGGGAGAAGACGATAAAGGTTGGCGGGGCAGACAGACGTCTGCCCGGCCGTTATTTATCCCTTGTCTACAATTGCGCGGCAGCGCTGATACAGGGCTAGCAAGGCATCCGCCTGTTCTTCCGGAGTTTTCGAGGTTTTGCCGGAGAATCCGGCGCTGCTCGTGCTCTTTCCCAGGCCGGTGGTCACGGCGATAAATCGCGTCAGCTCCAGCGCCACCTCCTCCTTGGTCATGCCGGCGCCGGGCTTGTCTCCCCCGGCTTTGTTCGGGACCGCTATTGCTTCCGTTTCGTCGTTCATATAATCTCTAAGGTACCCCACGCATGCTTCTGGCGCCAGTTAAATGCCGGTAGACGCCCGCCGCATGGTCAGGAAAATGCGCGGAGGCTCTCAAGCGCATCTGCTGGAAGCCGCCGACGAGCACTTTTACGTAGTCAAATTCCAAAATAATCCCCAGCACCGGCGGATCCTGATCAATGAGTGGATCTCCGCGGCGTTTCTTTCGTTCCTGGGCCTCTCCACCCCGGAAGCGGCCATGATTCGGGTCACAGACGGTTTCCTTAACGATAATCCCGATGTCTATATGCAACTGGGCAGTCAGCGCTTCCCCCCCACGCTGGGATGGCATTTCGGATCGCGCTTCCCAGGCAACCCGCGGCGCGTGGCGGTCTACGATTTTCTTCCGGACGCTCTGCTGGCCAAGGTGGAGAATCTCTCACAATTTCTGGGCGTGCTGGCGTTCGATAAATGGATCGGGAACGCCGACGCGCGGCAAGCGATATTCTTCCGAGCCCGGCTGCAAGGCGATGGTGGCCGCTGGGATCGCAATCCCGAGGAGGCGCCCCTCCGCTTGGGATTTATCGGCCAAATGATGGACAATGGGTATGTATTCGAGGGGCCGCACTGGCGGCTGACCGAGTCGCCCGTTCAGGGGCTGTATTTCCGGCCGCTGGTGTACCGGTTGGTGCGTGGTTTTAGCGATTTTGAGCCGTGGTTGGAGCGCATCCGCAATTTTCCAGAGGAGATTGTGGATCAAGCTTTAAAGGAGTTGCCTCTGGCATGGCTCGGGGAGGACCGGGAGGAGCTTGAGCGCCTGCTCGAACGCCTTCTGGCCCGGCGCAAGCGAGTCCCAGAACTGATTGAGGGCTGCCGCAAGGCACGGACGGATCCGTTTCCGGCCTGGCGAAGCTGACGAGTTTCAGGCGCTCGCGAACGCAAGCTGCACTTTAGGACAAACAGTAAGAATACAATGGGCGTTCTTGCGCCGCAGACCCGGGCGGCTGAGTTCCGGGAAGCTTTAACGCAACGCAGTCTGGTGGCGGACGGGGCCATGGGCACATCGCTTTACGCCCGGGGACCATTTGCCAATCGTTGCCTGGATGAGCTGAACTTGTCCCTCCCCGCGCTGGTGCGCGACGTCCATCGGGAGTACGCGCGCGCCGGAGCCGAAATCCTGGAGACGAACACCTTTGGAGCGAACCGCAAGCGTCTGGAGAGCTTCGGTTTCGCCGATAAAGTGCGGAGGATCAATCAAGCCGGGGTGCGCATTGCCAGGGAAGCGGCGAATGCCGCTAGTCGCGCGTTTGTGGCGGGCGCCGTGGGTCCGCTGGGGGTCAGGTTGGAGCCGCTGGGGGCCACCACTCGCGAGCAGGCGCGCGCCATCTTTCGCGAGCAGATCGAAACGCTGATGGGCGCGGGCGTGGATCTGCTGATGCTTGAAACGTTTCGCGACCTCGCCGAATTGCACGAAGCGATTCTGGCCGCGCGGGAAGCGGCGGGGCCCGACCTCGTGATCGCGGCCCACCTCAGTATCGAGGACGATGGGAGCCTGGCCGACGGCGCATCTACCGAAGAATTCACCCGCCGCCTGGATGAGTGGCCGGTGGATATCGTCGGCCTGAACTGTTCTTCCGGCCCCAAGGCGATTCTGGAAAACGTCGAGAAAATGGCGGCATGGACCGCCAAACCGCTCAGCGTTCTGCCCAATGCCGGCCTGCCTGTTCCTCTGGAAGGCCGGAACGTCTACCTCTGCTCGCCCGCCTACATGGCGAACTACGCCCGGCGATTCCTCCGCATGGGCGTAAAGATTGTGGGGGGATGCTGCGGAACTACGCCCGAGCACATTAAGGAGATTAAAGACCAGGCGCGGAACCTGGAATCGGTAGCGATGGATGCGCCAGCCGCGACGGAAATCCCGGCGCCCGCGCGATCCAGCAGGCATGCCGAGCTTGAAAAAGTTCCCTTCGCGAAGAAAAGCGATCTGGCTGCGAAGCTGGCCGCCGGAAGATTTGTGACGTTGGTCGAAATTCTCCCCCCGCGAGGTCTGGACGCCTCGAAAGAGATCGAAGGCGCGAAACTCTGTAAGCAGGCCGGCATCGATTGCGTGAACGTTCCGAACGGTCCCCGGGCGAGCGCGCGCCTCAGCGCGTCGGTTCTTTGCCAACTGATTCACCAGCAAGCCGGAATGGAAACGCTGCTCCACTTCTGCTGCCGGGACCGCAATGTCCTGAGCATTCAGAGCGATCTGATGGGCGCTCACGCGATTGGAATACCGAATCTGCTGTGCATCACCGGCGATCCTCCGCGAAGCGGCGGCTATCCGGACGCGACGGCGGTGTTCGACGTGGACTCGATCGGGCTGGTGGCGATGGTAAATAACCTCAATCGGGGCCTGGATCTGGGGGGTAATCCGATGGGCTCGCAGACGGCCTTGACGATCGGAGTGGGAGCGAACCCGGCAGCCATCGACATCGACGAGGAATTGCGACGCTTCGAGGCGAAAGTCAAGGCCGGCGCGGAGTTCGTGGTGACGCAGCCTGTGTTCAATGCCGATCTCTTGGAGGCTTTTCAGAAGCGCATCGAACAGTACAAGATTCCATTGATCGCCGGCATTTGGCCGCTGGCGAGCTTCCGTAACGCCGAGTTCATGACTAACGAGCTCCGCCTTCCGGTTCCGACGGAATACATGAGTCGGATGAGCGTCGCCCCAGCGGGCGCGGCGGCCCGCGCGGAGGGCACCGCGATCGCCCGCGAGCTGGTCCAGCGCGTCAGGCCGCTGGCGGCCGGCATTCAGATAAGCGCGCCCGGCGGCGATTACGGGTTGGCGGTGGAAGTGGCGAAGGCTGCACGCAAGCGGAATTGAGGCGGCTTTTCAGGTTGGCGATGCATTCGAAATTTCATCCTCGTCGATAGCATCAGAACGTCATCAGTGCCCAAGGCCGACGAAGCGGCCCATGTCCCGGTGCTCATTTTCCTTTTTGCACATCCGAATCGGTGCACTTTCCACCTTCGCATCGGTTGTTTTCTTCGCAGACCTGCTCCAAAAGCCTCCAGGTGGGATGCAGCTTCATCTGAAATTGTTGCGACCAGGGCTTGGTAAATATCTTGGGATCGTCGATTGTAATCTCATACGACACGGTCGTAGCGTCGACGTGGTGCAAACGTTCGATAGTGTGCAGAGCATCGCTGTGCCACTGGTTGCTAGCGGAAATCGGCCAAGACTTCAGGCCGATCGTATCAATCACCAAGGTATCGCCGTCCCATTTCGCCACGCCGTCTCCCATAAATGTGAGTTCTACGTCGTCGGGATGCGGTTTACCGATCGGGATAACCCGGAAAAAATGCATGTATTCGTATAGAATCACGACCGTGTCGGGCGTCTGCACAATCTGGGTGGCGTATGGGGCCAACGCCTCGCGTGGGTGACCGTCCGGCAGACACAGAGCGGTTGGATCGTCGTGACGGAGATCCCCGTTGTTCGGCTGGCGGAAAATCGATTCAACTCCCGGCAGCAAAGGGGACATCTTATTGCGATCGAAACCAGTGATGTGAGGAGCGTCGGTATCGTTTGGGCCAACAATGTGGGTAAACGCCGGCCCCGCCCACACTCCCGTGAAGTTCGGCTTGCCGTCCGGCATGCGGGGAATACCAGAGGCCGGTTTGCCCGTACCCTGCGCGGCCGCCGGATTGTGCACCCATGCCGCGAAGGTTATCAATAACGCAACAAGAACTTTGCGCACGTTAAAAGTCCTCCTTTCCCTGCCGCTATTCCTTCTTTGAGTTCGGGGCGGGCACGGTTTGTCCGCTAAATACCTGATCCTGACCAAGCAGCGCGTCGCGGCCGTCGGCGAACGTGACGACGTTTCCGGAACTGTTATTCGAACCATCTTTGGCGCGATGGCCCTGGATGGTGAGCACCTCTCCCAGCTTGATGCTGCTTTTCGTGACACCCCTGCGAATCAGCATGCCTGGAGGCGATCCGGAGAAGCCCCACGTGCTCACTTTGCCGTCCGCATCCTTCACGTCCAAGTAGATCCAGATGTGTGGATTGGACCATTCCACCTTCACCACCGTTTCCGTCAGCTTGATGGGCTTGGTTTCGTCGAACTCCGCCGAATACGAATGATGCCCAAAAGCCGGCGCCACCACCGCCAGCGTAAGGGCCGAAACGACTGCCGTGAAACGTGCCTTCATTAAAAAGCCTCCGTAAGAACTTCTACCACGGTCACCTCTCGGCTACCGCGATCAGAACGTGAATCGGCCCACGATGGTTCCCTGCCTGGCCGGAAATAACACGCTCGATGTATCGATCCAGCCAAACCCGGCAACATTATTCCCGGATGGTCCCACAGTCTGGGTTGCCTTGGCGTTGGTCGCTGTCGGGTTGTTCATCCCGGTTCGGTTTAATACGTTTGTGAACTCCGCTCGAATGTTGATCGTAGCAGTCTCATGAATGCGAAAAGTCCGGCCAACTCCGACGTTTTCCATGGGACGCCGCTGATAGCGGTAGTCGCTATAAAACGGCGCCGCCGTGCCAAATTGGCCCGCCGGCGGATCGGTCCACGCGGCCGGATTTAACACAAAGGTTTTGTTGGGATCAAAGCAGTGGCAGTTGATGTCCTTGGTGAACAAGGGCACGCCCGGCGCCCGATCCGCCAGGGTGCTTTGGAACAACACCGTTGAAAGCGAATTCTGCGCCGCTGGGGATTGAATTGGCATCCCGCTGGCATACTGTAGGAGCGTGCCCAGGGTCCAATCCCGCACTGCCCATGACAACGCTTTATTCCTGCCTACCTTGGGCGAGGTGTAATTTAGAGAAATATTGAAAACGAACGGCTGGTCGTATTGCGAAATGCTCTTGTTCAGACCGCGGTTGAAAACATCGTTATAACCGCCCGAGGAAGTTCCCGCCAACGGATTGTTGCTGGAACCCAGAACTAATTGTTTTTGCCAGCTAAATACACTGGTGAAAGACAGGCCGTGAGAAAAACGTTGGGTTGCTTTCACCTGTAGCGAGTCGTACCAAGTCTTGCCCAGCGGCGACCACCAATAAGTAATCGCGCCGAATTGCGGGTACGGTCGAAGAGATTGCGCCACTGTGGTAGTGAGTGGGAAACCCGGATACGCAGGGTTGTTGAAACCTCGGGAAGTCGCGGTAGACGAATTGAGCAGGGACGTGAGCAGGGTTCGGTCCGCCGAATTATTGACGTTCAGCCCGTAGTTGGCGAGGATCTGCGGCGTGAGCGCATTCATGTTGATCAATCCCGGCGAGATCCACCAAGCGCCGCGATTCCCCACATACGAAGCTTCCGCTACCAGGTCGCGCAGGATCTCGCGCTGAACGCCAATACTCCACTGATTCTGCCGCGCCGGCCGCCCAGCGTTCTGATCGATAGCTACAGGCGGCGCGTTGAGCGCTGACCCGTTGGGAAATTGACCTGGGTTGAAGTTCGGCCACATATATTGCGACGGCGGGATCGGAATGCCGTTGCGCAACAGCATCGCCGGCTGGCCGAACGTTGGCGAACCAGTCGGACTCGTGACAGGCAGAGTATTCACGGCTCCGTTGCCGTCCTCGGTACCGGAATAAACGATGCCCCAGCCGGCGCGCAGAACGGTTTTCGGATTGATTTGGTAAGCCAACCCCAGCCGCGGCGCAAGCGCCAGCGGGTAATTGTGCGCGAATTCGCAGCCGCAGCGGCCCGGCCCGGCGCCCTCGAAAATCACCGCGCCCAGATGGCCGCCTGCTGTCGGGTTTGCGGTGATTTTCGAGAAATTCAGTACCCGTCCGTACTCTTCTTTGAGGTATGTGGAGTAGTCATAGCGCAGACCGTAATCTAGTGTGAGTTTACGCGTGATTTTCCAGGAATCCTGAACGAACATGCCCCATTGCTGCTTGGCAAGCCGAAAAATAATGGGGGATGTAACATTGACCGTGTCAACCGCTCCCAATAGGAAGCTAGCGTAGGGAAATCCGACTGAGCCCCCCGAAAGATTCTGCCCGTTTGTGGAAGGCAGTCCCGTCTCATTCGCGCTGAAGGCGAAGGAGCCGGTTGCATTGGTATAGATGTGTCCGATATACCCTTCAAACCGCGCTTCCGCACCCGCCTTGTATGTGTGATTGGCCTTAACCCACGTGAGGCTTGCAGTTCCGGTCGGTTTCGACATGTAGTTCGACGTCACGCTACCGGTAACGCCGTTGGGGCCCATGTTCTTCATGCCTCCCAGGGGGGCCTGCAATCCGCTGAAATTCGGGAACTGCCGCACGGCCACAGGAGTACCGGTCAAACCCAGCTCTTGTGCTGCGTTGTAATTCGAGATCGGCGCGGGAGCGTTGAAATCGTCATCCGTGTATCCGGCGCCCAAGTGCAGTAGGAGCGTCGGCGTCAGACTGTAGTCAAAGTTCAGGCGTTCATTCTGCGAATAAATATATGTGCCGCGTGCTTGTGTAACCGGTACGGGCAGCCCGTCCGCGTTCGCCGAACCCGGCGCGAACGGGCTTTCGGTGGACGTGCGCGATCCGTAGAAAGATAATTTAGCCTTGAGGCTGATGGAATGGTCAATCTTCAGCGCGGGGATGTCCGTTACTCGTTGACTGAGATAAGGGAAAATCGCATTATTCACCAATCCTGGCCTCGTCGGCAACGGAATCAAAGCTTGAATCTTCAGGGCCACGGGATCCATTTGGGACGCTGGGAACGCATTTCCAGGGAACGGATCGCGGATTAATTGGCCATTGGGAGCTAAGCGCTGCGTGCCGGGGTCGTAAATCGTGTTTTCCATAATTGCACGGCCCAGTGGATCGGTTGCCAGCGTGCGGCCGGTAAGGGCCGCACTGAAATTGCCTGCGCGATAGGCCGCCGTGGGAACCGTGATCGCCTGATTGTTGATGTTCTGCGTTTCGCGGTACTGTTCCCAATTAAAGAAGAAGAACGTGCGGTCGTGGCCGTTGTACAGCTTTGGAATAGCCACCGGACCGCCGAGCGTGAAGCCGTAATCGTTGCGCCGCTGCACCGGCCGGATCAGTCCGCCGCGACCGTTGTTGGTGAAAGGTGTGCCGGCGTTCAGCACTTCGTTCACAAAATAATCGTACGCGCTTCCGTGGAACTGGTTGCTGCCGGATTTCATCGTGAGATTAAAGTAGCCGCCGCCAACTTGCCCAAATTCCGGCGCATAATTGCTGGTTTGAACGGAGATTTCCTGGATCGCGTCGACGCTCGGTTGAGTCTGTTGGTTGAGGCCGGCGAGAAATCCATTGCTTGCGTCCTGGCCCTCGATCCGGAAGTTGTTTGTGTTCCCCTGAGCGCCATTCACGCGAATGAGGGCGTTACCAGTGTAGGTGGCGCCGGGAAGCAGCAACGTGACGGCTGCCGGATTGCGGATGCCCGCCGTGCCCGCGGCGGCGCCGATGGACAACACGGGCAGATCGTCCAATCGCCGAGCCGTTACGTTGTGGCTCAATTCGCCGCTTTCTGTCTTTAACAGGCTTGCGGACTCGGTGATCGTGATCGAATCGGAGTTCGCCCCGACCTCAAGCACGATATCGACGCGCAAGGTTTGCGCCACGCCCAGAACCAGGTTCCGCCGCACGTACCCCTTAAATCCGGCCACAGTCGAAGAGATTTCGTAAGTGCCGGTGGGCAATTGCGAAAGAGTAAAGTTGCCGGTAGCCGAACTCGCGGCTTCGTACACCGCTCCGGTTTCTACGTTCTTGGCTTGAGTCGGGCGCCGGACACCACCGCCGACGCTGGATCGGCGATCGTACCGGTTATCGTGCCGCGGTCGCCCTGCGCAAGCGCGGCATTGGCAACTAAAAAGAAGACGGTAACGATTACTCCCAAACGCACGAGATCACCTCCGCGCGATTTTTCGTACGGATGCCGCTTAGGGCGAAAACGTCAGTAGTCTACCTGAGCGCAGCTAGCGGGGCAAGGGGGAAAAAGTGCGCAGGCGAGGCGAGATCGAGCAGAGCTATAAGAAGGCTATGACGAAAAATTTGACCTTCCCGCCGATTCAGCACGGCCCGAATTTACTCCTAGGTTGGCTTGGCCAACTGGAAGGTGAGCGCTCTCGCTAAAGGTCCGTTTGTGCTTGAGGCGATAGCGGCCGGGGGGCTCCCCAAATTCTCGTTTAAATGCGCGATTGAAGGCCGCTTCCGACTCGTATCCCACTTCGCCGGCGATCTCCGCTACACCCCGCGGCGTATTCTCAAGCGACCGCGCGGCCAACTGAAGCCTCCAACGAGTCAAATAAGTCATGGGTGGCTCGGAGAGATACCGGGTAAAGCGCTCCACGAGAGCAGTCCGTGAAATGCCCACTTCCTCGGCCAGATCCGCGATGGTCCAAGCATGGGCGATGCGGCTGTGCAGCAATCCGAGGCTTTTCCCCACGATGGGATCGCGCGCTCCCGCGAGCCAACCGGTCTGGTGCTCAGGCAGGGCCGCGACATAGCGACGCAGAGTGTCGACGAATAACGCCTCCGAGAGTTTAGCTAACATGGCATCGCTGCCGACCCGGCCCGAAGCTGCTTCTTCTACCAGGTGCAGGATGGAATTCTCAAGCCACTGCCCCGAGCGATCCGATCGTATGTGGACCTTGAAGACAGGCGGCAGACCGCCCAAAATTGGCCGGCTCAGGAAGGGGTCGCAAGCCATGTACCCACAAACATATCGCGCCGAGTCGCCGCCTCCGCCGGCCTGCATGGGACGCAGGTCGCGCGCTTTGATCTTGGAAAGAATGGCCGAGTTGAGCGATTCTGCGGCCACACCTGGGGCGCTGGTCATCACGTGTGGATCCCCGTGGGGAAGGACGACGATATCTCCGGCACCAAGCTCGATCGATTCTCCATCGGGTAACGTCACGAATGCTGCGCCGTCGATGACGAAGTGGTAGATCACCAAGTGGGGCGCTCCTGGCGCCAACAGAGGCGCGAGAGTGTTGGACGCGGGTGACGCAAAACACCAGGGAGCCGAAAACTCAGCGCTGAAGAATAATGCGCCGTTTAACTTGATTCCACTCAGGATCTCGGAGAATGCATCCATTCGGCTCTGTGAACGGCCAGCGAATTTTCCCGGCCGGTCTGCAAACCAATCAGCCCAGGAGAACGTCCGAGCAATTCATCGGGACGCCCGGACATGGTTGTTACGCCCCGTTTCCCCAACAATTGTAGACCAAGGAGCAAGGAAACATGAATCGCAAAACCATTTTCCTTTTCTCGGGCACTCTCTGCGCTCGTCTGACCCGTGGCTTGAACGCGCGTCATCTCGCTCTTGAGGAGCAGGGACTGAAGAACTGCGCCGAGGCGGCCGCCCAATCTCGCGTTGGAGGATCACGATGATCAAGAAACTTAAATTGCTGGCCGTCCTCGCTCATCCCGACGATGAGTCGCTCGGTTTCGGCGGCACGCTCGCCAAGTACGCCGCTGAGGGAGTTGAGACGTATCTTGTCACAGCCACACGCGGAGAACGCGGAAGGTTCGGCTCACTCGGGAAGGGAGGCGATCCGATTGAAGTCGGCCGCGTTCGGGAAGCGGAACTGCGAGCCGCCGCCGCAGTGCTCGGAATTCGCGAGATCTCCCTCTTGAACTACCCGGACGGCGCCCTAGACCAGGTCGAGGCGGCAACTGCCATTCGCGCCGTCGCCTCTCACATTCGGCGAATTCAGCCCGATGTGGTCGTAACCTTCGGTCCGGAGGGAGCGTACGGGCACCCTGACCACATTGCCATCTCCCAATTCACGACCGCCGCCATCGTGTGCGCGGCCGATTGCGAATACCGCGCGGACGGCGGTTCGCAACCGGATTCGCTTCCGCCTCATCGCGTTCGAAAGCTGCACTATTTGGCGTGGCGAGCCAACAAGTGGCAGGTTTATCAGGCCGCCTTTCGCAAGTTGACATCGATGGTCGACGGCGTTGAGCGGCAGGCCGCGCCTTGGCCCGATTGGGCCGTGACCACCGAGATCGATACGTCCGCCTATTGGCCCATTGTGTGGAGAGCGATTTGCTGCCATCAAACCCAGCTATCCATCTATGAGCGACTAGAAAGTCTCACCGAAGACCAGCAGGCCGCGCTGTGGGGATCACAGGAGTTCTATCGCGCTTATAGCTCGGTTAATGGCGGACGAAAGCTGGAAACCGATTTATTTGAAGGGTTACGGTGAACAACTATGTCCGCCAGATACCTAATCTTACTTGCGCTTGCCGGTTCTCCTCTTCTCGCGCAAGAAGCCCTTACGTTACGACAAGCGGTCGATCTGGCCCTACACTCGAATCCGCTTGCCGCCGCTTCGGACGCCGGGGAAAAAGAAGCGGAGGCTCGCATTCGCCAAGCCCAGTCCGGTTATCTGCCGCGCTTGCAGTTTTCAGAGAGCCTCCAACGCGGCAACAATCCCGTGTTCGTATTTAGCTCGCTTCTGACCCAGCACCAGTTCAGCGATGCGAATTTCGCGATCGGATCGCTGAATCGCCCGGACGCTATGAATAATTACCAGTCGCAATTGACGGTCGAGCAGGTAGTATTCGATGCGCGGCAAACCAGCCGCAGTGTCGAAGCAGCGCGCTTCACCCGCCAGATGGCCGACGAGGATACGCGTCAAAGCCATTCGGACGTCATCCTGAATGTGGTGCGCGCCTATTTCGGCGCCACACTGGCGGAGAAAAATCTGGAGGTGGCGCGGCAATCGGTCGACAGCGCCCAGGCGGACCTCGAACGTGCGGAGTCTATCTACCAATCCGGCCGCAGCACTCAGGCGGATGTGCTGGCCCTGCGCGTCCACCTGGCTGCGATGCAGGAGCGGCAGATCCGCGCTTCGAACGATCTGGCCGTGGCCCGCGCGGGGCTGAACGACGCGCTTGGCGTCAGCCTCGATCGCACCTTCCACTTGACGACGCCGCTTGATTCCAGCGTCGGCGAGCCCGAGGGCACGCTTGAAGAGTACCGTCGCCTGGCCGCTGACAACAGTCCGGAAATGCGGCAGGCCGAACTCGCCCAGCGCCTCGCCCACACGCAGCAGCAAATCGCTGGCGCCAATTATTGGCCGCAGGTCGTGTTTCAGGGGATCTTGGAGGCCGACAGGCAGAATTTCTTCAGTAAAGGCGGCGCGAACTGGTTTACCGCCGTTACGCTTCGCTGGAACTTGTGGAACGGGGGCGAGACCAAGGCCCGCGTGGAGCAGGCACGCTTCGCGGAATCACGCGCCGAAGCGTTGCGCAAGCGCGCCGATTCAGCAGTCCACCTGGAGGTACTCAAGGCGTACCTAGATCTGAGGGCCGCCGCGCAGCGAGTCGAAGTTGCTTCCGCCGCTGCAGCCGAGGCCGAAGAGGCCCACCGCATCATCCGGAACCGCCACCAGGCCGGTCTGATCACTGTAACCGAACTGCTGCGCAGCGAGACGGCGCTGGCCGCCGCGCGTACGCAACGTCTGGCGGCCGTCTATGATCGCCGCATCGCCGCCGCCGCGCTTGAGCACGCCGCTGGAACGCTGACGGCCGATTCCGCGGTCGTAAATTGAGGCGTACCTATGAACCGATTGTTGCCGCTCACGATTCTGATTTTGACGATTGCCGGCTGCTCACCGCGCGAAGCTCGCGTCGCCGCGGCGGGCGGCGAACCGAGAGTGACCACCGTTCCGGTCGAGACCGTCGCTGATTCCGAGATCGCCGATATCTACCAGGCAAGCGGGAGCGTGCGTGCCCGCTATAGCGCCGCTATTGCCGCGAAGATCGCCGCCAATATTCTCGAAATCCGCGTGCAGGCCGGCGACCACGTGCAAGCCGGCCAGACGCTCATCGTGTTAGACCGCGGGGATCTCGAGGCGCACCTGCGCCGATCCGAGGCCGCCCGCGCAGAAACCGAAAGCGCCATCGACGAGACCGAAAGCGCCATAACGGCCGCCCGCGCCAACTTTGAACTGGCCCGAGTGACTCACAAGCGGTTCCAGGACCTGCTCGCCAAGGCGTCTGTCTCGCAGCAGGAATTCGACGAGTCACAAGCGCGGCTCCGGAGCGCCGAGGCGGCGCTCGAGATGGCCGCATCGAAGCGGCGGCAAATCGAGGCGCGCCGCAGCCAGGCCGAAGCCGAAATCGCCGCCGCGCGTGTGGCCGTCGGCTACGGTACGCTTAACGCGCCGTTCGCGGCCCTGGTCACCGAACGCAGAGCCGATCCGGGCAGCCTGGCCACGCCGGGGGCTCCGCTGCTCACTCTGGAGCGCGAAGGCAACCCGCGCCTGGAGGTTTCAATCGACGAGTCGCGGCTAGATCTCGTCCGGGCCGGTGAGAGCGTTGCGGTCGAAATCGGCGGCCTTAACCAAACCGTCACCGGCCGTGTCGCCGAAATCGTACCTTCGGTGGATGCCGCGACGCGCACCTTCACTGCGAAGATCGATCTGCCCGCGCTGCCGGGCCTGCGTTCCGGAATGTTCGGGCGCGTCGGCTTCGCCTCCGGCAAGCGCTGGGCATTGCTGGTTCCCGAATCCGCGGTTCTTGAGCGCGGCCAGATCCGGTCCGTGTATGTCGTGGAAGGAGCTAAGGCGCGGCTGCGCTTCGTCACGCTGGGTGAGGGGCGCGACGATAAGCGCGAGGTTCTCTCAGGCCTGGCAGCCGGAGAAAGAATCGTCGTAACGCCCCCGCCGCTGCTCGCCGACGGCGCTCGCGTGGCGATCCAGGAGGCCAAAAAGTGAACGACGCCCCCCGCCTCCGCGCTGCCGGGCGGCTCGCCGCCGCCTTTGTCGACTCCAAACTCACCCCGCTCTTCGTCGCAGCCTCGATTCTTCTGGGCGTCGTCGCGGTGGTCAAACTCCCCCGGGAGGAAGAGCCGCAGATCGTCGTCCCGATGATCGACATCTTTGTCGAGATGCCCGGCGCCTCGCCGCGCGAAGTCGAGCAGCGTGTCACCAAACCCATGGAGAAGCTCTTGTGGGAGATTCCTGGCGTCGAGTACATCTACTCGACATCGAGCCCCGGCATGTCGATGGCCGTGGTGCGCTTTTTCGTCGGCGAGGACGAAGAGAAGGCCATCGTGCGCCTGAACCAGAAGATAGCCGCGAACCTCGACCTGATCCCGCCGGGCGCCTCGCCGCCGCTCATTAAGCCGCGCTCGATCGATGACGTGCCTATTCTGGCCCTTACGCTCTGGAGCAAGCGCTACGGCGATTACGATCTGCGGCGCCTCGCCGCCCAGTTGCACGACACGGTGAAGCAAGTGGACGAGGTTTCCGCCGTCGCCATCATCGGCGGGCAGCGCCGGCAGATGCGCGTGGATCTCGACGAAACCCGGTTGGCCGGATATCGCCTCTCTCCGTCGGACGTTGCCGGCGCGCTCGGCATGGCCAACCGCCGCCTGCCTGCGGGAAGTTTCTCCGCCTCGAACCGTGAGTTCGTGCTGGAGGCCGGCTCGTTCCTAACGTGCGCCGAGGACGTGCGCCGTATGGTAATTGGCGTAGCCGATGGCCGCCCGGTGTTTCTTGGTGACGTCGCCAGGATCGAGGATGGTGGCGAGGAGCCCTCGCAATACGTTCGCTACGCCTCGGCCGGCGATCCTTCCTTGTGGCCTGCCGTCACACTCGCCGTTTCGAAGCGCAAGGGCGCCAACGCCGTCGAGATCGCCGATCGCGTACTGGCCCGCGTGAACTCGGTGCGTGGCTCGCTGCTTCCCTCCGACGTGCAACTTTCCATCACCCGCAACTACGGTGAAACGGCCGCCGAGAAATCGAACGGGCTGCTCTTCCACATGCTGATCGCCGTGATATCAGTGGCGGCGCTCATCTGGCTGACGCTCGGCTTTCGCGAGGCGGGTATCGTTTTCAGTGCGATTCCAGTCACCTTGGCTTTCACGCTTGCAACTTTCTATCTCTACGGCTTCACGCTGAACCGCATCACGCTGTTCGCGCTGATCTTCTCCATCGGCATCCTGGTGGATGACGCGATCGTTATCGTCGAGAACATCGTGCGCCATGCTCGCCTGCCGCACAACCAAGGCCGCAATCTGGCGCAGGTGGCCATCGAAGCAGTCGATGAAGTCGGCAACCCGACCATCCTCGCCACTCTGACCGTAATCGCCGCGATCCTGCCCAACGCTTTCGTGGGCGGGCTGGCGGGTCCATACATGCGGCCAATCCCCATTGTGGGCGCGGCGGCCATGGTGTTCTCGCTGATCGTCGCCCTGGTGGTGACGCCGTGGGCCTCCGTGCGGATCCTCGGCAGCGCGGGCGGCCATACCCACCGCGAAGGCGAGGACCGCCTCACCCGCCTGTACCGTCGCGTGATGAATCCGCTGCTCCACCACGCCGCTGCGCGCTATGGATTTTTGGCGCTGGTCGCGGTGTTGCTCTTCGGCTCGATGGCTCTCGTCGGGCTCGGCTTCGTCAAGATGAAGATGCTGCCTTTCGACAATAAGAGTGAATTTCAGGTCATCGTCGACATGCCCGAGGGAACGACGCTTGAAGAGACAGCCCGCGTCGCCACCGAACTGGCCGCCGTCGTCCAGAAGCAGCCAGAGGTCGTGAACCTCCAGACCTACGCCGGCGTCGCCTCACCCTACAACTTCAACGGCCTGGTGCGCCACTACTTCCTGCGCCGCGGGCCCAATGTCGCCGACATCCAGGTTAACCTCGCCGGAAAATCGCTGCGCAAGCTCCAGAGCCACGAGATCGCGAAGCTCGTCCGCGAGCAACTGATCCCTGTGGCCCGGCGCTCCGGAGCCCGCATCAAGGTCGCCGAAGTACCGCCCGGGCCGCCGGTGCTCGAAACCATGGTCGCCGAGGTCTATGGCCCTGCGCAGCACGGCCAGATTGAGATCGCGCGGCAGGTCCGCGAGATCTTCGAGAAAACTGAAGGCGTTGTCGATGTCGATTGGTATGTGGAAGACGATCAGCCGAAGCGACGTATTTTGGTCGACCGCGAGAAGGCCGCGCTTAACGGCATCACCGACGAGGATGTGGCAAAGGTGCTGCGCCTGGCAAGCGCGGGCGATTCCGCCGGCTTGCTGCACGTCCCCGACGAGAACGAAGACGTGCCCATCACGGTGCGCCTCGCGCGCGCCGGGCGTTCTGACCTCGAGCGCCTGAAGAACTTGAGGCTTCGCGGACGCGGCGGCAACCTCGTCGCGCTCGGTGAGATCGCCCACATCGAGAGCGCCATCGAGGACAAGAACATTTACCACAAGAACCTGATGCCGGTGACTTACGTCACCGCCGACCTGGCCGGAGTCGTCGAAAGCCCGGTCTACGCCATGCTGAAAGTCGGGCCCGAGATCGAACGAATTCAGACTCCGGAAGGTTACCGCATCCAGCAGTACACGGCTGGCCTGCCGCCCACCGAGTCACGTTACGCACTCAAGTGGGACGGCGAGTGGCAAATTACCTACGAAGTCTTTCGCGACCTCGGCCTCGCGTTCTGCGCGGTGCTGATTCTGATCTACATTCTCATCGTCGGCTGGTTCCGGTCGTTTGTGACGCCGCTGGTAATCATGGCCGCGATTCCCTTCTCGATGGTGGGGATCCTGCCCGCTCACGGCCTGCTGCACGCATTCTTCACCGCCACCTCTATGATCGGCTTCATAGCAGGCGGCGGAATTGTCGTACGCAACTCGATCATCCTGGTTGACTTCATTGAGCTGCGCCTGAAGGAAGGCATGCCGCTGGACCAAGCCGTGATCGATGCCGGAGCGGTTCGCTTCCGCCCCATGATGCTCACCGCGGCTGCCGTAATCGTATGCTCCGCTGTTATTCTTTTCGATCCGATTTTTCAAGGTCTGGCCATCGCATTGATGGCCGGTGAAATAGCTTCGTTAACACTGTCGCGGTTGACGGTGCCGGTGGTCTACTTCATCGTCAATCGAGGGAGGGCACAATGACGATTCCTCAAACTTCACGTATCGAAGAACTCAGAGCCCGCGCCGCTCCTCTCGATATGAGCGGCGACCGGTTTCGCTCGCTCGGTCACGATCTTGTGGATCGAATCGCTGACTTCCTGGCTTCCATGCGCACGCGTCCGGTCACGCGGGCGGAATCCCCAGAGGAAGTGCGCGCGGCCTTATCTTCGGATCGGGGCTTACCGCAGGAAGGGCAGGACCCCGCGTCTTTGCTACGGGACGCCGCCGCGCTGCTGTTCGAACACTCGCTTTTCAACGGCCACCCGCGCTTCTATGGTTACATCACATCCAGCGCCTCTCCTATCGGTATGCTCGCGGATTTTTTGGCATCTGCTGTAAACGCGAATGCCGGCGCCTGGAAACTGGCTCCCATTGCAACCGAAATCGAAGCCCAGGTTGTTCGATGGCTTGCGCAGTTCATCGGTTACCCGGCCGACTGCGGAGGTCTGCTCCTCAGCGGCGGTAACATGGCCAATCTCACTTGTTTTCTGGCTGCCCGTGCGGCGCAGGCCGGTTGGGATGTTCGCAAGCAAGGCGTGGCAGGCGGGTCGCGGCTGTGTGTCTACGTCTCCGCGGAAACTCACACCTGGATACAGAAAGCCGCTGATCTTGCGGGACTGGGAACCGAAGCGATTCATTGGATCGGCGGCCCGCGAGGCATGGACCCGGATGAGTTGCAAGCCCGCTACCGGCGCGACAGAGACGAGGGCTATCGGCCATTTCTCGTGGTCGGCTCCGCTGGAACCGTCAGTACCGGCGCGGTGGAACCGTTGCCGGAATTGGCGGCGTTCTGTCGAGAGCGTAAACTCTGGTTCCACGTCGATGGCGCATACGGGGCATTCGCAAACGGCCTGGTGGGGGCGCCGCCGGAACTCAAGGGGCTGGAGTCGGCCGATTCCGTGGCTGTGGATCCTCACAAATGGTTGTACGCACCTCTTGAGGCTGGATGCGCCCTCGTGCGCAATCCTTCGGCTCTAAGGCATGCGTTCTCCTATCACCCGACCTATTACAGCTTCGAGGGTGAGGGTCTAAACTACTACGATATCGGTCCTCAGAACTCGCGTGGATTTCGCGCACTCAAAGTCTGGCTCGCTTTACAGCAGGCGGGAGCGGCAGGCTACCGCGAGATGATTCAGGACGACATCACACTGGCGCGCTACCTATATGATCTGGCAGTGGACCACTCCGAATTGGAGGCAATCACGCACCAACTGAGCATCACTACACTGCGTTATGTTCCGCAAGAACTTCGGGCTGATCTGGGGTCTAAAGAGACGGAGGAATATCTGAACGAATTGAATCGGCGCCTGCTGGAAGCGATAGAGAAAAGCGGCGAGGCCTTCGTCTCCAACGCTGTGATCGCCGGCAAGTACGCTCTCCGTTTTTGCATTGTGAATTTCCGGACTTCCGCGGGAGACATTGAGGCCATGCCGCCACTCGTTGTACGTCTAGGCCGGCGGATTCATGCCGAGATCAGGAGTTCGACTGCCAGGACCCGCGAGTCCGTGCCGGAGAAAGGCTAGTGGTGTTCAACAAACCTGCACAACAGGATTCGCGGACGCATTTCAAAGAGGATCTCTTGGATAGGTTGGCGGACCGGATCGTCGAGAAATTGTGTGCACGGACATCAAGGTGGAACCGGCGTTGTGGGGAGCGAGAATGCAACCGTCGGCGCCTAGACGCTCGAAAACCGGACTCTGAAACGACAAAGTGAGCTGACGGATGTAAGCCGTCCATCGCCGATGCTTCGGAGGTGCGCGGCGTTGGACAACGATAGAAACGACGCCGGCTAGTAGTATCGGAATCTCGGTCGAATTCAGACGGAACTAGCCGATTGGCCCGGACGGGCATGAACACGCCTGAGACAATGTTGCCCAAATACAGGGCACTGGCCCGCAGAGCATTTACATGCAGTAGCCATTACTTGATCTGACATTTTCGATAGACTGGTCCGGATAGTCCGGACAGGAGAATTTCAGATGAACACGCAACAGAAGGTGATCAAGAACAAAGTG
>DATBIA010000016.1:0-19622 GCA_036557165.1 Bryobacteraceae bacterium
CCCGTCTATCCATCTATCCATGCCTGCGCGACGGATACTCCGAGAGCACGGCCACTTCAGTTGAACTGCAACCCGATGTGTGGCAACGCCACACCTTGCCTCTTCCGCAAGGTTCCGGCTTCGGTCCGATCCGCCTCGATCCATCCGATTGCGTGTGCATCGTAGAACTAACTCACCTGGCGGTGCGCCGCGCCGCCGACGCGGCGATGCTAGCCGAGTGGGCGGGGCCCGCACTGGCTGAGCTCAGGCCTGGCGACGGAGTCCTACCGATTCCGGGCGACCCTCCCGCGCGATTCCTTTCGACGGGAGCAGATCCGCAACTTTACTTGCCGCCCCTCGCTCCAACAATTTCCGATCAGCCCCTCCTCATCGAAGTCTGGATTCGAATACAAGTCGAGTTACGAACGCTGGGACCGCTGCTATCCCCAGGACCTGCCGAACTGGCTCAGGCAGAAGCCGCGCTCAAGGCGAGCCGGGAGCAGGCGGCGGGAATCGCGAGTCAACTCGATGAGGCTTTGAGCCAGAATCGGCTTTTGCAAGCTGAAGTGCTCGACGCGCGGGCCGAAGTGCGCAGCCACCAGGCCGAGCGGCTCGCTTTGATCGCTGAGCGCCGCTACTACGAGGGATTTCCGGAGGGGCGCCAGGACGAGAAGAAGGAGGAATCGGAACTGCGCGAAAAACAGAACCTGGAAGGCCGTCTCGGGGCGGAGCAAGCCGCGCGATTGGAATGGACCGCGAAGTATGAGGGAGAACGAGAACAGCGAGAAGCGTTGCTCAATTCATATTCGTGGCGAATCACAGGGCCGCTCCGGAGGCTTTGCGATCTCGGCTACCGCATATGGCGTCCGCGATGAATTCCGGGGCGGCATTGCCCGTCTCGGTGATTATACCGGCCTATGGGGCGGCGGATCGGCTTCGTTCGTGCCTTGCCAGCCTCGCGGACCATCTGCCACCGGTCGCCGATGTTTGCGTAGCGGACGATTGTACGCCCGACGACACTGTCGTAGGAGTTGTAAGAGAGTTCCAGTCCCGGCTTCCGGGTCTGCGGTACGAACGCCGCGACCGGAATGTCGGGTTTGTCGAGAACTGCAATTTCGCCGCGCAGACGGGAATCTCCCGCGGAAACGACATCTTACTGCTGAACTCGGACACCGAGGTTACGGCAGGATTCCTGGAGGAACTGTACGCGGTCCTTCACTTCCATGAAAAGCACGGCGTAGCGTCTCCCCGCAGCAACAACGCAACGCTCTTATCCATTCCGGTGTCCGAAAGGCTGGCTCCCGCGGAGTCCTTCGCACTGTGGGCCGAAGTCAAAGAACACCTGCCGCGATTTCACGTCGTGCCAACCTGTTGCGGGTTTTGCATGCTGGTCAAGAACTCCGTCCTACGTGCGTTTGGCTTGTTCGATCCCGCTTACAGTCCTGGATACAACGAGGAGAATGACTTCATCTGCCGGATCAATCGCACGGGGTACTCCGCTGTGGCCGCGAACCAGGCTTTTGTCTTTCATCTCGAATCTGCCTCCTTTGGCGCCAGGAAAAATGCGCTTGACAGCCGTAACCGCCATATTCTGGACGTTCGATATCCGGAATACGGACGGAAAGTCGCGCAGTACATGAACTATTACCGGCATCCGGTCGACTATTTCGCCCCTGTATTCCGGGGCGCTCGCAAGTGTATACTGATCGACCTCTATCATCTCCCAGCAAAACATTGTGGAACCTCGGAATTTGCGTTGAATCTTCTGGCCCCTTTGGTTCCGCTTCTCGAAGAGAATTACAGCGTGTACCTGGGCCTTAGCGACGAGGCGAAAACTTTCTTTGGCCCAGAGTTGACAGGATATCGCGTATATGACGATTCGCCGTCCTCGCCCGACCTCTTTGATCTAGTATTCAAACCTTCCCAGGTTTTTCACTGGCAGGAATGGTACAGGATGATTCGACTGGGCGCTCGTCTGGCCTATACACACCTAGACAGCATCGCCATCCGGTGCGAATATCTTTGCGGTCCGAATACCCGCCAATTGTTCAAGGTGACCGCGGAGATAGTGGACCTTGGCTTCTGCATCAGTCTGTCCTCAAAGCTGGATTTCGAACGTTTGTACAACATCGATTCCCGGTTCGTCGTCATCCCTCTCGGCGCCATGGCTCTAGAGCCGAGCTGCCATCCTGGAGAATTTATCTTGCTGGTGGGGAATGCCTTTCCCCATAAAGCTTTGGATCTCGCGGAGAAAGCTCTAGCGGGCATTGGAAATCTGGTGGTGCTCGGAGGGAATGATTCGGATCCCGCAGAGGGGATCAAGCGGTTTCCGAGCGGAGAATTGAAACGGTCGGACGTTTTTAAACTATACGATACCGCCCGCGTGGTGGTGTTCCCGAGTCTATATGAAGGATTTGGGCTGCCGGTGACGGACGCGCTCGCGCTGGGCAAAAATGTAGTCGCCCTGGACTTGGATGTAAACAGGGAATTGCTCGATCTGACACGCTCCGAGCGCCTGCATCTAGTGCCCGGTTTCGCGGAAATGCGCAGTGCGGTAGCGGCCCTGATGAGCGCCCCTCCGCAGCCGGAGGCGGTTCTTCCGCAACGGACATGGCGCGAAGTGGCTCTGGATTATTCGCGTGCGCTCGCCGATCTTTTGGCTTCTCCCGTTAATACAGAGCTGTTGCGGCGGAGGTGGGATCTGATGCAAACCCTGGAAGCCTCCAAGATGGATCTGGAAGGCCGTCTCAGCGCGGAACAAGCGGCGCGATTGGAATGGACCGCGAAGCATGAGCGCGAACGACAAGGACGGGAGGCCTTGCTCGATTCATACTCGTGGCGAATCACAGGGCCGCTCCGGAGGCTTTGCGATCTCGGCAACCGCATCTGGCGTCCGCGATGAATTCCAAGGGGACAGTGGGCCCCGATGAGCGAGCCTCCCCAGCCGGCATTGTTTTCTTCCGCAAGGGGTGCGGGGAAGGCGGCAGGCCGTGCCCGGCCTCAGCGCTCGCCCAGGACAATCTCTATCCCCGCATTGCCGCTCTGAGTCGCCGCGTTCCGCGGAGCGAAAAAGTGTAATCCATGTCTCCGGAAGGTTCTGTTGGGTCAAGGCGATGGCCAGTGGCGCTACAAGACACGCCAGATCGCGACTGGAAGGAATGAGCACGCGGCGCGTTGGACGCTCTGGCGTCCGAACCGCCGTGCCCAGATCCCTTCAGCCCTGCGCTCCGCAAAACCCATCCGCCGGCGAACACGTTAAAACGAGAGGGTTTTGTCCGGCCAACGAATTGTGTAGAATTATGCTTTGCTACACGTCCTTCGATCCTCGCGGGAGAAAGTAGCGAAACACGATCGATCACGGAGATTTTAACGATGCGAAAACATTCTCTCTTGACCCTTTTGTTGCTGTTGCCGGCCTTTCTAGTCCTTAGCGGAGGCGGCGTCGTTAAGGCTCAGCAAAGAACTTCGTCGAAGCGCTGGTCTGATGCTGCCACCTGGCCTGACAAGAAGGTGCCGGCCAAAGACGCCGTTGTCACCATTGACAGGGACATGAACGTTGTCCTCGATGTCAGCCCGCCAGCGCTGCACGGTTTGACGATCAACGGCAAGCTGAGCTTCGCGGATAACAAAGATCTCGAACTGACCACCGAGTGGATCATGGTGCACGGGGAACTGGAAATCGGCACCGAAGCCAAGCCCCATACGCGCAAGGCGACCATTACCCTCACCGATAACGTCAAAAACGAAGACTTCGGTGGACTGGGTGGAAATGACCGCAGCGACCGCGGGATCATGCTCATGGGCGGAACCCTGAACCTGCACGGCAACCGGACGAACTCCTGGACGAAGTTGTCCAAGACCGCCGAAGCGGGCAGCGACTCGATTGAGGTCCTGAACGCCGCTCAATGGCGCGCCGGTGACACGATTGTCCTCGCATCCACGGATTACGATCCCCATCAGGCGGAGAGGCGAACCATCGCCGCCATTCGCGGCAATACGATCACGCTCGACAAGAAACTGGACTACATGCACTTCGGCAAGATCACCTTCGACGTGGACGAGCGCGGCGAAGTCGGCATGCTGTCGCGCAATATCCTGATCCAGGCTTCGCCCGATGCGGACCAGACGCTCTTCGGCGGCCACATCATGGCGATGCTCGGCAGCAAGATGTTTGTCGACGGCGTCGAGCTCAATCGCATGGGTCAGAACATGCATCTGGCCCGGTATCCGATCCACTGGCATCTGATTGGCGATGCGCAGGGGCAGTACATCAAGAACTCGGCGATTCACGACACCTACAGCCGGTGCGTGACCGTGCACGGCACAAATTACCTGGACATTGAAAACAATGTGACCTACAACAACATCGGCCACTGCTTCTTCCTGGAGGATGCCGTGGAGCACGGCAATCAGTTCGTGCACAACCTGGGGATCCAGACCAAATGTCATCCGGACGCGCCGTGTGAGGCGACAAACCTCGCCCCGTTCGGGCAGAACCCCGCCTCGAACTTCGATACGGCCGGCCAGAACGCCAAGGATATCCTGATCCCCTCGGACAACACGGCGGCCACTTTCTGGATCACCAACCCGGACAACATCTACCGCGACAATGTGGCCGCGGGGTCCGACTCGACAGGTTTCTGGTTCGCCTTGCCACAGAATGGTACTGGTAAGTTCGAAAACACGGAGATCGGCAAGGCAACCTGGCCGCGCCGAACCCAGATACGGGAATTCAAGGGCAACACCGCCCATTCGAACTTCGACGGTTTCATGATGGACCGAGGTCCCAGGGCCGATGGCCATTTCGCCACCGGCGGGCCCATTTCCCTTGCCAATCCCGCCGACGCGAACAGCCCTCAGGTGGCGTCGGTCATCGAGGATTTCACCAGCTACAAGAACCGGAATGGCGGCCTCTGGAGCCGCGGTGAGATGCACGTGTACAAGAACTTGAAGGTGGCCGACAACGCCATTGGCTATACGCATGCGTCCGGCAATTCCGGTCGTTCCGCCTTTACGTCACGGGTGGTTGACTCCCTGTTCGTGGGCGAAACCGAGAACATCGGCAACCCCAGGACGCCGGCGGAAAAGGCTTACGGCCGCAGCTTGCCGGAGCCCGAAATCGCGGATTTCCCGATCCGCGGCTACGAGTTCTACGATTACCATCATGAACTCGACAATGACACCTTCGTGAATTTCCAGGACAACGCCACCCGCAAGACGGGAGCGATCTCTTACCTGCTGTATACCAGCTTCGGAATGAGCTCCAACAACACCATACAGCGCGCGAAATTCATCAACGCCAAACCGGTGTATTTCCCGCCGATGGAGCGTAAGTGGAGCAACGACGATTACGGCAACGGGAGCTGGCAGACCGCGGTGTTCAACGACAAGGACGGCTCGGTCAGCGGCGTTCCCAATTCCTACATTCTCATCAACGACGCAAACAATGCAATCGCCATCGACGACGCGTGCGAGATCAAGCCCACCTGGAACGCTGCCGTGTGCAAGGGCGACGTCGGGCGCATGACGGTTGGCGGCGGCGGTGGCGGTCGTGGTGCAGGCGCGGGTCGCGGCGCCGGCAGAGGCGGGGCTCCCGCGGTTGCCGCGCCTGGCGGTAGAGGCGGGGCTGCGGTCGCTGCCGCGCCTGGCGGCCGAGGAGGCGCCGGCAGGGGTGGCGCCGGTGTTGTCGTCGGCCCGAGAGTCGGATTCCTAGGCGCCCGTCCACCTGCGGGGCCGCCAGTCGTTCTCAGCCGCAATGGCAAGGAACTTGACGCCACCGGCGCCATCAACGTACGAGCGGGTTCCGAGATCAAGGTGACCACCGAAAGGCCGTCCGTGTCCCTCAGCGTGACGGAACTGGATAAGGGTTCGTGGGTGATCTTCGAGCTGCCGGGATTCACCACTGCAGCCTCGGGTACGGAGGAGAGCAGCCTGGATGCACTTCGCCAGGCCGGCGCCACCTCGTACTACAAAGGCAACGGTGAGCTTTGGGTCAAGCTTGTCTCCAGCGGTGACGTTCTTGGCAGCGGGCCTAACGCCGGCCCTAGTGGCGGAGCCAGCCTCCAGGCCAGCCGGTAAGCAGCAATCCTGCTTCACGAGCAAGAGCCCCCGGCACGCCGCTCAGCTGCTTTCGCTCGCTGGAGGAGAACGCAGCGCGGCATTGAATCCCGTAGGCCCGGCTGGCGAGCGAAACGCTGGCGGAACTAAGTGGGCGCTTCGCACCTTCAAAGAGCCTGATAGGAAACACGGTAGGGGCTATACTCGGCAAGTGGAGGCGATGCCGGTTGATGCAGCCCACGGATGAGAAGGTGCAGGCCTACCAGTCAGCCAGGGAGCGGCTCGCAGAGCCGAAGGACGAGGGTTTGCGGTACGTTGCGCTCGACCTGAGGAGATGCATTGAAGCGGTTGTTTACGAAAAGCTTGAAGCGTATCGCAAGTGGATTTCAGAGAAACTCGCGCGGACATGGCAGCCGCCACAGGCATTCAGGGCGCTCTTAGAGATCGATCCGGGCGGAGAGAATGATAGTGTCATTGCCGTCGCTCTGCAGGACCGTGTGGACGGGCCGCCAATCACGCCGTTGAAGGCCATCGGGACGGACCGAAGGCCATCCGTTAAATGGCTCACGGAGACCTGGAACAGCCTCGGCGCCGATCTGCATGCGGGCTGGCCGTATTCCCGCAAGAGCAAGCGGGGAAACAGGCGTGACTTCTACGAGCGTGTGCTGGCGGAACTCGAGCCGTTCGTTTCAAGTCACTTCACTGCGGCTATGACAAATGTCATCGAATTCAAATGCTCGGAATGTGGGGAGACCGTTGTAATTAGCCCGCAAGGGCTTAATACGGCTGGGCATGCAACATGCCTTCATTGCTGGCTGCGTTATTCGCATCAAGAAGAAAATGGAGAGTCACGCTTCTTTCTGGAAGATCCCTCCATCGAATGCCCCGAATGCAAGAAGGCTATTTATGTGCCGGTGGCGCAACTCAGGGACGGCTATGAATTCGAGTGCCGTCATTGCGAGACGCGACTCAGGGCCGTCATCGAGACGTGGGGCTTCCAGCAATTCACGCAAGAGCCCTCAGAAGCAGCGGGGAGCGCTTCTGAAGAAAGGAGTCATCAGCAGGTTCCGCACGAGGTTTTGGATGGATAACGCGACGATTTCTAGGATGCCTGACGACACGCCGATCTGGCGATATATGAATCTGACCAAGTTCCTGGCCATGCTCGTTTCAAAAACCTTGTGGTTTGCGAAGACGAAGTACCTGGAAGACAAATACGAAGGGTTCGCCCAGGCTAAAGGCGGCGAGATGCCGGGCAACGACCGGTCAGCAAAGTGCATTACGCGCACCACCGGCGAAGGAGTCACTGATGTTATTTCCGTGCCTCAAGCGATGGTGGAACTTAGCCGGTCTTCCGCTGCCTATTTTGAAAATGCCCGGGAGCACCTCTACGTAAATTCATGGTGCGCGGGCGCGGAGTCGATGGCAATGTGGGAAATCTACGGCGCGAACGGCTGCGGAATCGCGGTGAAATCCTCCGTCGGCCAATACAAGCGCGCCGCCAGGTTTGAAATCCGCGAAGAGCAGTACGCCTTCGGCAAAGTGGAATACCAGGATGATCCCCGCTTTAATCCCGCGCTAAGCTTCGATTTCAGCACGGGGTCGATTCCCGTCGGATCGGGGCTTTGGGAGAGGCTTTTGCCGGTGGCGTTTCATAAGCGGATCTGTTTCGAATATGAGCGTGAGTGGCGCGGAGCGCTCTATCAGGATTTCCGGCCGGACTGTTACGGCTGCAACATCGATTTCGACCTCGGAGAGTTAATCAGCGCGGTTTATGTGGGGCCGCGTGCGGGCAGGTTCTTTTTCGATGTCGTGGGCTCTGTCATGGACAAATTCGAGCTTGCAAAACCGCTGGAAATCTCCGCCCTGTTGGAGTCAGTACAGAAGAAGATCGCAGTCTCATCGTAAACGTCAATCCGCCGCAGTCCTACGCGGACCTTTTGCCGCCAGGGTAAAAAGGCAGCCGGGCCGATCGCAGTTAGCGAGTTACCATTCCTCCCTTGATCGGAACGCAGCAACACCAGCAAAGAAGTAAGTCAGCAGCCCACGCACTCCGTTTTGCGCGCCGTTGCTTAGAAGCACGCTTCCGCGCCCTCAAAGTACGCAGGCAGAAGGAGGGTAGGCGTCTACGCCATGAATCCCGAGACTCATCCTCTTTTCCTACGAGGTACGGCGGACGGGATGCGCTTCCTGATGACCACAAATTCCGAGGCCGGCGAGGGAGAGTCTGCGCCCGTTACCGTCGTCCTCAACTGGGCCGCGGGACTGAGAAAATAGGTGAGACGTCACCGCAAAAGACCAACCCACAACTCACCTCCGGGGCATTTTCTTGTAGAGTTGCGGCGTTCACGCCGGCAGGTGAGCGCACGAAGAAAGCTCCATCGCGCGGTGGACGCACAGGTAGCGACGGCCAACAGCGTCCCGTGGTCATCAGCGGCGAAGTTCTCCAGAAACGGCGTTCTCGTGGCGCCACTCCGGGTGAGTTACGCGTTAGACGAGCAATCCCCATGGGCGACACGAATCCCTCTCATGTCTGCGACGTGGGGGTCATGCGTCGCGCTTCACAAGAGTCCTGCAACGACTCGATTATGGAAATCAGCCGCGGTCGAGCCAAACGAAGTTGGACGCCTGCTCATAGCCGGGTAGCCGACACAAGATTGATGACTTCATGACCGTTCTACACTCGCTCCGCGCCGGCGAGGAGCCGGTCCAACTGCTCGAACTGCTCGCCAGACCAACTTATACTCCCAGAGGCCATTGCATCGTCGAGGATTTCTTTTGAGGGATAGAGTTCGTGTATAACGACGAGCGTCTCGCCACCCCTTTCTTCGAAGGTCACGGTGGTGACGGGCCCATCCTCACCACCTTCGTCATTCGTCCAGATGAGGCGGGAGCCAGGAGTCACTTCGACGTACCTGCCGAAGAACGGCATAGGCTGCTCTGAAGAAGGGTGACTGAACACGAAACGGTACGTGCCCTCCGTACGAACATCGGCCTCGCAGGAAAGGAAGGACGCTCCAAACGACTTCGGCACCCACCAGCGCTTGAGCAGTTCAGGTTTGGTCCACGCATCGAAAACAATATGCGCCGGACCGTTGAAGGTTCGAGTCACGACGAGCTCACGCTCGGACTTCCGTTCCACTGTCGTGGCGTACTTTGTGGCGTTGATGTCGCTATCTTTTCTTTCGCCCATCGGTTTTCTCCTTTTGTTTCAATTCCTCGACAAGCTTGTCCAACTCGTCGAAGCGTGCGGCCCAGAGCCGGCGATACCTCTCGATCCATGCCGCCTCTTTGTCCAATCCGCGTAGGCCGAGCTTGCAGGTCCGCACACGCCCGACCTTTTCTGTAATGACAAGTCCCGCCTTCTCCAAGACACCGACGTGCTTCTTCATGCCCGTTAGGGTCATGTGAAATTTCTCGGCAAGGTGCGTGATCGAAGCGTCCGCGCGTCCGAGCTGTTCCAGAACGCCGCGCCGGGTGGCATCCGAAAGCGCGGCGAACGAAGCATCGAGGACGGTTCCCGTATACTGAACCATGTGGTTCAGTATATAACGCGGCTTGGCGACATGCAAGGGGGCTGAGCGCGCGCTGCGCTGCCTGCTGTCTTTATTCCCAAATCGGCACGTGGCCCAGTGTTTACCGCGCCACTCGGGGAGAGGGCGAGCCGATTTCGGAAGATAACATTACGGGCAGCAGCATTCTTGACCTGTTTTCGATTATCGTCCAAACAATAGGGAGTCTCGATCCGGCCTAATGCTTGGCGATAAACCCGAGTACGGTGCGATTGAACTCGTCGGGAGCCTCCCACCACACTGAGTGGCCGGCTTCGGGAATGCTAACAAACTGTGCGCCGCGAATGCGTTCAGCAACCCGCCGCATGAGGGCCGGCGGCGCATATAGGTCGGCATCGCCCGCGATCACCAGCGTGGGAATTTTGATCGTCTCCAGAAGTGATAACGTGACTTGGTTCTTGAAAGGCTGATCTGGTCCTCGAACCGCTTCGGGCGCGCGATTCTTGCTCTCGAATTCCGACCAGCGTGCAACGCCTTCCGGATTCGCAAATCGATACGATGGCGAAAGCTCCAGAAAAGCGCGGGGCAACTTGTCGAAGCCGTCCCACCTCATCCTCCTCGTCGCCTCAACGTAATCCCGGTCTTGTATGCCCGACGTGGAGCACAGCAATATAAAGCTGCGAAGCCGCTGCGGATAGGAAAGCGCGAAGTCTACCGCGACGAAGCCACCACCGGCAGTGCCTGCCAAGTGAAACTTGTCAATGTGCAGATAATCGATCAAGGCGAGCAGATCGTCAGCGCCAGTCGAGGCAGGACCGTTCGGGTCTGCAACCGTCTGCCCGAACCCACGCCGATCGTAGGCAATAAACCGATACCCCGCACGAGTAAACGCGGGGATTTGATGTTCCCACACCTGGGAGCTGCCGGTGAAGGCGTGCAAGAACACCACCGGCACACCGCTGCCTCCTGAGTCTAGGTAGAAGATTTTCGCGCCCGGAACGGTGGCTAATCCGTCATGAAGAGCCGGGAGCGATGACTGCGCAAAAACGGTGTAGCTTATGCAAAACATCGCGGCGATACGGCCAATGTGAAGCGTCATCGTACGTTAGAATATCGAATCCACGTCTTGCAACGAAGTGGTGGACGTCCGGATTAGGGAAACCTGACGATCGACGTTACAACCGATGATTCTGGGGCGTACACGAAGCCGTGGGGCAACCGGCAGGAAATGCCCTTCGTGCGGGCATGGGAGCCGATGGAGCTTATTTGCGGCGACTAGCGCGTTTCTCGTCACCTTGGCATAACGCGGACTTCATGCGAGGAATCCGGTCGAACTGTCTCCGAGTGGCCGACGATCCACTCGAAACGGCACATCCGCTCGTAGCGCGTTTCGTTCACCGGGCAATCTTGCGGTCGCCGCTTTCCCTAGCGTGTGTCGGTGGAGCTAGCCGCGTCCGGGAGTTCACTCACGACCTCCAAAAGTTCCCGCAGGGAGGAGACAGAGGAATTGACCAGGCAATATCCTTGAGAGACGTAGGGACCCGTTCGATCCACGCATGCCATTGAAAACGCCTCGTCAATGTCACGTCCTGGCAAGCGTGCGTCAGCATGCCGGAGTTCACAAACACCGACTACCCCGTCAAGATTGAGCGGAACGAGCGCCAGCGTTGCCTGATCAAGAACGCCGGATCGTGGGGGCTTTGGTCGCGCTCGGAACCAGAGAAACGGCGGAATCACTCCAGCGCGACCACGCCCGCGATGATTCTGTCGATTATTGAGCATGTTCGACGATGTTCGCGATAAGACGTAGGCGGCCTAGGAGTGGGATAGACTCATTAAATTACCAGCCGAAGGACCACGCTCGCCAGAATCAGGCCCACAGCCACGAACGGGAGATACCACCGGGGCGGCCATTTCACCTCGCTATAAATCTCCTTGCCATCCACCGACACGGTGAATCGGAGTCCCCGCGGACTTTTTGAAAAACGAGTGTTGGCGTTCAACTTCATAGACCGGTTCCCGTCGGGAATGGTTGCCTGAAAGCTGCGCGGTTCCCAAGTGGCGCCTGGCTCCCTAGCGATTTCCTTTCCATCGACAATCAGCCGCTCCAGCCCTGGCCGATTCTGCAACTCGATGACATGTCCTTTATGCTCGGTCTTCCACGTGGTTTTAAGCACTCAGAGCCTCCCAGCGTGCCGCTAAACGCTAAATCATACCAGTTTGGGTGCAGTTGCGCTGACAGGCAGGCCGCGCCGCGCTCTCTGTTGGGCTTCACTTTTCGGAAACGAGCTGCCACCTGCGCCAGAGAGTCCGCCACGGCGCTCCGCTGGGCACATTGCTCCGCGTTCTGCCAGGACGTACTGCGCGAAGTCAACCAATAGTTCACGGTCGGGAAAAGACGAATCGGCTGATCATGCGACAGGCGCTCGCAGCCATGCTCTGAATTGGCCGACCCCGTGAAGACGACCGTGGTACAAAATCAACGCTCAATGACAACATGGGTCTTGCGGAAGAAACTGCGCTAAGAAAGCAGACCTGCTGCTTTATCGCCGGGTTCGGTGTGGCGCCAACGCGTTGTGGTCGCCAAGCCAAAAATTCCTGTGAGATGGGGTTCTGGAAGACTGCTGTCTCTGGCCGGGTACTCGCGCTACTCGGAAACTTAAGCCGCCTATAATGCCAATTAACGGGGCGCCAAAGCCAATTCGCGGAGCTGAAAATCGATACAATGGCGATTCACCGAGTCTAAGTTTGTGGAGGAATCACTTCGTGACGCGTTTTGGGCTTCTGGTTTCATTTGCATGGCTGGCAGGGGTTGCTTTGGCACAGCGGACGGACGCTATGTTCGATCAGAATTGCGCGTCGTGTCACGAGGCCGGCAGTGCCGCCAACTCCGCGAAGGCGCCGGACCGCAAGGCCATCGGCAAGCTGACCACTGAGGCAATTTACGCCTCCTTGACGACGGGTTCGATGAAGGACCGGGCGCAGAGTCTTACGGATCCTCAGAAACGCAGACTCGCCGAATTTCTGGGCGGATTGCGCAAGTTGGGAGCAGTGGAAGCAGGCGTTGAAACGGGCAGTGCCGCCCGGATGCCCAACCGTTGTCCGGACAACCCGCCGCTGGGCGATATAGGCTCCAGCCCCTCCTGGAATGGGTGGAGCACGGACGGGACCAACACTCGCTTTCAATCATCGGCAAACGCCGGTATCGCAGCGGCCGATGTGCCGCGACTGAAGCTGAAATGGGCGTTCGGGCTACCGGGAGCGACTCATGTTTACGGGCAGCCCTCCGTGGTGGCAGGGCGCGTCTTCGTCACGGCGGATAGCGGCTACGTGTATTCTCTGAGCGCGGCCTCGGGCTGCGTGTACTGGTCGTATTTGGCCGAAGCGGCGGTTCGGGCGGCGGTGGTGGTTGCTCCCGTGAAGGGCGGCGATCTGGCCGCTTTTTTCGGCGACCTCAAGGGCAACGAGTACGCTGTGAATGCCCGGACGGGCGCAAGGTTGTGGACGGTCCAGGTAGAGGATCATCCACTGACCCGGTTGACCGCGGCTCCGAAAGTTTACGAGAACCGGTTGTACGTGCCGGTGGCCTCCGCCGACGAAGGGTCGGCTGCCCAGCCGCATTACCCATGCTGCACGTTCCGCGGGAGCGTGGTTGCACTGGATACCTCGACAGGTAAACAGATCTGGAAGACGTTCACGATTCCGGAGAAGCCCAAGATGGTTCGCAAGAATTCCATCGGTACTCAATTGTGGGGGCCGTCCGGATCGGGAGTGTGGAACTCGCCGACCATCGATCCCAAGCGCAAGGCACTGTACATCGGAACCGGAGACGCGTACACGTCGCCGGCGGCGAAGTCCTCCGATGGGTTAATGGCTATGGACTTGGCCACCGGCAAGATCCTATGGCAAGTGCAGGATTTGGCCGGCGATGCGTGGCTGGTGGGCTGTCCTGAAGACCCGGCCAAGCGTCCCGAGAATTGCCCGAAGGACATGGGGCCGGATCACGACTTCGGGGCGCCGCCGATTTTGAAGGAACTGCCGGGCGGCAAGCGCGTTCTGATCGCGGGCCAAAAGAGCGGCATGGTGTGGGCCCACGATCCCGACAACAACGGCGCGGTGGTCTGGAAGGCGCCCACCGGAACTTCCTCTTCCACTGGTCAGATTGTGTGGGGCGGCGCAGCGGACGATAGCAAGGCCTATTTCGGATTGCACACGGGCGGCATCGTGGCCCTGCAGATCAACAACGGCGAGCGTGTCTGGTTCACCAAGATCGACCCCGCTGTCGCCCGGCTTCCCGGCAACGACGGATCGGTTTCGGCGGTTCTGGGCGCAGTTTTCGCGGGCGGCTGGGACGGCGTGCTGCGGGTGCTCGCCACGGACACAGGCAAGGTGTTATGGGAATACAACATGGTGCAGGAGTACAAGACTGTGAACGGCGTGCCCGCTAAAGGCGGATCAACCGTTGCGGCCGGGCCGACCGTGGCCGGCGGCATGGTGTTCGTGGGATCGGGATATCCCGGGCTCGGGGCGGGCACCGGGATACCGGGGAATGTGTTGCTGGCTTTCGGAACCGAGTAGCCCGCAAGGGGCGCGCGGGCGCCCTCGATTCAATCAAAGAAAGCAGCCCGCGAGCGTAGTTTACCCGTTTCGGGTTTTGCGGGCTGTTATTTAGGAGCTCCGCCGTTACTGCGTCGGCGGAGGCAGGGTGGCTTTGCCATCCAGAACGAAGTGAGTAGCTTGGGTTTCACGGTATGAGTGTTGTCCGGTGCCGTCGGCGCGCTGATTGCAACCACGACGCCGGTTCCTCCCATGAACGACACATACTGCTTACGGCCCCGGCCGCGCGAGCTTCGAGGGCGGCATTGGTGGCGGGGCTTGCGCGCCATCTGCTATTCGGCGGCTATAGATGGTCAGGTCGTCACGAGCAGCCGACGATCGCGGGCGGCTAGACGTCGAGAATATCATCGCCGGTAGGTTTGACGTGTGAATGGCGGGTCAGTTCAAGAGCGCTGCCAATGTGCTTCAGTACATAGTCAGCGCCCGACTGAGGTCCTTCGTTAAATGGCGTAATCGCTTTCTGGCGCTCGGACCATAGGTATCGGTAAAAGATATCCACTGCCCGGACTTTCTGGGGGAAGTCGAGTTCACCACGTACTGACTCGTTATGGACAAGGTCAGCCAGTTGCTCTGCCGCCCTCCGGTCGCGGATGGGAGTAGTCGGGATGCAGCCATAGATGTACTCGAACCGCTCGGTAAGAATTCGCAGGTGAACCCAGCCCGCCGCAAGGACTCGAACCGAATCGTCCCACAGCAAGTCGGCCGTATTCAGTCGATCAGTCACAATCAACTCGACCCGAGCCAAGTAAGTCAGTGTCAAGAGGACATCATCGGGATCATATCCTAGCTTTTGAAGAGCATCGGCAACCTGCCGGCATGTAAAATAACCCTCGACGTTGATCGGGCCGATGACCTTTCGGTTTGCGAATAGGAAAAACAAAATTTCCGTGATAAGAAAGTTATCTGCCTTTTGACACGCGATATCGTAGGCGAAAACGTTCTGCACGAACCCGCTATCATTGCTGAAGAAGCGACGATTGGTGCGCATCAGAATCCGCAAAATTGTGTGTTCCTTCAACGCGACGGCACCGCCCCCGATCGTATTTGACGCAATCGCAAGTGTGCTCAGGTAACCAGAGGTGATGATGGCAACGAAGATCTCCAGCGCCCTCCGGACGTCCTTACCCGCAACCGCTTCGAGGACGCGCGCTATATTGCGTCGGCGGTCAAAAATTGCGGCATACAGGCGCTTTAAAAAATCCGCAAGATCATTGTTGGAATACCGAATCCGCAGACCGTTAGCGAGCTCGTAGTAGCGCTCTTGGTCCTCTCCGGCTGCGAGGTAGTCGATGCTCAGCTCGAGACGACGCTTTACCACGTCTACGAATCGCGGAGGACTAATATGAAAAACGACGCCGCTCCGGTACGTGTCGAGCGGGGGGGCGTTCTTATATCGTTCGTACGTCTCGTCGCGCATTTGAATAATGACGAATGCACGCGTTAAACGCATGAACCAAAGCGTCAATTGGAACGCTGCAAGCTGATTTTTCAGATCGAGGCGATCAACGTTATCCATCACTACTACTAAGGACTGACGTAGGCTGCCCAAGACATACTCGGCGATCCCACGGGTGGTCTCTTCGATGTCGTCCTGCCATCCAGCCAAATCTTTTGCTTTGAGGCTTTCAGCCTCGGCTGGGCTCGATTTCTCGAGCGATGAGTAGATCGGCTTTCGCAGTTGAATTTTGCGCGAGTAGATCCCGCGCAGCACAGAAAGCTGCGTGAAGTCGACAGCGGCATTCCCTTCCCGGAAGGACTCAATGAACCGCTCGCAAACCCATTTTTCAGCGCCCTCAAGGCTCACCGGCGCGCTGATAAAGTCAATCTTGGCCCACTTGGTTTTCTCCTTCGCGTCCTCAGGTTGAAGCACCATCCGGTAGCGCTCAATAAATAGGGATTTTCCTGTACCAACAGCGCCCTGGATGATTTGCAGGTGTCCGCTCGGCATCCCGGGTTTAGCAAAATCGGAAATGCTCTGCTCAAGCGTTTTTTCACCGCTTCGGGCGGGGTGCAGGTATCCCACGGTGCTACCTCGGCGAGCGGAAATGCGTTCCTTGAGGAGCGACTCGAGAATGCGATCGTACTCAGTTACCTCGTCCGAGTTCACATACGCGCGCTCAACGATTTCCCTGACGCTTGACTGCTGCGAGGAAGAAAAATAGCGCGCCATGAGAGGTGCGAGGGGGGCCGCAAACCTGTTCGGGTTTATCGCCGCCCGAAGCAGTGCGGGGCCGCCCGCTAAATTATACGGCGTCAGTGTTTTTTTCGCCGAAATACTGGCCAAGCACATCAGTGCGTGCTGCTCGAGAGCGTGACGACCGCAGAGATCCTTTAGCTCGGACATCAGGGCCGTCTGAGGGCGTAGATCCGAGACGGGTCCCCGAAGAACGGGTTTGCTGTCCCAGCATCCAAGCAGGATCTCTCTACCGTTCGTTGCAAGTAGGAACCGGGCCGGGTTTATCCCCGTCGGGTAGTTTTGATTGAGGTACGCGGCATAGAGGGAAGCCTCATGATAAGCGGTCTCCACAGGAGTATCTGGTCCCTTTGCCTCGACAACGAGGCAGGGGAAGCTGCGAAACCAAACACTGAAATCTGGATAGCTCCCAGATGTTTGCCCGGCCTTACGATTGAACGGCGTTGGCGCGAGATATTTCTTGGGCTTAACCGAGACCGCGGGTATGTCTAGATACGCGGGACCCTGCAACAACGGAATAACGACCTTTTGTTCGACGTCGCTCTCGTTGACGAGACCAGTGCTCTCGGGATCGATGTGCACAAAACCTCCTACGGACATGGCCCTAAAATGGACCATTGCAACGGCCCACCACTGAACTGACGTGGGAGATATTTCACGAGGCGGAACCACCAGCCCGCCGTCGCGGACCGCACATAGTCGCCATATTAAGACATTCCCGCATAGTTCTGCTCTCGGTGAATGATTGGCTGCCGTGATAACGCTGTAGCAGGCTGAGGCAACGGGGGCTATCGGCTTCCGCCAACATGGACACCGAGAGGCGGACTTTACGGCGGCCTGATCGGGATATCCCGGACTCGGGGCGGGCGCCGGGATACCCGGGAATGTGTTGCTGGCTTTCGGAACCGAGTAGCTCCGCCGTTACTGCGTCGGCGGAGGCAGGGTCGCTTTGCCATCCAGAACGAATGTGAGCAGCTTGGGTTTCACTGTATGAGTGTTGTCCGGCGCGGTCGGTGCGCTAGTTGCAACCACGACGCCGGTTCCTCCCATGAACGACACATACTGCTTGCCGTCCAACATGTAAGTGATCGGAGGACCCATGCCCGCCCGCATGTTGGTTTGGATCTCTAAGAGCTTTTCGCCCTTGTCGGCACTGTAGGCCCGCAGGATACCTTCATTCAACACCTGGAACACCAGGTTCCCCGCCGTGGTCACCGTTCCGCCGCCGATTCCTCCCCCGCCGGGGGCATGCCAGCTTTCCTTTTGTGTGACGGGATTCCAGGCGACCAGTATGGAGCGCGAGTTGCCGGGACGATCCGGTCCAATAGCCGGTGGAGTCGCTGTCGTTGGTTGCGGACCGGTCCCGCGCGCATAAACGCCGATGTTCGCGCGGCCGGGTTTGTACTCGAATTTGGGATCCAGGGCGAATGTGCGGCTCGAATCCGCGGTCGTCGGGATGTAGACCAGACCCGTGGCTGGATTGAAAGACATCGGCGCCCAGTTATGTGCCCCGCCTGTGCCGGGAGTAATGGTGGAAGCCTCAGCTCCGTAGTAGGATTCCTTGTTGAAAATGGGCCGCCCGGTTTCTTCGTTGAGGCCCTTGGCCCACGTCACTTTCGCGAAAGGCTGGCCCGAAATGAACTTGCCCGTGAACCGGTCCAGCACATAATAGAACCCGTTCTTGTTGGCTTGCATGATGACCTTGCGCGGCTGGCCCTTGATGGTCACATCCGCGATCATCAACTGCTGCACGCCGTCGTAATCCCATTCATCGCCCGGCACCATCTGGAAATACCATTTCAACTCGCCGGTCTCCGGCTTTACCGCGACAATGGAACACACATATAAGTTGTCCTTGCCCTCCGATTTGCGCAGTGCTTCGGGCCATGGCCCACCGTTGCCGGTGCCCACGTAAACCAGATCCGCCTCGGGATCATAGGCGATGCCATCCCAGATCGATCCTCCGCCGCCGAGCTTCCACCAATCGCCGCTCCAAGTCGCCGCGGCCTTGCGCATGGCTTCGCTCTCGAAACCCTTCGCGGGATCGCCCGGCACTGTGTAAAAGCGCCAGGCAAACTTGCCTGTTTCCGCGTCGTAGGCGTCGAAGAATCCGCGCACTGGAAACTCCGATCCCGCGACACCGACGATCACCTTCCCTTTGGCGATGCGCGGCGCGACCGTAATGGTGTAGTCGTGCTGCGGATACTCGACGCGGGATTCCCACACCGGCTTGCCCGTCATGGCATCCAGTGCGATCAAACGCCCGTCGATCACCGGAGCAATGATTTTGCCGTCATAAATCGCGACCCCGCGATTCACCACGCCACAGCAAATCTTCAAACGCACCGCGTCCTGGTTCACCTGCGGGTCCCAACGCCACTTCTCCCTGCCGGTGCGAGCGTCCACCGCAAACACAATGCTCCAGTTGGTAATACTGTAAAGGGCGCCGTTCCACTCCAGTGGGGTTGCTTCCTGGGACCCTCCGCCTTCGCCGACATCATAAGTCCAGGCGAGGCCTAACCGGCTGACGTTGCCGGTATCGATGAGTTTCAACGGACTGTACCGCGTCTCCCCCGGGGTGGCGCCGTAGCTGAGCCACTCTTCGCCGGTCTTGCCGGCGTTTCGCAGCGCGGTGTCATCGATGCGCCGGACTTGCTGTGCGGGCGCCATCCAGACGATTGCCAGTAGCCCCACCAGCGTCGGCAGGAAAATTATAGGTCTATTCAATCGCAGTCTACTCACGAACGCCTCCACCGAGCTATTGTATTCTTCCGGAGTCTCCGAATGACCGAATCAGTCCGATGCAAGCGACTTTTGGTCAATGTGGAAGCCAAGTGAGAGTAGCTTCTTACCACTCCGTTTACTGCCACGTACCGGTGGCTGACAATCCGGGCCTTGAAACCGTTACCCAACAGTTTCTGAGCGAGAGCGAGGGTATGGCATGGCGCCGATCGTGTGCATCAGGTGAGCGCTCGAAGAAAGCTCCATCGCGCGGTGGACGCACAGGCAGCAACGGCCAACAGCATCCCAGCGATTTGGTAGGAGAGCGAGCGATGTGGGACGGGGCCAACAGGCTAGCGGCGGATTTCGTTCCAGCTTAAGAGCAATGCAACGAAGGCGACCAGCGCCAGCACGGCAGACAGGCGCGGCTTCGTCCTGACCATTTCCCAAGTGCCTCTCGCCAGCAACCAGGCGAGAGCGAAAGCGCCCTTCACCAGCGACCAGATAAGCGACAGCAGCAGTATGATTGTCTTCACGAAAAG
>DATBIA010000017.1:0-13846 GCA_036557165.1 Bryobacteraceae bacterium
GTTTTTGGTGACGGCTATGGGGCCGGTTTTGAGAAGTGTTTCGATCACTTCATTGAAGTCATTTTCGATGACCATCGGTTGTTCTTTTTTTCGCCAATTAAGTTAATAAGCACCGAACCCCCTCCCTGCTCCATCGTGTAAAAGATTCGCCAGTTCTTGAACCGAAGTTCTCGTTCGGCGTGCGGAGACGGCCGCCTCAAGGCGAATTTGTTGCGTGACATTTCGGACGGGTCGTTCTCCAAGAGGTGTTTGCGAATGCCGTCCAGCACAGGCCGCCGCTGGATTTTTGTCCATTCCCGATACGGCGTGCAATGCGGATCGAGATGCGAGGCGACTCGATGCGCAAGAACCGAGGAAAGGCGAATGCGTAGAGGCATACGGTGAAGGGAGGTTACCGCGGTTGACGTGTTTTCGGTTTTCCCGTAACACAAGCGCTCCCATTTTCCGAATCGCCATCTTTTTTCCTCTATGGCCTTCCGGCGTCTCAACTACGCATCGATAACCGGACTTTGGTAAGCTTGCGATTGGCGCGCGGGGCGCCAACCACGTCCGCGGGAAGGACTGCGTCCACCTCGAATTCGTCGCGTACGTAGTTGTGGGATGAACTCTTTTCTCACCCGAAGAGCGGACAGCGGGCAAGCGACTCGTGCCTGAGGCACGGTCCGGAAAGGAGCTCAGATGAGCCAGAAACCGCCCACTCGCGCCATGCGCGAGAACCCCGACATCGAACAACTTAAGCGCCAAGCCAAGGAACTGTTCGAAGCCTACCGCGCATCGTCACCAAAAGCTGTCGCTGAAGTCACGGCCTATCACCAGATCGCCACGCCCGACAATTTCGCGCTGCACGATGCCCAATTCGTGCTGGCGCGGTCCTATGGCTTCGAAAGCTGGCCGAAGCTGAAGGCCGCTGTCGACGGCGTCACCGCCGCCAAACTGCACACGGCCGCCGAAAGCGGCGACCTCAAGACCGCCCGCGAACTCCTCACCCGCAGGCCGGAGATTGTCGACTTAGGCCGCGGCGAAATGCGCGCGCTGCACATGGCCGTTCTGCGCCGTGATCTCAAAATGACCGAGCTGTTGCTGGAATTCGGCGCCGACCCGGACACCGGCATCTGGCCCATACGGGATTCGACCAGCCCCTACGCGATCGCACGCGACCGCGGCTACGAAGAGATTGCCGGCGCGATCCTTACGGCTCGCGAAAAACGCGGAGCGCGAGGCCCGCAGGGTCCCTCCGAAGCCAAGGTCAAACTCGAGCAGGCGTATCACTCCGGTAGTGAAGAGGCGATCGTGGCCGTGTTCGATGAGCACCCCGAGTTAGCGGAACTATGTACGCCTGACGGCTTGACGATGCTGCATCGGGCGGCGGCCCGGGGTGCGCCGGCGATCATGAAATGGCTGATCGATCATGGCGCCGGAGTCGACCGGAGGACGGGGAAGTTTCAGCAAGGCTGGACGCCGCTCGACTTTGCCGCTTGCGGCTCTAGCGGGGAATGGCTCTTCGACAATGAGAAGTTCCGTCGCACTGCCCAATTCCTCATCGATCAAGGCGCACACCTCACTCCGCTCTCCGCGGCGGCATTGGGTCGCTGGGATTACATCGAGAAGTGCCCGAAAGCGGAACTCGAAGACAAGGGCCTGCTGGAAGCGGCGGTCAAGGGCAATCAGCCGGATACTCTGCGTCGCCTGCTCGACCTCGGCCTCGATCCTGATGAGCGCACTCAGGTCGGCCACGTCGCCGAACAGAGTTGGTCGGCCGGCGGACCGCTCTTTCAAGCCGTAGTGTTGAACCGGACGGAGATGGCGCGGATGCTGTTAGAGCGAGGCGCAGATCCAAACGCGGAAGTGTGGTGCTCGGGTTCCGCGACCTACCGCGCCTATGAAAGCCGTAATCCGGAGACGATCGAGTTGGTGGAGCGCTATGGCGGCTGGATTGACGCAGGTTCCGCGGGTTATGCGCGCCAGACTGAGATCGCGCGCAGGATGCTTGCCGGGGAAATCGATCCTCACATCACGCCGAACGATTCCTCGGGCCGCACGGTGGCGGACCAACTGTTGTGGGGCGGAGCAAGCGCAGGCTCCGTTGACATTGTTCGTATGGCGCTGGAGCAGGTCGACTGGCCGCCGGACGATCGGCGCTGGTTCTGGAAATTATTCCGCCCACTGCACAACATCGAAGATTACAACGCGGAGCAGCAGGCGGAATGCTGCGAATGCTTCAAGTTGATCCTGGCTCGCTGCGGACCGCATCATCGCGACGAGTACGGCCGGAGCATGTTGCATTACGTCGCTGCGAACGAAGTTGGCGCCGCGGTCCAATTCGCCGCGGCGATGCTCGATGCCGGAGCTCGCCTCGACGTCCGCGACGAGCTCCTCAAGAGCACGCCGCTCGGATGGGCGTGCCGGTGGGGGCGCGTCGAGATGGTGAAGCTGCTCCTCGCACGCGGCGCCGATCCCGTGGAAGCCGACGCGGAGCCGTGGGCAACACCCCGCGCCTGGGCTGAAAAAATGCACCGACCTGAAATCATGGCACTGCTTGACAGGAGAGCGCCTAGGGCTTAGCAAGAGGGCCGACGGCAGACAGTGTGCCGGATGGTCGGCAGACCGGAAGTCATCGTCGATGTCTGGAGCGCTGTTCGCGCTCTGGCTTCTCCTGTGCTGAGGCGGGGCAAGGCCTGCCGCCCTTGACCGCACCCTTTCCCCGCTTGCGCATCCTTCCTTCGCTTCGCTCCGGACAAGTTTCCTTTGACGAATCCCGACACTTTACCGCACAATCGAGTTGCCCGCGTCGCCTACGCTCCGATAGTGTGCGGGGATCATCCCGGAATGCCGTTCGGATTCCCTTCGGGATGAGCGTTCAGCTTCGCCGGAATCCCCAACGCCCCCGTGCGGGACTGTGGCGCGTGAAGACGGGCTAAGCGCGGAGTCATCAAGCGTTCTGTATTGCGATCGTGGGAAGAGGCATCTATCTAGGTCGTTGTTGCCGGTCAAGAGGCCCACTGCGTAAAATCTTTGGCTGGGTGAACCGCTATGACCGGCAGAAACGCACCCGTAAATCAATGCCAGAAGCCGACTGGACGGCTGGGACGATTGGTTCTGCGGAATATGAATTCGCGCCACTCCAAGGTTACAGATTGGGGGTTATTGCAGGCTTCGATAGGGAAACAGGACATCATCCTGGATGTAGGCTGCGGCGGAGGCAGAACCGTGAGCAAGTTGGCTGCAATCGCACTCAAGGCAAGGTCTATGGCGTCGATCATGCGACGGAGAGCGTGGCTATGGCCATGCGAACGAACAAGCAATGGATCGATACCGGACGCGTTGAGGTTCGGGAGGAGTCCGTCTCCCGGCTACCGTTTTCAGATGGCGCCTTCGATGTCATCACGGCGGTGGAAACGCACTTCTGGTGGCCTGCTTTGCCGACGGATCTGCGCGAAGTCTTGCGAGTTCTGAAGCCCGGCGGCAGGCTGATCGTCATCGCGGAAGTTTACAAGGGAGCGGAGACTTTCACTTCAAAAGCTGTGGAGAGATACTCTGAAAAAACCGGTATGGCGCTCCTCAGCGTCGAGGAGCATCGCGGACTGTTGACGGATGCCGGTTACTCAGAAGTTAAGGTCAGTACGGAACCAAGGAAAGGATGGATTTGCTGCATCGGGAGCAAGGCCTCGGTTTCGTAGAGCCGGGTCATAACTTAATCCTCGCGCTTGAAGTACCGACAGGCGTACCGATTCGTAACCTGCCCATGGTCCGCGATCCGTCGGTAACGCATCGTGTGGCATAGATCCCCGGCCTCACGGCCGGGGCTGGGTGCGAAAGCCGCGCTGCGTTTTAGCCGACTGCCAGCCCCGCCGGTCACGGCGGGGTCGAGCTTGCGGACGGATCACGGATGGTTGCTCTGCGAGATTGCCCGGAATTCCGTTGAAAGTAGCGACCTCAGTACGCTCATAGATTGCGCGACCGCAGTCCCTTTGCAATACGCTTTCCTGGAAGTCCTTGAGACGGCATTTCCCACCAAATCGTTGTGGTGTTAAACCCGAGTTATTCCCGCGTTTCGAATGCCGCCCGTGCCTTGAAAGTGAGTGCTCGTACGATGCGCCAAAAGGCGAGATTAGAGAACGAATCTAGTTCTCGGGAGTCTTGTTGGCCTCATCGACCACGATCGTGTCCAGAAGCTCACTCTTAGATTCAAGCTTGAGGCCCAGGTATTCTTGCACCGCTGTGAAAATATCCGGCGCGTCGTTGGCGTCGCTTGCCGTGCCTGGCCGGGCAAGAAGGCAACCAACTGGGAGACCGGCTGATGCGCGGCTCCCATCATTTGAGCCCCACCCGCTCCGCCGCCGGTGACGGATCCGACTCGGCCCGGTGGAAACTGGGGAAACCTGTCGACGTATTTAAAGTCGGCTGTGACAGGCTCGAGTTTCGGATTGTCGGGCGAGACGCGCAGCTTCGAGCCGCCCTTGGCCACCGTGAGCTCGTAAACGGAAAACATCTTGTCTTGATGATGGACCTTCGATTGAAACCTCGTCTCCAGCAGGTTGCGGAGCATTAGCGTCAGCTGTTCTTGCGACGTATGCTCGGGAAGCTTCGCGGTAATCGTGTACCGTTCCGATTCGATCCAACTCGGGCCGGAAACCCGATAGTCCTGCATCGAATACGCCTTTGTCACCAGCAGTCTCAACGTGGCGAAGCTGTAGATTATGGTGGTGGGATCGGCAGTCCCTGGACCTCCTCGCGCACCGCCAGGCCCGGGGCGGAAGACGGCACCTTCCGGCCGGATGGAAGCGACTTCAAACTGGATCGGTGTGCCAGTTGGCTGAGCGAGCGTTATGGCGCAAGTCAAAAGACTAATAAAGGATAATCGCATCGCCACACCTCGTGCTAAATTCTACTACCTTGTGAATCAACCTGTTTAAATTCGGCTTGGCCGTAGTATCCACAGCTTTACTTCTTCTGTTGATGGATCGAGATTTCGGGGCTAGAACGCGCTCCCCGAAAGACAATCTGTTTGAAACTGCACTGGTTTCAGAAGGAGACCACGCTGAGTCGCAATGAGTGCATCTGTTGCTCCTTCGCGCCAGGCCCGTTGCGTTGGGCCGCGGAACTCGGCCAGCCGAGGCTCGCGCTATACCGCTAACGGAGAGCGCCCGCCCTCCCGAGGGGATTCCGGCGAAGCTGAACGCTCTTTCCGACGGGAAGCCGAACGGCATTCCGCGATGATCCCGAACACCATCGGAGCGTAGCGACGCCGGCGACTCGATTGTGCAAGAACGTGTTCGGCTTCGTCAAAGGAAAACCAATCCGGAGTGCAGCGGAGGAAGGATGCTCCGGGCGGGCAAAGGAGCGTGGGGAAAAGGCGGCAGGCCTTGTCCTGGCGTCGGCTATTTTTGCGCAGGAACGGAGGCGGGCGCACTTGTGAGAAGTTTTGCTACCTCAGCGTGGTCATTCTGCAAAGCCAACATCAAGGCTGTCTTTCCGGCGTTGTCCTGGGTCCCTACATCGGCCTTTGCGGCGAGCAGCAGGCGCACGATTTCCACGCGGCCGTTTGCCGACGCGTTCATCAACGGAGTCGTTCCGTCGCGCTGCTTGATGTTCACGTCCACCCAGGAGTTGGCGGCGAGTAATGCCTGCACTATCTCCACGCTCCCGGTCGACGACGCGACGCCTAATGCTGTGGCCCCGCCTCGAAAATTCCCGTTTACGTCGGCGTGGGCTGCAAGTAATGCCCGCACCATCGCCAGGCTTCTTGGACTGTTTTCCCGCGCCGCCAACATCAAGGCCGTAACGCCCGACTTGTCCGCCGCATTCACATCCGCCCCTGCTTCCAGCAGCACTCGCGCCATGTCCCAGCGGTCATTGGAAAGCGCCAGCATTAGTGCCGATCTGCCCCCGACGGTCGACTTGGGGTTGGGATTGGCTTTCGCGGCCAGCAGTGCTTTAACCACGTCCAGATGGTTATTCGACACCGCCTGATACAGCGCCGTTGTGCCATCGCAACACTTATCGCAACACTTGGCGTCGACGTCGGCGTTCGCGGCGAGCAGAGCTTGAACCACTTCGAGGTGGCCATTGGCAGACGCTTCGATCAACGCAGTTTCGTCATCTTCCCTCATGCCCCGCTTGGCGTTGACATCGGCTTTGGCGGCTAGCAGCGCTTGAACCACCTCCAGGTGACCCTTGAAAGACGCCTCGATCAACGCGGTGGTTTTAGTCATGCGGGGTCTGACGACCTCATGGGCGTTCACATCGGCCCCTGACTTCAGCAGCGCGTTGACGGCGGGCAGGTCACCACGTTCCGCGGCAGCGATGAGGTCGCCGCTTTGGGCGTTGGCCAATGTGCCCGTCAAGCCGCAGGCCATTGAGACGAGCGCGACAGTGGCTAGGCGGGAAGCATGACAACAAAAGTGGCGAGCAAGAATGCCTAGCTTCATGTCCCAACAATATCATTTAGGCGCAGCACACGCATGCTGGTAGTCGTTTCCGCTGCTACTCCGGTACTTTGTCAAATTTCGCCACATCGCCGCTTTCCGCGGCGCCGGAAACGAGGTTCAAACAGGCACTTCAACCCAGAGGAAACCCAAATGCGCAAACCGGAAAACTATGTCAACAACAGGTGACTTCCCTGCGTGGTATGTCTTCTACGCATTCGCCTTTCCCCGGTTCTTGCGCATCGAGCCGCCAGGCATGTCGATCCGATGCGCGTTGTGGACTAGGCGGTAGAGCCAGCGTCGGATCGCCGATCTGTTCACGCCAACGTGACACGGGAAGTGCGAGGTTCGGATCGTCGAGCACTTGGTGGCGATTCCCGCAGATCTCCCAGAAGTCGCGGCGCTCGGTTCTAATAGCGGAGCCATGGCCCAGTCGTCGATCACGAGAACATCAATGCGGCTGAATCGCGCGAGTAAGCTTCCCAAGCTGCCGTCAGCCCGAGCCATCGCCAGATCGCGGAAAAGCGACTCAAGCTGCGGCCAGACGCGCCAGGGCTCAGGCTGATCGACCGAATCGAAATTTTCAATTCACAGTCTACTCATTTGCTGGTATACTCAACATAGTTCGCCGGGAAAATGCATTTCCGGCGCATGTTTTACGGGACCTTGTCCGCATCCCACCTTTGGGCTCTTTGACGGAGCCGTTTAAGCAAACCAAGTTGTGAATCTCCTAACGCGCACATGCGCGCGCGGCGATCGATATTTTCACGACTACAGGAGCCTTGGTGGCATACACGGCAGAGGTGTATTCGGAGACGTTATCGGCGGAGCTTCCGCTGCTCGGGAGCGAGCTGGTTTGCGTCGTTACTCCCGCCCGGCGGCCGGCGCTGGTCCAAATTGACGCCGAGCCGCGGGTGCTGATGCCGCCTCGCGCCCTTCAAGAAGGCGAGCAGTATCGCTTTCACTTCGATATGACGCGCTGCATCGGCTGCAAATGCTGCGTCGTCGCGTGCAACGAGCAAAACGGCAATCCGGCGGAAATTAATTGGCGGCGCGTGGGCGAACTCGAAGGCGGCCACTATCCCAGCGTTCAGCGGTATCACCTGTCGATGGGCTGCAATCACTGTCTGGAGCCCTCCTGCCTGATCGGATGCCCTGTGGAAGCGTATCGGAAAGATGCGCGCACGGGCGTCGTAATCCACAATGCCGATACTTGCATCGGCTGCCAATACTGCACCTGGAACTGTTCCTATGGCGTGCCGCAGTACAACCCACAGCGAGGCGTTGTGGGCAAATGCGATCTCTGCCACAACCGCATCGCAGACGATATGGCGCCGGCGTGCGTGGCGGCTTGCCCGGAAGGCGCGATCGCCATCGAGATTGTAAACGCCGCCGAGTGGAGGCGGGATTATCTGGCAGCGAACGCGCCCGGATTGCCTTCGGCGGACGATAGCATTTCGACGACGCGCGTCACGCTACCGGAGAACCTAATGCCGGATACCGGGCGCGTAGATACGCAGCGCGTCCGACTGGAGCAGCCGCATTGGCCGCTGGTGTTCATGCTGGTGCTGACGCAGCTATCGGTAGGGGCGTTCACCTCGCTGTGGGCGTTGGATCTTTTTGGACGCGGCGCGGGCCACCTGACTGCAGCGCTGGCTTCATTGGCGCTGGCGGCGATCAGCCTGGGCACGGCGACGCTTCATTTAGGCCGGCCGATTTTCGCCTGGCGAGCGCTGAAAGGAATTCGGCGTTCCTGGCTGAGCCGGGAGGTTTTAGCCTTCTCGATTTTCGCCGGGGTGGCGAACGCGTACGCCGCCAGCGTGCTGCTCGATAGCGCGGCGAGGCTTCCCGCGGGCCTGCTGACCGCGCTCTGGGGATTTGCTGGGATCGCGTGTTCCGCGCGGATTTACATGGTTCCCGCGCGGCCCGCCTGGTCCAGCCGTTATACGCTGCTGGACTTCTTTTCCACGGGGGCGATCTTGGGGCCGCTGTTTGTGCTCGCGCTGGAATACCGGGCGCTCGGCGAGCCCGCCGCGGCCTGGATCGCCCACGCCGCCATGATCGGCGGCGGACTGCAACTGCTAACTCAGGTGCTGAAATTCTTCCGTTTGTCGCGATCGGAGCAGTTTGAAATGCGCGGGTCCGCACTGCTTTTGTCCGGACGACTGCAGCACGCGCTGTTGTTTCGCATGGCTCTGCTCGTCGCAGCGGGAATCGCGATGCCTCCCATCGCGCACTCTACGCCGGTTGCCGCGATCGCGTTCGGACTGGCATTGGCGGGCGAAATTCTGGGGCGCTGGCTCTTCTTTGTTTCGGTGGTTCCGAAAAACATTGCGGCGACTTTCATTCCTTCGGGTAGGGCCGCATGAACGCGAGCTTGTCGTTTCTCCGGCGCGTCGCGGGTGTGGATACGCTCCAGGACGAATACGCGTACGCGCGGGACGAAACGACCGGCTACACTTCCGCGCGAAAGATTCCGGAGAAGTGGGTGGCCACGACGTGCGGATATTGCTCGGTCGGCTGCGGGATCGAAATCGGCGTGAAAGACGGGCGGGCGATTACATCGCGCGCGCTGGCTTCGCATCCGGTGAACCGCGGCAAACTTTGCCCCAAAGGTCTTTCCGAGCATTACGTGATCGAGGCTGAAAACCGCGCTCGGTTTCCTCTGCTGCGTAAGGACGGCAAGCTTACGCGGGTGAGTTGGGACGAAGCCCTGACCGTGATGATCGAGCGCTTTCGCGGCATCCAAATGCGGCACGGAGCGGCAGCTCTGGGCGTGCTCAGCACCGGACAGTTGGTGACCGAGGAGTTCTACGCGCTCGGCAAGCTGGTGCAGCTAGGGTTTGGGACGAACAATTACGACGGCAATACCACACTTTGCATGGCGAGCGCGGTATCGGGTTACAAGAGCTCGTTCGGGAGCGATGGCCCTCCCGGCGCGTACGAGGATCTGGAAAAAGCCGACGTTATTCTGTTGATCGGCGCGAATATCGCGGATAATCATCCAATTTTGTGTCAATATCTGGATGCGAATCCGCGCAAGACGCTGATCGTCGCCGACCCGCGCGTATCGAAGACCGCGATGATGGCGGATTTGCATCTGCCGCTGAAGCCTCGCTCGGATCTGGCGCTGGCGAACGGCATCGCGCATATTCTGATCCGGCACGGCCTGATCGATCGCGAATACATCGGACAACACACAACCGGGTTCGACGAATTGGCGCGCCATCTGGAGGATTACACGCCCGAGCGAGTCGCGAAGATTACTGGGCTCAGCGAAGAACTGCTGTACAAAACAGCATTTCTCTATGGACGCGCGCAAGCGGGCTTGATCGCGTGGACCATGGGCGTGAATCACAGTACGCTCGGCACTGCGACGGTGAACGCGCTGTGCAATCTGGCGCTGCTGACGGGAAATATCGGCCGCGCCGGCGCCGCTCCTTTTTCTATAACCGGTCAATGCAACGCTATGGGCACGCGCGAAGCCGGATTTACTTCCAGCATGCCCGGCTACCGCAAATTCGATAACGAGGCAGACCGCCGCGAGCTTGCCGAGCTGTGGGGGATCGATGAGGCAAAGCTTCCCTCCAGGCGTGGGCTCGCGTATCCCGACATTGTGGAAGCGGTGTTGGCGAAAAAAATTCGCGGCTTGTGGATTATCGCGACCAATCCGCTGGTGTCGTTTCCCAATCAGGATGTGTTGCGGCAGGCGCTGTCGAGTCTGGATTTTCTCGTGGTGCAGGACGGTTATCATCCCACTCCAACCACGGAGCTGGCCGATCTCGTTTTGCCCGCGGCGATTTGGGGCGAGAAGGAAGGCACGTATACAAACTCCGAGCGGCGCGTGAGCAAAGTGAACAAAGCCGTCGAGCCACCGGGAGAAGCGCGCACGGATTTTGATATTTTCCTCGACGTGGCGGAAAAGCTCGGCTGCCGCGAGAAGCTTTTTCCGGGCTGGCGCTCGCCTGAAGATGCGTTCAACGAATGGCGGTGCGTTTCGCGCGGGCGGCTCTGCGATTATTCCGGCATCAGCTATTCGCTGCTGGCAGAGCAGGGAGCGGTTCAATGGCCGTTTCCGGAAGGCGGCGAGAGTTCCGCGCGGCTTTATTCCGACGGCAAGTTCCCCACTTACGACGGCCGCGCAAAGCTGATCGCGGCGCACTGGGAGCCTTTCCCGGAGCAGCCTGGGCGCGAATTTCCGCTGATCCTCAACACCGGCCGCACCGTGGAGCATTGGCATACGCGCACCAAAACTCGCGAAGCTCCGATTCTGGAGCACCTTTCGCCGCGCGCGTGGCTGGAGATGAATCCCCGCGACGCCAATCGGCTGGGGCTGCGCAGTCACGATCGAGTAGACGTCGTCTCGCAGCGTGGGCGCGTCGGCGGCGTGGAGCTCCGGCTTACCGAAATCACCGCGCCGGGACAGGTTTTTATGCCGTTTCATTTCTTCGAAACCAACGTCAACGAAGTGACGCAAAGCGCGTTCGACCCGATTTCGCGCGAGCCCAATTACAAGCAATGCGCGGTGCGCGTGGAGCGGGCGGGAGCAAGCCGATGAAGAAGCTGGTGGTGGTGGGGAACGGCATGGCGGGGGTCGCCTGCGTGGAGCAGATTCTCAAACAAGGCCACGAATTCGAGATCACGATTTTCGGCGACGAGACGCACGTAAATTACAACCGGATTCTGCTGTCCACGGTGCTGGCCGGAGAGAAATCCGCAGACGATATCGTTCTCAACGGCATCGATTGGTATCGCGATAACGGCATTCGCGCGCGGTTGGGCGTGCGCGTGGAGCATATCGATCGCGCGCGGCGTCTGGCCATCGGCAACGACGGCGCGGCCGCGCCCTTCGACAAGCTGATCCTGGCGACAGGCAGCAGCGCTTTCATTCCGCCGATTCAGGGTGTGGAAAAGAAAAATGTCCACGTGTTCCGAACTCTCGACGATACGCGCGATCTGATCGCCAAGGCCAACAAGGGGATCAAAGCCGTGGTGATCGGCGGCGGACTTCTGGGACTGGAGGCCGCACGCGGGCTGCAGTTGCGCGGCTGCGAAGTCACCGTGGTGCATCTGATGGAGACGCTGATGGAGCGGCAGCTCGACGCCACGGGTGGCGAATATCTACGGCGCAAAATCGAAAGTTTCGGGATTCGTGTGCTGATGCCCAAGCGCACCCAGGCGCTGGTGGGGAACGGCCGCGTGGATGGCCTTCGATTCGATTCCGGCGAAGAGATTGAGGCCGATCTGGTCGTGGTTGCGGCGGGCATCAAGCCCAATATCGAACTTGCTCAAAAGTCCGGAATTGAAGTACGGCGCGGGATCGTGGTGAACGATCACATGCAGACGTCCGATCCCGATATTTTCGCGGTAGGCGAATGCACCGAGCATCGCGGACAGACGTTCGGATTGGTGGCGCCGCTGATGGAGCAGGGCAAGGTTCTCGCCGGGGCTATCGCGGGAAATCGGTCGCTGGCGTTCACTGGCGCTCAGCCGGCGGCGAAGTTGAAGATCATGGGCGTGGAGATTTTCTCCGCCGGATCGATTGACGAATCGGAGCCCGGCATCGAAACGGTCCGCTATGAAGATCCCGCGCTGGGGATCTACAAGAAGCTCATCGTGAAAGAAAACCGGCTGCTCGGCGTGATCCTGGTCGGTGACGCCTCCGACGAGCGGCGCTATACACAATGGCTCCGCGACGAAACGGATCTCGCGCCGCACAGGCGGCACTTGCTGTTCCCCCCGCCGGAAAAAGACGCGGGACTGGAAGTCGCGCAGATGTCCGATAGCAAAGTGATCTGCGGCTGCGGCGGCGTAACCAAAGGCGAAATCATCCACGCCATTCACGAACACGGCATCCAGACGCTGGACGATTTGAAGCTGAAAACGCGCGCTTCGGCGAGCTGCGGAAGTTGCAAGGGTCTATGCCAGCAACTTCTTCGGGCAGTGGCGCCGGAGTTTCAGGAGGAAACCAGAACCACTCTCTGCTCCTGCGTGCCGTTCTCCTATGAGCAGCTTCGGCAGATCGTTCGCGGACAGCAGCTCAAGAGCGTGCAGGAAGTGTTGAACGTTTATGGCAATCGGAAGGGTTGCGAGGTCTGCAAGCCGGCGCTCAGCTACATGCTCGACATGATCTGGTGCGGCGGGCACGATGAGGATCGCTCGGCGCGGTTCATTAATGATCGCGTCCACGCCAATATCCAAAAGGACGGGACGTTCTCGGTAATTCCGCGCATGCGCGGCGGCGTAACTTCGCCCGACGAATTGCGGCGCATCGCCGACGTTGCGGAAAAATACAAAGTCCGCATGGTGAAGGTGACCGGCAGCCAACGCATCGATTTACTGGGCGTCAAGAAAGCCGATCTGCCGCGAGTATGGGCCGATCTCGGGATGCCTTCGGGCCAGGCTTATACGAAGGGCGTCCGCATGGTGAAGACCTGCGTGGGTACGGAATTTTGCCGCTTTGGCGTGCAGGATTCCACGTCAGCAGGCATCGAATTGGAGCGGCGTCTGGAAAATTTGTTCACGCCGCACAAAGTGAAGATGGGCGTGGTCGGCTGCCCGCGCAATTGTGCCGAAGCGACGGTGAAAGACATCGGCATGGTGGGCCAGGACGGAAGCTGGCAGGTGGTCGTTGGCGGCGCGGCGGGCAAATCGGTGCGCAAGGCAGACCTGCTGATCACCGTCGAGAAAACCGAAGAGGCGCTCGACGCCTGTGACCTGTTTTTCCAGTACTACCGCGAGAACGCCAACTATCTCGAGCGTACCTACGATTTCGTGGAGCGTTTGGGCATCGAAACGATTCGCAAGGAAACCGTCTATGCGGCGGAGGCCGATAAAACGAAGCTGCGCGAGCGGCTGGCCCGGTCGAAGGCGACGGCGAAAGACGCATGGCTGGAGCGGGATGCGCCCGTTCACCCAACCCAATTCGTTCTCATTGAGGCAATCGGCGCAGTTCGACGGCAGGAGGTTAACTGATGCGAGAACCGAACTGGATCGCGATAACGCAGGTGGAGAATATTCCTCCGCACGAGGGGCGCCCGGTGCAGGTCGGCGGCATGGAGCTTGCAGTGTTTAACCTGGGCGACCGCTTTGCCGCCGTCGAGAACGAATGTCCGCATAAGGGTGGTCCGCTGTGCGATGGGATTGTATCGGGAAACGTGGTGGTGTGTCCGTTGCATGGATGGCGCTTCGATTTGGCTTCGGGGATGGCGGTGCGCGCGCCGGAGCCGGCCTGCGTCGCGACGTTCCCGGCGCGGGTGGTGGATGGCATTGTCCATGTGGATCTTAGTGGAGCAGGCTTCAGCCTGCAACGGAGGCTTGAGCCTCCGCTTCGGCACGGGTGCTGAAGCACCCGTTGCAAGCTAAAGCTTGCTCCACAGGCATCTGACGAGAATCGAATGTCACTGCGCTTTCGTCTGGTC
>DATBIA010000018.1:0-189826 GCA_036557165.1 Bryobacteraceae bacterium
GTTTCCGGCGCTGCGATTCAGGCCAAGAACGCGGCGACCGGAGCGGTATATAAGACGACGAGCAAAGGAACGGGCGAGTACACGCTCGACGGATTGCCACAGGGCGCTTATGACCTGTCCGTCCGGGCGGCTCGGATGAAGAACTACCTTCGGCCAGACGTTGCGGTTGGTTCAGCGCAACGCATGCGCATGGACGTCACGCTTCAGGACGACGCTTCGCTGGGCACCCTGGGAGACGCCGGACTTGTGCCAGTAAGAAGGGCGCCGCCGCCCGCGGGGACAACGCCACGGATGCCGGACGGCAAACCCGACCTTTCGGGATTCTGGGTGCGGGCGCCCGCCGATTCTTCCGAAAACGAACCGCCGCAAGGGCTGCCATGGGTGGAAGCTCTAGTCAAAGAACGAATCGCGAACGATTCCCGCGATTTGCCCGCCGCGCGCTGCCTTCCCAACGGCGTCACCCAGCAGGCCGGACGAGGGAAGTTCGTCCAGACTCCCAACCTGCTGGTGATGCTGATCGAGTTCCCCGGCGACACACGCCAGGTGTTTTTGGATGGCCGTGCGCATCCCAAGGAGCCCGACCCCACTTGGCTTGGCCATTCGATCGGGCGCTGGGAAGGAGACACGCTGGTGGTGGATACTGCGGGTTTCAACGACAAATCGTGGCTCGGCGGCGTCGCCAATCCGTATCCTCACACCGAAATGATGCACGTGGTCGAGCGTTACCGGCGGCCGGACCTGGGCCATCTAGAGCTGGAGATGACGGTGGAGGATCCGGGCGCATTCAGGAGGCCGTGGATCGCGAAACGAGCTTCGAATCTCGATCCGACGGTCGAGATCATGGAGTACATCTGCGAAAACGAAAAGGACCTAAAGCACCTGCCGGATAAATAGCCAGGAGGACTGGGATGACTCGATTGGCTCTAGCGTGCTTGTTAAGTCTCGCCGCGTTCGCACAAGATAGCGGCGCGATTACGGGGAAGATTTCAGATACTTTCGGTGAGCCGGTCTTCGGCGCTGTGGTTCAGGCCGAGAACGCGGCTACCGAGGCTGTATATAAAGCAACCAGCAAGGCGACGGGCGAATACGCCGTCGATGGATTGCCAGCCGGCGCATACGAGCTGTCCGTCAGGATGCCCCGGATGAAGAACTACGTCCGGTCAAGCGTGGCGGTTCGAACAGGTCAGCCCGTGCGCGTGGACATCACGCTTCAGGACGACTTGCGGTTGGGCCCCTTTGACCGATTCTTCCAGTTCAGAAGACCGGCGCCGCCCGTGGGGCCAACGGCACGGATGCCGAATGGCAAACCCGACCTTTCTGGTTTCTGGGCGCCGGCGCCGGCCGATCCCTCCGAATCCGAACCGCCGCAAGGCCTGCCTTGGGTGGTAGCCGTCGTCAAGGAGCGAATCGCGAACGATCTCCGCGATGTGCCCACGGCCCGATGCCTTCCGACCGGCGTTGTCGCGCAGGCCGGGCAAGGGAAATTCGTTCAGACTCTTAACCTCCTGGTGATCTTGGAAGAGTGGCCCGGAGACACGCGCCAGGTATTTCTAGATGGCCGGGCGCATCCCAAAGAACTCGACCCCACCTGGCTTGGTCATTCGATCGGGCGCTGGGAAGGAGACACGTTGGTTGTCGATACGGTGGGCTTCAATGACAAATCGTGGCTCCGTCCTGTCACTCCCTATCCCCACACCGAGATGATGCGCGTCGTCGAACGTTACCGGCGCCCAGACCTTGGCCACCTTGAACTGGAGATGACAGTCGAGGATCCAGGCGCGTTCATGAAGCCGTGGGTTGTGAGGCGCACCGCCAATCTCGATCCGACGGACGAGATCAGAGAGAACATTTGCAACGAGAACGAAAAAGATTTGAAGCACCTGCCGGATAAATAGTCAGGAGGACGCGAATGACTCGACGCTTGCTCTTCATGTTGACGGCAATAGGAACCACAGTGGGCGCGCAATGGCTGAACTATCCCACTCCAGGTATTCCTCGCACTGCTGACGGCAAACCGAACCTCACAGCCCCGGCGCCGCGCACCAGCGACGGCAAGCCCGATCTCACGGGCCTTTGGACCGGGTTTGGGGGCATCGGCGACCTCAAGCTCGATGACGCTCAGCCCTGGGCGCGGGCGTTGATTCAGCAACGCACCGACAACTTCGGCAAGGACAACCCACGCTATCTGTGTTTGCCTGAGGGGCCTACGGCCGCGAATGCGGCGGAAGCGTTTAGAAGGATCCTCCAAACTCCGGCGATCATCGCGATACTGGACAACGATCTCACGTATCGCCAGATCTTCATGGACGGCCGCAAGTTGGAGGCCGACCCGAGCCCGAGTTGGATGGGATACTCCGTTGGCCGATGGGATGGAGACACGCTGGTTGTGGAAAGCGCCGGATTCAACGATCGCACCTGGCTCGCCCGCAACTTTCCCCACACCGAGTCCTTGCGCATGACGGAGCGGTACCGGCGCACCGATTTCGGCCATCTGGAGATTGAAGCGACCCTTCAGGATTCCGGGGCCTATTCGCGACCCTGGACGTTCCGCGTCTCTGCTCAGTTGGCTGCGGACACGGAGATGGTTGATATGCGCTGCGATCCCTCGGAGCAAGGGCGGCAACACTGGACCGGCACAAGATCGGACGCCCAAAAATCGGGCGTAAGGGTGGCGCCGGAAATCCTGGCGAAGTATGTTGGCGTTTACAAAGGCGTGTGGGCCAGGCGCCCCCGCGTAGTCGAGATGACTCTCTCCGGCGACACGTTGTTCGTCTCCATCGGGGGAGGAGAACCGGAGCGCCTTGTTCCGCAGTCCGAAACCCTCTTTTCCGGCATGCTGGGATACACGTTCATCCGGAACGACCAAGGCATGGCAACGGACGTGGTGGAGATGCACGCATCGGGAAATTACACGCTCCACCGGGAGAAGTAGGCCGGGAGAATTCGGAATGATTCGACAATTCACTCTGATTTCGATGGTGTTGGCAACAACCGTATCCGCGCAATGGCTCAACTATCCAACGCCCGGCATCCCTCGGCTGCCGGACGGCAAGCCGAATCTCGCCGCGCCCGCGCCGAAGGCCGCCGATGGCAAGCCGGATCTATCGGGCGTCTGGACGATCAATTACAGACCGTATAGCTCTAACATCGCGAACGATCTTAAGCCGGGAGATGTCCAGCCGTGGACGGAGGCGCTGACCAAACAGCGCCAGCAGAACTTGGGCAAGGACGATCCTTCCACTGTCGGTTGCCTGCCGTTCGGTCCTCGCGTCAATTTCGCCGCCGTCACCGCCCCTCTGAAGATCGTTCAAACTCCGACCTTGATCGTAATTCTTAGCGAAGACCTTACTTACCGGCAGATTTTCCTGGATGGGCGCGACCTGCCCGCCGATCCCAATCCGGATTTCATGGGCTACTCGATTGGGCATTGGGAGGGCGACACGCTCGTGGTCGCCACCGCCGGGTATAACGACCGGACGTGGCTGGATTACGCGGGACATCCTCATACAGAGTCCCTGCGCACCATAGAGCAGTTTCATCGGAGGGATTTCGGTCACCTGGAAATCGCCGAGACCTTCGAGGATCCGAAAGCTTACGCGCATCCTTGGACGGTCAAAGTTACCGGGGACCTCATGCGGGATTCGGACCTCCTGGAATATGTATGCAACGAGAACGAAAAGGACAGCGCCCACTTGGTCGGCAAGGCCTCGGACGTGAGATCCGTCGAGGTGGCGCCGGAAATCCTGGCGAGATACGCCGGAGCCTACGCGGGAACTAGAGGAGGTCGCCCGACTCGGTTTGAGGTCTACGCGTCCGGCCGCGAACTGTTGTTCTCTCGCGACGGCAGCGCAAGACAACCGCTGACGCCGGTCTCGAAAACCAAGTTTGTGACGTTCTCAGGAGTGCAGCTCGAGTTCGTTGAAGAGAACGGAGAGATTGTCGCGCTACAGTACTACGGCGCCGGATTCGGCGGCCCCCTGCCACGGGTTCGCGAAGGGAGGTGAAGTATGGTTCAACGCGGAAGCTTGAAACTGCTATGCGGTCTCGCATTCATCGCAAGTTGCGTATCGGGGCAATGGCTTAACTATCCCACGCCCGGCATCCCGCGGCTGCCGGACGGCAAGCCGAACCTCGCCGCGCCGGTGCCCAAGGCCGCCGATGGCAAGCCCGACCTGTCGGGCGTCTGGAGGATCGCATTAGGACCGTACACCCTGAATACCACAAACGATCTGAAGCCCGGAGATGTCCAGCCGTGGGCGGAGGCTCTGGCCGAACAGCGCCGGGAGAACTTGGGCAAAGACAGCCCCGCCGCCCATTGCCTGCCATTCGGTCCTCTGTTCACTTTCGATCCCATTAACCCTCAGAAAATCGTTCAAACGCCAAACTTGATCGTAATTCTTGGCGAACAGCTTATGTACCGGCAGATCTTCCTGGATGGGCGCAGCCTGCCCGCTGATCCAAACCCGGATTTCATGGGCTACTCGGTGGGCCACTGGGAGGGCGACACGCTCGTGGTCACCACGGCTGGCTATAACGATCGGACATGGCTCGGACGCGGCTATCCTAACACCGAGTCGCTGCGCACCGTAGAGCGGTTTCATCGGGGGGACTTCGGCCACCTGGAGATCGCGGAGACGTTCGACGACCCCGGCGCCTACACCCGGCCCTGGACCGTCAAAGTGACCGGCAACCTCATGCCGGATTCGGACCTACTGGAGTATGTGTGCAACGAGAACAACAAGGACCTCCCGCATCTGATCGGGAAGGCCTCGGATTTGAAGGGCGTCGAGGTGGCTCCGGAAATCCTGGCGAAATACGCCGGAGTCTACGCCGGAACCCTCCCTAGCGGACTCGTCGTTCGCTTCGAGATCTTTCCTTCCGGCAGTGAATTGTGGGCTTCTCTCAACGGGGGTGCGAAACGACTGCTCACTGCTCTCTCGAACACCAAATTTGTTCTGCCGCAGCTCGAATTCCTCGAAGAGAACGGAGAGATAGTAGCGCTCCAATACTCCGACGTTGGAGCCAACGCCCGGCTGCCACGGGTTCGCGAAAACAGGTGAAGTATGACGAAAAGCCCTCAGCGCGGAAGCTGGAAAGCGTTGTGCTGTCTTGCGCTGGTCGCCAGTTGCGCCTCAGGGAAATGGCTGAATTATTCGACACCTGGAATTCCACGTCTGCCGGACGGCAAGCCCAACTTGTCTGCCCCTGCGCCACGGACAGCGTACGACAAGCCGGACCTGTCGGGCATGTGGGAGATGAAAGGCAGGCCCGGCGAGACGAGCCTCCTTGGACAGCTCCCCGGTCCTGCGGAGTCTGCGAACATTGCTTCGGCCCTCCAGCAGGGATTGCCGTATCAACCGGAAGCTGCACAGCTTCTGAGGGCTCGTAGGGCGGAACAGCGCGTCAACGATCCCTTAACACGTTGCCTCCCAATTGGCCCGGTGCGCATCCACACATTCAATAGTCCGAAGAAAATCGTTCAAACGCCCGGGCTCGTCGTCATTTTGAGTGAATACAACGCCGGCTACCGCCAGATCTTCACGGACGGACGGTCACTGCCGCTCGATCCAAACCCGTCGTGGAACGGCTATTCCAGCGGGCGCTGGGAGGGAGACGTTCTAGTCGTCGAGAGCAGCGGCTTCCGCGAAGGTTTGTGGCTGGACAACACAGGAAACCCGTTAACGGACGCGGCACGGATGACAGAGCGCTTTCGGCGCGTGAATGTCGGCCAACTCGAAATCGACCTTACCGTGGACGACCCGAAGGCGTACACGAAACCATGGACGGTCACATTGACACAGAGATTAGTAGTGGATACGGAGCTGTTGGACTATGTGTGTCTCGAAAATGAAAAAGATACACAGCATTTTGTCGCCAAATGAGATCGTGTTCCTCATTAGCAAAGGGCAGCGATCCGTAGGATTAGGGCCGATGCCCCGGGATTTAGAAGGAGAGCCGAGAGGGTCACTAGGAATATTAGAAACTGACTTGCGAAAAGATCGCCGGGATCGGCGCCTCAAGGCGGCTGTAAGCGGATCAGAAAAGGAGGAACGATGATTGCGTTGCGCAGGAAAATTCTTCTCGTCATGGCGATCGGCGCACTGTGGGCCGCTCAGCCTTCCTTATTGCACGCCCAGTATCAGCGCTTAGGTGGCGTCTTCCTAAGTGATCCCAGTTGCGCAAGTCCGAATGACCTCTCCGGCGAGATTATCTGCGCGGCCAGAGGCAGCGACAACGCGCTTTATGGCGTCCGATTCGATCTCTTTGGAAACACGTCGACGGGCTACCGGTATTTGGGCGGGCGCTTGGAGGGCAATCCAAGCTGCGCCAGTCCCGGCGACGGATCGGACCACGTGATCTGCGCTGTTAGAGGAATCGACAACGCGCTGTACGGGATCCGATTTGAACCCCGCAGCGGATTTGAGACCGGATACCAGTACTTCGGCGGCATTTTCGCCGGCAATCCGAGTTGCGCAAGTCCCGGCGACGGAACGGGACAAATCATTTGCGCGACTCGAGGAACCGACAGCGCCTTGTACGGCATTCGGTTCGACCCCCGTACCGCGTTCGCGACAAACTTGCAGTATTTGGGCGGCGTCCTGGTGGGCGATCCGAGTTGCGCAACGGCGGACGACGGGGCGGGATACATAACTTGCGCCGCGAGAGGAGGGGACAATGCGCTCTACGGCATTCAATTCGATCCCCGAATCAAATTTTCCAGCGGCTATCAGAATCTGGGCGGCGTCCTGGTGGGCGAACCGAGCTGCGCAAGTCCGAATGAACGATCGGGACAGGTTATTTGCGCGGCTGCGGGAGCCGACAATGCGCTGTACAGCATTCAAATTGAGCCTCGTCTCGGATTTACGACCGGCTATCAGCGCTTGGGTGCAGTAGTGTCCGGCAACCCGAGTTGTTCAGGTTTTGGTGGTTCGTTCGCGGGGGCCGCTTGCGTTGTCAGGGGAACGAACAACGCACTATACGGGGTAGAACTCGGCGCGTCGGGCTTTCGGAACCTTGGCGGGGTATTGGGAGGCGATCCGAGTTGCGCCGCACCGGACAACGGAACGGGGCTCGGAACGATCGTTTGCGCCGCCAGAGGTACGGACAACGCACTCTATGACACCGCCTTTTGATTTGACGGACGCGCCGGGCGGACGCTTGAAAGTTCTGTGCAGTCTTGCGTTGATCGCCACTTGCGCCTCGGGACAGTGGCTGAACTATCCGGCGCCGGGCATCCTGCGGCTGCCCGACGGCAGGGCGAATCTTGCCGCGCCCGCGCCGAAGGCGGCGAACGGCAAGCCCGACCTCTCCGGCGTCTGGACCATCAACTACAGACCTTATAACGAAAACATCGCCAGGGATCTTAAGCCGGGAGAGATCCTGCCTTGGGCAGAGGCTCTGACCAAACAACGCCAGGAGAACCTCGGCAAAGACGACCCTTCCAGCGTCCATTGCCTGCCGTTCGGTCCTCGCATCAACTTTGCGACTGACGCCCACCCTCTGAAAATCGTTCAAACTCCCACGCTGATCGTCATTCTTGGTCAAGACCTCACCTACCGCCAGATTTTCCTGGACGGGCGGGATCTGCCCGCCGATCCCAACCCGGATTTCATGGGCTACTCGGTGGGCCATTGGGAAGGCGATACGCTCGTGGTCACCACTGCCGGCTACAACGATCGGACCTGGCTAGATTATGTGGGACATCCTCATACCGGTTCCCTTCGTACGATCGAGCGATTCCATCGGGAGGATTTCGGTCACCTGGAAATTAGCGAGACGTTCGACGACCCCAAGGCGTACGCGCGAACTTGGGACGTCAAGGTGACGGGAGACCTCATGCCGGATTCAGATCTGCTGGAATACGTATGCAACGAGAACGAAAAAGACAGCGCACACATGGTCGGGAAGGCCTCCGACATTAAGGCTGTCGATGTGCCGCCGGAAGTCCTGGCGAAATACGCCGGAGTCTACTCCGGAACCACGCGCCTTGGACGCCCCATTCGCTTCGAGATCTTCCTCTCTGGCCGCGAATTGTGGTCCTCCCGCGATGGCGCAAAACAGCTGCTGACTCCTGTTTCGACAACCAAGTTTGCGACTCCCGGAGGAGCGCAGTTCGAATTCATCGGAGAGAACGAACAGATTGTAGACCTACAGCTCTACAATCTCGCAGGCGATGCGCGGCTGCCGCGAGTTCGCGAGGAGAGGTGAGCATGGGAAAAAGTTGTCAAGGCGGAAGCTTGAAACTGATTTGCGGTGTCGCCTTGTTCGCCAGTTGCGCCGCGGGACAATGGCTCAACTATCCGGCACCCGGAATTCCTCGGCTGCCGGACGGCAAGCCGAATCTATCGGCGCCCGTTCCGCGCACTCCGGACGGCAAACCGGACCTATCCGGACTTTGGACAAACGACGCGGATCCGCTGGGGCAGAGGCCGGTTGAGCGTAAACCCGGGGACATTGTGCTTACTCCTCAGGGAAAGGCTCTGCAACGGCCGAGAGAAAACTACTTCCCCGGCGCAAGATGTCTGCCGAACATCCTTTATCTCGCCGTGGCTCCCTTCAAGATCTTTGTGTCCAGGGGAACGGTGGTGATGCTCTATGAACACGACACCACCTTTCGCCAGATCTTCATCGACGGCCGCCAACTTCCTAAAGATCCCAATCCCACTTTCATGGGATATTCCGTTGGCAAATGGGACGGCGACACGCTGGAAGTCGATACATCCGGCTTCAATGATGATGAGCTTATTCTTCCCGGCCCTCACAGCGACGCGCTCCACATTATCGAACGCTTCCGGCGCCGGGACTTCGGGCATCTGGAGATCCAAGCCACCATAAACGACCCGAAGATTTACGCCAAACCATGGACGATCACAGTGAACAGCCACCTGGTTCCCGACACAGAGCTCCTGGAGTATATCTGCAACGAGAATGAGAAAGATCTGAAGCACATGGTGGAGTCCAAATGATGCGCCGCATAATCCTCATCCTGTCATTCGGCGCCACCGTAGCGGCGCAATGGCTCAACTATCCGGCGGCCGGCATCCCACGGCTGCCGGACGGGAAGCCGAATCTTTCAGCGCCGGCTCCAAAGGGTCCGGATGGCAAGCCGGATCTGTATGGACTCTGGGAGGAGGAGAAAGTGCAAGGACCATATCAAATCATGCCGCTACTGCCGAGTGCGATTAAGCCGGAGGACGTCATTCTTACGCCAGAGGGAGAAACGTGGCAACGGCAGCACAAAGAAGACCACTTCCTCGATGCGCAATGTTTGCCGCGAAACCTTGTGTCGCGCGTGAGGTTGGAGCCATTCAAAATCCTTCCTCTTAGGGGAACAGTGGTGATTCTTTACGAGCTCGATACCACCTATCGCCAAATCTTCACCGATGGACGTGAACTTCCCAAAGATCCCAATCCCGCTTGGTGGGGATATTCCGTCGGAAAATGGGACGGCGACACGCTGGTAGTGGATACCACGGGCTTTAACGACGCTGAAACCATTCTTCCCAACGGCCGCCCTCACAGCGACGCTCTCCACATCATCGAACGCTTCCGGCGCCGGGATTTCGGGCATCTGGAGATCCAATTCAAAATAGACGACCCGAAGATCTACGCCAAGCCATGGAGCTTTAAGGAAGAAGCTCACCTCATTCCGGACACGGAGCTCCTGGAATACATTTGCAACGAGAACGAAAAGGATCTGAGGCACATAAGGGTCAAATGATGCGACGCATAATCGTTATCCTGACGACATTCAGCGCCACCGCAGCCGCGCAGTGGCTCAACCATCCCACGCCGGGAATCCCACGGCTACCTAATGGCAAGCCGAATCTTGAGGCGCCTCCTCCGCACACTGCGGATGGCAAGCCGGACCTCAGTGGGATTTGGGCAGCGGCTGAGAGGCATCATCAACTCGCGATGGAGGTTCCAGGCGGCGCGCCATTTACCGAATGGTCTCGGACCATTCGCGAAGCGCGACTAAAAAATGAAGGCACAGATATTCCCACATCACGATGTCTGCCGTCTGGGATTCCTCCCGACATGCTTCGACCGCCCGCGCCGTTCAGAATCATCCAGACCGCCGGCATGACGGCGATCCTGCTCGAAGAATTCAACAACTGGCGCCAGATTTTCACCGATGGGCGCCCACTGCCTATCGATCCGGAACCTGCGTGGTTCGGCTATTCGATGGGCAAATGGGAGGGCGGAACGTTTGTGGTCGAGACCGCTGGGTTCAACGACAAGACCTGGCTCGATGGGGCCGGCACTCCTCACTCTGAGGAACTGCGTCTGACCGAACGGTTTAAGCGGCCCGACTTCGGCCACATGGAAGTCGAGTACACGTTCAACGATCCGAAGGCGTTCACCAGGCAGTGGTCCGTAGCAGTGAAGTTCAACTTGCAGGCGGACACCGAGCTGCTGGATAGCCACTGCGAGAACGAACAGGACCTAAAGCACCTTGTAAACAAATGATAAGGAGCATGCGAATGACTCGACACCTACCCGTACTCTTGATCGCATTAGGAACTACGGCAGCCGCGCAATGGCTCAACTATCCGGCGCCGGGCATCCCGGGCCTGCCGGACGGCAAGCCGAACCTTTCGGCGCCTACTCCGCGCACCGCGGATGGCAAGCCGGATCTATATGGAACCGGGGGGCACGGCATACATTGCCGCAGTTCTTTTAGAGATGGCTCTTTTCGGGCAACGAAAGACCGGAGGGCGCAAAGTAATTCGAGACAAATATGTGCCGCAGTTGTCTCGCGCGTTATTAGAAGTGCAAACAAAGGAGGAAAGTGATGCGCCGTTGCAATATGAGTATCGCCGGGGTTCTTCTTTGCCTCGGTTTACTTCCCAGCCGGACCCAGGCTGCCAATCCCGTAATTAACAGCATCGTCGTAGATTACGGGCACAACAGCCTCACAGCTTCTGGCACATCGTTCGGCACGAGCCCCATGGTCATCCTCGGGCCGTTGATCTTGACTGTACAAAGTCTGACGGCGACACAGCTTGTCGCTTCTTTTCCTGTGCCTGTCTCAAACCTGGCTCCGGGCACTTACTCGCTCTCCGTGGGATTCAAGAAACAGACACCTATCATGTTCGATGTTGCCTTGGGCGCCGTTGGTCCGCCAGGCTTAGCCGGGCCGCAAGGACCTGTGGGTCCAACAGGAGCGCCTGGACCATTGGGACCAGTTGGGCCCCCGGGACCGCAGGGCGTCCAAGGTCCGCAAGGTGTGGCGGGACCGGCAGGTGCAATAGGGCCGGCCGGACCGCAGGGACCGGCCGGGCCACAGGGACCAGCCGGTATTGGAGTGCTCAACGGGATCGAAGAGTTTACAGCGGACGGGACGTTCACGGTTCCTAACGGCATTACCAAGATTCTCGTCGAAGCGTACGGCGGAGGGGGCGGAGGCGCGCTAACGGCGGGTGGCGGTGGTGGAGGGGCCTTCGCACGCGGGGTTCTCACCGTCACTCCTGGAGATACTTTGACAATCAAAGTAGGATCGGGGGGGTTCCCGGCTGTCAGCGCCGGCGCGGACGGTGCAGGCGGCGGGGCTACAGAAGTTTCAGTCGGCCAGACCTCTCTGCTCTCCGTCGGGGGTGGTCAGGGTGGCTCCGGCACTGGCTCGACAGTTGGCGGAGGGATTGTAAGTGCTCCCGGAGGCTTCCTCACACGCAACGGGCACCTGGGCTTAGGTTCGGGGGAGGGCGCCGCGGGATACCCGATTTCAGGTTTCACGACTGACATGTTCAGCCTCTTCCGGTCCAAAGGATTTCCAGGAGGTATAGCCGCTGGCGGGAACGGTTACGCCCCCGCCGACCAAGGCCAGTCTGGCTATGTGCTGCTGATCTGGTAAGGGCTGGAGTTTGTATGTCTGGTCCATTCCAGGAACGCTTGAGAGTCAGTGGGCTGAGCTGTTTTGCAAGGAGGTCGCGATCAGCATGAGAATCACCGCATACATCGCCGCAGTTCTTTGGGGGATGGCTCTTTTCGGGCAACAAAGGCCGGAGGGCGCGGATATCTCAGGTGTATGGAACTTTGCGACTCTCACTCCGCTCGAGCGTCCGGCCCGGTTCGCGACCAAACCGTCTCTGACCAAGGAAGAGGCCGCCGCGTTTGAAAAAGAAATTCTGAGCGCAGTTGGCCAACGGCTTGGCTCCGGCGCCGCGATCGATGAGGGTGTCTGGCTGGAGCGGGGGCATCGAGCGATCGTGAATGGCCGATACCTTTCGTCGCTAGTGTCCGATCCGCCTGACGGCCGCATTCCGGAGCCGACCGAAGCGTCAAATGCACGGCTGGCAGGCCGCGCCGCAGCCACGGCTAGAAGCAGTGGTCCGGAGGATCGAACGCTAAGCGAGCGATGTCTGAGAAGCGCCTCAGGCCCTCCGATGTTTCCAAGTGCTGATGCGAACATCGCGGAGATCGTTCAGAGCCGCGATCACGTTGTGCTCCTTGTGGAGAAGTTCCACGAAGCGCGCATCGTACCACTCGATTCACGCCCGCGTGCGCCTGGAACACCCCGATCCTGGATAGGTGATTCCCGAGGGCATTGGGAAGGCAATACTCTCGTAATCGACACGGCCAATTTCACGGACAAGATAGGGCTGACTGGCCGCTTCGATGGAAGCCTGCACCTTGTGGAGCGGTTTGCGCGCAGTAGTCCAACGACACTGTTATACGAAGTGAGGATCGATGACCCGACCGCATTCGTAGCGCCGTGGTCCGTGACAGTGCCCTGGGTGCGGACCAACGAGCCTCTACTCGAGTTTGCGTGTCACGAAGGCAACTATTCGTTGCCGAACATTCTTAGGGCCGTTCGGGACGCCGAAAAGTCCGACGGCACGGGGCAAGGCCGCTAATTTAATCGCTGTTACTGGCGCAGCGTCGGGGCTGGGGAGGTCAGCCAGAAAGAGCGACATCAGGAGGACTCGAAATGATTCGGATATGCATAGCGTTAACGGCTTTCGGAACCACGCTAGCCGCGCAATGGCTCAACTATCCGGCGCCGGGCATTCCGCGGCTGCCGGACGGCAAGCCGAGTCTTTTGGCGCCGACTCCGCGCATGCCGGACGGCAAACCGGATCTCTCCGGTCTTTGGAAGACTGTCCGGGGTGGCAAGTACGGCCTGAACGTGGCGGCCGATCTGAAACTCGAGGAAATCCAGCCATGGGCGCGGGCATTGGCGAGGAAGCACATGGAGGACCAAGGCGATGGCGTCAACTGCCTGCCCGCCGGTCCTCAGGTAGGCGGCATCGTCACTGTGTACAAGTTTGTTCAGACACCCGCGCTGATCATCATTCTTCACGAAGCGGGAACCGGGGATGCGTTCCGGCAGGTCTTTACGGACGGCCGCCCACTTCCGAAAGATCCCAGTCCCTCATGGTATGGATACTCCGTCGGCCGGTGGGACGGGGATGCCTTGCAAATCGACACCATCGGATTCAATGACAAAACGGTGTTGGATGCATTTCGCCATCCGCATACGGAGGCGCTCCATATTACCGAGCGGCTCCGGCGGCGCGACTTTGGGCACATCGAGCTCCAACAAACATATGAGGACCCGGGGGCGTACGCGCGGCCGTGGACGATCACGTTGAATCTGGAACTTGATCCCGACAACGAGGTCCTCGAATACTTTTGCAACGAGAACGAGCGCGACCTCGCGCATAGGGTTCCTCACCGGCACGTTGTTGTTCCCGCCACTGTTCTTGCCGGATACGTCGGAACGTATCGGATGAGTACGGGGCGGGAGATCACAATTACAGCCGAAGACGATCAGTTGATGGTCGAGCAAGACGCGCGGGGAAAGCTCCCGCTGTTCGCCCATTCACAAACGAGCTTCGTATTGGAGCTGGCTGCGCTGGGACTAAATAGCGTCGAGTTCGAGTTCGTCCCGGATGATCGAGGGGGCGTTGCCAAGCTGGTCCGGCGCGCGCAGGGCGTCGCGGAGGTTATAGCCGCCCGGAAGGAGCCATAGTCAAGAGCGGTTCTAACGAACTTCATCTAGCGAGGTCATAGCTTTGAAAAGCGCTGGTTTGTATGTAGCGGCGGTTCTTCTGACGTTTGCGGCGCGGCTCGCCGCGCAGCAGTCGCTCTCACAAACGGCATTTGAAGTCGCCTCCGTCAAACGCAACCAATCAGGCGAGACGCGGGTCGAACGAGGATTGCAACCCGGAGGCCGCTACGTGGCGACCAATATATCCGTCCGCATGCTGATTATGGGGGCGTACCGGCTGCTGGAATTCCGCCTTGCCGGTGGGCCGGGCTGGATCGATTCGGAACGCTACGACATTATCGGGCTAGCCCCCGGCGCCGCTACTTCGGACGACATCACTACCCGCCTGCAAAGCTTGCTCGCGGACCGGTTCAAGCTTGCGGCGCACATAGAAAAAAGAGATGTGCCGGTCCTCTGGCTGGCGCTTGCTAACAAAGACGGAAGGCTCGGCCCCAAGTTTCGCCCATCGACTGCGGACTGCCCGATCACCCCTCCGCCGGGGATCGCCCCTCCACCGGTATGCATCATGCGGCTCACGCCTGATTCGCTGACGACGGGCGGCTCGCCCATGATTGCGTTCGTAAACGTCTTTTCGCAAATCACGGGGAAAACTGTTGTCGACCGGACAGGGCTCGCTGGTCTTTTCGAGGCCGATCTCCATTGGGCTCCAGACGCGCCCGCTGTCACCGGCGCCGCCCCTGGCGCCCCAGAGACGGCGCAGCCTTATGATCCCAATGGACCGTCGTTTAGCACCGCCATTCGCGAGCAACTGGCGCTCAAGCTGGAGAACCGAACGGACGCCGTGGACGTGCTGGTGATCGACCGGATCGAACATCCCACCGAAAACTAAAGGAGGCATGATGAAACACACTCTTGTTTGCGGAATATTGGCGTTGGGTTCGTTCCCTCTCGCTGGACAATGGCTCAACTATCCGGCGCCGGGCATCCCCCGGCTGCCGGACGGTAAACCGAATCTCGCCGCGCCGGCGCCGAAGGCCGCCGATGGCAAGCCCGATCTATCTGGCGTCTGGATGATTGGTATAGGACCGTATATCGGGAATATCACGAGCGATCTGAAGCCGGGAGACGTCCTGCCTTGGGCGGAGGCCTTGGTCAAGCAGCGCCACGAGAACCTGGGCAAGGACGACCCGTCCAAGTTCCAATGCCTGCCGCTCGGTCCGCGCTTCACTGCCGTTATCACCAACCCTCAGAAAATCGTTCAGACTCCAACTCTGGTCGTTATTCTTATCGAAAACCTTACGTACAGGCAGATTTTCCTGGATGGACGCGACCTGCCCGCCGATCCCAACCCTGATTTCATGGGCTACTCGGTGGGCCGTTGGGAGGACGATACGCTCGTGGTCACCACCGCCGGTTACAACGACCGGACGTGGCTGGACGGTGGCGGGCATCCTCACACTGAGTCGTTGCGCACTATCGAGCGGTTCCATCGGAAGGATTTCGGTCACTTGGAGATCGACGAGACGTTCGACGATCCCAAAGCCTACGCGCATCCTTGGACCGTCAAGGTGACCGCTGACCTCATGCCGGATTCCGATCTGATCGAGTATGTGTGCGGCGAGAACGAAAAGGACAGCGCGCATCTGGTCGGGAAGGCCTCGGATCCGACGGTTAAGGGCGTCGAAGTGGCGCAGGAAATCCTGGCGAGGTACCCGGGAGTCTATGCTGGAAACACGTTTAGCGGACGCCCTTTTCGTGTTGAGATCTCCCTTTCCGATCGCCAGTTGTTGGGCGCCGGACAACCGTTGACGCCTGTCTCGGACACAAAGTTTCTACGCCCCGGCGGGGCGCAGCTCGAATTCATCGAAGAGAACGGAGAGATTGTACTAGAGGTCAACGACGTCGCCGGACTTGTCGCCCGCCTGCCGCGGGTTCGCGAAGGGAAGTGAAATATGACGACGGGTTTTAGACGCGGAAGCCTGATAGTGCTGTGCGGTCTTGCGTTAATCGCCAGTTGCGCCTCGGGGCAGTGGCTGAACTACCCGGTGCCCGGCATCCCCCGGCTCCCGGACGGCAAGCCGAACCTCGCCGCGCCCGCGCCGAAGGCCGCCGATGGCAAGCCCGACCTCTCGGGCGTCTGGATGATTAGTCAAGGACCGTACGGCGGTAATATTGCGAACGATCTGAAGCCGGGAGACGTCCTTCCTTGGGCCGACGCGCTGGCCAAGCAGCGCGAGGAGAATCTGGGCAGTGACAGCCCCCTCATCCATTGCCTGCCTGCTGGTCCTCGCTTCACAGCCGAAGCCACCAACCCTCAGAAAATCGTTCAAACTCCGGCGCTGGTCGTAATTCTCAACCAAAACCTTACGTACCGCCAGATTTTCCTGGATGGGCGCGAGCTGCCCGCCGATCCCAGCCCCGATTTCATGGGCTACTCGGTGGGCCATTGGGAAGCCGATACCCTTGTGGTCACTACCGTCGGCTACAACGACCGGACGTGGCTGGATGGTGCCGGGCATCCACATACCGAGTCGCTGCGCACCACAGAGCGCTTTCGTCGGAAGGATTTCGGTCACCTGGAAATCACCGAGACGTTCGACGATCCGAAAGCCTACGCCAGACCTTGGACGGTAAAGGTGACTGGAGAGCTGACGCCGGATTCCGATCTGCTGGAGTACGTGTGCAACGAGAACGAAAAGGACGTTCCGCATCTGGTCGGAAAGGCATCGGACGTTAAGGGCGTTGAAGTGGCCCGGGAACTCCTGGCGAAATACGCCGGAGCCTATGCCGGAATCCTGCCCAATGCACGCCCCATTCGCTTTGAGATCTACCCTTCTGGCGGCCAACTGTTGTTCTCTCGTAATGGCAGCGCGAAGCAACCGTTGACGCCCATCTCGAACACGAAGTTCATGGCTCTCGGAGTGCAACTCGAATTCCTTGAAGAGAACGGAGAGATTGTGGCGACACAGTTCATCGGCGCTGCAGGCGAAGTCCGGCTGCCACGAGTTCGCGAAGAGAGGTGAAATATGACGATGGGTTTTAAACGCGGAAGCCTGATAGTGTTGTGCGGCCTTGCGCTGATCGCCGGTTGCGCCTCGGGGCAGTGGCTGAACTATCCGACGCCCGGCATCCCTCGGCTGCCGGACGGCAAGCCGAACCTCGCAGCGCCCGCGCCGAAAGCCGCCGACGGCCAGCCCGACCTTTCGGGCGTGTGGACCATCAACACAGCCGCGAATCTCGCGAACGTTCTAAAGCCCGGAGACGTGCAACCTTGGGCGGAGGCTCTAACCAAACAACGCCAGGAGAACCTGGGCAAAGATAACCCTTCCAGCGTCCATTGCCTGCCCTTTGGTCCTAGCCTCGCTTCCGCCACGAACTTTTTGAAGATCGTTCAGACTCAGAGGCTGATTGTAATTCTTAGCGAAGACCTTACCTACCGGCAGATTTTCCTGGATGGGCGCGGGCTGCCCATAGATCCCAACCCCAGTTTCATGGGCTATTCGGTGGGGCATTGGGAGGAGGGTACGCTTGTGGTCACAACCACCGGCTACAACGAACGTACGTGGCTCGATAACGCGGGCCATCCTCACACGGAGTCGCTGCGCACGATAGAGCGATTCCATCGGAATGATTTCGGTCACCTGGAGATCACCGAGACGTTCGACGATCCCAAAACCTACACCAGACCTTGGACGATCAAGGCGACTAGAGAGCTCATGCCGGAATCAGATCTATTGGAATACGTTTGCAACGAGAACAACAAGGACATTCCGCACCTGGTCGGGAAGGCCTCGGATGCGAACGGCGCCGCCGTCGAGGTAGCACCGGAAACCCTGGCAACGTATGCAGGAGTCTACGCCGGAACAAGGCCGGGCGGCCGCCCCATTCGCTTCGAGATCTTCCCTTCCGGCCGCGAGCTGTGGTTCTCCCGTGATGGCGCCGCCAGGCAACGGCTGACGCCTATCGCAAACACCAAGTTTTTGACACCGGCGGGACCGCAGCTTGAATTCCTCGAAGAAAGTGGGAAAATTGCTGCCCTGCAGGTCTATGGCGTCGGACTCGATGTCCGGCTGCCGCGAGTTCGCGAGGCCAAGTGAAGTATGAGGAACGTTTTACACCGCGGATGCTTGAGAGCCACTTACTTTCTTGGACTGATCGGTTGCGCCTCAGCGCAGTGGCTGAATTACCCGACTCCCGGCGTCCCTAAGACGCCGAGTGGATTGGTCAACCTGGGCGCGCCAACGCTGAGGACGGCGGACGGCAAGCCGGACTTCTCGGGAATGTGGGAAGCGGAAAACATCAACGGCGGTCAGAACGATCTCCCCGTCGCCCCGCAGTTTGGGAATATCGGCGCGCGGATCGAGAGCGGAGTGCCTTATCAACCGTGGGCCGCCGAACTGAGGGACGCCCGCTTTGCGGAACATAGTAAGGACGATCCCTCAACATACTGCCTGCCGCACGGGGTCGTTCGTACGTGGACTTATGCGACTCTCAAGAAGATTGTTCAGGTCCCCGGACTGATCGTGCTTCTTGACGAGCACAACGCAAGCTACGGCAAATATTCACCGATGACCGTCCACTGCCCCAAGACCCGAACCCAACATGGAACGGCTATTCGACGGCGACGTGGGAGGGCGACACTCTTGTTGTCAAAACCATTGGCTTTCGGGATGGACTCTGGCTGGATAAACGCGGCAGTCCAATGACGGACGCGGCCAAAATGACGGAGCGCATCCACCGTCTGAATTATGGAAACATGGAAATCCTCATCACCATCGACGACCCCAAGGCTTATACGAAACCCTGGACCGTCAAGCTCAATCTGTTCGTGGTGCTGAATACGGACTTGCTGGACTACATCTGTCTGGAAAACGAAAAGGACATTTCGCACCTGGTAGGCAAGTGATGACGAAACCGGGTCGATGACTTAGTGCTCCGGAGTCTGATTCATGAACGGATTTGCTTTGCCGCTTGGAAATCGATTCGCGGTCTAGAGCCCGACAGGCGATGTGGCCTGCGAGCCGAGCTGCAGCTCGTACAAATCCGAATAAAGGCCGCCGGAGTCGAGCAGTTTCTCGTGCGTGCCGCGCTCGACGATTCTGCCGCCCTGCACCACGTAAATTGTATCCGCGCGCTGGATGGTGGAAAGCCGGTGCGCGATCACGATCGAGGTCTTGCCTTCCATCAGACGATCCAGAGCCTCAAACACGAGTTTCTCCGAAGCGGCGTCCAAACCCGAGCTCGGTTCGTCGAGAATGAGAACGCAAGTATTGCGAATCACCGCGCGAGCGATGGCGATCCGTTGGCGCTGTCCGCCGGAAAGCGTGACGCCGCGTTCGCCGATGATCGTGTCGTAGCCGTCGGGCATTCGTTCGATGAATTCCTGGGCGTTGGCCAGCTCGGCCGCGCGCAAGATCTCGGCGCGGCTGGCGTCGGGCTTCCCGTAGGCGATATTCTTCCAAACCGGCCCGTGGAAAAGCACGGTGTCCTGGAGCACGAAGCTGATCTGCTGCCGCAGGGATTTCTGGGTGAAACGCCGGACGTCGGAGCCGTCGATCTTGACGCAGCCCGATTCCGGATCGTAGAAGCGGGGAATCAAGCTGATGATCGTCGATTTTCCCGCGCCTGTCGGTCCCACCAGCGCCGCCACCTGTCCAGGCTCGATTTTGAAATCCACGTCTTGCAGAACCGGCGTGCCTACCGAATAGCCGAAGGTGACGTGCTCGAATTCGATCCCGCCCTTGAATTCCGGCGCGCGCCTGGCGCCCGGCAAGTCCACGATGCCGCCGTCGGTATCCAAAACCTCGCGGATGCGTTCGAATCCAACCGCCGCGCGCGAAAATGTATCCGTAGTTTTAGAGAGTTCCTGCATCGGCTTGTACATCTTGCCGAGATAAAAGACGAACACCACCAAGGTGCCTGCCTGAAGGCTGTCGGTTAGAGCCAAACGTCCTCCGAACCACAACACCAGGCACGTTCCCACGGCGACAATAATTTCCACCAGTGGCGCGAGCTTGGCTTTGAGCCCTCTAGCGCGCAGAGCGATATCCACGGCCTCGAGGCTTTCATCTTCCAGGCGGCGCTGTTCGTAGTCTTCGCGCGAAAAGGCCTTGACCACCCGGATCGAGGAGAACACCTCCTCGATGACGGATACAATTTCGCCCTCTTTCTTTCGGACTTCGCGCGACGCCTTTTTTATACGCCGCGTATAGGAGTACACCACCAGGAAAAGCGGAGGCGCGACGGAAAGCGCGATCAGCGTGAACCGCCAATTCAAATAAAACATGACGCCGATCATGCCTACCAGCGTCAAACTGTTGATCAACACACCCAGCATGCCGGACGCGATGAAGCTTTGAATAGCCTCGATATCGCTGGTGGCCCGGCTGATAAGATCGCCCGTGCGCTTCTGATCGTGAAACGCAAGCGACAGCCTTTGAACGTGGGAATAGAGCGTGCGGCGCAGATCGTGCATCACCCATTGGCCGACGGTGGTGGTGACGGACTTCTGAACGTATGAGCAAGCGGCGCCCGCGATGGCGATCGCCAGCACCGCGGCAGCCGCGAATTCGAGAATCGCAAACTTGTCGCTCCCCGCGAGCCATTGAACGAAACGGTTCAACCATTGGGGAAGAGGCCGGGATCGCAGGACATTATCGAGGACGACTTTCAATGGCCAAGGCTCGAGTAAATTCGTCAAACCCTCTCCCAAAACGGCCAGGAATCCCCACGTCAAAGCCTTCCAATGCGGTTTCAGCAGATCTAAAATTTTGAGGCTCTTGCGCATTTGTCTCTTATCGGACGCGCCTACGCTGTTAGACGCGGAGGAGGCAACGGCGGCTGCACAGGCGCCGTCCAACAAAGGGGAAGCACTCATGTTCAGATTGTTCAGACTATCTGCGCTGCTGCTCGCGGTGGGATTCATACTCGCCGCTCCGGGAATGGCTCTAGTGCCGCACAAGCCGGGTCAGAAACACCACCACAATGGGATTTATTGGGGACCTGTGAGATATTCGTCGGGCTACTGGGACCGGCGGGGGAATTTTCACATGTATGGACATTTCGATGCATCCGGGCGGTACCATCCGGCACACTGAGTAAAACAAGTGGCGCACGCTTTAGCGTGCTGCCGTGGGCTTTAGCCCACGGTGTGGATCCGAGTTGAAGCCCGCACGCTAAAGCGTGCGCCGGAATGTGTTCGCGCAACGACTTCGCCCCTGAATCGACCCTGCCCCGCGCGCAACACCGGGAGCGAGCCGAGAGGGCTCGCCATCCTCCCGTCCCGGCGCTGCGCGCTGAGAATGCGCCGGCTTTTACGCGCTGACAACTTTGTTGTACGCGCGTCTCCCCGCCTCAACCGCCGCCATAATCCCGCATCGCTGAAGTTCGATCGCCTCCGAGCTCTTCTTCGCTATATCCACTGCATGAGTGACAAAATCCGTGGCTTGCCCACGCACATCGGCTGTAGAATCCTTGACGTAATCCACACCGCAAAGTGCCGTCTTCCTTATGCGCGTCCGGAGTCTCCGGCCTGGCTCCGGCGCGAATAGCAGGGCGATTCCACCTCCGAGTCCAGCGCCAACCAGGAAATAACCAAGTGTGTGTTTCATCGCGATCCTCCCTACTTAATAGATGCAATCTCGCCTGTCGAGCGTACTTTACTTTGCCCCACCGGGAAACCGATGGCGTCTCCTGAAATTACGATCTCCACGCCGTTGCTAATGGGTTGCGTAGCCTCGGTCTGAATGTCCGTCGAAGCTTGGGTTCTGCCGAGACCCAGTGCGGTTATGTTCGCCGGATTTACGCCTTGGCCGGCCAAACAATCGCGAACCGAGGCGGCGCGATTCTCCGAAAGCCGGCGATCATAATCCTCGTCGTAGGATGTATCGGCGTGGCCTTCAATGCGGATCTTCAGGCCGGGACGATTCGCCAGCGCCGCGGCGACTTGGGCGAGCTTTTCCCGCCCGTCTGGCGTGAGCGTGGATCGTCTGTTGTCGAAATACGCATTCGGCATGCTCACGATGAAACCGCGCGACGATTCACGCGTCGGCAAGGTTGCATTCAACCGGTCCAGCAACTGGCCGCGCAGTTGGGTCTGCTGGCCCAGCTTCTCAGCCCGTTGGCGAGCGGCTTCGGCTTCGTTTTTTGCCCGTTCCGCGGCAAGCTGTTCGTTCTTTGCCTGCTGAACCGCTTCCAAGGCTTCGGCTGTGATGCGCTCGGCGGCCGCTCGATCGGCTTGCGCCTCGGCCCGGTCCGCCCTGCGGGCTGCTTCTTCAGAAGCTTTTCTTCCGGCTTCCTCCCGCTGGGATGCCGCTTCGCGTGCTTTATCGAGCGATTCTTCCCGCTCGGCCCCCACAGCGACTATTCTGGCGGCTTCCGCCCTGGTGACCGCCTCGCGCGCCATCGCGACGGCCTCAGCTCTCCCTGGGTGCGCAACTTGGTATTGCTCCGCGCGCTGCAGCGCGGCGGACGCGTCCTGGAATCGTTTCGGCGCATATCGAGCCGCGCCTGCAACTCCGGCCAACCGAACCGCATTCTGCGCTTCATACAATTCGAGCGGATATTTCTTTCCGGCCGAAACGGGCGCATATCCGCCCGCCGCGCCAGGCGTCAGATAGGCATCTGTCGGCAACGTCTGGTACACGACGTTGACAGCTTCGATAGCCATACGCGTACCCAGGCGGACGGCGTTTTGCAGCGCCACCGCGTTGCTTGGTTGGTTAACGGCGTAGTACGGCTCGGCGGTCACGATCAATCCGAACGCCGGAAAATTGCAGGTAGTCTCGATCTTTCCTGTGGACCCAGCGCCGTAGTCCTCCACATTCACCTCTCCTAGGTTGACGGGGCTGCCATTTGGAGGGATCGCCCACAGCACGTAGGTCAGATACTCGGGACCGAACGCGCTGGGCGGAGCGAGATCTTTGAACTCCCCCGAGATTCGGATGGGGCCGTGGTCGTTTTCAATGCGCGCCGATCCGTGGGCGGATGGCGCCGGCGACGCCGCTTCTTGAAACTCGATCTTCGTGGATCCGTGGTGGAGGTAATTCATCGCCGCCACCGTCCGCTCAACCGCACTCACGCGGAAGGCCGGTTTTACTTGAATTTTTACCGTGGCCGGGGCTTGGGCCGCGGGCGGTGAAACATCCGGCGCCGTTTGAGCCCATAACGGCGCCGTTGCAACCAGAGCAACCGGGCACAATCGCTTCATGCCCTGGATTGTGCACGTTCTTCTCCGATATATAAGACGTCGGAAATCAGTCACATACGGCATTTAGGGGCATGGAAAAAGTTACCGTGCGGCATTCTCCAGGGCGATCAGGACGCCAGCTCCGCCGCCCCGACTGCGCCTGGAGGAGGACAACCCGGTACTTTTCCCGCGCAGGCTGTAAAAACAACCGTGTTACAGCCGCCCCGCGATCCAAGCAGATCAATGCGATACGCGTCTGGGCCTGGGAATTGCCCCACCCTCAGTGTTAACGCAGTATGAGTTTAACTTCCCGTTTGTGCTTTGCGCTTATCCTCGGTGTGGCGAGCGTATCGCTCATTTTCGCCTACTATCAGACGCGCCAGGAAACCCGCGGGCTTCAGCGCGAGCTCGACAGCCAATCCCAGGTCTTGGCGGAGAGTCTGGGCAAGACAGCCGAACCGATGGTGGCGAATCGTTCTTACCGGGAATTGCAGCGCCTGGTCGACCGCTATCAGGATCGGGAGCAGGTGGCAGGAACGGCCGTTTACGGCATCAATGCTGAGCCGCTGGCGGTTAGCGTGGGATTACCCCCTCGCCTCAACGGCTCGCTCCCGTCCGGAGTCATGGATGCTCTAGAGGATGGAGAAGTCCACTCCAGTTTCACGACCCTCGGGAAAACGCCCGCGCACGTGGTCGCTCTCCCGCTGCGCGACAGCAATGGAAAGCTAGTGGGGGTTCTCGCGCTGTGCCACGACTCGAGCTATATCGATCTGCAAGAGGTGAATTTGTGGCAGCATTCTCTGATCGGGGTCGCGGTGCAGATGGCGGTGATTACGTTAATTACCCTTTTGACGATCCGGTGGGGATTGGGAAGGCCGCTGCGGCGCATCACGTCCTGGCTGCGGGAGCAGCGTATTGGCGCGGCGGATGGCGCGCCGCTGGCCACCAACATCCTGAGTAATCCCACCGCGGGAGATTTCGAGCCGCTCGCGGAAGAGGTCTCACGTCTGGCCTCCAGCCTCGCCGCCGCGCGCATGGCGGCCGAGCAAGAGGCACGTTTGCGCGAATCGGCCGAGTCGAACTGGACGGCGGAGCGGCTCCGCATTTTCGTTCAAAGCCGTCTAAAGGGAGATCATCTGGTGGTGGTCTCGAATCGCGAGCCCTACGAGCACAGGCATGGGGCTTCGCGCATAGAGTGCGTGGTGCCCGCCAGCGGACTGGTCACCGCCCTGGAGCCGGTTCTTCGAGCCTGCGACGGCACCTGGATCGCGCAAGCGAGCGGAAACGCGGACCGGGAAGTTACGGACGCCAAAGGACGCCTGCGAGTGCCTCCCGAGCATTCCCAGTACACGCTAAGGCGAGTCTGGCTGACGAAGGAAGAAGAGCAAGGCTTTTATTATGGCTTCGCCAACGAGGGCTTATGGCCCCTCTGCCATATCGCCCACACGCGCCCGTCTTTCTCGAGCGAAGATTGGGATCAATATCGCGCCGTGAATCAAAAATTCGCCAGCGCCTTATTAGAAGAGATCGAAAATGAGGAGCGTCCGGTGATCCTGCTTCAGGACTACCATTTCGCATTGCTGCCGCGTATCGTAAAGGATCGGAGGCCGGACGCGCGTGTAGCCATCTTCTGGCACATTCCCTGGCCAAACCCGGAGGCTTTCGGGATTTGCCCCTGGGCGCGCGAGCTTCTGAACGGACTGCTGGGGGCGGATCTTATCGGATTCCATATTCAGGCCCATTGCAATAATTTTCTTGAAACCGTGGACCGGAATCTCGAATCACAGATCAATTGGGAGCGCTTTTCGGTCAGCCGCACGGCTCACGTCACTCTGGTCAGACCAATCCCCATCAGCGTGGCCCTCGATCCAACCGAGGCGCCCGCCGATCAGGAATTGCCTCACTTGGACCGCGCGCAGCTTCTGGCGAAGCTCGGCGTGCGCGCTTCGTTCCTGGGAATCGGCGTGGACCGCATCGACTACACCAAGGGCATTCCGGAGCGTTTTCGCGGCATCGAACGTTTCCTGGAAAAGTCGCCCGCCTCTCGCGGGGAATTCACTTTCGTTCAAATCGGCTCCCCCAGCCGGACCAACATTCCTCGCTACCACGATCTGATGAACGAGGTAAACAGCGAGGCGGAACGCATCAACAAGCGCTTCCAGACCGCCGACTGGAAGCCGATTGTCCTGTTAACGCGCCAGCACAGCCACGAAGAGATCATGCCGTACTACCGCACCGCCGACGTGTGCCTGGTGACCTCTCTGCACGACGGAATGAATCTGGTGGCCAAGGAGTTTGTGGCCTCGCGCTGGGACGAGCAGGGAGTGCTGATTCTAAGCCGGTTCACCGGAGCCAGTCACGAGCTAGCCGATGCCTTAGTGGTGAACCCCTACGACACCGGAGAGCTGGCGCGAGCCCTTCAGCGGGCTCTGGAAATGCCGGCGGAGGAGCGCCGCATGCGTATGCAGCGGATGCGAGCCACCGTTCGGGAGCGCAACATCTATCGCTGGGCCGGCAGTCTGATCGGTGAATTGTGTGAAATTCGAACCTCCAGCGCCGCCCGCAGACCCTCGCTGGTCCGTAACGCCGTCGGATTCCGGTAATGAGAGGATGCCGCACCTGTTCCAATGCTGGGCTCAAATAGCCGCCCGGCTGGATCGCGCGCCCGCCATAGCGCTGTTTCTGGATTTCGATGGGACTCTGGCGCGAATCAAGCCGAGGCCCGGCCAGGTGTGGCTGGAAGGCTGCGCCCGGCAGGCGCTAAGAAGTTTGGCGCGATGTCCGCGCTTCCGCATCTGGGTGATTAGCGGAAGGCGGCAGGCGGACGTGCGCGCTCGTGTGGGGGTGCCTGGCATCGAGTACCTTGGCCTGCACGGCTGGGAGTCGGGCGCCAGTTCCGGACTCCCTCCCCAGACCGAACAGTCGCTTGCGTGCGCTGGGGGCTGGATTAGCGCGCTGGTAGCCGGATCGCCGCAAGTCTGGGTTGAGAACAAGGATCAAGCTCTGACGGTTCACTACCGCGAGGCGGTGGAATTGGACGCTCTTCGCGTCCAAAGGCTGGTGGAAGGAGTGGTGGCGTCCGTCGGCGGCGGCCTGCACGTCCGTCTGGGAAAGTGCTGCTCCGAGGTGATGCCGGAGGAGCTGCCGAACAAGGGCGCCACGGTGAAGCGTCTCATGGCGCCGCTGCGCGGTCGCGCGCTTCCTGTTTATGTCGGCGACGACCGCGCCGACGAATCGGCTTTCGCCGCGCTCGCGGATGGCGTCACCGTGCGCGTAGGATGGGGCGTCACCCAAGCCCGGTATCGACTGTCCAACTCGGCGGAAGTTCGCGAGCTTCTTCAGAAGATGGCCCATCTAGAGGCCAACGGAGGCTGATATGATTACAGCAAACGTGCCTTTTCAATTCGCCACCGCGTCCTACGTGACGCGCGTGGAGAATCAGAAGGCGAACACGATTTCGGAGCTGCACAAGGCCATGGAGCAAGCCCCGGATACGGCCATCTTTTATCACACCTTTCAGAGTCTCGGGCGCTATCATTTCCTGACCGAGGGCTTTTCCAACGATTTCGCACAATGGGTGCTTGAGGGCTTGAACCAGCCCGAGCTGGCCGAGCGTCTGGCGGGAATCGACGTTCGCGATTACACCACCATTCCCGATCTGCGGGCCGATCTGCGGCTCATGCTCTCCGATTTCGTCGAAAAGTATCCGCGCAAGGCGGAGCAGGTGGCCTTCGAGCCCTTCTACTTCCTGAGCGACGTCGAGGTGACCCGGCCGCTTCCCTGGGAGGCCCGGACCCTCGCGGGATTTCGGGCGGGGCTGGAGCGCCTCAGCCATTCTTCGTTTTATCATCACTTCATCGCCTCGAGATTAAGGCTGCATCTTCACACCAACGATTTCTCGCACTGGTTCGCCACTGCGCTGGGGCTGGAACGCCTGGCGCAGCGCGCGGAAAACATCGATATCTACACCAATACGCTCGACAGCGCCCGGCAGGATCTCATCGAAATCGTCGACATGGAGGTAGGTCAATGACGCCCGCGGATACGATACCCGCCGAAGAAGGAGTCGCTCCCGCGCGGGACCCAGGCCCTGCCTTGTTGGATCGATATCTGCCGATCGTCGGCGCCGCGGAAGTGGAAGACCTGCGCGCGCTCGCGGTTCCTCTGGAGGGCTCGACGGTTGACATGGTGAACTCTACGGCCGTGGGAGGCGGAGTGGCGGAGATCCTGGCCCGCCTGCTTCCTCTGATGCGGGAGCTGGGCCTTGTTGCGCAATGGCGCGTCATGGAAGCCGATCTCCCGTTCTTCGAGGTCACCAAGGCGTTTCACAATGCTCTGCATGGCGCTCCTTTTACCGCGGGACCCGAGGCATTCGAGATCTTCCGCGATTACAACCGCCGCAACCTGCAAAAGCTTCCCTTGGACGGCCGTTTCGTGGTGATTCACGATCCGCAGCCCGCCGCCCTGGTGGAGAGCAGGGGCGACGGCGATCGCCGGCGTTGGATCTGGCGCTGCCACATCGATTTGTCGCGGCCCGATCCCGCGGTGTGGAATTTTCTGGAGCCGTACATTACCCGCTACGAGGGCGCTATTTTCTCCTCGCCCGAATTCGCCCGCCAGCTTCCCATTCCGCAATACCTCTTTTATCCGTCCATCGATCCGCTGTCGGATAAGAACCGCGAGCTCGATGAGGATTTTATTTCCGGAGTCCTCAGCGGATTCGGTATCGATCCACACCGGCGAATCCTCACGCAGATCTCGCGTTTCGACCGGCTCAAGGATCCCTTGGGCGTCGTGCGCGCTTACCGGCTCGTAAAACGCTATTACGATTGCCAGCTCGTGCTCGCGGGCGGAGGCGCCACCGACGATCCGGAAGGCACCCAGGTTCTCGCGGAAGTCTGCGAAGAGGCGGCCCACGACCCCGACATCCACATCCTGGAACTCCCCGCCGCCGCGCCGTTGGAGGTCAATGCGCTCCAGCGCGCATCCACCGTCGTGATCCAGAAGAGCCTGCGCGAGGGCTTCGGATTGACGGTCGCCGAGGCCCTATGGAAAAAGAAGCCGGTGGTCGCCTCGGCGGTGGGAGGCATTCCCTTGCAGATCATCCACAAGCACACCGGATTGCTTTCGCACTCCGTGGAAGGCGCCGCGTATCAGATCCGTTTTTTGCTTTCGCACCCCGAGATTGCGCAGCGGCTCGGAGAGCAAGGCTACGAGCACGTGCGGGAAAATTTCTTAATTACGGGAAATCTCAAACGTTATCTGACTTTGTTTGTGCATTTATCCAGGTAGGGTGTGCAAGCCTAAGCTTGTCCCCTTGGGATGCCCAGTCAATTTTCCCAACCGTGAACTTTGTCCCGGTAAGAGCGAATTTAACCGCGCCGTGAACCTCCCGCCGTCCTGTTCAACTCCCTGAAAATCAATCCCACCGCGCGTTCGCGCATCATTGGCGTGTCGCTTGCTTGAATTCCCCGCGTAACGCATTTTCGGGATCGGAGGATCCCGCTTCAAAGGAGAACAGACAATGCCGGATGAATTGAACAATCAAAGGCACGATAATCCCGGCGGGCACAACTGGATATTTGCCGCTCTCGTGACGGGATTGGTCCTGTCTCTGGCGGGCGTCGGATTTCTGTGGGTGCGCGCCAACGAAATGAACGCACGACTGACGGCGCAGATCGCCGGCTTGCAGGACAGCACGCAGGCGCAGGTCGCCAAGCTCAGTGAGACCACTGCTTCACTGCTGGATTCGCGGCTATCGAGTATGAACGACCAGTTCGGAACGGCCATGAAGGGCGCGCAAGCCCGCCTGGTCAACATGAACGCCGCCCTGACTCAAGCGAAATCGCTATCCCAGCAACAGGCCGACGAGCTGCGCGGCAAACTTCAGGAGGAACAGCAGCAGGTGACTGGCGAGCTCGCCAGCTTGAAAGACGCGTCGGCTTCCACGAATTCGAAAATCCAGGAAGTCTCCACCGACGTCACCGGCGTTAAGGCGGGAGTCGCCTCCACGCAGGAAGGACTCGACAAAACCACAGCCGATTTGAAGCGCGTGATCGGCGACATGGGAACCATGAGCGGATTGATCGCCACCAACGGCAAGCAGCTCGACGTTCTGCGCGCGCTCGGTGAACGCAATTATGTCGAGTTCGATCTGAGCAAGCGCCAGCCCGATCGCAAAATCGGCGACATCTCCGTGACGCTCAAGAACACGGATCCCAAGCGGAACCGTTACACCGTGGATATTCTCGCGGACGACCAGCGCGTCCAGAAGAAAGACAAGACCGCGAACGAGCCCGTGCAGTTCTATATGAGCAAGAGCAAGCAGCCTTACGAATTCGTCGTGAACCAGGTGAGGAAGGACGAGATCGTCGGGTACCTATCCATACCGAAGGTAATGGTCGCTCAAAAGTAGTCGCGTTGTTTCAAAGGGGCGGCTTTGGCAACCTACGTCGGGTTGCCACCGCCCCTGAGTCTGCCGGTCCGCCCCACAAATCTCGACCCTACTCCCCCAGCGCAAACGCGAGAATTTCCTGCCCCGCCGCGATGATCACGTATTGTTTGTTATCGAACATGTAAGTCATCGGTGAAGCCTTCCACACGGAATTCGTCTGAAACTGCCACAGCGGTTTGCCGTTGCCCGCGTTGACGGCCATGAAGGCGCCGCTGTTTTCTCCCAGGAACACAAGCCCGGAAGCGGTAGAGAGGACGCCCGCGGAAGCGGTCGCTTGGCTGGGACCCTGAGGGAATTCCCAGGCGATCTCGCCGGTTTGGATATTAATCGCGCGCAGAAATTTCTCGAACGTTTCGCCCGGCGCCGGCCGCGCGCCGCCGCCCATGTAGCTCTTGCCCGGCCGCCATTCGCCGTGCAGTTTCGAGAATACGTTGCATCGTTCCAGCGCGTTGAAATAGAACAAACCGGTGGTGGGATTGAACGAAGTGGAAAACCAGTTGGCGCCGCCCTGGAATCCCGGGCACACATACGTGTCGCCGTTCGCCTGCTCCGGCAGAGTTTTCAGGATCGGCCGGCCATCTTTCCCGATGCCCTCCGCCCAATTCAGCTTCTTCAGAAACGGCTTGGCGAGCAACAGTTGGCCGTTGGTCCGGTCCAGAACGTAAAAGAATCCGTTGCGATTGGCTTCCATCAGCAGCTTGCGCGGCTGGCCCTGCCAATTCGTATCCACCAGCACCGGCGGTTCTTGCGCATCCCAATCGTGAACGTCGTGAGGCGTGAATTGATAGTGCCATTTGAGCTTGCCGGTCTTCGCATCTAGCGCCAGAATCGAATCGGTGTAGAGATTGTCGCCTTGCCGGTCGTCGCCATCGTAATCGGGACCGGGATTGCCTACCGGCCAGAAAACCGTATCGAGCTGTGGATCGTAGGTGCCGGTCATCCAGGTAGCGCCGGATCGATGCTCCACGTCCGCGCCTTTCCAGGTTTCCGAACCTGGCTCGCCGGGCAGCGGCACGGTCCAGAATCGCCAAACTTCTTTCCCGCTCGCTTGATCGTAAGCCGCCACGAAGCCGCGCGCGCCTCCGTCGCCGCCCGCGATTCCGGAAATCACCAGATTCCCCACCGTCAGCGGGGCCGAAGTGCCGTTGTAGTTCTCCCGCCAGTCGGCCATTTCGGTCTCCCACAGCAGCTCGCCATTGAACCGGTTGAGCGCGATCATGTGGGCATTGTCGGTGAGCATGAAAATGCGGTCGCCCGCTGAGGCCACTCCACGATTGAATCCCGCGGCGGCGTTGCCGGAGAGCCCGGCCGTGCGCGGGCGCCGGTACCGCCAAATGGTCCGGCCGCTACCGGCATCCAGCGCCCAACATTCGTTAGCGCTGGAGACATACATGATGCCGTCGACGACCACCGGTGTGTTTTCAATAGAAGTGACGTTCGGGACCGGAAAAATCCACTTCGCCGTGAGGCGCGCGGCGTTGGTCTTGTCGATTTGGGTGAGCTTGCTGTACCGGTTGCCGCCGGGATCGCCGTGGTACGTCGGCCAATCCGCTTGGGAGGTGACGACGCGGTACCGGTCGCCCGCGGCCTTCCTTAGCAGCACGATTTTCTTATCGCCCGTGCGAAGCTGAAGATCCTGCAGACCCTCGTTCACCACCTGGCCTTCGATGGTCTTCCCATCGGTGGTCAGCACGTGTTTTTGCACAACCTGCGGCGGTTGCGCCGTGGAGATGGGCGCCTGAGCCGCGGCGAAAGCGGTCAAGAGCGCTAAGGAAAGAAGTATCCGCATGAATCGCAAGATATCATGCCGCTCGCGGGAGCATCACGTGCGTCATCCGCGATGAGTGGGATCGATCCAGGGAACGTCCGAGTGCTCTTCCGGGCTGGGAATGTCAAGATTGACGACCACGGGCTCTTGACCGCTGCGCACAATAACGGCTTCCACCGGCTCGTCGCGCCGGGCGTTGATCTCCTGGTGCGGCACGTACGGCGGAACATAGATGAAGTCGCCTGGACCCGCTTCGTCCACAAACTCCAGTTTTTCGCCCCAGCGCATCCGCGCCCGTCCCTTCACGATGTAAAGCACCGTCTCGACTTCGCCATGATGATGCGCTCCGGTTTTAGCGTTCGGCTCGACGACCACCGTGCCCGCCCACAATTTACTCGCGCCTGTACGGGCATGCGTAATGGCCGCGGCGCGCGTCATTCCCGGTGTCTGAGGCGTGTTCGGGTCCAGTTCTCCGGCGCGCACGATCCGTACTCCGCGATGTTCCCAATCGGACGTCGGAGTCATTCGCGCGCCCCACCGGATTTCGCCGGTTTCGATCCCAACACACGGAGTATTCGCATCAGTGGCAAGATATCATGTCGGTATGCAGCCCGCTCGGGTGCAAGACGACCCGTCCTTCGACAATTTCTGCAAAAGATCGCGGATGTGCGCGGGCGCATTGGCCAGATCGTGCTCTTCGGTTCGCGAGCCCGCGGGGACAATAAGCCGTGGTCGGATTACGACGTGCTTCTCATCGTCGATCGGCGAGATCAGGCGCTGAAAGATCGTATTTACGACTCGGTGGTCGAAATACAGGCAGACATGGGCTGCGATCTTTCCCTCAAAATCGTTTCTGAAATCGAATGGAACAAACGCCGGGCCCAGGGTTCGCGTTTTGCATCAAACGTGGCGAGGGAGGGAATTATCCTTGGATGACTCGCTTGTCCTACTGCTCGAGAGCCACTTGCAGAAGGCGCGCGAGAAGCTCCGGGTAGCGGCCCAACTGATCGAGATTCGGGCTTATGACGCTATTTGACGAACCTCAAAGACGATCGCGAAGAGGGCGATTACGAGGCCATTTCCACTCTGGACGCCGATATCGCCCGCAACGCCCTCCGCGAGGCGACGGAGTTCGTCGATGAAGCGGAGCGGTTCTTGTCGCCCTGGCTGCCTCGCCGCGCCGAAGAGTGATGAATCAAGCGCAGACCGCCAGCTTCATCGCCATTTCGATCCGATCGATTCCCGGCGCGTAGCCGTCTTTATCCACAGAGATCGTCTTGAATCCCTGCTTCCCGAAAAACGCGGCGGTACGCTGCGAGGTTCCCAGCCGCACCATCTGCACACCTCCCGCCCGGCCGATCTCTCGGAGCCGGAACAGCAGCAGAAATCGGCCAAGGCCGTGGCCGTGCAAGTCCGTCCGGATCATTCCCCAGACCAGGCTCGCCACCGCGCCGTTTTCGGCGATCGCGTAGCCTCCGCACCCGACTACGCCGCCCTCGTGCTCCATCACGAAGTAGGCGCAGTCGGGCAAGTTGAGGAACGCTTCGAAATCCGGGCGCTCAACCGGATGAAAAAATTGCGGCGTATTCGAATCGAATATGTCCAGGCAAGCCGCGCGGTCCGAAGGTGCGTAAGGGCGGACGTCCATACTCTATGAGATCACGCAGGTCCATTCGCCTTTTTCATCCTGAAATCCCGATAAAATGCGCCTCCGCGCCACCCGCTCAAGATCGGGACGCAGCGGGCCGAGCACATCCTCGCTGATATTCGCGACCACCACGTCGAAGGCTCCGGTGCGCACCGCATCCACGCTCCCGACAAAAAACGGAACCGGTCTTGCGGCATCCGGATCGATATCGCACGCGATCACGCGGCCCGCGCCGAGTAACTTCGCGGCTATCGAAAGAATCCCCGAGCCGCTCCCCACGTCGAGCACTGAATCGCCCGGCAGGATCTCGCGCTCCATCGCCTCCAGGCACAATCGAGTGCAGGGATGCTGTCCCGTGCCGCACTGCATTCCCGGATTGATCTCCAAGCGAATTCTCCCGGCGGGCGTAGGCTCGGTTCGCCACGGCGCCGCCAGAAAGAATCTGTCGCCGACCAGAATAGGCGGCCAGGCGTCCTGGGTTTCCCGCACCCAATCCGTGTCCGGCGCCGTCATCGGATCGCCAAAACGGCGGGCGGTTTCGACATCCGTGAAGAACGCCTCCAGTAATCCGTGACCCTCCACGATCCCCACCGTTCCAGCCTCCCAGAGATCTGCGATTACCGAATCGTACTCCGAGGGCGCCGGCGCAAGCCGCACGGAATACATCAGCCTTGGACCCGCTTCTGTTTCCCGCTCCAGAATTTTTCCCGCAAATCGAGTTTTCGAATTTTTCCGGTTCCGGTTTTGGGGAGCGGCTCTTCGCGAAATTCGAAAATGCGGGGGATCTTGAAACGGCTTAAACGGCTCTCTAAAAACCTCCGAAGCTCGTCTTCGCCGATCGCGGCTTCCGGCCTCTTCGCGACGATCGCCGCTGGGATCTCGCCCCACTGGCCGTCCGGCGCGGCTACAACCGCGCACTCTAGAACCGCCGGATGAGACGCGATGGCCCTCTCGATCTCGATGGATGAAATATTCTCCCCGCCGGAAATGATAATTTCCTTCTTGCGGTCGACGATGTTGAGGTAACATTCCTCGTCCCATACCGCCATGTCGCCGGTACGAAACCAGCCGTCCGGCATGGCTGCGCGGGTTGATTCGGCATCGCGATAATACCCGTCCATCACCTGATCCCCGCGGGCGACGATTTCGCCCACGGTAGCCCCGTCGCGAGGAACGTCGTTCATGTGCGCGTCCACAACGCGCACTTCGGCCCCCACCACCGGCCAGCCCGTCATGGCTTGCCGCCGCGCGCGGTCCGCTTCCGATTCATAGGGAATTCCCTTCCACAACGAAACCGTCAGCACCGGCGACGTTTCGGTGAGGCCGTAGCCCGCCACGCACTCACACCCGGGGAACGTTTTTTCCATCCGCTCCACCAACTCGGGCGAGGAAGCCGCGCCGCCGATCATGATCCTTCGCAGCGTGGAGGTGTTCCAATTGGCCCGGTCGGGCGCGTTCATCAGCGCCTGGGCCATGGTTGGCACGAGGCACATATCGGTTGCGCCGTGTTGTTGAACCAGCCGGAACACAGCCCTCGGCTCGAACCGGCGAACCATCACCTGCTTCACGCCCAGCATTGTCGAGACCTGGGGACGGCCCCAGCCATTCGCATGAAATAGGGGAATCGTGTGCAGCTCCACCATCGTTTCGGGCTTTTCGTATAGAATCGCAACGGAAAGCGCGTGCAGATACAGAGTGCGGTGCGATAGAGCCACGCCTTTCGGCGTGCCCGTGCTCCCGCTGGTATAAAACAGCTCCGCGATGGACATCTCATCCACGGAGGAAATGTCCGCGCGGCCCGGCGCGCCGCCGTTCAGAATCTCTTCGTATGTCATCGTCGCGGGAGCGATCCGCTTCTCCAGCGACACCCAAAATTCCACGCCTGGACAAATCCCGCGCAATTCCTCGGCGAGCGGCGCAAATTCGTCCTCGAATATAAGCATCCTCGCGCCGGAATGGCGCAGAATTTCCGCCAGTTCGTCGCGCGATAGGCGCACATTCAGCGGCGCGACGACGGCCCGCGCCTGCACCACTCCGTAATACCCTTCCAACAACTGATGATTGTTGAAACTCAAGTACGCGACGCGCTCGCCCGGGCGGATGCCAAGCCGGATCAAGCCTCCGGCCAGCCGTTCCGCCCGCTCGCCGAATTCGCGATAGGTGAACTGCCGTTCGCCCGATATGACGCCTATCTTGGACCCGAACACGTCCATGGCGCGGTGCAGGCAGCGGAGCGGAGTCAGCGGAATGAACATGGGGTTAGCTTGCTAGTGCCGCCCAGCCGGCCCCGTTAGTTGATGTTCGATAGCGAAAGCTCGCTCGCGGTCGCTAGCCGCTTTCTCGCGGTCTCCCCGGCTTAATTCCGCGGTGGCGCGCGCCCTGTAGACATACGGCGCATCGGGCAGCAGCGCGATGGCCGCGCTGTAATCCTGAATCGCCTGGTCGTGGTCGCCGAGGGAATCGTAAGTCTGGCCTCTTTGGTAGTAGGCGTCTTCGTTCTGTTCGACGGCGAGCGCGGCGGTAAATTCGGCGGCCGCTCGCTGAGCGTCCCCTTGGCTCCGGAAAACCATTCCGCGCGCCACGTGGGCGGCCGATAAGTTTGGATTCAGTTTCAGCGCCCATTCGAAGTCTTGGACTGCGAGCGGATAATTCCCCCGCGTCTGATGCGTCAAACCGCGCTCCAGATACGCCGCGGCGAATCGCGGACGAATAGCAATCGCGCGGTTGAAGCGGTCGATGGCGCTCGCGGTATTTCCGGCCGCCGCGAATCGCCTGCCTTCTTGAAACGCGGCTTCCGCGCGCTGGGGAACGGAGCGGATATAGGCGAACGCCGCGGCGCCCGCGCCCGCGATCAGAATCGCAAGACCGGCGCCCGCCAGCATGAGCCGCCTGCGACGCGCCACTTCCAGAGGCACGTCTACTACGGGAGGAGGCGGTTTTATGCCCTCCCAAAGCCTGCTCCAGAGCGGCGGCGGCTCCGGCTCCCATTCGCGGCGCGGCACGGGAGGGGGCGGCTTGATTGCGTTCCAGAAGCGCTTGAGAACCGAATCGCCCATTGAATTCCACAACTATAATAGCCGTCAACCCCATGCCGATGGCTTCAATGCTATGATGTGGCATCCATGCCACGCGCCGCCGTGAAGCCGGCCATCCGCAAGCCCAAAACAGCCACGGAGCGGCGCGAGCGGGTTGACAAAATTCTTGCGACGCTCGACCGCATGTATCCCGCGGCGACTTGCGCTCTGCATCATTCTGATGCGTGGGAGTTGCTGGTCGCCACGATCCTGTCTGCGCAATGCACGGACAAGCGGGTGAATGAGGTCACGCCCGGCCTTTTTCGAAAATACCCCACCATGCGCGATTTCGCCTCCGCCAAGCCGGAGGAGTTGGCGCGCGAAATCCGCTCCACCGGTTTCTTCAATAACAAAGCCAAATCGATTGTGGGAGCGGCGCGCCGGATTTTAGGGGATTTCGGAGGCGAGATCCCGCGAGATATCGGCGAACTGATTACCGTCCCTGGCGTGGCGCGCAAGACCGCGAACGTCGTCCTGGGTACCGCATTCGGAATCGCGGCGGGGATTGTCGTCGATACGCACGTGCGGCGCATCGCCCGCCGCCTGGATCTGACCAAACAGAGCGAGCCGGGTAAGATCGAAAAGGATCTGACGAAGATCATTCCCAAGGAGAAGTGGATTATCTTCTCCCACCAGATCATCCTTCACGGGCGCGCGTTGTGCGTGGCGCGCAATCCTCGCTGCTCCGAATGCGCACTGGAGCCGCTCTGCTACGCCAAAGATAAGACCGTATGAGGCGGAACTCGGCCGGCCCTACGCCCTGACTCCCGGACTGAGCTCTCTGCTTTCTCCGTTCAAATGCAGACCCCTGTGAATGGCATAGAGCGCCAGTTCCAGACGATCCGAGACGCCGAGCTTATCGAAGATGTTGTGAAGGTGATTCTTCACGGTCTGCTCGCTGATAAACATCTTCTCCGCCATCTCCTTGTTTTTGTAGCCTTGGGAGACCAGTCCGACAATTTCGCGTTCCCGGGTTGAAAGCGGGTTGCGATCGCGGCCTCCCACTCCCGCGCGGACGGCATCCAGCCCAGTGGAAAACTGCTGCATCACCGCCGCGGTGGTGTGCGAATCCAGCCAGATCTCGCCCGCGTTCACCTTGCGAATGCTCTTGACGATGAGGTCCGGCGCGGTGTGCTTCAGCACGATTCCACTGCAGCCCAGCTTCATCGCCTGTACGAACTCGTTCTTGTCTTCCGACGCCGTCAGCACGATCACGCGCGCGCGGCGGTTGGCGTTCTGCAACGCCTGGAGCGTTCCCAGGCCGTCGAGGTTCGGCATCCTCAGATCCAGGAGCAGAACGTCCGGGTCGGTTTGATTCACCAGTTCGAGCACTTCGCGGCCATCCCCGGCTTCCCCCACGATTTCGAAATCGCCCTCGAGCTGAAGCAGCCTCTTCAGACCGTCCCGTACGATCGGATGATCGTCCGCAATCGCGATGCGTACGGTCGCTTTCTTGGTTTGCTTTAGCTCGGGGCCTTCATAGGCCGGCGCGTCCATCAGATTCATAAACTCCTCCGTTAGCTCAGTTTCGATTCTAGGTGGTTCTAGTACTTCTGGCAATTCAGAGGCAACCGCTGATTCAAGGCAAGACTTTACTTAGGTTTTCGCTGGATTGAACTCTATCCTGAAGGTCGAAAGGGGGGGAAGGAGGGGTATCGCCGGCGTTGAGTTCGTCTTGATCGAGAGGCCGTCTTCACCAACCCGGCGCACAGCGCGGTCCCGCGCGCCAGATCGCGTATGACGGCGTCAGATGCGAGGGCAGCATATTCTATGGCTCCTTCTGTAACAAGACTACAATGAACTTTGATGCAGATCTCCGATATCTTTCTTCGTCTGGGCGAAGATAACTTTCAGCAGCTGATGCGATCGATCTCTCTAGGAAAGCTTAAAACTTATCAGATCTACGACCGCTTCAAGACTCGCCTGTATCTGACCAAGCTGAATTCGGAAACCTTGCGCAAATCGGCGCCCCGCACCTGGACGCGCATCGGCGAACACGACGAGGAATTCGCCACCGACATCGCGCAGGCGATCCTGATTTCGCATATGGACATGATCAAAGCCGTGCTCGACCATTTGGGAGTTCCTCATGAAGAGGGATTCTTCGCCAAGGACGCCAACGTTTCCGAGCACCTCAAGGACGGCTGGCAGCAACACGCTTGGGAGAAGTTCCGCGCGGCGTTCCCGCCCGCGCCGCTGCTCTTCTATATCAATCACCTCGCCTGGGAGATGACCAAGGCCGAGGACGTGTTCTCGCCGGCGCAGCCCAATGGCGCTGCGGAAGCCACCGAGTAAACGCCGCCTCCTCGCGCCGGCAAAAGTCGCCCCTCAAAGGCCCTAAGCCGCCTAAGTCGATTCTTCCGGCACGGTCATGGCTTTAGAAATAGCGCCCCATCGCGCCCACGTAACTGCTGTCGGGAACCCAACTCGTTGTATCCTGAAAGCTCCTTAGCTAAGCCGGTCGCCGCCGTCGTTCAATTGCTCTCAATTGCGTTTCTGTATTTCAACTTCCAAACAGCCAGCAGATCGCGACATCCCTGATCGAAATCCTTTCGAAAATCGACGTATTCGAGGCTGGAAAGCGTCCATGAGAGTTTCTTGAAGTCGCAGGTTTTGTAGAGTGCAGGAATGATGCGGCCCCGATAGCGCCGGTCCTGAAGAGCGTATACGAATTCATGCTTCACCCACTCGGAAACGACCGACTGGGGCGTTAGCACAACAATAAACCAGGAGCAGCGCGACAAAGCGGCGCCGATCTCATCGTGCCACTGCTGCGCGCCCCGGATATTCTTTTGGCTGAAGAAAGTTCGCAGCCCGTGTGCTTGAAGCACTTCTACGAGCCGCTTGACGAATGCGGCATTGCGGCTGGAATGCGAAACGAAGACCTCAACGTGAGCGCGACGTTTCCGGGGCATGGGCGGTCTGGCTGAGGATTTCGGCGACGGCTCGCCCCGCGGCGCGCGCGTTCGGCTCGCGAACCATTTGCAACTTTTCAAAAATCCAAGGGTAATCCTTGGTTTCACGCAACAGGACCGGAACCAGCCGGCCGCTGAAGCGCTCGGTTCCAAGCGCAAACTCGATCTCGCGTTGCTGATACGGCGATTTCGCTGAATCTGGAGTCAGCAAAACCACCATTGCATCGGAGGTGTTGAGAGCGTCCTGCAAGGAATCTGCGAAGTTAGATCCTGGTAGGATCTCCCGCGCGGGATCCCAGACTTCAAAACCAGCCTTGTACAAGCTGTCGGAGATTTCCCGCGCCGCCTTCTCATCGGTGTGAGTGTGGCTCAGGAATACCTTTTTTACGGGCTTCCGCATTCCTGTGGATAGTCTACCAGCCCCGTCTCACCGTGCTCGCTCGCATTTCGAATCCTGGCATGAACTATTTTCGACCGTTCTCTAACGGATCTGATCGCTTTCGCGAGGCGGTTTCCCACCGCGGCGTCGCACGATCCTGTCGAACGCTTTAAAATCCGCTCGAGCCTTCCGATCCTGGAAAAACCTTGCGGTTTGAAGCGCGGAAACCTTCTCCGCGACCGCCGTTGCGACAAACTGGTTGATGCTGGTCCCCTCCTCCTTGCTCAGCATCTCTACGGCGTCCTTTAGCGATCGAGGCAGCCGCAAAGGGTATGTCTTTGTGTCTGTCATGGTGTAATTCTCCCGAGAGCCTCACATGGAAGAAGAACTTCTGTCCCAAACCGCGCCGGAGCGTTCCCATAATCTCACTTGTTGAACGTGACCAAAGCGTCGGCGTGTCCCTTGACTGCCGCTTCCAAGACCGACTGCCGCCTCCAAGACCATTTCATCACTGGGGTCGCGCAACTGCGGCCGCCAGAGGAAATGTGTCTCAATACGCTCAGAACATCGCGATCACGGCGTTGATGAATTCCCGCATTGCGGGAACGGCCTTCGTTTTGGAAAGGTCGCTTTTTTCGCCAGAAACGGCGGGAATCAAGTGCAGGCTCGTCGAGCCTAACTACACCCGCTCGTCCCGCCGCAGTTCTCGCACTTGAAGCAGCTCCCATTACGCGTCATCAGCCCCCCGCACTCTGCGCACGTCGGAGCGTCGCTCATAGTCGGGGCGAACGGTAGATCCTGCTGCGGATCGGGTTCCGTCACGCGAAGCTTCGTCGCTTCGCCCGCTTCCCCCGCCGCGTACTCCGGGCCCAGGAACTTCGCGCCCAACCAGCGGAAGATGTAATCCATGATCGACTTCGCATACGGCACGGTCGGATTACCCGTCCAGCCGCTCGGCTCGAAGCGCACGTGGCTGAATTTGTCCACGAAGAACTTCAGCGGCACGCCGTATTGCAGCGCGTAGCTCACCGCCGTCGCAAAGCTGTCCATCAGCCCTGAAATGGTCGAGCCTTCCTTGGCCATGGTCACGAACAACTCGCCGGGCTGGCCGTCTTCGTACAGGCCGACGGTCAGGTAGCCTTCATGGCCCCCGATCGAGAATTTGTGCGTCAGCGATTGCCGCTCATCGGGAAGCTTGCGGCGCACGGGACGGTAGACGATTTTCTCCACAACCTTATCTTCGGTCTGGATCGCAGCTGTCACAGCCGCTTTGGCGCCCTTCGCCGTGCCCGAACTCAACGGCTGCACCCGCTTCGAATTATCCCGGTAAATCGCGACCGCCTTCAACCCGAGCTTCCAGCTCTCGAGATAGGCGTTCATGATGTCTTCCACAGTCGACTCTTCCGGCATGTTGATGGTCTTCGAAATCGCGCCGGAAATGAACGGCTGAACGGCCGCCATCATGCGGACGTGGCCCATGTAATGAATCGACCGCACCCCGTTCTGCGGCCGGAAACTGCAATCGAACACCGGCAGGTGCTCTTCCTTCAACCCCGGCGCGCCTTCGATGGTTCCCGTCGAATCGATGTGATCGACAATGGCGTTGACTTGATCCTCGCGGTAGCCAAGCTTGATCAAAGCGCTCGGCACCGTGTTGTTGACGATCTTGATGACTCCACCGCCGACGAGCTTTTTGTACTTCACGAGCGCCAGATCCGGTTCGATGCCGGTGGTGTCGCAATCCATCATGAAGCCGATGGTGCCCGTCGGCGCGATCACCGTCGTCTGCGCGTTTCGGAATCCTGCGACCGCGCCCAGCTCCAGCGCTTCGTCCCAGCACTGCCGCGCGTTCTCATAGATCGCCGCCGGCACGCGACGGCTGTCGAGCCGCGACGACGCGTCTCGATGCATGCGGATCACGTCCAAAAACGCCTGCTCGTTTACTTCGTAGCCCGCGCACGGCCCCGTCGCCTCATTGGCGACGCGCGCGCTGGTCAAATACGCCTGACCGCACATGATCGCGGTAAGCGCGCCGGCCCACTCCCGGCCCTGATCGCTGTCGTAAGGAATGCCCATCGACATCAGTAGCGCGCCCAAATTCGCATACCCCAAGCCGAGCGGCCGGAAATCGTGCGAATTCTGCGCGATCTTCTCCGTCGGATAAGCCGCGTTGTCGACAATAATTTCCTGGGCCAGGATGATTGTGTCCACCGCGTTGCGATACGCTTCCACGTCGAACTGGCCATCGGCGCCGGCGAACTTCATCAGATTCAGCGACGCCAGATTGCAAGCCGAATCGTCGAGGAACATGTATTCCGAGCACGGATTCGATGCATTAATGCGCCCTGTGTTCTTGGAGGTGTGCCAGCGGTTCACCGTGGTGTCGAACTGCATGCCGGGATCGCCGCATTGGTGCGTGGCTTCGGCGATCTGCCGCATCAGGTCGCGAGCGCGCCGCCGGTTCACCGATTGGCCCGTGGCGCGGGACTTGGTCCACCAGTCCGCGTCGGAAACGACGGCTTCCATGAACTCGTCGGTCGCCCGCACGCTGTTGTTGGCGTTCTGGAAAAAGATGGAGCTGTAAGCGTCGCCGTCAAGCGAGGAATCGAACCCGGCATCCACCAGCGCGTGGGCTTTCTTCTCTTCCTTAGCCTTGCACCAGATGAATTTCTCGATGTCGGGATGGTCAGAGTTCAGGATCACCATCTTGGCTGCGCGCCGAGTCTTGCCGCCGCTTTTGATGACGCCCGCGAAGGCGTCGAAGCCCTTCATGAAGCTCAGCGGGCCGGAAGCGCGGCCTCCGCCGGAAAGCGCGGCATCTTCTTCGCGCAGCGACGAAAGATTTGTCCCCGTGCCCGAGCCCCACTTGAACAGCATCCCCTCGGTCTTGGCCAGATCGAGAATCGATTCGAGGGTGTCGCCGACGGAGTTAATAAAACACGCCGAGCACTGCGGCCGCCGTTCGCCGTTTTCAAGCTTCCGCACGCGATCCCCGGCCGAATCGTAGTACCAGCCGTAACCGCGCGGCTCCTTCACGCCGACGTTAAACCACACTGGCGAGTTGAAGCATGCCTTCTGCGTCAGCATCAAGTGCGCGAGATCGTCCCGGAAGTTCGAGGCGTCCTGCATGGTGCGGAAATAGCGCTGATGGACGCCCCAATCCGTGATCGTGTCCACCACCCGGCTCACTAATTGCCGGACGCTGGTTTCGCGCTCCGGCGAGCCGATTTTGCCGTAAAAATATTTGCTAACAACGATATTTGTGGCCGTCTGGGACCAATCGGCGGGGACCTCCACGTCCCGCTGCTCGAAGATCACCGCGCCCTTGTCGTTGCCGATGGAGGCTGTGCGCAGCTCCCAGGTCACCTGGTCATACGGCGTCTTGCCGGGCTCCAGACTGGCCGTAAAGTATCGCGGGAATGACACCCCGAATCGGTCCGCAACTTGCACAGGTTGACGGATGTCCTTCAGTTTCATTGCAACGCCTACACTTAATTGTCCCATGCGAGGGTCCTGATGTTTAAGTCGGCCATTCTCTGTTCGAATGGCTGCGGGTACAAGCTTGACCCAACCTGTAGTGTTCCGTCAAGCTTTTTATCTATATGTGGATGCTTGAGGTTACAAGGGCATTTCAGCCGAAACGAAGTACTAATTGTCTATCGACAATAGGAGTTTACTATGATAGAATCAGGCATGACTTGGAGAATCAGCCACTTACAAGCTTTGGAAGCGGAGAGCATCCACATCATCCGCGAAGTGGCGGCCGAGTTCCAGCGGCCCGTCATGCTCTATTCCATTGGGAAGGATTCCTCTGTAATGGTACGCCTCGCGCAGAAGGCGTTCTACCCGGGGCCGATTCCCTTCCCGCTTCTCCACGTCGACACGACTTATAAGTTTCGGGAAATGATTGAGTTCCGCGACCGGTTCGCCAGGGAACTGGGCGTGAAGCTGATCGTCCATTCAAATACTGTCGCGCTGGAGGCCGGCGCCAACCCTTTCCGGCTGGGAACCGAGCGGTGCTGCGGCTTGCTGAAAACCCAATCGCTGCTCGATGGCCTGAAAGAAGGCAATTTCGACGCGGCTTTCGGCGGCGCGCGCCGCGACGAAGAAAAATCGCGTGCGAAAGAGCGAATCTTTTCTTTTCGCGACCGGCTGGGGCAATGGGATCCGAAAAACCAGCGCCCGGAACTTTGGAATCTGTTCAATAGCCGCGTGGAGCCGGGCGAGAGCATCCGCGTTTTTCCCCTTTCCAACTGGACCGAGCTGGACGTCTGGCAGTACATCCACGTCGAGAACATTCCAATCGTGCCGCTCTACTACGCCAAAGAGCGGAACATGCTGGTCCGGGGCAATTCGCTGATCCTGCCGGAACTGAATTTCGTGCAGCCCCGCGCCGGCGACCGCTTCGAGTCGGTAAAATGCCGGATGCGATCCCTGGGCTGCTCGCCTTGCACCGGCGCGATCCGGTCGGATGCCGATACAGTTCCGAAAATTATCGCGGAACTGGTCGAAGTTCGTAACTCGGAGCGTGAAAACCGCGTGATCGATCACGACCGGGAAGGCTCCATGGAATTGAAGAAACGGGAAGGTTATTTCTAATGGCCGCCTCAGCCCAGAACGGTCACGTTCGCTTTGACATAGAGGAATTTCTCGCTCAAGAAGAGTCGAAAGACCTGCTGCGTCTGACTACCGCCGGGAGCGTCGACGACGGCAAATCCACGCTGATCGGGCGCATGCTGCACGACGCACGCGGAGCTTACGAAGACCAGTTGAAATCGGCGCGGCGGGGCGGCGAGATCGATTTCGCGCTGCTTACCGACGGTCTGCGGGCGGAGCGGGAACAGGGCATCACCATCGACGTCGCCTACCGCTATTTTTCGACCCCGAAACGCAAGTTCATCCTCGCGGATACTCCCGGCCATGAACAATATACGAGAAATATGGCGACGGGCGCCTCGACAGCCGAGTTAGCCATCATCTTGTGCGACGCCGCGCGCGGGCTTACCGTTCAATCTCGCCGGCACGCTTACATCGCGGCGCTGCTCGGCATTCCGCACTTCGTGATCGCGGTGAACAAGATGGATCTGGTGGGCTATAGCGAGGACGTTTTCCGCCAAATTCGTGCAGAATTCGAGCCTTTTTTGCACCAAATCGGCGCAAAAGACCCCTATTTTCTCCCCTTAAGCGCGCTGAAAGGCGACAATGTCGTCGATCCCAGCCGCAACATGGGCTGGTTCCGGGGGCCGAGCCTTTTGGAGCATTTGGAAACCGTCGAAACGCAGAATGACTCGATCCAGGCGCCGTTCCGGATGGCCGTCCAAGGCGTCGTCAGGCCGACTCACGATTTTCGCGGCTACTCGGGTCAGATCAATTCCGGCGTAGTGAGGCCGGGCGATGAAGTGATCGCGCTGCCATCGCGGCGGCACACTCGGGTGCGGCGGATTGTGACGCTGGACGGCGATTTGGACGTGGCGCACGCGCCTCTATCGGTCACGCTGACTCTCGACCATGAAATCGACATCGGGCGCGGTGATATGATCGCGGCCGGAGAAGATCCGCAGGCGGCGCGGACGCTCGAAGCGACCATGGTCTGGTTCGACGGGAAGCCTCTCGACCCGGCGCGCGACTATCTGGTGAAGCACACTTCACAAATCGTTCCGGCGAGGGTGGAAGCCGTGAAACACAAGGTGAACGTTTCCACTCTCGAAATCGGACCCGCGAGCGGACTGTGGATGAACGAAATCGGCGTGGTGCGGATCGCCACGGCGCGACCGATGTTTTTCGACCGGTATGCGGCTAACCGCGGCACGGGCAGCTTCATTTTGATCGACCGCGAGACCAACGCCACGGCGGGCGCGGGGATGATTCTTTCGGCGCTGGAGGATATAGTGGAGAACGCCGCCGATCGCGTGGCTCGGCTGGTGCGCGGTCTGATCCCGGCGGGCGCGAGCGTGGATCTGCCCGACGACGATCACGCGGCGGCCGAGGCGCTTCGAGGCAGGCTCCAGGGACTCTGGAATGATTGACGGGAAGATCCAGCAAGCGGCGGATTTGATTGCGGAACAACTGGCGTCAAGCGGGGCGCCTTGCGTGACCTCGAGTTTTCAGGTGGAGTGCGTGGCGCTGGTTCACATGCTGATCGAGCGCGCGCCCGGCATTCCCGTACTGTTTCTCGAAACCGGGTATCATTTTCCGGAGACGTTGGCGTATCGCGATCGCATCGCCTCGGAATGGCACTTGAACCTGGTGAATCTCGCGGCCAAGCGAACCGTTGCGGAGCAAGAAGCGCAATTCGGCATCCTCAATCAGACCGCGCCGGACCGCTGCTGCAAACTTCGTAAAGTAGAGCCCTTGTTCACAGGCTTAGCGAATTTCGATACGTGGTTCACGGCGCTGCGGCGGGAACAGTCGCCGACGCGAGCCAATCTTCAAGCGGTCGAGCCTTTCAAATTGCCCGACGGAAAGACGCTCAGCAAAATCAGTCCCCTCGCCGATTGGACCAATCGCGACGTGTGGGCTTATCTCGGCCGGCACGGAATTCCGGCGCTCCCGCTCTATGACCGGGGGTTCACCAGCATCGGCTGCCAGCCGTGCACGGCTCTGCCTATAGATCCCGAGGATCCGCGCTCGGGGCGGTGGCAAGGCAAGGGCAAGCTGGAGTGCGGGATTCACATTCAGACCGCTTAGGAGAGGCATGGAATTCGCGCTGGGATTCGGAATCGCCGTGGTCATCGCGCTGACAGGCGTGGGGGCGGGATCTCTCACCACGCCATTGCTGATTCTGCTGCTCGGCTTGCCGGCAAAAGAGTGCGTGGGAACCGCGCTGATCTTCGCGACGGTGGTCAAAATTCTGAGCGTACCCGGATACATCGCGCGGAAGCAGATCAACTGGCGCGTGTTCACTTATATGACCGCCGCGGGCGCGCCGGGCGTGGTGGGCGGCGCGCTGCTGCTCAACAAAGTCCCGACCAATCTGGTCACCGGCTTTGTCGGACTCACCATCATGATCATGGCGCTGGTGTGCCTGGTCCGCTTCGAACACGTGGTGCGGCGCGATCGCGCGAAGTGGCTGGCGCCGATTGGCGCGATCATTGGGCTGGAAATGGGATTTTCTTCGGCGGGCGCGGGCGCGATCGGAGCGCTGGCGATGATGAGCCTGACCAAGCTCGCCACCGTGGAAATCGTCGGCACGGGGCTGGGATTCGGCCTCGCGCTTTCGGCGCTGGGCGGATTGATTCACGCGGGCATGGGCGATGTAAATACAGCGGTGCTGTGGAAGCTGCTGGTGGGCGGCGCGCTGGGCGCTCTGGCTGGGTCCGCAGTGGCCGGACGCGTTCCGGCGAAGCAGCTCCGTTTCGTGTTGTGCCTGACGCTGGTTTATATCGGCGGGCAGCTTTCGTGGAAGACGTTCTCCGGGATGCCGGGAGCCGGCGCCACAGCGCTGCCGGCTACGGTCTTCGCGGTGCTGGCCGCGGCAGCGATATGGGGATTATTGGCCTACTTCCGGCCCGCCAAGGGCCCCCAAAACACGCTGGCGGAAAGCATGCCCCAAGCAAGCAGCCGCGCGGCAGGAAAATAAAGCGAGTCTACATTACTTCGATCGTCACGCGGCCAAGCCTCCTTCGGCTGAGACTCACGTCCAGGGTATGCATTCCTGGGCCGATTTCATCGGGCAGGCGGAAGTTGACTTCAAAACGACAGGGGCGTGGATCGATGCAGAAGTATTCGAGAGTTTCGACCGCGCGCCCTGCAACCACAGCCCGGATGTCTTCGGGCCGGGAGATTTCTTCCAGCGTCAGCTTTACCAGACGCGTCTCAATCCGGTTCCCGGCAACCAGATTCACTGCATCGGAGACCGATTGGAGCCGCGGCACCAGGGGGCCTGGAGGAATGATTCGCACGTTCATGGGCAGCCCAATCGGGCGACCTAGCCAGCGCATTTCCACGGGAAGAAGACCCGTGGCTTCCATCCCGGGAAGGTCGACGTTCACTTGCTGAAATCCATCGCGGTTGGGTGGACCGATGTGCTCGACCGTTCCGGGCATTCCGCCTATGTATACCGACAGATCGTGCAGACCGGCGTCGCCGGGAAGATTCTCGACCCAAAGCGAAATCGACGCGAATCGTCCGCGGACGGGCGCAACCGGCTCCGAGCTGCTGGCATTGGTGATTCTGGCGATGCGGACGGCCGCCGGCGCGGCGCTATTTTTTAAAGAAGCATGCCAACCGTCGGGACGCTTACGCCAGGTGGTCCACATGTATTGGGTCAGGGCGCCTTCAAGGGCCAACACCTGAAAATCCCGGTTTCGCGTAAAATCCAGGATTTCATCGGAAGAGAACCGCGCACCGGTCCAGGTATTGTAAGAGCTTTCGGAAACCGGATCGCGAGGCAAGCCGTTGAACTGTAGATGCGCCAGGCCGCCGGGAGCCAGCACGCGCCGGATCTCACGCAGGTATTCGTAGACGACGTCGCGGCTTGGGATGTGCTGAAACACCGCATACGAATACACGAAGCCGAAGGAATCGTCTGGGAACCGCTCCAGATCGGCGCCGTTGGAGACGGATGGGTGAGCGTTGGGGACGTCGCGCAGCTTTTCGCGCGCCAACGCGATCATTTCGCCGGAGACATCGACGCCGTGAATTTCGGCGAAGTGACGGCTCATCGGACGCATGAGGCGGCCCGGGCCGCAGCCAATTTCGAGCGCGTTTGAGCGAAGAGTTTCGCCGGGCGGCATGCGGCGCAACTCGGATTCCAGCCTGCGGACAACTTCCGCCGCAGTCGCGAAGAACCCCGCGTCATCTTGCCGACGCCGGCCGAAGGCGACGTAATAGCCCGCGTCTTCGCGAGCGCGGGCGTTCCACTCCTCGCGCATCTGCGCGGTGACGCCGGATTCGGGCACGGCTACTTGCGGCTGGAATATTTGTTGAGAAGATCGATCAGCGGCTTGGCCGCGGCCGGAGGAGCGGTATTTCCGGTGACGATTTCGCGGTTCTTGAGACCCTTGCCATACAGCTCGCGATTCCAATCTTCATCCTCGCGGAGGGTGGCGCCCGATAAAGAGACGCCCGCAAACAAGCCACGAGCGCGCGACCAGGTGAGGATTTCAGCCGTAAGAGCGGCGTCCGTCTCCGCCTGCGTAGAGCGTCCCACCGGCCCAGCGGCGGCGGTAGCGTCGCCACCCAAGGTGAATTTGGTGGAAAGCAAGCGGTCCATGCCTTTTTGATTCATCACCAGCATGAACACGTCGGTTTCCGTGCCGCCGATCTGAAGCCCAAAGCTGCCTCCTTCGACGCGCACAGAACCCGGCGCCGACCAACCGACGCCGTCCTTTTTCCTACAGAAAACGAACCCCTTTCCGTACTTCGCTCCTACGATGAAGGCTCCCGACTTCAGATCGGGGACGATGACGAAGCATTGCGCCTTGTCAAGGAGCTGCTGCGGAATCGATTTATCCGGCGTGCCCATGACGTCTTTAAAGGCGTCCGCCGCGGCGGCCAGACGCTTAGTCGTATCCGGCTCGCCGGCGGCCATAAGAACGGTGGAGCAAAGGGCAAGAATGGGAACGAGTTTAAATTTCATAAATGTCCTCCTTGTACGGATCGCGGATAGAATAACACGAGCGGCCATGGAGCGGCTCCGCCAAGAAAAGCGCCGCCGGATCGACACCCGGCGGCGCGTAAAGTTCAAATCGTTGACCAGACTACGGGAGCCTAAAATCAACCCGTCGATCCCGATTGATCTGCTGGCTGAAACGAATGTCGACGCTTGAAAGCGGCGCCTTCATTGTTTGGCCTTCCCGCGTAGTCCATATGAGCGTGTCGCTTTCCACGTGGTAGTTGACCGCCGCGCGAATCGTATGGTCGTTAAACGCGATCAGGAAGTAATCCGGACTCCGGTAGAAGGAGGCCGAAGCCTGTCCTGGCTGGCCTAGCGCCGCATCGGTGGCTCCAAAACTCTGATTCACCACCACCGGAGGCGCAGCCGGTTGCGAGTACGCAGCCGACGGCTGTCCGTATCCTACCGAGCCGTAACCCGGATCAACATAGCCTCCCGGGCAGCCGTAGTACGGATCGCAGCCGGAAAAGCCAGAGGAGGCAGGCCAGCCCCAGCCCCAACCGGGCCAACCCCAGCCCCAGCCCCATCCCCAGCCGGGCCATCCAAAACCGCCGACGACCACAGTCCTATTAAATCCGCGTCCGACGAAGCCTCGGTTTACGAATCCTCCGCGGAACCCACCGCCGCGGAAGCCACCGCCGCGGAAGCCACCGCCGCCCCAAGAGCCCCCGCCGCCGCGCCAGCCGCCTCCGCCCATGCCGCCGCGCATGCCTCCGCCGCCCATCATCATTCCACCGCCGCCACGGCCGCCACCGCCCATCATTCCACCGCCGCCGCGGCCGCCACCGCCCATGCCACCGCCACCCCCGCCTCGGGCCAATGCGAGAGTGGAGGCCACCGTAAGAATAAGAACGATCTTAAGAGGTCTCATTTCGATACCCTCCCGATTTCACGTTATCATGACGTAACCGGTGGGGAGCACGTTGCAACGTTGCAGGAGTCCCTCCTTCGTTGCAGGAGTCGTTTTTACGGTGTGTTCCGGGCGGTTTTGATCTGCTCCGAAGGCGGCTGCGGGACGGGCTTCAACAGCACAATCTTCGCCCCGGCGGGAACCCCCTGGATCACGGTTCCGGCGGGAAGATCCAGCGGCTTGCGAAAAAGAAAAGGATGCGAAAACTGCTGCTTGTATTCCTGCAGCCAAAGCATTGGTTGGATGCTGCCATCGGGCAGTAGCGCAATAATCTGAAACGAGCCTTTTGCCGGCGCCGATTGCGGCCAGAGGCCGTCCACAACGAACGGCTTGCTTAGAGTCACATTGCCGTCGATGGTGAAATCGCCCTTCTCCGCCAGCGCGGCAGGAGCGGCGCTTTCGAATTTCGGCGCCGGAGCCAGATCTTTGTCCTCGCCCTCGGGAACGCCTCCGTCGGCCCAACTAACGACGATCTCCATTTCTTCGGGCGTCAGCGCCTGGTCGTTGCGGAAATCGCCGAACCCTTTAATCGCACCCCAGGGCGGCATGCGGCGCGCGATCACTTCTTCCTTGATCGCCTCGGCCCACGGCCGCGCGTCTTTATAGGTCATGAGCGAGAAAGCCATTCCGTCCGGATGATGGCAGGAGGCGCAATGAGTGTAGACCAAGCGCGATATCTCGCGATCCCAGGTAATCGCCGTGGTGATGATGTCGTGAGCTTGCGCCACGGCGCAGACGGCGAACATCGCCAGCAACCGGCTCATTGCTCATAGTGTACCTCCGGCGATGGCCTAAACTGGGCTAGTATCAACGTGCGAAACTCCGCGCACCGAAACCCGCTCCCTCGCGGTCGCGGCTCAGCAAGGATTTCGGCGGTGTATGTTTAAGTTCTGCAGCTAACCTCCAGCTTTATGCAGCCGTCCCCTCACGCGCGACCTGCTTTGCTCAAGGTTGACGGGGTGACTCTACAGTATTCGGCGAATGGGCGCCAGACGGTCGCGGTGTATCGGGTCGGCTTCGAAGTGGGGGCGTCAGACAGGTACGTGATTCTGGGGCCTTCCGGGTGTGGAAAATCGACAATTCTGAAGGCGGTGGGCGGCTACTTGACGCCGGCGGAAGGCGGAATCCTGCTCCATGGCGCGGCCGTTAGGGCGCCCGGGCCGGACCGGGTTTTTGTTTTTCAGGAATTCGATCAGCTTCTGCCCTGGAAGACGGCGAGAGAGAATATCGTCTTCGCGTTAACGGCAAGCCGCAAGATGAGCCGCCGCGACGCGGAGCAGCGGGCCTCGGACGTACTCGATAAAGTGAACCTCGCCGCCTTCGCCGACCACTACCCGCATACGCTTTCGGGAGGAATGAAGCAAAGAGTCGCCATTGCAAGGGCGCTCGCCATGGAGCCGCACGTGCTCCTGATGGACGAGCCGTTCGCCGCGCTTGACGCGCTGACCCGGCAGAAGATGCAGGACGAGCTGCTCCAGCTTTGGGAGGAGACGAAGTTCACGATGCTGTTCGTCACGCATTCGATTGAAGAGGCGGTTCGCGTAGGCAGCCGAATTCTCTTATTGAGCGCGCATCCAGGACGGGTGAAGGCGGAGATCGACTGCCGGTCGGCGGACGCTCGTGAAATCCAGGAGCTTCTGTATGCCTGAAATTGCGCCTGAAGCGGCCGTCGCCGCGCTTGAGATCGCGCAAAAGTCCCAAAGCCCGTGGGAGCGGATCTATGGCAGCGCGGCGGCGCGCAGGATCATGCTGCTGGTTGTGCTCGCTTTGGTCTGGGAATTCTATGCGCGCTGGCTGGCCAATCCGCTGCTGGCTCCCACGTTTTCGGCAACTCTGAACGCTCTGGTTTCGTCATTCGCCTCCGGCGCGCTATCGCGGGCGCTTTGGTTCAGCTTAGCGATGCTGGCGAAGGGATACGCGGCGGGATTGATCCTGGCCGCGATGCTGACCGCGTTCGCCAGCGCCAGCCGCATCGGCGCGGACCTCTTGGAAACGCTCACGGCCATGTTCAATCCCCTGCCCTCCATCGCGCTGCTGCCATTGGCCATGATCTGGTTCGGCTTGGGGGACGCGAGCGTGATTTTCGTGTTGATACACGCGGTGCTATGGCCAGTGGCGCTTAACACCCACGCCGGCTTCCGGGCTGTGAGTCCAACCTGGCGGATGGTGGGGCAGAACTATGGGCTTTCTGGAATCCGCTATGTGTGGCGCATTCTTCTTCCGGGAGCCTTTCCGAGCATTCTCACCGGGCTCAAAGCCGGCTGGGCGTTCGCGTGGCGGACGCTGATCGCCGCGGAGCTGGTGTTCGGCGTCAGCTCAGGCTCGGGCGGGCTGGGTTGGTTCATCTTCGAGCGCAAAAATCAGCTTCTGATTCCCGAGGTATTCGCGGGATTGCTGACGGTCATCCTGGCGGGGTTGCTGGTGGAGAATTTGATTTTCAGGCCGGTGGAGAACAGAACGGTTCGGAGATGGGGCATGCAGGCGTAGCGCCGATCGATTGCGCAAGGCGGATCTATTTCAAGCGCGCGTTGTGCTGGGAAACGGCCGCAAGCCCGGCGGCGGAGCCGAAGTTGATCCAGGCGAACGCGCTGTACAAACGCGGATTACGGCGGGCGGCCCATCGCTCCAGCCATAACGAAGCTCCCAGAATTCCGGCTTTCACGGCGACCGATCCGGGACCGAACGTGGATCCCGGCTGAGCCAGAATCGGATTCGCCTCAAGCTTACGCCAGCTTGTGATCGCATCCGCGGCGTTGCCCGCGGCGAGAGATGCGACCGACCAACGGTACAATCGACGAGCGGGCTTTTGCCCACATTCGCCGGCGGGGACCGCTCTCTTCACTTCGCCGCCGCGCAGCGGCATGCCGGAGGCGGGTGAACAGACCAGAAGTGGTTGGGGCGCGACGGACGCGTCCACCTGGGCTATCACGGGAAACACGACGGTCAACAAGAGAAACAGTTTCATGCATCACCTGAAAGCCCGCCGGGCGAGCGTCAAGAATGCTTATCGGAAGACTGCGAGCGGGCGTGAGCGCTCGGTCCGCTCTGCGACGTTATGCGCGCAACGACTCAAATCCAGCGCCGGTTGGCCGATGAGGGGTGTGTCGTGATGACGGCTGCACCAATCTCTATCTCCAGCCTGCTTTATTTGCACAAGCTGTGGCTAGAAAAGCGCGAAGGAGGGCGGCGCGCGGATTTGACGGGGATCACACTAAACGAAGCTCTATTGGTGGGAGCGGACCTGCGTGAGGCGATTCTGGCGGGCGCCACTTTGCTGGACGCCAATCTGGCGGAGGCGAAGCTCAACGGCGCCAAGCTGAACCGCGCCGATTTTCAGCGCACCAATCTGGCCGGCGCGGACTTGACCGGCGCCGATCTTTCCCATGCGGATTTCGCCGGAGCGTGGCTCCAGCACGCCGATTTCTCCGAGACCTCCGGGGCGTGCGTCTCCTTCCGCAGAGCGAAGCTGGTGGAGGCGCGAATGCCGGATACGGCGTTCCGACAGGCCAATTTCCGGCAGGTTTCCGCCATGCGAGGCGCGTTCCACCAAACCCGCCTATACGAAGTGGATTTTCGGGACAGCGACCTGACCGCGGCTGAATTTCCCCACGCTTCTTTGCAACACGTGGACTTCACGGGAGCGAAGGGCTCGGCTGTGAATTTCGGCGGGTCCAGAATCGCCTATTGCGACTTTCCGGGGACCGAACTGCGCGCCGCCAAATTCGCGCGCGTTGAGTGCATCCAGAGCAGCTTCCGCGGCGCTCTGCTTGCGGAATGCGATTTTCGGGACTTACGGCTGTTGGGCGGCGATTTCAATCACGCCGTTTTTGCGGGAGCTCGATTCGGAGGCGCTCATTTGAAAATGGCCGATCTTCGCGGCGCAAATCTGAGAGGCGCGCGCGAGCTGACCTCGGATCAACTCGGCCAGGCGTTGACCGACTCCTCGACGATTCTCCCCAATGGAAGCCACGGCCCATACCGGCGGCTTTCCGGAGCGGAGCGGCCAAGATGAATTATCGTGGAGCAGGCCTCAGCAGGCACGACTTAAGTCGTGCCCTGATACATACAGTGCAACGCTGCTTCTCGGAAGTGCGAATTATGGACCGGGAGAGTTTTTCACGGCATCGGGAGTACATCGCCAACAATCCAACGAAGGAAGAGCTCGCCGCGACGTCCGAGGAGTTCCGTTATTGCTTCGCGTATCTGACAAAGAGGAAAGCGGCTGGGGCTGAAGCCCCGTGAGTCCAGCCGTTTGCGACGGCCCGACTGAAGTCGTGCCCTGATACATAAAGCGCGGCCGACGGTTTGATGATGTTACCGATGCGTCGCCGTATGCGCTGAAGTCGTGCCTGATACATGAAGCGCGACCGACGGTTTGATGATGTTACCGATGCGTCGCCGTATGCACTGAAGTCGTGCACTGATACATCAAGCGCGGCCGAACGAGAGGTCAAAGCGGGGACTTAAGTCCCTGTTGCCGGCTAAAGCCCGCTCCGCTTAGACTGGTTCTCATGCCTTTGCTCGATCAAATCCAGCGCGACATGGTCGCAGCTATGAAGGGCCGCGAGGAAGTCCGCCTGGATGCGCTGCGAATGATTAAAACGGCTCTGCAAAAACATCAGATCGATTCCATGAAGCCCCTCGACGCACAGAGCGAGATTCAAGTGCTCGGCATGCTGGTCAAGCAGCGGCGCGAGTCCGCCGACATGTTCCGAAAAGGCAACCGGCCGGAGCTTGCCGATCGCGAAGAGACGGAGCTGAAATTGATCGAATCCTACATGCCTTCGGCGCCCTCCGAGGAGGAGATCGACGCGGCGATCGCTCAAGCCATGGCCGAGACCGGCGTGATTTCGCTGAAGCAGATGGGTGTCGTGATGAAGGCCACGCAGGCGAAGCTGGCCGGCAAGCGAGTGGATGGCAAAGCCCTCAGCGATCGGGTGCGCTCGAAGCTAAGCTGACGCTACCGAAAAAAGCGAAGGCGGCCCACAGGGCAGGATTTAAACTTGCCACGCGCGCGGCGGGGGTTTCAAGCTCGCGCGTGGCAAGTGTTGGGCCAGAAGTAAGGGATCAGGCCTGTCCCTTTATGACTCCAGGCTCGCCAACTCCGATAGAAACGGAAGGCAAGGAGACTCGGCTTCTTCCAATTCCCCAGATCGTTCGCCCGAACGCCTCGTTGAGCATAAGCGCGCTGGCGGTGTACCAGGCGGCAACCGACGCGACAACGAAGAGATAACCGCTGAGGACTATGACCCATTCAATGCCCCCGACTAACTCGCCGATAGCGGCCGCGGTGGAGCCGCAAGCTAGAAATACGAGCACCGTCACCATGCCCTTATTTTCCGCGGCGGCCGCCGCAACGCACGACCAGGTGACGACCGCCACCACGCAGAACCAATAGCCGATCTCCGGCCATCTGCTCGCGGGAACCGGCATTCTTCCCGCTAGCATCACCACGGCGAGAAGTCCGTACGCGATCCAGAACGACCCCCAAGTTCCGTGTACGGCTGTCGCTACGCCGTCCCGGGCTTTAAACGCCCACATTGCCGCGAGAAACTGCGCAATGCCACCGAACATCGCGGCGAAGGGGAACAGATAAATATCCGACATCTCATTCCCGTACCAGTGACACATATGAGCGGCGACCATAAATGTCGCTCCCGCCAGGCCGAATAGCCCGAGGATCGATGGACCGGCGATGGGCTGCAGATTAATTCGCGGTTGCGGATTAGTTTCAAGGATTCCGTTTGCCATTTTTTACTCCTTTCCGGTCAAGCGTCCAAAAACTTCGGGCACTCGACCATCACTATGGCTTGCTTCTTATCCATTTGGAGGATTCACCCTATTGGCTTATCGTTACGGGGCTTTAGGGCTAGTCAAGCCGCTGGGCGAAACACGGTTCGCCCCCGCGCATTCTCCTAAATGGAGTGCTGCGCAGTGGGCGGGCAATGGCTTTGCGGAACTCTATGGGCGACGGCAGCGGCCGCGACCTTGGCGGGCGTGACTGGGCCCACGATCATTGAACGCTCGGTTGCGGCTACGAAATCCGATTGGGACGCAGCCCCCCAGTATTCCTACAAAGAGACAGACCGCGGCCACGACGGCTCGAAAACCTATCGTGTGTGCATGATCGATGGGTCGCCGTACCGGCGCCTGCTCGCCGTGAACGACAGTCCGCTGAGCGCCGACGAGCAAAGGAATGAAGAGGAAAAGCTTGGCCAGGCGAAGGCGGAGCGGAAATCGGAGTCGCAGGAAGAACGCGCCAGACGGATTGAGGCTTATAACAAAGAGCGGACGCGCGATCATGCCATGCTGCTGGAATTAACGCGCGCTTTCGATTTCAAATTGATAGGTCAGACCAGGCTGAACGGGCACGACGTGTACACGATTCAGGCGACTCCCCGGAAAGAGTTTCAGCCGTCGAGCGCCGAGACCAAAGTTCTTACGGGCATGCGGGGCCGATTGTGGATCGATCAAGAGACGTTCCAATGGGTGAAGGTGACGGCGCGCGTGATTCGCCCGGTGTCGATAGAAGGATTTCTCGCCCGCGTGGAGCCGGGGACTTATTTCGAATTGGAAAAGCAGCCTGCCGGCGAAAACGTGTGGCTGCCTAGCCATTTTGCGATGCGATCGAAGGCGGCGATTTTGAATATTTTCCAGCATGCGAGCCGGGAAGACGACACGTTTTCGGACTACCGCAAGGAAATCCCAGGACAGGCGGACGCGTGCGGACCGGAGTAGCAGCAGGCTTCAAATCGCACGCTCGCGCCTCAGCGCTCCGGCGCCACGGGATCGACCTTCACGCCTTCCTGAGCCGTATCGCCGGGATTGGCAACGATCGTTTCGCCCTCTTCCAGACCCTGGGCGATTTCCAGCTTATCGCCATAGTCACGGCCGACCGCCACTTTTTTGAGATGTACAACGCCATCCGGTCCGATGACGGCTACCTGGGTTCCTTCGGCGCGATAGATGAGCGCTTCGGCGGGAATCAGCAAGGGCGGCGTGCCTCTCGCGCCCAACAGATCGACCTGCGCGTACATGCCTGGAAATAGCGAACCGTCGGAATTGGGTACGTCCACTTCGGCGAGCATGGTCCGGCTGGTGGGATCGAGCGCGCTTGCAGTCCGGGTGACCGTGCCGGAGAAACGGCGGCCGGGCAGGTTCGAAACCGCCAGCGTCGCGGCCTGGCCTTGATGGACGGTATTGGCATTCTCCTGCGGAACGTTCACGTACGCTCGCAGCGTCTGGATTTGAGCGATGCGATAGAGAAGCGTGTTCCCCGAAGCGACCAGCGCGCCCACATCCACGTTGCGCTGCGTGACGACGCCATCGAACGGAGCTTTCACAGTGCGGTAACTCAGAACTTCATTCAGGCGCGCGACGTTGGCCTCCGCCGCGGCGACGTTGCTGCGCTGAGCGGCGATGGCCTTATCGAGCGCCTGCACCGTGGCGGTTTGCGCGGTCAGTTGCGCTTGATATTGATCGTTATCCTGACGCGAAACGATGCCTTGTTCGGCAAGGGTCTTCCAGCGGCCGGCGGTGACTCGAGCCAACTCCAGATTGGCCTTGCCTTGCTCGTAATTGGCGGATGCCTGATCCAGCGCGGCCCGCGCCTGATCGACGGCGGCCTGCGCCTGTCGAAGCTGCTGATCGAGTTCGGGCGCTTCGATTTCGGCGACCGGCTGGCCCGCTCGAACGCGATCTCCGATGTCCACCAGGCGGCGCTTCAAATATCCATCGGCGCGGGCGAGAATCGGAGCCTCGGTGATGGCCTGAATGTTGCCGGGCAGCTCCAATTGGCTTTGCCCCGTGGAGCGCGCCACTCGGATCGTCTCCACTCGAGGAAGGGCTTGTTCCTGCTCCACCGCTTCGGTTTGAAGCAGCGTTTCGCGCTTTTGCATCGGAAAGTAACCGGCGAAGAAAGCGATGGCGGTCAGAACGGCGGCAATCAGGAAAAGGACCGTTACCGTAAGACCGGAAGGGCGCCAGCGATTAGCGAGCGCGGGATGCGGCGGCTTGCGGATCTTTTCTTCGGTGGGATTAGGTTCGGTGTATTGCATTTCGGTCTAGAGAGACAATTCCCGATCCGCCGGTGGCGCGGTTCTGAGATAGCTATAGAAAATCGGCACGACGAATAGCGTGGTTACGGTGGCGAACATCAGCCCGCCGATGACGGCGCGGCCGAGAGGCGCGTTCTGCTCCCCGCCCTCACCTAGGCCGAGCGCCATAGGAAGCATGCCGAGGATCATTGCAGCCGCTGTCATCAACACAGGCCGGATTCGCGCGAACCCGGCGGAGAGCATCGCGTCGCGGGCGGAGGGCAGGTCAGCGCGTTCGTCGTTGGCGAATGTCACCATCAGAATGCTATTGGCCGTGGCCACGCCAATGCACATGATGCCGCCCATCAGCGACGGCACGTTGAGCGTGGTGTGGGTGACGAACAGCATCCACAGAATGCCGGCCAATGCGCCCGGCAGCGCCGTAAGAATGATGAACGGATCCAGCCAGCTCTGGAAATTGACACACATCAGCAGATAGACGAGAACGACGGCAAAGATCATGCCGAGGCCCAGACGGTAAAACGAGGATTGCATGGTATCGATCTGGCCGCGAAGGGCAAAGCTGGTTCCGCGGGGCAGCTTGGGTTCTTCCTCGCTCACGATCTTGCGGACGGCGGCGCCCACGCTGCCCAAATCGCTGCGGTCGACGTTGGCGTAGACATCAAAGACTGGGGAGACATTATAGTGGTCGACGATCACGGGCGTGTAGCCGCGTTGAACCGTGGACAAATTCGAAAGAAGCTGAGGACCGGACGCGATCGCGCCGGGATTGCCGTACGATTGCGACGCGCCGCTGGGCATGGCGCCGGTGAAATCGGCGTTGGCGATGGAAGCCCCGGCCAGCGAGCCCGGCGTGGTGGCGCTGACCGCGCTTGCGGGGATTGTCACCGGCGTGCGCAGCAAGGCGTCCAGCGAATCGATCCGGTACTGCGGCGTTTGTATGCCGACGTTATAGTTGACTCCGTTGGCCTGATTCACCCAGAAATTAGGCGCTACTTGCGAGTTGCCGGAAAGCGAAATCAGCATGCTGCTGGTGACGTCGCGCTGCGTCAGTCCGAGCTCCGCCGCTTTTACGCGGTCCACATTCAGTTGGATTTCCGGCGAATCCATCACCTGATGAACGTGAACGTCGGCGGCGCCGGGAATGCGTTCGATGCGCGCGGCCAGCCGCTCCGCAATTTTGTAATTGGCCTGCATATCGCGCCCCACAACCTGTAAGTCGATCGGAGCCGGCAGGCCGAAACTCAGGATTTGATTCGTGATATTCGCGGGCTCGAAGAAGAAGACCATGTCGGGGAATTTCTCACGCAGGCGTCCCCGGAGCAGCGTTTCGTAGTCGAGCGTGGATCGTTTTCGTTCCTGTTTGAGCGAGATCAGAATTTCGCCGTCGGCGGCCGAGATATTGGGCACGTCGCCCTGAGCGAGGCTGGTCCAGCTTGGGGGAATGCCGATGTTGTCGATGATCGATTCCACTTCGCCCGCCGGAAGCGTGTTCCGGACTTCGTGATCGATAGCGGCGAAGCGAAGCTCGCTCTGCTCGATGCGCGTGCCCGCGGGAGCGCGGGCGTGCAGGCGCATGTGGCCGGAATCGATGGTTGGAAAGAAGTCCTCGCCGATCAGGCGCATGAGAAAGAATGATCCGATCGAGAACGCCATGAACGCCGCCAGCACCGGCATGCGATGGCGCAGCGACCAATCGAGCAACCCGATGTAGCGGAATCGAAGCCGCTCGAACAGATGATGAAACACGTAGTGCATCCGCCAGAAGACGCCCCTGGCGCCCGCGGCTTCGCCGTGCTCGCCGTGTTGGTAGAGCTCGACCTCGGACCTCAGAAGATAGCGCACCATGGTCGGCACCAGCGTGCGGGAAAGCAAGTACGACGCGGCCATCGCAAAGACGACCGCCATCGCCATGGGAGTGAAAAGATAACGCGCCGTTCCGGTGAGCAGAAGCACCGGAACGAAAACGATGCAAATGGCAAGAGTGGAGACGAACGTCGGAACCGCGATTTGCGAAGCTCCATCGAGCACCGCGCGGATCAGCGGCTTGCGCATCGCCATATTCCGATGAGTGTTTTCGATTTCGACGGTGGCGTCGTCGACCAGGATGCCGACCGCGAGGGCCAGTCCGCCAAGCGTCATGACGTTGATGGTTTGCCCCAGCACGCTCAGAATGCAGATGGACGACAGGATGGAGAGCGGAATCGAAATGCAGACGATCAGCGTGCTGCGCCAGCTTCCCAGAAACAGCAGGATCATTAAACCAGTGAGAGCGGCCGCGATCATGGCTTCGCGCACCACGCCTTGAATCGCGGCGCGCACGAAAATGGACTGGTCGCCTAGCGTGACCACCTTCAGCGCCGTCGGAAGGGTGGCTTCAATCTTGGGGAGCGCCTTTTTTACGGCGCTTACCAGCGCAAGCGTGGACGTTTTTCCGATGCGCGTGACGGTCATCAGCACGCCCCTCGATCCGTTGGTGCGGACGATGCTGGTCTGCGGCTGAAATCCGTCGTGGACCTGCGCCACGTCCTTCATGTAAACGGTGGCGCCGTTGACGTTTTTGATGGGGAGATTGTTGAATTCGTCGATCCGGGTTGGGCTGCTGTTGACTTTGATCTGATACTCGGTTTGCGCGAATTTCGCAGTGCCGGCGGGCAGGATCAGATTTTGAAGGTTCAGCGCGTTGGAGATATCGATGGGCGAAAGCTGCTTGGCGTAAAGCTGGTCGAGATTCAGATCCACCTGCACCTGGCGCTGCTTTCCGCCGAAGGGATAAGAGACCGAGGCGCCTTGCACCGTCGCCAGAGGAGTGCGGATGAAGTTGTTGCCCAGGTCGAAAAGCTCTTGCTCGTGCAGAGTTTTGCTCGACAGGCCAAGCTGGAGAATCGGGACGCTGGCCGCATCGTATTTCAACACGTTGGGGGGCATGATGCCCGGCGGCATGTTGCGCATCTGCACCTGCGTTTGCGCGGTCACCTGCGCCACGGCCATATCGATCTGCACGTTGGGATGAAAATAGACCCGAACGACCGACACGGTTGTGTAGGATTGCGATTCGATATGTTCGACGTCGCTAACGCTGGAAGTGAGGCCGCGCTCAAAATTGGTGACGATCCGTTTTTCCATCTCCTCGGGCGAGAGGCCGTTGTATTGCCATACAATGCTCACCACCGGGATGTCGATGTAAGGGAAGATATCGACGGGCATGGTGGCGATGGCCACGCCGCCCAGAATAGCGATGAGAACCGCCATGACCACAAACGTGTAGGGACGGCGGAGAGCGAGACGAACAATCCACATAACGAGCTGAAAGAGCGAGGCTTAACGCAAACCATTCCATCGTATCATCGGCGCCGCGGTTTCAGGTAACCCAATCGACGGCGATCGTGCGCGCTAGAAGATCCGCTCCTGCCGCTTCAACGTTCCGAACGTCCCTATGTTCGACACGGCGAAGGAGAATAATTCCTGGTGCTCGTTTCTGGTCCCGAATGAGAAGATGCGGTATTGGGCGCTGAGGCCGCAGCAGTCGGTGTTGTAGGTCACTTGCGCCAGCGTGTACTCCAGCTTTCCCAGCCGGAAATCGTAAAACGCGCTCACGCCGGCGTTCCATCCGCGGCGGGCCTGATTGCCGTACGCGCCCGAGAACCGCATCTGATTCGAGTTGGGCGCGAGAATCGGATCGGTGCGAATCATCGTGTGACCGATCGACGCCGAATATTTCCCAACGTGGGCATCCAGCGTTACGCTGTTATTCACAAATGCATGGCGCACGGGATCGTAATCGGTGCGCCACTCCACGCCGACTCTGGATTGATAGCGCAAAGCGCTGACGATAGGCGACTGATGCCGGTATCCGTCCAAGAAATCGAAGCCGGTGAGGTCGGCGACGCTTTCCACCACGTTCCGCTGTCCCGGAATCACCGCTCCGCCGAAGGTCGGGTCGAAGAAGCGCTTATACAAAAGCTGCCAGCTCAGCAGATCGGTGACGTTTCCGTTCTTGTCCTTGGCCAAAAGCCGGTTGGTGAGAGAGAATGTCACCTCGTTCGTGTTGGATAGCAGATCGACGTCGTCGAACCGGACGATATCGTTGAAATCGTGAACGCCGGAAACATAGCGGTACTCGATGCGCGGCTCGATCACGTGTTTCACCTTGTCGCCCATCCACGATGGGGCGTCGAAGATGCGCTCCAGCGATGGCAGTACCCACTCCACGCCGACGTCCCGCGCGCTCCGCGTGAGATCCGCGCCGGTAACCTGGCCGGCCTGAAAGCTCGAATCGTAGACCGTCTCATGCAGCGTGAAACTCGGAACGAGGTCCATGCCCAGCCAATGAAACGCGGTGGTCACGCGCGGCGCGAAATTGGCTCGATCCGTGAACTGGCGGGTCTGGAACGCCGGTTGGCTGCGATCCTCCAGCCCGTTGCTGGCGTTCAGCGAGACCCACACGGGCCAGGTCTTGAAGGAATGCTCGCGCGCGATGAATTGCAATTCCGGCAGCTTCCGCATCTCGATCTGGTCGCCGGGCGCGGTGGTCTGGTAGTTGACGTCGCGCTCGGCTACGAAGTTAAAACCGTAGTCGGACCAGTGCTTGGTCAGAAAACCCACGGAGTGCGTTTCGGAAAAGATGGCCTCGTTGATGGATTCCGAAAATTCCTGACGGTAAAGAAACGACGAAAGCAGATCCAGATGGCCGCGAGCTTCCCACCCGCCGGGCAAATAGGATTTCCCGTCGAACAGAGCCAGGTATCCGCCCTGAGAAATCGAGGGGTTGGAGCTGTGATCGTTCAACGCATATAGCGTCAAATTGAAATCCGTGGTCTGGTTGACCTTGCCCCGAAAATCGAGCGTATGATTCAGTCCTACGCTGGAGAAATATTGCGCGCGGTAGGTCAGATCGTAGCTGCGGTTAATCGCCCAGTAATAGCCGATGCCCACCATGTTGCCCCGGAGCGAGCTGTGCCCGATATTGGGGACCAGAAACCCGCTTTGGCGCGGCTCCCGCTTCAGCGATTTGCGGAACCGCGGCACATAAAACAAGGGGAGCTTGCGCAGGTAAAACCAGGAGGAATAGGCAACGGCGTGATCGCGAGGCACGAGATCGAACCGGGGGCCTTGCAGCCGCCACCAGGGATTCGGGAGCGTGCAATCGGTTAAAAAGCCGTCGTAGAGAATATATTGGCCTTCGCGGCGCTCGGCCCGCTTGGCCTGGAAGTAAAACGGATTGGTGGTGGTCAGCAAGCCCGGACGCGCGGCGATACGGGAAGGCGCGGTGCCGCTGACTTCGTAGAACGTGCCCGTCTCGTCCTGAGTATTGTAGGTTCCGTGGTCGCAGAAGAGCTTCTCGCCCGTGATGAAATTCTCGTAATGCACATGGCCGCGGACGTCGGCATCGGCGGTGTCCTGGTTGTAATCGACCTCATCGGCGGTCAGAAGCATATTGGAAGTTTCGACGCGCACCATTCCGCGCAGGTGGATCACGGGGCCGTCCTGCTCCTGAGAATCCGCTTGGACGATGGCCTGATCGTCCGGTCCCGGCCCACCTGGGCGCGGTGGGCGGACCAACAGATTGGCGTTGGGACTGGGCTGGACCGGCGGGGGCGGCGCCGGTAGTTCCGGCCGGTAATTTTGCGCGGCCAGCGGAACAGATAGAGAGAATAGGACGGCCAGACACACTAAATAGCGGTCGTGACAAATCCCACCAATTGTGTTACGACTGGGAAGTAACGGACTGCCGGAAAGGAAAACAGAAATCCCCAATCGAGCACACTAACAGAGCGCGCGTGGGCTAGTCAACCTCTCTATGGCCGAGATTCAGTGCCGGTATTGCGGGACGGCAAACGATTTCGAAGAGCGGCGCTGCGTCCGCTGCATGCGGCGCCTGCATCTCGCTTCCCCCCGTCCGGCCCCAGATAACTATCCTTTGGCGGCAGCCACCGCGCCGGCCTTCGAGGCGATCCCGGGCAGAGTTTCGACGCCCGATGCGCCTGGCTCGGCCAAGCCGCCGGACCAGAGATTGTCGTATCAGCAGCCGCTTTTCTCCGGCGGTCCAGGCGCGCCGAAGGTCGTTCCCATTCCGACGCTCGCGCCGCGGAAGGGTCCGGGCGAAGCGATCGGCCGTATAGTCGCGCCCCGCGCATCGGGGACTCGCGCGCGGCGCGCCGCGGAGTTGCAGCAGCCTTTGGAGTTTCCGCCCGCCGGCGGCGGCGCACCGATAGAAGTCATCGACTGCGATGCGCCAGTGGCTTTGCCCACCCATCGGCTGATGGCCGCGGCGGTGGACATGAGCATAGTGCTCATCGCTTTGGGCGTGTTCGGCGCGATTCTGTACTTCTGCGGCGGGGATTTAACGCTGACGCGGCAGTCGGCGCCCGTTTATTTAGCCGTCGGATTTCTCACGATGACCCTTTACCGGCTGCTGTGGTGCCTGGGCAATGGCGATTCGCCGGGAATGCGCTTCGCGGGCCTGCGCCTGGTGGATTTCGATGGCCGCGCTCCCAGCCGGGAACAGCGCCTGTTGCGCCAACTTGTGACGTTGCTGAGCACGCTTTCGGCCGGTTTGGGACTGGTTTGGGCGCTGGTGGACGAAGAGAGCCTGACTTGGCACGATCATATTTCGAAGACGTTCCCTTCGCCAGGAGCGTGATCAGTTCCGCCCCACGGAGAAGGCGCGGAAGCTCGTCACGATCTGAATCGCGAACGTATTGGCAAGAGTTCCGCGAATCGCCGGTCCCTGCTGTATCTCATATCCGGCCTTGACGATCTGGTACGAGTTGGGACGGTATCCCACGGCCGTTTCGTAGATCTGCTTCCCAGAATACTTTGCTGGATGGAGATATCCCACTCTAGCCGCTACGAACCATCGCGGATTCAAGACCCTGCGGATCTCGCCATAGCCAACGCGATACCGGTAAGTGGGAATGGCGTGGTAATCCATTTGGAACCCCTGCCATTCTCCATACGCGTTCCACGGACCTCGGCCCCAGGAGGCATCGATGCCCACCCCGGTTGCGGGTAAATCCTTCGGCTCGATTTCGCCAGGAAAGAAGTACGCATAATCGCGGCTCAGATATGGCCCACGATAGGCGGAAGCCCCCAGGCGGAATCCTTGCTTGATCGTGTAGCCGAAACCGCCCGCCCAGTTGCCGTACTGATCCGAGTCCAAAAGGTTCCGAGGGTTCGCCGGAGAGGAATTGGCGAATTGCGCCCGGAAATCGAGCTTGCCAATGGTTGCGTCGGCCTGGATGCCCGCCAAACCAAGATCGCTCACGCCCTTGTAGTAGTAGCCATAGGAAACCGGCATATCGATCAGGGGATTCGCCGCATCGTCATAGCGCAGCAGAAAAGAGCCGAACGCCGAGGAAAGAATCCCGGCTCGCACCACCAGCGAGCCGTTTTTCCAAAACCTGGAGTAGTCGATATGAGCCTGGAGCGCGTTGGTCTTCATTCCACGCTCCTCGGCATCGCCTAATTCCTCGAAAAAATACGGCTGCGAGTGAAGCTGCACCGCGCCCTGGACGCTCCAATGCTCGTTCCACTTCCAGACCGGATAGAGCATAGCCCGCATGCCTCCCGACACGGGCCCATCGTCATCGCCACCGCTGGAGAGCTGGTGAGAGTAGAATCCCGCTCCGCTTATCGTCGTACGCAACTCGAAGCCCGAACTGGCTTCCTGCGCTCTCGCGACGAGCGCAAAACCCAAGACCAGTATCGATGCGCGCATAGCTCAGCTTCCCTTCCCCACCAGAGGCGACACTTCGATGTGTGCTCCGACCGCATCGGCCAATCGCTGGAGAGAATCGCTGGAGGTGAGGGCCAGTCCCAATTCCGCCTTGTTTTGGCTCATGCTTAAAAAGGCGTCCACGACGGCGGGATCCATCTGCGTTCCCGAGCAGTTCGCGATCGCCACGAGCGCCTTTTCGTGGGGCATGCCGCGCCGGTAAGGGCGATCGGAGGTCATGGCGTCGTAGGCGTCGGCGATTTTGACGATGCGCGCCGTGAGCGGCGTCGCATCGCGGCGCAAGCCGTGAGGATAGCCGGTACCGTCCCAGTTCTCGTGATGCAGCTCCACTACCGGCAAATAAGGGTGGAAGCCCTGAACGCCTTCCAGGATCTTGCGTCCGATGGTGGGATGCTCCTGAATAATCCGGTTCTCCTCGTCGGTCAGCCTTCCCGGCTTTTGCAAAATGGCGTCGGCGACTCCGATTTTGCCGATGTCGTGGAGCAAAGCCCCTACCCGGATTTCGTCCAGTTCTTTCGGAGACACGCCCATGTTTCTGGCGACTGCGCAGGCGTACTGGCTGACGCGCCGGCTGTGGCCCGCAGTATAGGGATCGCGCGCGTCCAGCGCGCTCGCCAGCGATTGAATGAACTCGACCAGCGCCTCGCGAAGGCGTTCCCTGCCCTCGCGGACCGACGCCGCTGCGCGGTTGAAGCTGTCGGTCAGCGCCCGGATCTCGTGGACGCCTCCGGATCGGCCTTCCACGCCCCCGTCGAATTCCGGAAGCTCTCCAGTCCGCTCGCTTTCGCGCAGGCGGGCGATCAGTTCCGAGATCGGCCGCACGATCGAGCGCGACGACACGCTGCTCAGAAGGAGAGCGCCCACTAAGGCGCAGAGCCCCGCAAGTGAAAACATGTTCCGGAGCATGCTCTGAATCGGCCGCGCGGCGCTATCCAGATTCTGAAGGCTTCGCAATTGAAAACCATTACCCGCTTCTCCGGTGGGGGCGGCGCCCATGGGCATGGAAAGGTAGGCAGCGCCCGCCAGGCGCACTTCGCATTCCGTGTGCATAGGACAGTTCCGCAAGGACGATTCCAGCTCGGGCGTCACCGCGGGCAAGGCGCCATCGAGATTGGATTCAACCACTTTTCCATCGCGCATAAAAACGGCGGGAATGGGCAGGCTCGAAAGTTCGAATGGCTCACCCACTGTGAGGATCCCGAGATTTTCATCGGCCTGATCCACGGCCACCGAGCTAGCCTGGTACGTCCGGTCCGCGGTGTTGAAATAGCCCTGCCGTGGGGGCCGCACGGCCCCCGGATCGAACGGAGTCCAACGGTCGTCACGAAACATGACGGCGGCGAGCGGCTCGCCCACCGGATCCGAGACGAGCAAAACTTCGAAGCCTAACTCGCCGCCCATCTCCATGAGTTGGTCTTCCAGTGTCCGCCGCGCGGCCGTCTTCGCCGGATCGTGGTCCCCGCGGTGTTCCAACATCAGTTGGAGGCCGTTCTTCAGCGCGGGGTTTTCGGCGACGATTCCCAGAAGACGACCGTTGCGCCTCTCCGCCGAGGAGCGCAGGCGGGCGATAGAGACTTGGGTTTCCCGCGCCGATGCCCGGAACTGGTCGCGCACCGCACGCACCACCATACGCTGCACCGCCCAGAAGCTGCCGGTGAGCAAAAGCGCGAATGGCAGAAAGGACCACAAAAATGTGCGGACGCCCAGTCGCATTTCTTCTATCGTTTTGCGACGTCGTGCAGATCCGGAGCCGTAAGAGGCATCACAAAGCGAATCGCAGGCGCCCGGCCTTCGCCGATCACTACCGTCTGGCGAAAGAATCCGGCAGCCTTATGCCAAGCCACTACGGTGTATTTCCCCGGTGGGAGGCCGTTTAGCTCGAAATGACCCTGCGCGTCCGCCCGCGTGCACCAGCGAGTCGGGCTGACCACGATGGTCGCGGCCATATTGGGATGCAGACGGCAACTCACGGCGACAATGCCGGGCTTCATGAACGTCACCGTCCGCGTCTCACCCTCCGAGTAGTTGCCCAAATCGAACGATTTCGGCTTTGAGAGAGAGAAGACGTTGTGAAAAATGGGATCGCCGTTGGGGAATGAAACCGTCGCGCCAACCGGAATTACGGCGAAATCGGGCACAAATTCCCGATGCGTCTGCTCGATCGTCGCGGCGATGCTTTTCGCGCCGGCGCCTGCGCCGCTTCCCTCCGCACCTTCTATGTACACGGCGACGTGCGAGCGTTCGTACTCCAGCGGATCGGCTGCAGTGGCAGTTAAATTCACCGCCGCGCCCCGCTGATAAGCGCCCACCGGCGCAGTGACGTTCCGTCTAGTGAGCTTCTTCTCGATCACGGCAGTTCCCCGCAGGTCGGCGGCCCGGCAGACGGCTATCAGGCAGCCAGCAAGAGCGATTTTATGGATGGCTCCCATGCAATCGTCATCGGCGGTAGCTGGGGAAACGTGAGCACCGTAGAACGAGCCTAAGCCTGCCCTATTAGAACCGTCAGACGGGCGGGCCAGGCTGGGGCTTGTCCTACACTGGAAGGGCATGGCTCCAGGGATGGGAGGATTCGGACACGGCGATCGCCGCGGCGGACCCGTGCGCACGCCCGACGCTAAAAAACAGCCCAAAGCCCCCGCTTCCGAACGGTTCCGTGAACTGTGGCCCGATCTTCGCGAGATGGTGTGGCCCCGGCGCAAGCTGTTCGCGATTGGGTTCGTGCTGATGGCCATCAATCGCACCTGTGCCTTGGTGCTGCCGACATCCACGAAATACCTGATCGACAATGTCATCGGCAAACGCCAGGTGCACCTGCTGACGCCGTTAGTAGGCGCGGTGGTGGCCGCCACTCTCATTCAGGGCGTGACGTCGTTTTCGCTCACTCAACTCCTTTCCAAGGCCGCACAAAGGCTGATCGCCGAGCTGAGGCAAAAGGTACAGCGCCATATCGGACTGCTGCCGGTCGCCTATTACGATGCCAACAAGAGCGGAGTCCTGGTGTCGCGCATCATGAGCGATGTGGAGGGCATTCGCAACCTGCTCGGCACCGGACTGGTGGATTTCGCCGGCGGCTTGCTGCTGGCCGTGATCGCGCTGGTGGTGCTGCTGACGCTCAGCCCTCTGATGACGGGAATCACCGCCGCTTTCGTGATCTCGTTTTCGCTGGTTCTGAGGGTCGCGTTCAAGAACATTCGCCCGATCTTCCGCGAACGAGGCAAGATCAACGCCGAGGTCACTGGGCGCCTCACAGAATCGCTCGGTGGCGTGCGCGTGGTAAAGGGTTATCACGCCGAGCAACGCGAGGCCGACGTCTTCGCGGGCGGGGTGAATAGGTTGCTGGATAACGTCATCCGCTCGCTCACCGCGGTCTCTGTGATGAGCCTTTCGGCCACCACGCTGATGGGTATCGTGGGCGCGGTGGTGTCATATGTGGGCGCGCGGCAGATTTTCGCCGGCAAGCTCACCCTGGGCGATCTGATGATGTTCGTCGCCTATCTGGCCTTCTTAACCGCGCCGGTCTTTCAGGTAGTGGGAATCGGCACGCAAATCAGCGAGGCTTTCGCAGGCTTGGAGCGGACGCGCGAAGTGCTCCGCGAGCGGAAGGAAGATAGCGATCCACTGCGCACAGTCGAGCTTGGCTCGATTCGCGGGGAGGTCGAATTCTCCCACGTCGGCTTCTCTTACGAGCAAGGCAAGCAGGTGCTCTACGACGTGAGCTTTCTCTCGGAGCCGGGCACTGTTACGGCGCTGGTGGGGCCGTCGGGCTCCGGAAAATCGACCATCATCAGCCTGGTGGCCGCTTTCCACACCCCCGCGGACGGGCGGATCACCGTGGATGGCGTGGATCTTTCGACGATTCGTCTGGATTCCTACCGCACGCAGCTCGGAGTGGTGCTTCAGGATACCTTCCTGTTCGACGGAACGATCGAAGAGAATGTGGCCTTCGCGCGGCCGGGCGCCACGAGGGAGGAAATCCTGGAGGCCTGCCGCATCGCACGCGTGGACGAATTCGCGGAAGCCTTCGAGAACAAATACGACACCATCGTGGGCGAGCGCGGCGTAAAGCTTTCCGGCGGCCAGCGCCAGCGTGTCTCCATCGCGCGGGCGATTCTCGCCGATCCGCGCATTCTGATCCTGGACGAAGCCACTTCGAGCCTCGATTCGGAATCCGAGGCTCTGATCCAGGAAGGCCTGAAGTATCTGATGGCCGGCCGCACGACTTTCGTGATCGCTCACCGGCTTTCGACGATCCGGCGCGCGAACCAGATCCTGGTGGTGGAGGCGGGTCGAATCGTAGAGCGAGGCACCCACGAACGGCTATATGCGCTGGGCGGGCGGTATTGGGATCTATACACGCGCCAGCACGGCGTTGAGGCGAACCTGTTCCTCGCGCCAGGCGAGGGCGATAAGGTCGAAGAAGAGAAAAACGGCGCCGCCGCTCGAGAAGCCAGCGCGGTGAACGAAGCGATGCGCCTGCTGACGGGAAGATAGCCGCGGCCAGTTGAAGGCAGCGTTGAACATAAAGCCTACGTTATCGGCAGCCAGTCAGTGCCTTTCACCGCTGTGAAGCAGGAAACTTTTGACGTGGTTTTCTATCGAAAACACGTAGGCCTTGCTTCTTTCTCGGCAGCCTCCTCGTTAGCCCTGCGCCATCCTGCTTCGTGATCGGCGTCCTGGTGGATGTGAAAACATTCCTCGGCTACGGCGTTGAGAAGGCTCCGGCCCTCGCAGCGCGTGTTGACCATGATGCCTACTGGGGAATCGAAATGCGTGTAGCCATGAAAGATACGCAGTGGAGGACCATTCCAGCGAGAGTAACTGCACTGTTCTTGCCTGAGTGGATCATCGCTTGAGGACGCAGCCGGCCGAACGGTCGTTGTCGTTGACTCCGGCGGCGAGACACGCACGCGGCAAGTGATGAAGTACATGGGGTTTGTTGAAGATACCAGAAGCTCCTTAGTGGCGAAGGGGAGCGTTGCCTTTTAACCCATACACGAAACGTCAGGTTGCCTCAATTCTCTCTGCCGCCAGTGAGTGGCGACACGGATTGGATATCGATTCGGTCACGTAAGAACATTGACATCAAGACATCTCGATAGTTATGCTTTGATGTATGAGGACGACTCTAACCCTTGACGACGACGTAGCGGTGCTGCTCGAGAGGATTCGCAAACAGCGCGAGGTGTCATTAAAAGACGTGATCAATACGGCCCTTCGGCATGGTTTAGCGGAAATGCAAGCGACTCCGAAGCCCCGGACGCCGTTTCATACTTGGCCGTTGCCCCTTGGGCGCTGCCGGTTGCCTAATTTAGATAACATCGCGGAGGCGCTCGCTATTGCCGAAGGCGAGGATTATAAATGATCCTGGTCGACGCGAATCTACTGATTTACGCGGTCCTTCAGGTCTCGCCGCATCACCGCGCGGCACGCGACTGGCTTGACGCAAGCCTGAACGGGTCCGCTCGCGTTGGTCTTCCGTGGCCAAGTCTTCTCGCGTTTCTCCGCCTGGTGACGAACCCTCGGATTTTTGAGAAGCCCGCTTCGGTCGAGGACGCTTGGCGTCATATTGAGCGCTGGCTTGACTGCCCTAATGTCTGGATCCCCCTCCCGACTGAAAGGCATCGATCGATCTTGTCCGATTTGTTGAAAATGAGCGGTCGGGGAGCGAACGTGATCCCGGATGCCGACCTTGCGGCGCTGGCGGTCGAGCACGGCCTCATTCTATGCACTGCGGATGCCGGTTTCAGCAGGTTCGCTGGATTGAAGTGGCAAAATCCAATCGCTAGCCATAACGGTCAGCGTGGTCAAATTGGTGCAAGAATTCGGTAGCGGGCGGTGGCGTTCCGCGCCGTCGCGAGATTAGATGTGAGGCGCGGCGAATTGTCGAGCTTGACACGCACGAGCAGGTCTATGCGCTCGGCGGCGTTTATTGGGATCTATACACTCGCCAGCACGGGAAGATAGGCGCCCGACCGCTTACGCGGCCAGCGGCAGATCGCGATGGGGCTCGTTCAGCGCATCCACGAGCCTTTCCAGCCGATTCGCTTTCTCGCGCAATTCGGCCAGATCGGAAAGGAACGAAACCCGGGCATTTCGCGGCGCGGTGGCAAGCGCTGCCCATTGCCGCGTGAGGAGACTTTCAAGACGCGTCAACTCCTCCACTCCGATTACGATTAAGCCCTCTAGTTCACGACGATTGCACATATTCGTCCTCGCCTATGAAATATCGAGCATTCCTGATGCCAGGAACAACCGGGTACGCGATCTCATTGGCTTTCAATGCCTTGACGAACAAACCCGGCAGAAATCGTTACGGCGCCGCAAAGAACGGAGGTCCCTTGATGGCGAGTGTGCGCGGAATGGAACACGCGGCGGAACAGGCAGCCAGCGCGGTCCGACGGCGCATCGACAGCGGGCGGCGGTAGACTGTAGCCATGGTTGGAACGCTCATCTCGGCCGAGGAGTACCTGCACACTTCGTATCGCCCGGACTGCGACTACGTCGATGGTGAGGTGCTGGAACGGAACTTCGGTGAAAGGAGTCACAGCGTAACGCAATTCGAGGTGGCGTTCTTCTTTCGTACGCACCGGGATGATTGGAAGACTCACGCGTTCATCGAGCAGCGCGTGCAGGTAAACCCGACTAGATTCCGCATTCCTGATATCTGCGTTTACCTTGGTGGGGAACCGCAGGAACAGGTTTTCCGCACACCGCCGTTCCTCTGTATCGAAATCCTCTCCCCCGAAGACCGGATGGACCGAATTCAGGACCGCATCGACGACTATCTCACGTTCGACGTTCCATACGTTTGGGTAGTCAACCCCCGCAGCCGCCGGGCGTGGATCTACACCAAGGATGAAATCCGCGAAGTGAAAGACGGCCTGCTGCGCACGGAAAATCCCGCCCTGACTATTCCGCTCGCGGAAATCTTCGCCGCGCTCGACGCAAAGTAAAGGATGCGCGCGGGAAAGATTCTGATCGCCGACGACCAGGCAGACGTCGTCGAAGCTCTGCGGCTGCTGCTGAAAGGCGAAGGATTCGGCATCGACACCGCGCATTCCCCCATGGGCATTCTGACGGCGATGGAAAGCCAGGACTTCGACGCGGTCCTGATGGATTTGAATTACACCCGCGATACAACGTCCGGCCAAGAGGGATTGGATTTGCTGGCGCGCATCAAGGCGCTGGATGCGACGGTCCCCGTCGTGGTGATGACGGCCTGGAGCAGCGTGGAATTGGCAGTGGAGGCGATGCGGCGAGGCGCCCGCGACTTCGTGCAAAAACCGTGGGATAACGCGCGGCTTTTGGCCATTATCCGCACGCAAACCGAGCTGAGCGCCGCCTTGAAAAGAGGCCAGCGCCTGGAGGCCGAAAACCGAGTGCTTCGCTCCGGCGACGGACCCGCGCTGATCGCCGAGGCGCCCTCCATGCAGCCGGTGTTGCAGTTGATCGCGCGAGTGGGGCCATCGGACGCGAACGTGCTTATCACCGGCGAGCCGGGCGTGGGAAAAGAAGTGGTGGCGCGCTCGCTCTACGCAATCTCCCCGCGAGCCTCTCGCCCCATGGTGACCGTAAACGCCGGCGGCCTGGCGGAAGGCGTTTTCGAGAGCGAACTTTTCGGGCACGTGAAGGGCGCGTTCACGGACGCCAAGATGGATCGCGTGGGACGCTTCGAGCTAGCCGATGGAGGAACGCTGTTCCTGGACGAAATCGCCAACGTGCCGCTCAATTTGCAGGCCAAGCTTTTGCGTGTATTGGAGATCGGCGAAATGGAGCGAGTCGGATCTTCCAAAACCAAACGCGTGGATGCGCGCATAATCTCGGCGACCAACGCCAATCTCGGGGAGGAAGTCGCCAATGGGAGATTCCGGCAGGATCTATTATTCCGGCTGAACACGATCGAGATTCACTTGCCGCCGCTGCGGGAGCGCCGTCAGGACATTCCCGCACTGGCCGCCCACTTTCTCGGTTCGCATGCGCGGCGATATCGCAAGGACGTGGATGGATTCGATTCCGCCGCGATGCAAGCTTTGCTCGACCACCCATGGCAGGGAAACGTCCGCGAACTCAATCACGTGGTGGAGCGCGCGGTTTTGATGGCCCAGGAAAAGTCGATTCGTCCCGCCGATCTGGCCCTTCGCTCCACGAGCACGGGTCCCGCCAGGCTCGAAGACATGAGCCTGGAAGAAGTGGAAGGCTTTCTGATTAAGAAAGCGCTCGCGCGATATAACGGAAACGTGAGCCACGCCGCCAGCGCGCTGGGATTGAGCCGCAGCGCCTTGTACCGACGCCTGGAACGGTTTGGCCTCTGAATTCCCGCCATGAGCCTAACGCGGTGGCTTTACCGGCTGCGGCCCGTTCACGAGCGGCGCATGATGCTGCTCGCGTTGGGAGCAGGACTTCCCGCGGCGACCGTCGCATTGGTTCTGCTGTGGACCGGAGATTTCGCGGCACGGACCCAGTGGACTTTGACTGCGGTTCTGGTGTTGGCCTGGTGGGCCTGCGCCGCGGCCGTGCGGGAGCGCGTCGCCTCGCCCTTGAGAACGCTTTCGAATCTGCTGGAAGCGATGCGCGAAGGGGATTATTCGATTCGCGCGCGAGGTGGCCGCAGGGAAGACGCTCTGGGCGACGTCATGATCCAGGTCAATGCCATGGGCGCCACACTGCGCGCGCAGCGTTTGGGCGCGTTAGAGGCCACCACTCTGTTGCGCAAGGTGATGGAGGAAATCGATGTCGCCGTATTCGCGTTCGACGTCGAGCGCCGCTTGCGCCTGGTGAATCGCGCGGGGGAGCGTCTGCTCGACCGGCCGGCCGAGCGCATGCTGAACGATCGCGCCGAGGCGCTTGGACTCGCCGAATATTTGGACGGCGACGAGATGCAAACCGTCCAGAGGACGTTTCCATCCGGCGCCGGACGGTGGGGCATCCACCGGTCATTGTTCCGGGAGGGCGGCCTGCCTCATCAGTTGCTGGTGGTAACAGATCTGACGCGCGCGCTGCGCGAAGAGGAATTGCAGGCGTGGCAGCGTCTGGTGCGCGTGCTAGGGCACGAGCTGAACAATTCGTTGGCGCCGATTAAATCTATCGCCGGCAGTCTGGAGCTATTGATCCGGCGCAACGCCGCCGAAAGCAATGGGTCCGGCGCGGAAGAACGGGGCGACGAGTGGCGCGAAGATGCGCTTCGCGGGCTTTCGATTATCGGCGCGCGGAGCGAAAGCCTGAGCCGCTTCATGGGCGCTTATGCCCGTCTGGCGAAGCTGCCGCGGCCCCATCTTGCGCCTGTGGACGTGGGCGCCTGGATCCGCCACGTGGCGAGTCTCGAAACTCGTCTCGCAGTCGCTGTGCGGACGGGGCCGGAAGTTTGGATTCACGGCGACCGCGATCAGCTCGATCAGCTTCTAATTAATCTGCTGCGGAACGCGGTGGACGCATCGCTTGAAACCGGCGGCGGCGTAAGCTTATCCTGGCGCCGCGCGGGTGCGCAAATCGAAGTTTCGGTGGAGGACGAAGGGGCGGGATTGTCGAATACGTCCAATTTGTTCGTCCCGTTCTTCACCACGAAACCGGGAGGCTCCGGGATCGGGCTGGTGTTGAGCCGCCAGATCGCCGAGGCGCACGGAGGGTCGCTCGATCTGCGCAATCGGATTCCCGGGCCAGGGTGCGAGGCCAAGCTGCTTTTGCCCGTATGATCCACGCTAGGGTCACCCACTACGGTGCGGGCTTGGAACCGTTCGTTTGTTTCGGTTCTCGCGTGGAGCCTGTCGGTGAGCCAGCGAGAGCGCTCCGATAAAAATCCGTCATGGACTTCTTTAACGTGTCGAGACAGGGTTTGTATGTATAGAGCATATGCCCGGCATCGCAATACGCGAATCTCACATTTTCCTGCAGCGATGGGCTCAACCCAAGGTGGTTGAACGTATATTCCGCCGAGAAAAATGGAGTCGCTAAATCGTAGTAGGCAGCGACTACCAGTGTGCGGAGATAGGGCGTTTGCGCGATGGCCTGGCGCAGCATCTCGGCTGTATTCACATAGCGATTCTGCTGCCTCTCATAACTCCAGGGCATCACCTTATCGGTGAGCGCCTCGTAGGTCAGGTCGGTGTCCCATTTCAATTCGTCGCGCACATAGTGGTTGAAGGTTGCCGTAAACGCGCCCTGCACGCTCGCATAACTGGGATCGTATTCCGGACGCTCGCCTGCCGAGTCGGCGTCCGTGCCTTCGAGGCGGCTATCGTACCGTCCAATCGTCCTGCCCTCCGCGCGAAGCAGTTCTTTTCGAAAGCGGGTGGGCGAGATTCTCAGGTTGCTGTTTTCGACGTATTCTTTCGAAAGACCAGTGAACCGGGCGGTCATCGCCACCGCCTTTGCGCGCTCGGGCCCCGCGAGCTTCGCGCCTTTCATCAGCGCGAGAGTGTATTCGTTCGATGCGAAATCCCGCGCGGCCTGAACGGCCTGCTCCAGCGACTTGCTTTGAAGATCGGCGGGAAGTTTCTTGTAGTACCAAGCGGTCGCCGTGTACGTTGGCAAATAGAGACTATAGGGCAGCTCGTTGCCGGAATTTAGGCTGATGGTTTCGAAATTCAGGACGGAGGAGATGAACGTGATTCCGTTGAGATTGATTCCTCGCTCTAAAAGCACTTCCGACAGACCGGCGGCCCGGGTAGTGCCGTAGCTTTCGCCCACCAGAAATTTAGGCGAGATCCAGCGGTTGAATTTGCTCGTGTACTCGTAGATAAAGTCGGCCATGGAGTTGAAGTCGCCTTCCAAACCGTGAAACTGTTTCGGGTCTTCGCCGGGCGCATTGCGGCTATATCCAGTCGAGACCGGATCGATGAAGACTACATCCGAAAGGTCGATCAAAGTGTCGCCGTTGTCCACCAGGCGATAGGGAGGCGGCGGCTGCTCGCCGTTTGGCCCGAGAACAACTCGCTTTGGCCCCAGGGCGCCCATGTGCAGCCAGATAGAGGCCGCGCCGGGACCGCCATTGAATGCAAACGTCAAGGGGCGCTGCGCCTTATCTACGTCGTCCCGCGTGTAAGCGACGAAGAACACGCTGGCGATCGGTTTGGCGCCGTCCTTCTTCAAAACGAGCGTGCCGGCGGTTGCGGTGTAGTCGATGGTGCGGCCGCCGATTTGGATGGAGTGCTGCGTCTTTTGAAGTTTCTCGACGGCTGGCGGAGCGGGGAATCGTTCGTTGGCAGGCGCGGCCGGAGGCGCTGGCGGCTGGGCCGCCGCAACACACAAAAACGCGATACCGCAAAACGCTGCGGAGAACAGGCGGCAATTCATGAATTGTCCTCCCGAAATTTCTTTCTTAGATGGTAACAGCCAGGCGAAATGCGGGCTTGGTCACCCTTCAGTTATGCCGTGGTCTGTCTGAGCTCGACCCCGCCGTGACCGGCGGGGCTGGCAGCCGGTGTTCGCACGCAGCCCCGGCCGCGAGGCCGGGAATCTGAGCCGCACGAGCTACGGCCGGCAGCCTAGAAAGAGAATCGCGCGATCAGCGTTCCGCTGCGAGGCAGCTCGTACAACTGGCCAACCACCGCATTTTGCGTATAAGAAGGCGCCGTTTGCGGACCGGAAACCGTCAGATTGACCACGCCGAAGCCCGCCGAGTACTGGCCGTAAGTGTTTCTGCTTGGCGCCGTCCCCGGGGCCGTCGTGCTTGGATTGCCAATCTGAGTGCGATTGAAAATATTGGTGAATTCGGCGCGGATCTGGAGACCGTATCTTCGCTCAGCTCCGAATTTGAACGTGCGCCCAATGTTGAAGTTTTCCTGCGGGCGTCGCGCGGAGCGGAAATCGCCGTAATATGTGCCCGTCGCCGGACCGAAAGTTCCGTTGGCCGGGTTCGCCCACGCCGCGGGATTGAGCACGACATCGGTGTAGGGGTTGATGCAGCCGCAGTTTAGGTCTTTCAGGTACAGCGGCTGGCCTGGAACGCGGAACTGCTCGCTGCCACCAATGTAATTGGTCGTCGTGGCGGCGGGCGGCGTGAGCGGCAATCCGCTGCCGTACTGCAAAAAGGCGCCGGCGTTCCAATCTCTGACGACGTTATTGACGATTTTATTGCCCAGCCAGCTTTGCGTGGTGTACACGATGTTGGCGTTGAACAGGAACGGCTGGTCCGTGGCTTCCAGCGACTTGTTGGATGACACAAACAAATTGGGCCGGATTTCCGTCATTGCCTTCGACCAGGTGAACGTGCCGTTGATTTGCAGCCCGTGCGAGAGCCGCTTGGTTCCCTTCATTTGTAGCGAATCGTACCAGGTTTTGCCAGTGGGAGAATTCGTAACCGCGATCGTGCTGAACTGAGGGAACGGACGCAGTGCGTTGGCTAGAGTGTTGTTGGTGGGGTAGCCGGCGTAGGGCACGATGTTCCCCAGGCGAGAAGTAACCTGGCTGCTGGCCAGGGTTTGACCGAGGAGAAGATTGTCCGTCGCGTTCGTATACGGCGCGAGGCCATTGTAGGCGGCGAATCCCTGCGGCGACACCTGGTTCAGGTAGCCTAGAGGCCCGACTGGCGCGGTCGCCGTCCCGCCGCCCCACCACACGCCGCGATTGGCCACATAGGACGCTTCAATCACCGTGTTGTGAGTGATCTCGCGCTGGATGCCGATGCTCCACTGATTCTGGCGCGGCGGCCGCGAAGCGCCCGGATCGAGAAACGCCAGAAACGAACTGGTGATCGAACCGGGCAAAGGCGTCTGGCTCACGCTGAAATTCGGCCACGCCGGTTGCGGGATTGTGCCGGGCACATTCAGAGGCAGGTACGCGTTCACGCCGGAAGGAGTATTGGTGATGTCGGCGGTGTTTTGAAGACTGATGTCCGGCGGAAATCCGTAGGCGATGCCCCAGCCGCCGCGGAAAACTGTCTTCGAATCGAGCTGATACGCGACTCCCAAACGGGGACCGATCGCATATGGATAATTCGAGAGAAACGTACATTTACAGGTGGCCTCGAAAATAGGCGCTCCTAAGCGTCCGCCCACCACGGGATTTGGTACGTTGACGCCTAGATTCGCGGAGCGTCCGTGTTCCTCTTGCGCGGCGGTTGCGTAATCCCAGCGCAGGCCGTAGTCGAGCGTCAGCTTGCGCGTGACTTTCCACGAATCTTGCACAAATAGCGCCCACTGCTGTTTGAACATGCGCGAGTCTACCGGGGCGTATTGCGTGGCTGAGGTCACGTCGCCCAGAAGAAAATTCGCGTAGGGGAAGCCCGGGCTGTAAGCGCCGGTAACCAACGATGCGGGAATCGACGTGGCTCCCGGATTCGTAACCGCTCCGGCGGTGGATACGGTCGCGAAATTCAAGCCCACGCCGGTAGGAGGCGCGGTGATCTGCGCCTGCCACCAAGCTTCCGCGCCCATCTTGTAGGTATGGTTGCCGCGGACCCAAGTCGCGTTCGCATTGGCGGAAGGACGCTCGGTGTGGGTCGCCGCGTGGGCCAGGGCGTTGCCGAGCTGCTGCATTCCGCCGAGCTTGGTGGGGCTGGCGACATTGCCCGTGACAATGGTCGGGAAATTGTAGCTGCCTTCGCAGCCTTGGAGTTGAAGCATGGCAAGACAGTCCACCGTTTTGCCGGCTTGCGTCCATGGGCCGTGGTCGTAGAAGTAAATCATCGAGTAGCCGACGCCTGCGTGCGCCAGCAGAGTGGGGGTCACGCTGTAATCGTAGTTCAGCCGGTAGGTGGGACCGCCAATGGGAATCGAGCCGCGGGCGCCAGTGAGCAGATCCGGCAGTCCGTCGGCGTTGCCGTTGGGAGTGGTGAACTGCGCGTCGGTTTCGGTGTGGTGGTAGTAAAACGCAAGCTTCTGCCTCTGTCCGATCGTCTGATCGACCTTGATGGAAGGAATCGTGGTGATGCGCTCGCCCAGATTGTACCCATCATAGTTGTTGTACAGAGCGCTATTCGACAGCGTGGGCAGCACCTTTTGAATTGCCACGGCGATCGGGCTGAATCGCGTCAGGGGGATCACATTATTCATGAACGGGTTCGCGATTCCAACGCCACCCGCGGTGGTTGTGCGCGACGATGGATCGTAAATCTCGTTGGCGAATACCGGCCGGCCGAGCGCGTCGGTGGCGATTTGCCCGGCGGGAACTCCGAGGGTAGTATTGAATCCGGCATTGCCGTTGGGCGAAATCGCCGAGAAGTTTCCGGCCTGGTACATGGCGTTCGGCAGCGTGTCGCTGAACGTCAGCGCCTGATCTTCCTTAAAGCGCTCGTAGGAAAAAAAGAAGAACGTCTTGTCGTGGCCGTTGTAGAGCTTGGGAATCCAAACCGGGCCGCTAAACGTTCCGCCATAGTCGTTGCGCCGGTTCACAGGCCGATATTTACCGCCGGAAGGATTCGCCGGAGTCCCGTTGTTGAACGAAAACGGGTCGCCCGCATTCATAAATTCGTTGACGAAATATTCAAATCCGGTTCCATGAAACTGATTCGTTCCCGATTTCATGGTGATATTGAACAAGCCGCCTCCAGCCTGTCCGAACTCCGCAGCGTAGTTGCTGGTTTGGATCGCCATTTCCTGAATGGCGTCCGCGTTCGGCATGTTCTGCATGATGGCGAACGCGACCGTGTGATTGGTGTTATCCATACCTTCGATGCGATACGCGGCGGTATTTGTCGGCGCGCCGTTCACGATCATGTTGAAGTTGGCGAAATAGCTCACGCCCGGAAGGAATACGGCCGCGTTATAAGGATTCCGTATCCCGTTGCTGCCGGCGTTCACCGTGCCGACGCCCAGGATGGGGAGATCGTCCAATTGTTCCAGCGTGATGTTATGCGTCACGTCTCCGCTCTCGGTCTTGAGCAGCGTGGCTTCCGCGGTGACCGTTACCGATTCGGTGGCGGCGCCGACTTCGAGCGCCAGGTCCAAAGGCAAGCTTTGGCCGGCATCCACAGTGAGACCGCTGCGAGTGAGCTTCTTAAAACCCGGCGCTGCGACCGTGACGCTATACGGACCCGGCGGCAGACGGAGCACGGTATAAGCTCCTGTTTCCGTGGTGACGGTCGGGTAAGGAACGTTGGTCTCCGTGTTTCTCACTTCTACCGAGGCGTTGGCGACCACAGCTCCGGCGGGATCGGTGACGGTTCCCGTGATCGTGCCCGTGCCTGCCTGGCCAAATGCGGCAATGGAGCCTGCAATCAGACAAGCTACGGCCGTGAAGACGCGCATGAAAGACCCCCTCTTTAAATCCTCACTATCCTATAGCGAGTAACGCGTGGAAGTCAATAAAGGATTGGCAGGAAAACGGGGGCGTGGCGCGCTAACCCCCGCCGGCGCGACGCCTGCGAGCGGGCTTGGCGTGCTCTTCCTCTGCGGGCTCCGCGGCGATGGCGGACGCGGCGGGCTTCTTGGCCATGGCCAGGCTCGCCTTAAGAGCGTCCATAATGTCGATGACCTTGGCTTCCTTGGGTTCCGGCGTGGCGACTACCTTGTGGCCTTCCTTCTTCGCCTCGATCAAATGCAAGAGGTTTTCGCGGTAGTTATCTTTGAATTTTTCGGGCTCGAACTCGGTGACCATCGCCTCGATCAGGCTCTTGGCCAGGGCCAGTTCCTTTTCTTTCACCAAGCTCAGATCGGTGCGGAATTCGTCCACTTTGCGGATCTCGTAGGCGAAGTACATGGTGTGCATAAGCACGCCATTTTCGCCGGGCCGCAGGATCACGATGTGCTCGCGGTTGTGCATCGCTATTTTAGCCACGCCGTAATATCCGGTTTGCTTTAGCGCTTCGAATAGCAGCGCATAAGGACGCTCGCCGGCTTCGTCGGGGGCCATGTAGTAGGAGGTTTCGAGATAGATCGGGTCCACCTCGCCGGACTTTACGAACTCCACGATCTCCATTACCTTGGCTGTGGCCGGGGCGACCTTCTTAACCTCTTCGTCGTCAATCACCACGTAGCGGTCTTTTTCGTATTCGTAGCCTTTGACGATTTCGCTGCGCGGAATCGGCTTGTCTTCGGCCTGGCAATAAATCATTTGCTTGATTCGCGAGCCGTCGGCCTTATGTAATTGGTTGAAGCTGATGCTTTCGCCGCGCGCGGCGCTATACAATCGGACTGGGAACGACACGAGCCCGAAGGTAAGATGTCCCTTCCATACGGTGGACGCCATCCCATCACCTCAGCCATATGTTACCGCAAACATTCCACTTAGGTTTTGTATTGGATTGCCGTGTCTCTTAAAAAATACTCAGAAAAACGGCACTTCGAACGCACTCCGGAGCCTCCGCCTTCCAAGCCTTCCCGCGCCTCCGGCAAGCTGCAGTACTGCGTCCAGCGCCATCACGCTACGCATCTGCATTACGATTTCCGGTTGGAAGCCGGCGGAGCGCTGAAATCCTGGGCCGTACCGAAGGGACCTACGCTCGATCCGTCCGAGAAGCGCTTGGCCATGATGGTGGAGGATCATCCCATCGAGTACGGAAAATTCGAAGGCGTTATTCCCAAAGGCAACTATGGCGCGGGCAGCGTCATGCTGTGGGACCGCGGCACTTACGAGCTCTTGGGCGATGCGACCGCGGAAGAACAGCTTGCCCGCGGCGATTTCAAATTCCATCTTCACGGCGAGAAGCTTCGCGGCGATTTCGCGTTAGTGCGAATGAAGAGGGGCAAGGGCAACGAATGGCTTCTGCTGAAGAAGAAGGACGATTTCGCCCAGCCGGGATGGGACCTGGAGGAGCAAGCTCGCAGCGTGGTGACGGGGCGGACGCAGGAGGAGATTGCGCAGGAGTTGCCGCCCGTGGGAGACAACAAGAAGCGATCGCCCGTGGCAGGCGACAAAAAGCGATCTCCCGCCCTACCGGCAGCGATCGCGCCGATGATGGCGCAGATCGGGCGCGGCAAGCCGCCCACGGGCAACGAATGGCTCTACGAAATCAAGTGGGACGGCGTCCGCGCAATCTGCTACATCGAGGATGGCAAGCTCCATATGGTGTCGCGCAACGGCAACCCGATGGACCGGCAATACCCGGAGCTTTCGATCCTGCCGCATCGCGTGAAGGCCCAGCAGGCGATTTTGGACGCCGAGATCGTGGCGCTGGACGAGCGGGGAGTCCCCAGCTTCGAACGGCTCCAGAAGCGGATCATGGTGGGCGACGCCAGCGCCATTGCGACGCTTTCGCGGCATCATCCCGTGGTGATGTACGTATTCGATCTTTTGTATCTCGACGGCGACGATCTTCGCGGACTTCCTCTAGTCGAGCGCAAGCGAAGGCTAAAAGAGATTCTGGATACCGACGATACAATTCGCTATTCCGAACACTTCGTGGGCTCGGGCTCGGATCTTCTGGAAGCAGCCAGGCAGCAGGGAATCGAAGGAATTGTCGCCAAGCGCGGCTCCAGCCGCTACGAATCGCGCCGGACTTCGGACTGGGTGAAGTACAAGGTTCAGAATTCGGATTCATTCGTATTGTGCGGATTCACGGAAGGAAAGCGCGATCATTTCAGCGCGCTGGTCTTGGGCATCTACGACGGTGGAAAACTCAAGTGGGCCGGAAACGTCGGAACGGGTTTCGACAATAAAACCGTTAAGGCGATTCACGACACACTGGCGCCGCTGGCAACGAAACATTGCCCGCTGGAGCCTTCCAAGGACCTGCCGAAGGAGGGCTCAGTTACCTGGGTTCGGCCCGAGCTGGTATGCGAAATCAAGTTTCTGAACTGGACCGACGATGGGCGCTTGCGCGCGCCGGTGTGGGGCGGATTTCGCCCGGATGTCGATCCTAGCGAATGCGTAAGGAATGGCGGCGGGGATCGGGCTATGCCGGAGGCCAAGCCTCCTCTGCTCGATCCCGCCGCCGCGGAGCAAACCATCGCCATCGACGGCCATCGCCTGAAGTTCACAAATCTCGATAAATTGTTTTACCCCAAAGACGGCTATCGCAAGCGCGATTTGCTGAACTACTACGATTACGTCGCGCCGCTGCTGGTCCCGCACCTGAAAGACCGGCCGCTGTCGCTGAAGCGTTATCCCAACGGGATCGAGCAGCCGTTCTTCTTCCAGAAGGAGGTGGCTCCGAGCTTTCCGAAGTGGCTTCGAATGGAAAAGGCAGACGACGGCATCCGGTATGTGATCGGCGAGGATCGCGCGACGCTGCTGTTCCTGGTGAATCTGGGCTGCATCGACCACAACCCATGGATGAGCCGTATGCAATCGCTCGATTATCCGGACTACATCCTGTTCGATCTCGATCCGTACGAATGCGATTACGAAAAGATCGTGGAAGCGGCAATCCTCGTGCGCCGGAAGCTCGATGCGCTAGAACTGGAAAGCTATCCCAAAACCACCGGCGGCGACGGCATGCATCTTTACGTGCCCCTGGAGCCGAGCTACACGTATGAACAGGTCCGCTCGTTCGCCGAGCTGATGTCGCACTTGGCCGCACGCGAGCGCCCGGATCTATTCACGACGCCTCGCGCCGTCTCGCGGCGCGAAAAGGGAAAAGTATATTTCGATTGGGCGCAGATCGGAAAAAGCAAGACGATCTCCGCGCCCTATTCGGTGCGTCCGTACGAGGGAGCGCCAGTCTCCACGCCGCTAGCCTGGCGCGAGGTCACGCCCAAGCTGAGGCCCGAGCAGTTCCACATCGGCAACGCCCCTGCGCGTTTCGATCGCGTGGGCGATCTGTTTGAGGGGGTCCTGAAAAGGCCGCAGAAGCTTGAGACGGCTGTGGAGAAACTTGGGGAGCAACTATGAGGCCCCCGGGTCGTTTACGCCACGGCGTCGGCGGCGTGATAAGAACTGCGGACCAGCGGACCGCTCTCAACATGGCGGAAGCCCATCTCGTAGCCCTGCCGCTTCAATTCGGCGAACTCTTCCGGCGCGACGAAACGGATCACAGGAAGGTGCTTTAGCGTGGGCCGCAGGTACTGTCCCAGAGTGAGGATATCGACTTGCGCAGAACGCAAATCGCGCATCACCGCGAGCACTTCCTCAATGGTCTCGCCTAAGCCGAGCATGAGACCGCTTTTGGTGGGCGTGCGCGGACGCACTTGCTTGGCGTAGGCAAGCATATCGAGCGAGCGCTCGTAACGCGCACCCAGGCGCACCTGCCGATAGAGCCGCGGCACAGTTTCTGTGTTGTGATTCAGAATGTCAGGAGCCGCCTCCAGCACCAGGTCCATGGCCGCGTGCGAGCCTTGAAAATCAGGCGTCAGAACCTCAACGCCGCAGCCGGGGACATGCTCGCGAATGGCGCGGATGGTGAGCGCGAATAGTTCCGCTCCGCCGTCCTTGCGGTCGTCGCGATTCACGCTGGTGATCACGGCGAATTTCAAGCCGAGCGCCGCGCACGCCTCGGCCACGCGGCGAGGTTCGTCGTAATCCACCGGCAGTGGACCGCCTTTCTGCACCGCGCAAAACCCGCAGCGGCGGGTGCAGACATTGCCGAGGATCATGAACGTAGCCGTCCGCCGGTTCCAGCAATCGCCGATATTGGGGCACGCCGCGCTCTCGCAAACCGTGTGGAGTTGAAGCGATTGCACCAGATGCTTCAAATCGCGGTAATTCTCGCCGACCGGAGCAGGCGCCCGCAGCCAGGAAGGCTTCGGCGCCAATCGTTCGGGACCTGGGGAATCGATGGAAACCAGCACCTACGTCGAGTGTAACAACCGGTCGATACGCCGCTCGATGATGCGGGACGAGTCGAAGTTCGATGCCCTCTGGAAAAAATCGGGCCACATTTGAAACGCGCGGCTCGGAATAAAGCCGATCAACTCGCCATCCGCCACGCGTGTGCCCAGGCGCGCGGCTTCCGTTTCGATGCATTCATAGACCTGGTTGAGAGGCGTGTCCGCGAAATTCGTCAGATTCATGGAAACCTGCGCTCTGGCGCGCGATTCCAGATAAAGACCAATCGATTTCACGTGGCGAAATCCGCCGGAAGATTCCCGAATTTTCCTGGCGATCGCCGCAGCGAGGGTGACATCCGGCGTGTCAAGGAGGACGTTATAAGCAATGAGAAATTCGCGAGCGCCGACGATGCTCGCGCCCGCGGTCGGATGGGCCGCGGTCGCGCCGACGTCGGACGGCAATCCGTCGAATTCCTTACGCCGGATTTTTTCGAGCCGCTGCCGGCCGGGCGTCAGCGCGGCGGCTTCGTAGAAATAAACCGGAACGCCGAAGCGTTCCCAAATCTGCTCCCCCGCCCAACGCGCGGCGGTCACGCATTCGGCGAGCGTGGAGCCTTCCAGCGGCGCGAACGGAACCACGTCGGCCGCCCCAGTGCGTGGATGGACGCCTTCATGGGCGCTCAAATCGATCAACTCGGCCGCTTTGCCCACGCCGCGGACCGCCGCCTCCATGACGGCTTCCCCCGCGCCGGCGAACGTGACTACGCTGCGATTGTGGTCCGAGTCGGATTCCCAACCCAGCACCAGAATGCCCGGCGCGCGCGCAATCGCGTCGACGATGGCGCGGACGACGCCGGCATCGCGGCCTTCGGAGAAATTAGGAATGCACTCGATCATCGGGGTGGGCGTTTAAAAGCTGCTCAACGCCTTCGCCTCGTCGTCGAACACCTCAAAAATGATGGAGAGCTTCGTGATCTGGAGCAGATCTTTCACGCGAGCGGTGAGATGAAGTAGTTTGATCGCTCCGCCGCGGCTTTTTACGGTCGTGTAAGCGGATACAAGTTCGCCCAAACCACTGCTGTCGATATAGGCGACATCGGCCAATTTCAACACGATTTTGACGCGCCCACTTTCCGCCAGCTCGTGGATCTGGTCGCGCAGCGAAGCGACGCTTTCGCCTAGAGTGATGCGCCCCGCCGCTTCGATCAGCGTCACGTCGCCGACGTGCATCGGCGTCAGGTAGAGGCTCACTTGAAGTCGATCACCAGCCTTCCGGCCGGTCCCTTGTAGAGGAGCGAAATATCTTTGGGCTTCAGTTTGCCATCGAGCGCGAAGTACAGCAGACCTTCCACGGGCTTCTTGGCTTCCTGATCCTGAAGCGCCTTCTCTTTTAGCGCGCTCAGCAAGCGGTCGTCTTTGCCTGTCTTCGCGCCTGCAGCTTTGGGAGTCACGCCGCCCCAAATTGGACCATTCGTTCTGGTGCCGTCGCCGCCGGGCTGTTGCGCCGCGGGCTTGACGATCAAGGCGCCTCCGGTATCCGCGATCTGGCTCGGATCGAGGGCAGGGCTGCGCTCACCGTTCTTGCGCGAAAGCAGAGTGAAGTCGTCGGGGCCGACGCGCAACCCCGCGTCCGCCTTCGGAGTGACTTTGATGCGGACCAGCATGTATCCCTCGCCCATATCGACGCCCAGCTCCTGCTGGATCGCCTGACGCTCGATAACGACGGTCCCCGCGAGGTCCACGTCGTCGTTGCCGGCCTGGTTGGGCAGAGGCTTGTTTTCCCCGTTCATCAAGGCGGCCGCGCCTATCAGCAGCATTGGAATAAAGCGATTCATAAACTCAGATCCCCTCGCTTCTGGCGAATCTCCATGCAGCCCCGGCCCGTGGGCAACACCTTGCCGGGATTCAGACGGCACTCCGGATCGAACAACTTCTTAAACCGCGCGATCGTCTCCAGCGTATCAGGCGGGAACTGATGCGCCATCATTTCGTTCTTCTCCATCCCCACGCCATGCTCGCCAGTGATGGAACCGCCGACCGAAATGCAATATTTCAAGATCTCGTCGCTCGCCTCTCGAACTTTTTCCAATTCGCCCGGTACGCGATGGTCGAACAGGATCAGCGGATGCAGATTGCCGTCGCCCGCATGAAAGATGTTGCTGATGGTGAGTCCGTAACGCTCGCTCACACCGTAGATGAATTTCAGTGTCGCGACGGTTTGTGTGCGGGGCACCACGCCGTCCTGCGTGTAATAGGACGGGGCGCAGCGGCCAACGGCGCCGAACGCGTTCTTGCGCCCTTTCCAGAGCAGCTCGCGCTCATTCGCGTCGCGCGCGACCCGGCATTCGCGAGCATTCGAGAGCGCGCAAGCCTCGCGGATCTGCTCCGTCTGTTCGTTCACGGCTTCGCTCAGGCCCTCCAGTTCGATCAAAAGGACCGCGGCGGCGTCCAACGGATAGCCGGCATGAGTCGCCTCCTCCACCATGCGAAGGAGGATTCCATCCAGCATCTCAACGGCGACAGGCGTGATGCCGCGGGCGGTAATCTCGCTTACAGTATTGCCGGCCTCTTCGGTCGTCTCGAAGATCGCCAACAGGGTCTTCACCGCCTCCGGCTTGCGCATCAGCCGGACGGTAGCTTGCGTCACCAGCGCCATGGTGCCTTCGGAGCCGACCAGGAGACCCGTGAGGTCGTAGCCCGGGGCGTCTGGCCCTCCGGTGTTCAGTACGGTTCCATCCGGCAGTACGACTTCGAGTCCCAGCACATGATTGGTCGTGACCCCGTAGGCGAGCGTGTGCGGCCCACCGGAGTTCTCGCTAATGTTTCCGCCGATGGTGCATGCGCGCTGGCTGGAGGGATCGGGAGCGTAGAAGTACCCGTCGGCCTCGACGGCCAGCGAGAGATCCAGATTCACCACGCCCGGCTGCACGACGGCGCGTTCATTCGGAAGGTCGATTTCCAAAATCCGGTTCATGCGCGCGAAGGAGATCATCAGCCCTCCCGCTCGCGCGATGGCGCCGCCGCTCAAACCGGTACCCGCACCCCGCCCGGTAATCGGCACGCCGCGTTGATGCGCGAGCTTGACCAGCGCAACCACCTGCGCCGTCGATTCGGGAAAGGCGACCAAGTCAGGTCTCGCTTTGTCGATGCTGCCATCGTATTCGTAATTGGCCAGGTCGTCGGATTTGTGGAGACAAGCGCGCGCGCCGACAATTGCCTCGACGCCTTCGCGTAGGGAGGCGCTCATAGCGCGCCGTTCGAGCGCGGGAACGGATTGCGGATGGTTAGCCCTTCAATGACCTGGCCATCGTGCAGATCTTCGGTATAAAGCGTGTTGCATGAGGCCTCCAGCGCCGACGCAATGACGACAGCATCGTAGATCCGATATCCGTATCGACGAGCAATCTGCAAGGCCTTCTCGTGGGTTTCAAAGGTGACGGGCGCGGGTGACGGGCAAAGCACGCGAATCGAGCGCAAGACCTCCAGGATTGTTTCCCAACGCATCCCCAGCTTGCGCCGCGCCACAGAGACAAACTCATTCAGCACCTGGACTCCGACAACGCCGCCGCGCGCCAGAAGCGCTTCCGCGATCTTCGTCCGCGGTCCGGCCTCGCTGTACGCATAAATCAGCATGTTGGTGTCGAAGAAGATCCTATCGCCTTTCATGGGTCTCCTCCCGGTCGAATTTGAATCCTGGAGGCAGCGGGCGACGAAGGCGCCGCATCGCTTTCAATGCCCATTCTCTATCGCGATCTCGCGCAGCAGTGAACTTGCGCTTACCGGCCACCTGAATATCAATCTGATCGCCTTCCTTCAGCTCCAGGACTTCGACTAAGGCGGCAGGAAGGCGAACCGCTAGACTGTTTCCCCACTTTGAGACTCGCATGATCTACATTCCCATTGTATATCTTTTCGTATCAGGGGCGCAGCAAGATCTTCAGAACGCCCTTGGCCGCTGCGCGTTTAAAAGCCTCCCGCGCCTCGCCCAGCGAGAATTGCTCCGATATCAAGCGGTCCACTCTCACGCGGCCGGAAGAAAGCATGCGGATAGCCGGCTCAAAACGCCCGCATCGCGATCCGATCAGCGTCACTTCGTTCACAATGGCCGGCGCGGTATCGATTTTCACTAGTCCATGCACCGTGGATTTCATGACGACAGTTCCGCGCGGCTCGCACATGGCGATCGCGGCGCGCAATCCTTCCGCCGATCCCGTCGCCTCCACCACCATCGGCCACGCCTGTTGCGGCATCGACTTTCCCGCGAGTTCCGACGTCACCCCATAGTCTTCCACCAGCCGCATCTTCTCGCGATGCCGACCGTACAGATGCACCCGCGCTCCCCGCGCGCGCAGCACCTGCGCGATCAGGAGTCCCAATTTGCCGTCGCCCAGCACCGCGATCTTCGCGCCGGCCAGGACTCTCACTTGGTCGAGAATTTCGCATGCCGCGGCCACAGGCTCGATAAATACCGCGGCCTCGTCGGAAATCGCAGCAGGGATCGGATGCAGGTTGCGAACCGGCAGCGTGAGAAATTCGGCGTGCGCGCCGGGATGTTTCACGATCCCCAAAACCGTGCGATTCGGGCAGTGCCGGCCCAGGTCGCGAGCGCACCATTCGCAGCGGCCGCAGGCAAGGTTGATCTCGCCCGCGACGCGCTTGCCGATCCAGCCCGAATCTCCGGCCGATTCCACCTCGCCTACGAACTCATGGCCGGGGGTACCCGAAAATCCGTAGTAGCCCCGCTGAAGCTCCAAATCGGTAGAGCAAATGCCCGAAGCGCGCACGCGGATTCGCGCAAAGCCCAGGGGCACGCGCGGCAAGGGACGGCGGCGCACGTCGATGCGGCCGGATTCCAGATGAACGGCAAACATGCCTGCTCTAAGATTAGAGGATAGTCCAGCGGGACCATTCAATGAGTTTAGCGAGACAAGCAGCCGTCGCGGAGTTGGTGTGTTTCAATCCTTCCTGCCGCGCCCACTACGAGATCACCGAAGTCCTGTACAACTGTCCAAAATGTGGAAGCTTGCTCGAAGCGGACTATGCAGGCCTGCTGAAAGATCCAGCCGAACTGCGGCGGTTATTTCGCGAAAGACGAATGAGCAACGCGCCCCTGGATCAAAGCGGCGTGTGGCGCTATCGCGAGCTGCTTCCGTTTCTGGAAAGTTACGACCGCGTGGTCACGCTGCGCGAGGGCAACACGCCCCTGCTCGACGCGCCGCAGGCGGCGGAGTACAGCGGCCTGAAGCGCCTGACGTTTAAGCATCAAGGCTTCAATCCGACCGGTTCGTTCAAGGACAACGGCATGACCTGCGGAGTCGCGCAAGCCCTGCGTTTGGGGATTCGCCGCGTGGCCTGCGTCTCAACCGGCAACACGTCCGCCTCCATGGCCGCATACGCAGCCGCCGCAGGTCTTCAGGCGCTCATCTTTCTGCCGCACGGCAATATTTCTTTCGGCAAATTGGCCCAGGCGCTGGAGTACGGCGCTAGGACCTTTCAAGTAGAAGCGAATTTCGACCAGATTCTGGCGCTGGTGCGCGCGCTTGCGGAGCGGTTGGGCATTTATCTTCTCAACTCGGTAAATCCCTTCCGCATCGAGGGGCAGAAAACCATCATGTTCGAAATGCTCGACCAACGCGACTGGCGCGTTCCGGATTGGGTGGTGCTACCGGGAGGCAATCTGGGCAATGTTTCGGCCTTCGGAAAGGCGCTCAGAGAGGCTCGCGACGCCGGACTGATCGAGCGTCTTCCAAAGCTCGCCGTAATTCAGGCGGAGCGCTCGGCGCCTTTTTACGATTTCGTGAAGAACGGAGCGCGCGAGTTTCTCCCGGTTGCAAACCCGGAAACTCTCGCGACCGCGATCCGCATCGGCGATCCAGTGTCCTGGCCGAAGGCGCTGCACGAAATCCGGTCGTCGAACGGCGTCGTGGAAAAAGTGACGGAGCAGGAGATCGCCGACGCCAAGGCCATCGTCGGCCGCTGTGGAATCGGCTGCGAGCCGGCCTCGGCCGCGACGCTGGCCGGAATCCGAAAGCTGACCTCCGCCGGAACTATCGATCCCGGCGCTGACGTCGTCGCCGTTCTCACCGGCAACGTGCTCAAGGATCCGGATTACATTTACAAGTACCACACGGGTAAACTGGAGACGCCGGGCGGAGCGCAGATCCAATCCACGTTCGGCAATCGCGCGGTGGTGGTCCCCAACGACGCGGCAGCGATCGCGGAATTGTTGGGCTAAACCGGCCCGCCGGATTATGTAGAGCGCGGCTTATACACCACGCAGTCGATTTCCACGCGCATCTCGGCGCTGTGGAACTTCGCTTCCACCGTCGTGCGTGCCGGGCGATGATCTCCGAAGAACTCGGCATAAACGCCGTTCATCTGGTGAAATTCGCCAGCGTCTCTCAAAAAAACGGAGCATTTCACCACGTCGTTGAGCGTCGCGCCGCAAGCCTCCAGAATTCTGCGGACATTAGCCAGCGTAAGAGCGGTCTGATGCTTGATGTCGCCAGGCGATAGCTTGTCCGTCGCCGGATCGATGGGCCCCTGGCCGCTGACATAGATGAAGTCACCCGCCCTGATCGCAGGCGAGTAGGCGCCGCGAGGCGATGGCGCTCCCTGAGGGAATATGCGCTCGATTGCCATGGCCGGCCCGCCGGATTAGTGGCCTTCCGGTTTCTTGCGCCGGGGCCGTCGCGTCTGTCCCCCGCCCTGACCCTTTGGTGCGCGCTTCCTGGCCGGGGCCTTTTTAGGCTTGGGCGGCGGCGGATTCGGCTCGAAAATCGTGGGCTGGCCCTCCACGTAAGGCTGGGGCTCGTATTCTTCCTCCACCTCCGCGGGAGCTTCAGCCACTGGCGGCGCTGCGTCCGCCGGTGGATAGAACTCGGCCCCGAGTGAAACGAGCATGATCCCCATCTCCTCGTGCGGCTCTAAGCGGACCACTAGCTTGTCCTGCGCGTAATTGAGAAACTCGCTGAACTCCTGGAAGCCGTACGCGCCGATGTCGTAATTGGGCTGCTCCGTTTTGAACCAGCTGGCAAGATCGTCTAGCGGGCAGCCATTTTCGAGCTCTAAGCGGTGGTTTTCCAAGACGTCCCGCAGCGGAGGCAGCATATCCTCCGGCTTCAGCGTCGGGCGATCCGGTTGCGCGGCGCCCTTCCGCTCGATCACATAGCGCCCTCCCGCGCCGCTGACCTCCACCAGGTCGGCGCGCTTCAGCTTCTCGACGAAATCGGAAAAGCTGGACGCGCCATAGGCGCGCTCGTTGAACGCCGGGTCGAGCTGGAGCATGGTGGATTTGAGCAAGCCAAGCTGGGGCTGCACGGCGCGCCGTTCCAGCACTTGAAGCGCCCGCTCCACTAACGGCATCGACAGCGCCAGCTCAAGCGGCGCGGGCCGTTGGCGGCGTTCCCCGCGTTCTCCGCGATCGCCGCGGTCTCCCCGCTCGCCGCGCTGCCGTTGCGGGCGCGGCTCGGCATGAGTCGCCTGGATCGCCGGAGCGTCGGAAAGCAGCGATTCAAAGCTGATGAACTCGTGGCAATTCTGCTGAAGAATGGTGGAGGTGAACGCTTTGCCCCCCACGACAAAGACGGTCTTGCCGTATTCCTTAAGCTTGTTCACGAGCGGAATAAAATCGCTATCGCCGCTGACAATGGCGAACGCGTTGACATGAGTATGGGTGAACGCCATCTCCAGCGCGTCCAGCGCCAGATTGATGTCGGCCCCGTTTTTGTCGCCTCGCGGGGACGGAATCCGCTGCACCATCTGAACGGCGCTTTCGGCCATCTGACGGGTGGCGCCATCCTGCCGGCCCCAATTGGCATAGGCGAATTTTGCTACAATGTCGCCGCGCTCCTTCAGGGCGTCCAGCGCCAGCGACACGTCGAATTCGCGCCGCAACGTCGACTTCAATCCAATCTCGATATTGTCGTAATCGACGAATACGGCTATATTCAGTTTTTCTTGCATCCTTTTCTCCATGGACGCGATGCGCTCTCCGGCGTCTTGGCCGGGACCGCCGCGCCGTCATGCCCGGTCAAGCCATTTGCGGAACCGAGCGCCGGATGAAATCCACAATTCCTTCGAGCGATGCGCCGGGCTGGAACACCGCCGCCACGCCCAGGCGCTTCAATTGTTCGGCATCTTCATCCGGAACGATGCCTCCTACGACGACGATCACGTCGTCCATTTCCTTTTGCTTGAGCAACTCCATCACTCGAGGCACGATGGCGTTGTGCGCTCCGGAGAGAATCGATAAGCCGATCACCTGAACGTCTTCCTGCAAGGCGGCATTCACGATCATTTCCGGAGTCTGGCGAAGGCCTGTGTAGACGACCTCCATACCGGCGTCCCGCAGCGCCCTGGCGATCACCTTGGCGCCCCGATCATGTCCGTCGAGGCCGGGCTTTGCCACCAACACCCGGATTTTACGATCCATATTCAGAGTAAAACTGAAAGCCCCGATTCTCAACCGGGCGCCGGTCTTCAACCGGGCGCGATTGCAATTAGGCAAAGGATACGCCGCGCTGCCCCACTGGCGGAGCGGTGCATCTAGAAAACATTATAACGCGTCGAGCGATCCATTTCCCGCGCTCTTCCGAGACTATTGCGGTGCTGTCCAGCAGAAAAGGATTCTCGAGGCTGACCAGACCGGCGTCCGCGCCGGATAGGTCTCGCGAGGAAGAGCTGGCCGCCGCGTGGCTCGATTTCTTTTTTCGCGACCCAACGATCCATCGTTAGGTAACATCTTACGCGACCCAATTCGCGCCATTTACGGACTTGGAGGAGTGTGGTAGCATAAGGATGCTTCCATGGATCTCCTTGAAGCAACCCCCTTTCCAATGGAGTCGAAGACAATCGTCGAATGAGTTTTACCGTTTTTCTGGGCAATTTGCCAACGTGGGTAACCGCGGACGATATCAAGGGCTGGCTCGCGGCCGAGAACCTTGTCGCCGACGCGATTAAAGTGATCCGCAACCCCGAAACGCAGGAATCGAAGGGATTCGCGTTCATCGACGCTCCGAATACGGAGGAGATGAACGCCATTATCCGCCGCTTCGATCGCGCGCCGCTGGAGGACCGGCTGCTCCGCGCCAATCCCGCACAACCGCCAAAATCGAAGGGTCAAGCGCGCCCCGCCCCCGGTCATGGCCAGGGTGCAAGCCCAAGCCATGTCGTTCCCACTGCTAGCCATAACGCAGCGGGCCACAGTCAGCCCGCTGGCCATGGCGAACAACGCCCCCCGCGCCGTCACAAAAAGAGCAGCGTGAAGCGGCAGGACAACGGCGGCGCGCAGAGCGCGTTCGCCGAGGAATTGGCCAAAGTTCTTTAGCCGCTCTTGCAGCACGCCCGCTGGAGAATCTCCGGCGCCGGCTCACGCCACAGCCCTGTGGAAGCTGCTATACTCAGTCCCTAACATACCGTGGGTTTTTCGAGTGAGCGAGCGAGGCCACGGCATGGGGTTCCACCCGCACCGGTTGGCGCCCTGGTAGTGGAGAGAGCGTTTCTTTAACCGGAGGCCGGATTCATGACAGACTTGCTCCTCATTCGCGGGCTGTTCATCGCCGTGCTTGGATGCGCCGCGTTCTTTTTGCACCCGCTCGGCCAGCAGGGCCCGGTCGCCGCGGGGATTGGCATTCTCGCCGGCATCGGCGTTGTGATTTTCGAAGTCCGCATCCAGAAGGTTAGTCTGAAGCGGCTAATCGGGGCTGCCTTCGGCAGCGTGTTGGGGATTCTTGGCGCGTACCTCATTTCGCTGGTTCTGGGACGCCTGCCAACCAATTCAAACACGATTCCTTTTCTCCAGGTGGCGCTGCTGGCATGGATGACGTATTGCGGGCTGGTGGTGGGCGCGGCCAAGGGCGACCTGCTGAATCTGGCGGCGCTTGGAGGGTTGTTCGGCGGCGAAAAAACCACCAAGACGGCTTTCAAAATCCTCGACACCAGCGTAATTATCGACGGCCGCATCGTGGACATCGCCGAGACCGGCTTCGTCGACGGCGCCATCGTCATTCCGCAGTTCGTGCTGCGCGAGCTTCAACTGGTGGCGGATTCCTCCGATTCCATGAAGCGGAATCGTGGCCGGCGCGGCCTCGATATTCTGCAGCGCCTGCAAAAAATGCCCGAGCTGAACGTGCAGATCATCGAAGACGATTTTCCTCAGGTGCGCGAAGTGGACATGAAGCTGATCGAGTTGGCTAAAGTTTACGGCTGCAAGATCGTCACCAACGATTTCAATCTGAACAAGGTGGCGCAGCTCCACAAAGTGGAAGTCCTCAACATCAACGAGCTTGCCAACGCATTAAAACCGGTCGTCCTTCCCGGCGAAACGATGCGCGTATTCATCTTGAAGGAAGGGAAAGAATACAACCAGGGCGTCGCCTATCTCGACGACGGCACTATGGTGGTGGTGGACAACGCGCGCCGGATGATCTCGAAGACCATCGACGTGGGCGTCACCAGTGTCCTTCAGACGACAGCAGGCAAGATGATCTTTGGGCGGTTCGACGAACGCACGCACGCGGTGCACGAAAAGCCCACGCGCGAGGCTGTGCAGGCCACCAGCACCAGTTCCTGAACCCTGCTCCCTCGGAGGCGTCCGGCATCCGCCGAACAACCTTATGGCCCGGATCTAACGAACGTCCGTCGTTTCTACTCCACCGTCACGCTTTTCGCCAGGTTCCTGGGCTGATCGACATCGCAGCCGCGCCGGACCGCGATATGGTATGCGAGCAACTGGAGCGGCACAACTTCCAAGATGGGCAGCAGCAAATCGTGCGTGGTTCCGATGGGAATCACGTGATCGGCGACTTTGGAGACCTCTTCGTCGCCTTCGCATGCCACAGCCACCACGATGCCCTCGCGAGCCTTCACTTCCTGAATATTGGAGAGCGTCTTTTCGTAGATGGTCTTGCTCAACTCGTCGGACGGGTCGCGGGTCGCCAGAACCACCGTAGGCAAATTTTCGTCGATCAGCGCGTTGGGGCCGTGCTTCATTTCGCCGGCGGGGTAACCCTCGGCGTGGATGTAGGAGACTTCCTTCAGCTTCAACGCTCCTTCCAGCGCGATCGGGAAGTGAATGCCCCGCCCCAAATACAGGAAATCCGAGGCTTTCGAGAGCGTCTTCGCCAGTTCCTCATAAATCGCATCGTGCCGCAGAAGGTTTTCGAGCTGGCTGGGCACGTGCAGAAGCTTCTCCACCAGCTTGAGGGACGTTTCCTGGCTTACGACCTCGCGCACCTGCGCCAGGTATAGAGCCGTTAGGAACAGGGCCGTCAGTTGACCGGTGAAGGCTTTGGTGGAGGCGACCCCAATTTCTGGTCCGGCGTGCGTGATAAGAGTGCCGGCCGCCTCGCGTGTGATCATGGAGCCGACCACGTTGCAAATCGCAAGCGTCTTGGAGCCTTTGTGCTTGGCTTCGCGCTGCGCCGCCAAGGTGTCGGCTGTTTCGCCCGATTGCGAAATGACGATCGTGAGCGTGTCGCGCCCAACCAGGGGATCGCGGTAGCGGAACTCGCTGCCGTAGTCCACTTCCACCGGAATCCGCGCGAGCCTCTCGATCATGAATTTCCCGGCCACCGCCGCGTGCCAGCTCGTGCCGCAGGCGACGATCCGCACCTGCCGGAATTCCTTGAATTCGCGCGGGCTGATGTCCATCTCGTCCAGGAAAATGCGCCCGGATTCCTGGCCCACTCGTCCCAGCGTCGTATCGCGCACGGCCCGCGGCTGCTCATAGATTTCCTTGAGCATGAAATGCTTGTAGCCGCCCTTTTCTGCCATGATGGGGTCCCAGAGAATGTGCGAGACCTGGCGCTTCACCGCGCGGCCATTGAAATCGGTCAAGTGGACGCCGTCTTTGGTCAGCACTGCCATGTCGCCGTCGGCGAGGAAAAACATGTCGCGCGTGTGGCTCAGGATCGCGGGGACGTCCGAAGCCACGAAATATTCGCCGTTTCCTAGTCCGACCACGACGGGTGGGCCCGATCGCGCGGCCACAATTTTGTTGGGATCTTTCCGCGAAATTGCGCTCAGGGCAAAGACGCCCGTAAGCTGGCGCACCGCGTCGCGCACGGCGTTTTCCAGGTTGCCATCGTAGTACTTTTCAACCAGGTGGGCGATGATCTCGGTATCCGTCTCAGTGATGAATTTATGGCCTTCGGCCAGCAACTGGTGCTTCAGCGAAAGATAATTTTCAACGATGCCGTTATGCACCACGACAATGTCGCCATGGCAGTCCTTGTGGGGGTGCGCGTTTTCCTCGGTCGGACGACCGTGGGTGGCCCAGCGGGTATGGCCAATACCATAGGGGCCATCGACGGGGTTCAGTTTGAGGGCGTCCTCCAGGTTGCGCAGCTTCCCCTGGGCTCGACGCACGCCCAAACCGTTGTTCTGCTCCAGTACCGCCAGGCCCGCGGAGTCATAGCCGCGGTATTCCAGGCGCTTGAGGCCGTCCAGGATAATGGGCACGGCCGGCCGGGGCCCAATGTAACCGACAATTCCGCACATTAGTCGATCAACTCCACTTGAAAGTCTTCCATGACCGGGTTTGCGAGCACGTCACGGGCAATCTGTTCCACTTCCTGCGCGGCCTGCTCCTTTTCCGCGCCGGGAGCCAGCTCAATCTCGAAGAATTTCCCCTGACGTACGCCGGTGACCATTTTGTGCCCGAGGCCATTTAGCGCATGTTGAATGGTCTGACCTTGGGGATCGAGCACGGTCGTCTTAAAAGACACGTATACGCGCGCCCTCATCTTTCTATTGTAGCGGGAACAAGCAGGACAAGCTTAAGCTGTCCATTCCGCGCGCTATGCAATTGGACAAGCTGATCTTGTCCTAGTTGACGGCCCCGCGATTATCGGCCATGGAAGCCAGCCTCGGCACGAGCTTCGCCAGCAGCTTCGCCAGCTTTTCCCGCACTCGCTCGCCGATCTCCAATACCTCGGCGTGATCGAGCTTTTGCGGCAACACCCCGGCGGCCATATTGGTCACGCAGGAGATGCCCAGTACCCTCATGCCCATATGGTTCGCCGCGATCGTTTCCGGCACGGTGGACATGCCCACCAGATCGGCGCCGATGGCGCGAAGATAGCGAATCTCGGCCGGAGTTTCGTAGCTCGGACCGCTGACGGCGGCGTAAACGCCCTCCGGCAGCGTGAGGCCCAGTTCCTCGCCTGCCTTCCTGGCGATCTCGCGGCATTCCCGCGCGTAGGCGTCGCTCATGTCCGGAAATCGCGGGCCGAGCGATTCATCATTGGGTCCGGAGAGAGGGTTGGACGCCAGCAGATTGATGTGATCGGAGATCAGCACCAGATCGCCGGGGCGATAATTCACGTTGATCGCGCCAGCCGCGTTGGTGAGGACCAGACTTTGAATGCCCCTGCGGTGCAGCTCGCGGATGCCGAACGTCACTTGCCGAGGCGTGTAGCCCTCGTACAAATGCGCGCGGCCCGCCAAGACCACCACCTCCGCTCCGCCGACGCGACCCTCCACCAGCTTTCCGGCGTGGCCCGCCGCGGTGGAAGTCGGCCAACCAGCGATCTTGGAATACGGCGTTTCTTCGCGATCTTCAAGACTGTCCGCGAAGGCGCCCAGACCGCTTCCAAGCACAACTCCGACTTTGCCCATCTTTCCTCCGAACAGAGGTAGGACAAAACTTCAGCTTGCCCGAGGAACAACCGGGACAAGCCGCCGCTTGCCCTACACCAGCATCCCAGCGATGCAAGCCGACATAAAATTCGCCATGGTCCCGCAGGCCACGGCTTTTAAACCCAATCGCGCCAAATCGGACTTCCGCCCCGGCGCCAACGCTCCAATCCCCCCCACTTGAATCGCCACCGAACTAAGATTCGCAAATCCGCAAAGCGCGTACGTGGCGATGACAAACGACCGCCGATCGAGCGCCGCTCCAATTTTACCGAGATCCGCGTAGGCCACAAATTCATTCAGAATCAAACGCGTGCCGAGCAGATTTCCTACGGTTGCGCAATCGTTCCATTTCACGCCCAGCAGCCACGCCACGGGCGCGAAAATCCGGCCCAGGATTTCTTGCAACGTACCGGGCAGCCAGCCGAAAACGCGCGTCGAATGCACGGCGCCGAGGATGCCGTTCAACAACGCGATCAATCCGAGAAACGCGATCAGCATCGCCCCCACGTTCAGCGCCAGGCGCAGCCCATCGGAGGCTCCGCGGGACGCCGCATCTATAATGTTCACGCCGGGTTTTTCGACTTCTATTTTTACGCCGCCCATGGTGAGCGGCTTTCCGGTCTCCGGGACCAGCATTTTGGCGAGCATCAGAGTCGCCGGCGCGGTCATGATCACCGCCGTCAACAAATGCCGGATTTCCACGTGGGCGATTAAGACATAGGCGGCCATCACGGCGCCCGAGACATGCGCCATGCCGCTGGACATGACGGTGAATAGCTCGCTTTCGGTCATGTCTTCGAGAAAAGGCCGGATGGTCAGAGGCGCTTCGGTCTGCCCCATGAAGATGCTCGCCGCGACGTTCATCGATTCCGCGCCGCTGGTTCCCATCACGCGTTGCATCAGAACCGCCATGGCGCGCACGAAGAGCGGCATCACGCCCAGGTAATACAGCACCGCGAAAAACGACGCGATGAAGATGATGATCGGCAAAACCTGAAAAGCGAAGATGGTTCCGAACTGATCGGTGGGCGCGCCCAGCTTATCGCCGAAGACGAATTTGCTGCCCTCCAACGAATATTGCAATAGGTTGTTCACGCCGTTGCCGACGCTTTGGAAGCCGCGCTCCAGCGGCGTTTTCAAGACCAGAAACGCGAACGCAAACTGGAGCCCGAGGCCCCAGAACAACACTCGCGGACGTATGGAGGTGCGCTGAGAGGAAAATAGGAACGCGACAGCGAGTACGGCGAGAATCCCCAATACTCCGGTGAACCGCTCCATTCCCGCGTCCGGCTTTTAACCCACGACCTCCAGAATCAGGTCTCGTTCTTCCGGGGCCGTCGCGGAAATACGAAACGCGTCTTCGACCACCTGAGCCGCTTCTTCAACTCGCTCTGGGTTGGTGTAATACAAGCGGCAAAGGACGCCGCCGGCGTCCACCTTCTGGCCGATTTTGACTTCCAGGATCACGCCCACGGCAGGATCGATGGCGTCGTCTTTGGTATCTCGTCCGGCGCCGATTATGGAGGAGGCCATGCCGATGTATTCCGCCTCGATCGCACTGACGTAGCCCGCGCGCGGCGAGGCGATTTCGCGCATTCCCGTGGCGTTAGGAAGAAGCTCGAAACGCTCCAGCACCGAAGAATTTCCGCCCTGTGCCGCGATCACCTCCTTGAGCTTATGATAGCCGGAGAAATCGAGCAGCTTGGTTTGCGCCAGCTCGCGGGCTTCTTCCAGCGACGCGGTCACCTTGCCTAGGTAAATCATGCGGGCGGCGAGTTCCAACGAAAGCCGCGTCAAATCGGACGGCCCGGCGTTCTGCAACGTCTGGGAGACTTCCATCACTTCCAGAGCGTTGCCGACGGCGTATCCCAGCGGCTGATTCATGTCGGTGATCAACGCCTGAACGCGCTTGTCCAAGCGGCGCCCGATACCCACCATCATTTGAGCCAGTCGCCGCGCGTCCACCTGTTTCTTCATGAAAGCGCCGTTGCCCACTTTCACGTCGAGCACCAGGGCGTCCAGTCCGACAGCCATTTTCTTGGACATGATGGAAGACGCGATCAGCGGAATGGATTCCACAGTCGCGGTGGCGTCGCGCAGCGCGTAAAGTTTGCCATCCGCGGGCGCTACCTGCGGCGTCTGTCCAATGAACGCCAGCCGGCATTTGATGAGTTGCTCGCGGAATTCGTCGACGCTCAGACTGGTTCTGAAGCCGGGGATGGATTCCAGCTTGTCCAGCGTGCCGCCGGTATGGCCCAGAGCCCGCCCGGAGATCATGGGGACCGTGACGCCCGCCGCGGCGGCGAGCGGCGCCGCGATCAGGCTGGTTTTATCTCCGACGCCCCCGGTGGAGTGCTTGTCCACCTTGATCCCTGGGACGCCCGAAAGGTCAACCGTCTCTCCGGAGCTGGTCATGCGCTCGGTGAGCGCGCTCACCTCCCGGTCGGTCATCCCCTTGAAACAAACAGCCATAAGGAACGCAGACATCTGGTAGTCCGGTATGGCGCCGTTGGTGTAACCGTCTACCAGGAAATCCACTTCCTCAGCGGACAGTTCTTCACCTTCCCTCTTGCGATGGATCAGATCGACAGTTCGCATTAATCACTGAGGTTAGCATCTTATTTGATTGGAAGTAAAGGATTCGAGTGGTCTTATTCAAGGTTTGGGAGCCGGTTGACCCTCCGGCGCGCGGGATTTTTCGAAGGATTTGCAGCCGGAAGCGACAACGGCTCTCTTGAAATTTTCGGAGAGTTCCGCGCAGTTTCTTCCATGGAGAGCGCTCCGAACGGGTCCAAGTCGCCCCCAAAAAGAACAGCCGCAGCGTCGAGGGGCGTTGACAAATCACGAGTCGCGGCTAGGGAGATCCACAGGACGACCGGTTATGGCCAAGGCGTTGCATTTAACTCGGGCGGAATGCGTTGAGAACTGAGCGTCGAGAGTGAATCGAGACATCATTGTCATAGGAGCCTCCGCGGGCGGACTGGAGGCCTTGAAGGCGCTTGTTGGCCACCTGCCGGAGGACTTGAAAGCCGCCGTGTTTGTGGTGCTGCATCTGCCGCCTTGGCACGACTCTAAGCTACCTTCGGTGTTGGAGGATAACGGGCCCTTGCCCGCCTCGCACGCCGTGGATCGTGAATCGATCGAGGCAGGGCACATCTATGTGGCCCCGCCAGACCGGCATTTGATGCTAGACGACCATCACATGCAGCTTTGGCGGGGTCCGAAAGAGAACGGCCACCGGCCCTCGGTGAACCCGCTGTTCCGGTCGGCGGCCGTGAGGTTTGGACCGCGGGTCGCGGGCGTCATCTTGAGCGGCGCGTTGGACGACGGCGTCGCGGGGCTGTGGATGGTTAAGCGGGAGGGAGGAATCGCGATCGTCCAGGATCCCGAAGAGGCGAGCGTGCCGGCGATGCCCCTGCACGCGATGGAATACGTCAGGGTCGATTACATGTCCGAAGCGGCGCAAATCGGCGACTTGCTCCAGAAGCTTGCGGGCAATTCTCAAATGAGGTCGGGAACCGATCGAAAGGATCCGATTGGGAGGAATTGAAAATGGAAGCGCCCCAGATAATTCAAGCCACGTGCCCGGAATGCAGGGGTCCGTTGATTGCCATCAGACTGAACGGCATCGGAGAGTACCGGTGCTTGGTGGGGCACAACTACTCCGCGCGGGGTCTGCTTGAGGCCCATTCCGAGGCGCAGGAACGGGCGCTGTGGATGGCTGTCGTCGCCCTGGAAGAAACGGAGCAACTGGTGAATGCGGTTGCGGGAGAATTGCCGGACGACCTGGTCCGGCGCCTGCGGGAGCAGGTGGAAACAAAACATCATCAGGCGGAAACCCTGCGAAAAGCGATCGAGGCTCTGGAACCCTTCTATACCGGAGGAGACGCGCCCATTCCCGCCGGAAAGCGGCCGTAAACGGCCCTACTCAAGCCCGGCCTGCTTCAAAAAATCCGCCGCGACCTCGGCTACGGCGCGGCGCCTGCCGTCCACCTGATAATTCAGTTGTTGCATGGTTTGGTTGCTGAATTTTCCCGAGAGTTCCGCGAGCGCCTCGCGCAGACCGGGAATGGCGCTCAGGGAGTTTTCCCGGGCGAGAATACACACCTGATACGGCGGGAAGGCGTGCTGGTCGTCACTGAGAACTTTCATGTCCATTTTCGAAAGCAGGCCGTCGGTGGAGTTGGCCGCGATTATGTTCACCTGGCCCTGTTCAATAGCCCTGTAAAGCAACCCCAGATCCATGGTCTTCGGCGCGCCTTTCCAGCGGAACCCATAGGTCTTGTTGAGAGCGGCTAAACCGTCCGTCCGCTGCTCGAATTCGTAGCCGACGCCGAGGATCCAGGGTTCCGGGACCTTGGATGCGTCGGTGAGATTGGACAGATTTTTCGCGCGAGCTTCGGGGCCGGAGACGACCATGGCGAAGGTATCGTCGATGCCCAGCGGATCGAGCCAGTCGATCTGAAAATTGCGCGCATAATCGGCGCGCACGCGGGCCAGAACCGCCGCGGGATCGCTCTCGAGCGGAGCTTTGAGCACCGCCGCCAGCGCCGTGCCTGTGTACTCGGGATACAGGTCGATGTCGCCGGAACGCAATGCCTCGTGCGCCAACAGCGTGCCGCCTAGATTCAGCCGGCGCTGCACGGGTTGATGCAGCTTGTGTTCCAGATGCTGCGCGATGATCTCGCCCAGCACCACCTGCTCAGTAAAGTTTTTCGAGCCGACACGGATGGGATGCTTCGTGGCGGATTTTGTACAACCCGCTAGCAGCAGAGCGAAAACCAGCGCCTTGCGCATGAGGGGATTTTAGCGCTTCGCCGCGCTCTCGCCCCGATGGTGCTGAAGCCACCGCCAGGCGGTCTCCAAGATATTGTCCAGGGACGATCGGGAGGGCTTCCAGCCCAGAACCTCCAAAGCGCGGTACGCCGCCGCGACCAAAGCAGGCGGGTCGCCCGGCCGGCGCGGCTGACGCGACACGGGAACTTTGCGGCCGATGATCCGCTCGGCGGCCGCCACAATTTCGTTTATGGAAAATCCGTTCCCTGTGCCGAGATTCAGTGCGACGGGGGCGCCTCCGCCCTCCAGATACGTCAGCGCCTTCACGTGCGCCTCCGCTAAATCCGTGACATGCACGTAGTCGCGCACGCACGTCCCGTCCGGGGTGGGGTAATCGAATCCGAACAAGGGGCAGGCGCCGCGCAAGCCTTGTGCGGCCTCAAGCAAACAAGGAATCAAGTGAGTTTCCGGTGCGTGATCCTCTCCCGTTTCGCATTCCGCATCGCCGCCAGCGGCGTTGAAATAGCGCAGCGCGGCCCAGCTCAATCCGCGGCAAACGCCCTCCCAGGAAAGAATCTTTTCCACCATGAGCTTCGATTCCCCGTAAGGGCTCAGCGGGACGGTGGGCGCGGTCTCCTCGATCGGAACGGCTTCGGGGATCCCATAAATACCCGCCGTGGAAGAAAATACGATGTGTTTTACGCCGGCTGCGCGCATCGCGTCGAGCAAACTCAAGGTGCCGCCGACGTTGTTGTGGAAATAGATTTCGGGCGCTTGCATCGATTCGCCCACCGCGATCAAGCCCGCGAAATGCAGCACCGCGTCGATCCGATGCTCGACCAGCACTCGCGTAAGCCGTTCGCGGTCGTGAAGATCGCCCTCTTCCAGCGGTCCCCACTTGACGGCCCAACGATGGCCGCGGCTCAGGTTGTCGTAGACGATCACGCGGTGACCCGCACGGGCGAGTTCCTTGGCGGTGTGCGATCCGATATAGCCCGCGCCTCCGGTCACCAATACGCTAGATGGCATAAAAATCTATAGTAAGCCGCCCCTTTCGGTGAAACGTGTGGACCACTCCGGCTATCGGCCGCTTCGAAGCATTGAATTAGACCAGGGAGGCTTTATTTCGCCGACAGCGGCTTGAAACCCTCGGGACCTTGACCAGGGCCGTCCCGAGTCCGTAAAATTTTGATTAAAGGCCCATGACACCGCGAAGCAGGGAGATCCTGCACGAGATCGTTGAAGCTTATATCGCCAACGGCGAGCCTGTGGCTTCACGCTCCATCGCCAAGCGCTGGCATGACGGCCTAAGCGCGGCCTCGATCCGCAATGCCATGGCGGACTTAGCCGATGAGGGCTTCCTCTCGCAACCCCACACTTCGGCCGGGCGCGTCCCCACGGAAAAGGCTTTCCGGAGTTATATCGAGTCGCTGACGCTGCGCAAAATGGCCGATGCCGAGATCGACCGGCTGCGCGCAGAGATCGGGAAACGCAGCACGGTGGAAGCCCGCGTGGAGCAAACCTCGCGCATGCTGGTGGAGATGACGCGGGGCGTCGGAATCGCCGCAGCCATTCCCCAGCCCAATCCCGCGCTCGATCAAGTGGAGCTGGTCGCCTTGCCGGGCGGGCGCGTACTAATGGTCGTCGTCACGCGGGACCAGCAGGTGCGAAATCGCGTCGTCACCCTTGACGAGCCGCTCACACCCGACGAGCTTCTTTCCATACGCAACTATATCAACCGCAACTTCTCCGGCCAGGTGCTCGAGGATATCCGTCGCGAGCTTGCCGCGCGCCTCGATCACGCGGCCGCGGCCTACGACATTCTCCTCAAGAAGCTGACCTTGCTCTACTCCAAGGGCCTGCTGGATCTCGGCTCCGAGCCTCCCGAGGTTCACATGGAGGGCGCCAGTAATCTGATCGCAGTGGATCTGCATCTGACCAAGGAAAAGATGCGCGAGCTATTCCGAGCGCTAGAGGAGAAAAAGCGGATTCTGAATCTGCTGGACCGGTTTTTAGAGCAGCCCGCGGGCGCGATCGGCGTTCAGGTCGGGTTGGGCGAAGTTCACCCCTCAATGGGCCAACTCTCGCTCATTGGGCTGCCGGTGGTTCTTCCGAACGGGATCTCCGCGGTGATCGCGGTGCTCGGGCCGATGCGCATGAACTATAGCCGGGTCATGTCGGCGGTGCGGCACGTGGGCCAAGCGTTCCAGACGGCATAGCGCGCCTGTGTCTCCTATCGGCACATAGAACCCGAAAGCGCAAAGCGCCCTGAATCGTATCCCGGCTATTCAGTGCTGAGCAATGATATATGTCGCAGATCGAAGAGCAGAACGCCCAGGCCAAGCGCGCGTGGGAAGCGAACGCGGCTTTCTGGGACGAACAGATGGGGGAAGGAAACGGTTTTTTCGAGGTCCTTCTCTGGCCCGCCGTCGAGAAATTACTCAAGCCCGCGCCGGGCGAGCGCTTACTGGATATCGCGTGCGGTAACGGCCTAACGTCTCGACTTTTGGCCGCCGCAAAGACAAGCGTAACCGCGTTTGATGGCTCTGCCGCCATGATCGCGCTGGCGCGCCGGCGCGCTGGCCCGCATGATATCGATTACCGAATCATCGACGTCACCGACGGCAACGCTCTCCTCAGCCTGGGCGCCGGCGCTTTTGACGGAGCGCTCTGCAACATGGCCCTTATGGATATAGCGGACGTCGATCCGCTGATGAACGCCGTGGCCGATTTATTGCGGCCTGGAGGCCGGTTCGTCTTCTCAGTTCTTCATCCCTGTTTCAACAATCCCGCGACGGTCCAAATGGGCGAACTTGAGGACCGGAATGGCGCTATTGTCACCACATACTCGGTCAAAATCGCGCGCTACATCACACCCTTCATGCAGGTGGGAGTGGCGATGCGCGGCCAGCCGGCGCCGCATCCCTATTTCCATCGTCCGCTCAGCATGCTTTTGGCTCCGGCCTTTGCCGCGGGTCTGGTGCTGGATGGCTTCGAGGAGCGCGCTTTCCCTCCGGAACATATCCCCGGCGCCAGCTCCTTAACTTGGAATGGCAATTTCAGCGAGATCCCCGCCGCGCTCATCGTTCGTCTGCGGCGGCCCGCCAGTTGATGCGAACCGCTGGCTGGCCTGGGCCAGGCGTTCCAGACTGCATAGGCTCGGCGGATATATCTCAAACATATATGCGCTCGCCCGAAGGGGGGAGCGGATTTACAGCGGCTCCGGCCAGCGCAGTTGCGCCTTCACCAGCGCCTGATCGAGCATCGCCACCGTGTTGGCCTCGGTGAGGCCGCGCGATGTCGATAGCTCCGTCGCAAGCATGTGCCGCGCCCGGTCGAGCATCTTCTTCTCCCGGAACGAGAGCGGCTTTTGCGATTGCAAAATCAGCAGGCCTTTCAGCACTTCGGCCACGGCCAAAAGGCTTCCGTCCCGCATCTTCTCGCTATTTTCTTTGAACCGGTCTTTCCAATCCTGGTAGCGCCGGCAGCGGCCTTCGGACAGGAAACTCAATACGCGCGCAAGCTCGCCGTTGCGGGTGACCTTGCGCAGCCTCAGCTCGCTTACGTGCGAGAAAGGCACCATTACCGTAAGGCTGTTATAGGTAAGCCGGAGCAAATAGTAACGTTCGAATTGTCCTGCGAAGGCGCGGCTGCTGATGTTTTCGACGGTCGCCACCCCGTGATTGGGATAGACCAGCTTCTCACCAAGTTGAAACGTCATGGACTGCGTTCCTCGTCGTGGAGTGCTCTCTAACTTCGCGTCCTTCACTCGCCACTGCGAAATCTCGCCAATGACCAGCGCTCGCAATCGCGGCGCACGGATAACACAGCGCGTTTCGCAATGGCGAAAGAGAATATTAATCCTAAGTTAATCGGCTGTCAACAAGAAAGTATGCCGTTCGATTTGGGTCCGTAGATTGTTGATCTTGAAGAGCTTGGGTTCAGACCATGTGCAAATGGAGTACCATGAAAGTTCCGATGGAATCGGCCAAAATCGACTTAAAGAAGACGATTCATCTGCCACAGACGGGCTTCCCGATGAAGGCCAACCTGGCGCATCTCGAGCCGAAACTGCTGCGGCAATGGACGGAGACGCGGTTGTATGAGCGGATTCGCGAGGCTCGCGAGGGCAGCCGGACCTACATCCTGCACGACGGGCCGCCTTATGCGAACGGAAACATTCATCTGGGCCACGCTTTCAACAAGCTGTTGAAGGATTTTATCGTCAAAATCAAAACCATGGAGGGCTACGACTCTCCCTACGTACCCGGCTGGGACTGCCACGGCCTTCCGATCGAGATCAAAGTCGATAGCCAACTCGGGTCAAAGAAGGCGGGCATGTCCACCGTCCAGATCCGCGCCGCGTGCCGCAAATACGCTGAAAGATACGTGGACCTTCAGCGGCGCGATTTTATCCGGCTGGGCGTGCTGGGGCGCTGGGAAGACCCTTACCTGACGATGAGCGCCGAGTATGAGGCCGTCATCGCGCAGGCGTTTGTCGATTTTTTGGATCGCGGCTACGTTTACAAAGGGCTGAAGCCGGTGAACTGGTGCATTCACGACCGCACCGCGCTTGCGGAAGCTGAAGTCGAGTACGAAAATCATTCCAGCCCATCGATTTGGGTTCGTTTCGCACTTTTGTCGGACCCGGCGAAGATCGATCCCGCGCTAGCCCGCCAGCGCGTTTTCGGACTTATTTGGACCACCACGCCGTGGACGATTCCCGCCAATATGGCCATCGCTTTCCACCCCAAATTCAACTATGTAGCGGTGGAAGCGGGAAGCGACGTCTATATCGTCGCGAAAGAATTGCTTGTCGCCACCGCGGCGGCATGCGGATGGGAAAATCCGAAAGAAATCGCCGAATTCCCCGGTGAGCGGCTCCAGGGAACCGTCTTCCGTCATCCGTTTCTGGAGCGGAATTCGCTCGGAATTTTGGGCGATCACGTCACGCTGGAGCAAGGAACCGGGGCGGTTCACACGGCACCGGGCCATGGGCAGGAAGACTACGTCATCGGGCAGCAGTATGGTATTGCGACTTATTGTCCGGTGGATGCCGGTGGACGTTTTTATCAAGCTCCCGGCGCCGAGGGAGAGTTGCCCGAGGCGCTGCTCGGCAAAACCGTGTGGGATGGAAACGCGGTGGTGATCGGGTTGCTAAAAGAAGCCGGCGCGCTGATGGCTTCGCAAAAGATCGATCATAGTTATCCGCACTGCTGGCGCTGCCATAATCCCACCATTTTTCGCGCCACTGAGCAGTGGTTTATCGCGATGGATCACGATAATCTGCGAACGCGGGCATTGGAGGCGATCAAAGGCGTGAAATGGAAACCCGCCTGGGGCGAGGAGCGCATCTCGAACATGATCGCTACCCGCCCGGACTGGTGCATCTCCCGGCAGCGCGCCTGGGGCGTTCCGATTCTGATCTTCTATTGCGACGCCTGCAATGAACCAGTGACCGACCGTAAGATTCTGGAACCCCTGGTGGACCTGATTCGCCGCCACACCGCCGACGTTTGGTATGCGAAATCCGCGGAGGAACTGATCGGGCCGGGCGCGAAGTGCGCGAAATGCGGCGGCGGGGCGTTCCGCAAGGAAAACGATATTCTCGATGTCTGGTTCGACTCCGGCGCGAGCCATCTCGCCGTGCTGACCGATGAGAACGGGCTTCGCTGGCCCTCGGATATGTATCTGGAAGGCGGCGATCAATACCGCGGCTGGTTTCATTCGTCGCTGCTGGTGGGCGTGGGCTTAAAAAGCGGCGCGCCTTACCGCGCCTCCGCCACGAACGGATGGACGCTGGATGGCGAAGGCCACGCGCTCTCGAAATCGAAGGGCGCCGAAGAGGTGGAAGCGATCGTCAAAAAATACGGCGCGGAGCTTTTGCGATTGTGGACGGCGTCGGTGGATTTCACCGAAGATGTCCGCTTTTCGGGAACCATCGTCGACCGGCTGGTGGAGGCTTATCGCAAGCTGCGCAACACGCTGCGGTATGCGCTCGGCAATTTGCACGATTTCGATCCGTCGCGGGATGCGGTTCCGGTCGAGCAAATGCTTGATATCGACCGCTGGATTTTGTCGCGAGCCGAGGATCTAATTCGCCGCTGCCGGGCGTGGTACGACGAACTTGAGTTTCACAAGGTCTATCGCGCGGTTTACGATTTCGCGACTACCGATCTAAGCGCGGTCTATTTCGACGTCTTGAAAGACCGGCTGTACACCGCGGCGACGAACAGCCGCGGCCGGCGTAGCGGACAGACGGCGCTGTATCGAGTCCATTACGCGCTGGTCCGGCTGATTGCGCCGCTGCTGGCGTTCACGGCGGAGGAAGCCTGGGGTTATACGGCAAAGCCCGCCGGCGCCCCGGAGAGCGTTCACCTGGCGCTGTTTCCCGAGCCCGAAGAGGCGGCCTCGAATCTGGACCCGGCGAAGCTCGCCGATTGGGACGGACTGATGGAAGTGCGCGCACGAGTGCTGAAGGCGCTCGAAGAAGCGCGCCAGGCCAAGCAAATCGGCACGTCGCTGGAAGCGCGAGTACGCCTGCCACCGTCGGATTTGCTGGAAAGATACCGGAACGAATTGCCGTCGCTCTTCATCGTGTCGCAGGTGGATCTCGACGCTACCGGAGGAGCGATCGTGGAGCGGGCGGATGGATCGAAGTGCGAACGCTGTTGGAAATATTCGACCGCCGTCGGCGAGGATTTGGACTTTCCCACCGTGTGCGATTCTTGTTCGGCGGCGCTGAAGGAAATGCTGGAATGAAGTCACGTCTTGAAGCGGCGGCTATTATTTGCGCCGTAGTACTGATCGACCGTATTACCAAAATGTACATTCGCGCCTCCTTCAGCGGGTGGGACGTGACGCCGGTGATTCCGCGGTTTTTTAATATCGTTCACACCGAAAATCCCGGCGCCGCGTTCGGCATGCTTGCCGATTCCAACAGCCAATGGCGCGTGGTGTTTCTAGTGGGGATTTCGCTGGTAGTGATGCTGGTGATCGGCGTGATGCTGTGGCGTCCGCCGCAGCGCAGCGGATTGCACGATACGCCGCTGTTGCGAATCGGCTTGGCGCTGGTCTTCGGGGGCGCGCTCGGCAACGTCTGGGACCGGTTGTTTGCGGGCACCGTGACCGATTTTCTCCAGTTTTTCTTCGGCTCCTACGAATTTCCCGCCTTCAATGCCGCCGACTCCGCCATCACCATCGGCGCGGCGTTGCTGGTGATCGATTTGTGGCGCACGCGCCACGTCCAGCTTCAGGAATCGCCCGAGACGGGTAGGCCGGCGTGATGCGCCGCAGCTATCCACGCCGCTAAAACCCTAACCGCTCGGTTAGACGGGTCGCATTTTATCCGCCCGCTTTCTCCATTAATCCCAATTTGCTTTGCAATAAATTAAGATTGGCGAGAAAATTGCCCACCATGGAGATCGTTCGGAGGAGCTGAAACGTATGACCGACAGAAACATGCTCGAGCGATTCCTTTGGGGAGCGGTATGGGCAGCCATTGGAGGACTTCAGCCCGCGCTGCTCGATATCGCCCACGATTTGTACGCCTACCGGGACAGCCCGTTGGATTGGCAGCATATCGGCTTCATGACGTTGGGAGGCATTGTCCTGGGTCTTGGCGGCTATTGGCAGCAGCAGAAGGCTCTGTTTACGCCAGTGCCCATCGGGGAAGAACCGCGCAACCGAGCGGCCGTGAGCGGTTAGCTGAACCTGAGAGATTACCGAGGCCGGCTGAAGAGGCCGGCAGGCCGGCCCCAATGTGCGAACCGGCCCGCCGCACGCCAAGCCTCGTGACGCGATGCGGAATCGGCGCCGCGGCGGCCTCCGCTCCATTCCACGGCGTCCGGTCCGCTATTTCACGAGCAAGGCGTTTGTATTAGTAAGTGTACCGGAGCTTTCGCCGAATCGAAATCAGTCGATGACCGTACTTTAACGCGGAATTTGTCTTAATTTACGCCATCACTCGCGCGAGAGTAACACTCCCGCGCCATACTGTTCGCGGCGATGCAGTCGCGCGAGCCGGCCGTCAACCCTTAGGCCAAAACTCACGGCACGCTAATGCCTCCGCCTCAACTGGGCTCAGAACTTCCGGCGAGGCTTAGCTTGTCCTACTCAAACCTCAGCGCTCGTTGGGGGTCGATTCGCATGGCGCGGCGCGCGGGAATCCAGCAGGCGGCGGCCGCGACGGCCAGTAGCAACAGTGCAACTGCGGAGATGGCGGCGGGATCGCTCGGAGAAACGCCGTAGAGCTGGCTGGAGATGAATCGGCCCGCGAGCAGCGCACATCCGAGCCCGATTGCGAGGCCGATCCACACAGGACTCATCCCCTGGCGTAACACCATCGCGGCGAGCTGCGGCGCGCGAGCGCCGAGCGCGATTCGTATCCCGATCTCCGGCGTGCGCCGAGCGACGGAGAACGAAATCACGCCGTACACTCCGAGCGAGGCCAGAGCCAAAGCCGCCAGGGCGAAAGCGGCTGCCAGAACCGTCTCAAAGCGGCGTGTCGCGACCGATTCGTCGACGATTTGCTCCATCGTCTTGACCGGCGCGAGCGCCATATCGGGATCGGCTGCCCGCAACGCAGTCTGCATGGAACGGATGACCGGGCCCGGTTCGCGCAGCGTTCGCACGACAATCGCGGCGCCGATGGGGCTCACGAGATTGTAGGGTTCGTACACCGTCATCGGCGGATCTTGTTCCACATTGGAGCGGACGTCCGCGACCACGCCGATCACTTCCAGCCGCTGCTTCTTATATCCCGTCCCGATTACATGACGGCCAATCGGGTCGCGTCCCGGCCAGAGAAATTGCGCGGCGCGTTCGCTGACGACGGCTACGGGAGCGTCTTTCTCCGATTCACGGAAAAATCGCCCCTGCTTCAAGGGAATGCCCATGGCAGTCCAGTAATCCGGCGTAACGAATCTATAGTCGGCGAGAGGCTCGAGCTTGGAGCCGTCCCGAGCGGGCTCGGACGGGTCGATCAGACGGTCCGTCCAATCCTCGCCGCGCAGGGGAAGCGTGCTGGTGAGCCCCACCGCGCGCACGCCCGGAATCTGGCGCAGCTTATCGACGATCAGCGGCACGAAACGGTTGCGGCCTCCCCCGGCGTATTTGGGATTCAGAAATGAAATATCCTGCGTGACAACGTGCGCGGTTTCAAATCCCTTATCGGCGCGCATCAGGCGGATGAAACTCAAGGTCAAAAGCCCGGCGGTCACTAGCAGCAATGTCCCGAGCGCGATTTCCGCGGTTACCAGATGGGACAAGCCGTGGGACAAGCCTAGGCTTGCCCGGCCCGACCCCTTGAGCGATGCTTGTGGATCGGCGCGTGAGAGCCGCCATGCCGGAAGGACTCCGCAGAGGCCGGTAGACAGCAACACCGCTCCAGCCGCGAACCCCAGCACGCGCCAATCGATACCGATCTCGTCGATGCGCGGCAGATCGACCGGCGCGGCGGCCGCGAACGCTCTCAATCCCACCCACGCCACGAGAAAACCCAAAGCTCCGCCTACCGCGACCAGCATCAGCGCTTCGGACAGAACCAGCCGGAACAGCTCGGCGCGGCTAGCCCCGAGCGCCATCCGCACGCCCGCTTCGCGATGACGGCTGGCGGTGCGCGCCAGCATCAGGTTGCCGACGTTCACGCAGACGATCAGGAGCACCGCGCCCACCGCTCCCAATAGCAGCCACAATGCCGCCCGTGCGCCGGCGGTCATTTTGTCGCGGAGCGGAAACAAAACCGGCCGGATTTCGGCCGAGTTCGACACGCGCAGGTATTCCAGGACCAGCGATCGCAACTCGTCCTGGGCGCGACTCGGCTGAATGCCCGGCTTGAGGCGTATCACGGAAGTGTAGTTGAAGCTGCCGCGTGGCTGGGCGCGTGAAGGATCGGCTAGCAGCGAGCGGAAAATCAGCGGATCCACGTTGGGCCCGGAGGCCCTGCCCCATTGCTCGCCTCGTGGCAAATGCAGATCGGCCGGCATCACGCCGATGACGGTGTACGTCTCGCCATTGAGCTGAACGCCGCGGCCAACCACGCCGGTGTCGCTCGCGAATGCCGTTCGCCAAAGCGCGTTCGACAGAATCACGCGAGCGCTGTTGTTCTCTTCCTCGGGCAGGAAGTCGCGCCCGAGCGCGGGCTGTACGCCCAGCGTGCGGAAAAAATTAAACGACACCTCCAGCCCGAGCAGCTTTCTCGGCTCGCCCGCACCCGTGAGCGTAATGTCCATCGGGTGCATCAATGAGACTTGTTCGCAGGATTGGCAGCGCGAGCGCCATTCGTGGAAATGGCGGGCGTTGACCGGATAATCGCCCTTGAACCCGGAGTTTGGCGGAGCGACGTAGCGGGCCAGATATAACCGGCCGGGGTCACGGAACCGGAGAGGCTCCAGCAGAACGCCGTTGACGATGGAGAACATGGCTGTGGTCGCACCGAGTCCGAGCGCGAGGGTCGCGATGGCGACGGCCGCGAAGCCTGGAGCACGGCGGATCTGGCGCAAGGCATAGCGGAGATCGCGCGTGAACTTTTCGAGGCGCGTCCAGCCCCACACGTCGCGGGTGGCTTCGCGGATCAGTAAAGCGTTGCCGAACTGGCGAGGGTCGATTTCATCCCGCTCAGCCATCCGAAGATGAGCTTCTATCTCTTCCGCGATTTCGCGGTTGCGCTTCCAGAATTTCATTCAAACCTCAACGCCGTTTGTGGATCGACTCTCATGGCCCGGCGCGCGGGAATCCAGCAGGCCGCGGCTGCGGCGCCCAGCAGAATCGCCGCGACCGCCGAAATCGTGAAAGGATCGCGCGCCGCGACGCCGTAAAGCTGGCCGGCAATGAATCGGCCTACGAGCAGCGCGCAAGCAAGGCCGGCCCCAAAGCCGATAAGCACCGGCGTCATTCCCTGCCGCAGCACCATCGCCGCAAGCCGCGGAGCACGCGCGCCGAGAGCGATGCGGATGCCAATTTCCGGCGTGCGGCGAGCGACCGCGAACGAGATCACGCCATAGACTCCAAGCGATGCCAGAGCCAGCGCCGTCATCGCGAACGCGACGGCGAGCTCCATCTGAAACCGGCGCGGGGCGACGGATTCATCCACGATCCGCTCCATGCTGGCGGCGGGCGGAAGCGGAACGTCCGGGTCGAGCGAGCGGAGCACCGCGCGAACGGCGATCATAACGGGCGCCGCGTCCGCCTGGGTGCGCACCACAAACGAACGGCTTCCAAACGAAGCATCCCAGTAGCCGGCATATATGATGGGCGGAGGCTCCTTCTCCATTCCGGCGCGAACGTCGCTCGCTACCCCGACCACTTCCAAAGGCCTCCCTTCGCTGTCGCCGCAGCCTCCGACGCGCTTGCCGATCGGATCCTGACCGGGCCAAAGGAATCGCGCGGCTCGCTCGCTAATAACGCCTACCGCGCGCCCGCGGTCACTCGCCGTGATGAATCGCCCTTGCTCCAGGGGAATTCCCATCGCCGCCCAATAGCCGGGGCTGACAAACCGGAAGTTCGCCGGCGCGACTCCCCGTTTGTTGGCCGAGTCCGCGTCGCGAAGCTCGCAGATCCAGGTCTCGCCGCGAACCGGCAGCCAGTTCGTCGCCCCCACAGCTTGAACTCCGGGAATCTGCCCGATCCTCCGCAAGGCCTCGTCGACGAAGCGAGTGCGGTTGCGATCTTCGCTATAGTTCGCGCCGCCGAGCGTGACGTCTTGCGTAATCACGTGCGCCGCTTCGAAGCCCTTCGGTACGCGCATCACGCGATAAAAGCTCAGCAGCAGCAAGCCGCCGACGACTAGCAGCAGCGTGGTTAGCGCAACTTCCGCGCTCACCAAGTGGAACAAACTTAAGCTCGTCCTACCCTGCTTCGGGATACCTTTCAGCGCACCTTGCGGATCGGCGCGCGCCAGCCTCCCGGCGGGGCACACTCCGCAGATCAATGTGGAAAGCAGGGCCGCGGCCACGGCGAACAGTAATACGCGCGCGTCCATATGGGCGTCGCCGATGCGAGGCAGCTCCACCGGAGCGGCGGCGATGAACGCTTTCAGGCCGGCATACGCCAAACCGGCGCCCAGGGAAGCGCCGATGGCGACTAGCAGGGAGGCTTCGATCAGCACCAGCCGGAACAATTCCGCGCGGCTCGATCCCAGGGCCATACGAATGCCGGCTTCGCGGTCGCGACTCGCCGACCGCACCAGCATCAGGTTCCCGATATTTACGCACACGATCAACAGCACCACGCCCACGGTTCCGAACAGCAGCCATAAACCCGGCCGCGCGCCGCGGGTCTCGATCTCCCGCAGAGGGAACAGCGCGGGTTTCAGCCCAATGTGGAATTCGCGCACGAACTCCGAAATGGACGACTGGAATTCCGCGGCAGCCTGCGCCGCCGTGGCGCCTGGCTTCAGCCGGGCCAGGGCCACATAGTTGTAATTGCCGTCGCCGCGAGCTTTAGAAACGTCTCGGCCAAGCGGGCGAAACACCGCCGGCTGCGGTGCTTTAGCGGCATTCAAAGTCGCCGGTCCCCATTGATCGCCTACGGGAAGCCGAAAATCCGGCGGCATCACGCCGATGACCGTGCATACCTCGCCATCGATCTGAATGGCGTGGCCAATCATTCGCGGGTCGCCTGCAAACCGCGAGCGCCAGAGCGAATCGCTGAGGACGACCTCGCGGTTTTGACCGGGCAATTCCTCTTCGGGGCGGAAATCACGGCCCAGCGCCGGTTGAACGCCGAGCGTCCGAAACAAGTTGGAAGATACCAGCAGTCCCGGCAAACGGTCCGGCTCGCCCCAGCCGGTCAGCGCCAGGCCCGTAGTCATCGCCAGGGCCACATCCTCGCAGGACTGGCAATGCCTTCGCCATTCATAAAAGTGCCGGGCGTTCACCAGCCACAGCCCGAGCTGGGGCGCTCGCGGCGAGGGCAGATTCACAACGGAGTAGAGCCGCCCGGGATCGCGATACCTCAGCGGTTCCAGCAATACGCTGTTGACGATGGAAAAAATCGCCGTGGCCGCGCCCAGCCCGAGGGCTAGCGTCACAATCGCGACGGCGGCGAAGCCGGGCGCGCGGCGGATCTGGCGAAGCGCGTAGCGGAAATCGCGCGCGAACTTCTCCAGTCGCGTCCAACCCCACATATCGCGCGTCGTTTCGCGGATCAGCAGCGCATTTCCCAGCTCGCGGCGATCGGCGCCGTCCCGCGCCGCCATGCGGAGATGCGCTTCAATCTCTTCGGCGATCTCGTCGCTCCGCGACCAGGGAAATCTCATGCGGGCTCCTTCATCAGGCTGGCGATCGCCGCGCTCATCTGGTTCCAGCGGCTCTGCTCGGCGGCCAATTGCTTTTTGCCTTTGGCGGTCAGGTTATAGAATTTCGCCCGTTGCTTGTTTTCCGATTGCTTCCATTCAGCTTTAAGCCAGCCTTGCTTCTCCAGGCGGTGCAGGGCCGGATACAAAGATCCGGTTTCCACTTGCAGCACGTCGCTGGAGCCGGCGCGAATCGCCTGGCTGATTCCGTAGCCGTGCCGCGGGCCCCAGAGCAGCGTTTGCAGAATCAGCATGTCGAGCGTGCCCTGCAGCAGCTCGATCCGATTTTGATAGCGCGTTTTCATTAGGCTGTAGGTAGTCTACAGCCAAGGATGTAGAATGTCAACCTCCCGATTCGAGCGGACGCATGCGCCGCCAATCACCGCGCCGATGAGCGTGGAACGCAAAGGCGCTCGACAGCCTCCGCGGGCGGCACAAAATTAAATAAATCCAGCCCTTCCCGCGCGGCATCTTGCGCGTTCGGTCAAGCGAAGCGGAAATGCCAACCATGTTCTAAGGTCCTTACGGAGGTCTTATGTGGGAAACGGACAAATCGTACGAGCGGAAGCGCAACGAGGGGAACGATCTTAGGCAGAGGTTGGAATCCGCGTACGTGGACTACAAGCGCGCCTCAAAAGCGCTCCAATCTTACGATCAATCCACGGACGAATCGCCAAGCCGCGAGGTCTTGCGGTTGGCCATGCTCGAAGGCCAGCAGCGCATAGCCTTCGAGCACTACGTGGAAGCCAGGATTGAGTTTCTGGAGTTTAGGGTCGAGGAGAACAATCGGCCGGGACCCCGTCTGGTGGTTCCGATCCCCGCCGCCGGGGATGCCTTGATGCACCGCTGGTTGGCGGTCGGCTGGAGGCCGGTCTTGGAGGTTGCGGCGGTTCTACTGCTATGCGTCGCGGTGCTCTCCGGCGTTCGCCAACAAAGGCGCCTCAGCGAGATGGAGGGGACTCGCGACAGACTTTGGACGGCTTTGAACCAGACTCGCGATCGGCTTCAAGTTCTCGGGCAAAGGCCGGAAACGTGGGATTCGCAACATTCCGCGATTCGAGAAATTCAGGAGCAACCGGGGGCATCACGCGCAGCGACGCCGGCCGTCCCTCTTCAGCCGAAGCCGCAAGCCCTGGAGCGGGCACCAGTCGCGGCGACCCAAGTTCACAGCGTGGCAGGACGCACTTACTATAAGTTTTCGCTGGCGGTTTCCCGGGAATTCGAGCGCATCGGGCCTATCGAGGTGTTGCTTCGCTCCATTGACACACGGGGGAATTACGTAAATTTAGCCATTGTTTCGGACGCATCGAAGGTGGTGGAGCGACGCCTCCAGTTGAATCAGCCGATGCGGCTTCCTTTGGGTTACCGCCAGCAGGCTCTGGAACTGGTGGTGAACCGGATCGTTGGGGATCGTATCGACGGGGGACTGGTCGAGCCAGCATCGTAGTAGGCGCGTGGAGATCCTCGCAGCCGACGTCGAGGGCGTCTCCCTTATGGACCGTCGGCGCCGGACCTATGCCTTGCTCCTCCTGAAGACGCCGCCTTGCGCTCTCCGTTTCCTCGGTATATCTTAGAGCAAGTTGGACATGGAGGAATAGCGAATGCAGCGGGTGAGAAGAGCAATTGCAGGACCTGTGCGGCAGATAGGGCACCTGCCTTTCGTGCTGGGGTTGGTGTTGGGAGCGGCCATTGCCCCCGCGCAAGCTGCTTCCAACTCAAGCGCCATAGTTGAAGCCGCGAAAGCCGACGACCTGGCCGCGGTTCGCAACCTGATCAAGGAGCACGTGGATGTAAATGCGCTTGCGAATGACGGCTCCTCGGCCCTCTTATGGGCGGCCTACCACTCGGACGCGGAAATGACAAAGGCGCTTCTTGCGGCGGGAGCGGTGGTCGACAGAGCGAACCAATACGGCGTAACTCCTCTTCTCCAGGCGAGCCGCAACGGCGCCGTTGAGGTGATGCGGGTGTTACTCGATGCGGGAGCCAATCCGACGCGTTGGCATCCCGAAGGCGAGACGCCGCTCATGGCCGCGGCGCGCACAGGCAAAGTGGACGCGGTGCAATTACTCACATCCCGCGGCTCGTTCGTCAACGCCGCGGATCCGTTTCAGGAAGAAACCGCGTTAATGTGGGCTTCCGCCGAGGGCCACGTGGAGGTTGTGAAGGCCCTGCTAAAAGCGGGCGCGGACCCCAATCTCAAGGCGCACGTCTCCACGATCACCAACCGCAAAAACGCGGATCATCCTTCAGGCGGCTTTACGGCGCTGATGTTCGCCGTTCGCAACGGACATGAGGATGTCGTCAAGGCGCTCGTTCAGGGCGGCGCAGATCTGAAGGCGAAGAACGCCGACGGAGCGACCGCGACCATCATTGCCATTGCCAACGATCGCTTCGATCTTGCCAAAGAGTTGCTCGACCTTGGCGCCGATCCGAACGATGGGTCATTGTACTTCGCCGTCGATATGCACGACGCCACGACCGATATGCGCGCTCATGACGGCTCGCGGCTGCAACCCAACCATCCGAACAAGCTGACGGCTTTGGCTCTTGTCAAGTCCCTGCTGGATCTCGGGGCGGATGTGAACAAACCGTTCGTCGGCGCTTTACACTCGACGACGTTGTGCTGCGGCGCTCAAGTCAACAGCTCGCCGTTTTATAGGGCTGCGACGGCAGCCGACGTGGATGTCCTGAAATTGATGCTCGCCCACGGCGCGCAGCTCGAGTGGACCCCTAGCGAGAACAAGCCCAAAGACGGCAAAGGTGGTGGCCGAGGGAACCCTAACGCCGGCCGGACGCCCATAATGGCGGCTATTAAAGGCGGACAGGGTGCGCCGATCGCGGGGGGGCCTGGTTTCACCCGTATTGGTCCGCCGCAATTCCGCGAGCCCGGAAGCCGGGATCCGCAGGAGGCTCTGAAACTGCTCCTCGCGGCCGGAGCCAATCCGAACGCCAAAGCGGCCGATGGCTCGACGCCCCTACATCAGGCGGTGCAAGAGGAACACGTAGGGATGATCCGTGCGCTCGCGGCCGCGGGCGGAAAACTGGACGCCGTCAACAAAGACAATCTGACGCCTCTGCTTTTGGCCGAGGCGCCCAAAAAACCGAACCCCGCCGACATGGGGGACCTGGACGTATATAAACCGAAGCACGATTCGAAAGAGGAGGTCGTCGCCGCTCTGCGGGAATTGATGCATCTTGGTCCCAACGATCCCGCGCCTAAGCCGCCACCACTACCGGCGGCAAAGAAGGATGACAAGGAACAAAAGAAGAGTCCCGAGGCGCCGGCAGCCACGAGCGAGAAGTGAACTGGCTGACCTCGTAGACGTCTCCGAGACGCGCCTGAATGCGATTACGCATTCGGGCGTTATCCATTCTCAAGAGACCGCTTCCATTTGAGGAAGCCTATTTGTGTTTTGCCGTCTTTAATCCTGCCCGCGGCGATCAGCCGATCAAGCTCGACGGCGGCAAACCAGCGCGTCTGAATGCGTTCATCCTCCATTGGCGTCTGCGCGCCTTCGGTGAGCCCGGTAGCCAGGTAGATGGTCATCTTCTCGGCAAGAAATCCGGGACTGGGATAGAATTCCGCCAGTTTCTTCCAATGGCGCGCGCGGTAGCCGGTCTCCTCCGCCAATTCTCGCCGCGCCGCCTGTAAAGGGGTTTCGCCCTCGTCCAGACGCCCCGCGGGAAGCTCCCACAGGTATTGGCGCGCCGGAAGCCGGTATTGGCGGACCAGAAGAACGCGCTTGCGCTCGTCCACCGGCATCATCACGGCCGAACCTGGATGTTGCACGATCGCCCGCTTGATCTCAAACCCGTCGGGGTCAATCGCGCGGTCCATAGTGACGCTAAGAATCGGCGTGCGAATCAATTCCTTGGAGGAGATGGTTTTCATGGGCATGCGTCATTTAGATGGTAGCGTCATGGTCCCAATGCGGCGCCGTAGATCGAGAGAACGTGGATCGCGACCCTGACAGACGCGCGGCCCTCGCCGGTAGAAAAGACGGGTGGCCTCACTGCGCGACGAAGCGGATGAGCTGGTGGAAGTGGCGGAAGGCGGGAGCGAGTATTTCTGGAGCCGCATGGGCGCTGTGCGCCTGAGGGACGCACAGCGCGATAACTGACGCGGGCCAACGCCGCTTTAAACGGCAGCCGCAAAGTGCCGCTTGAGCTGCTTGACGTCGGATTGCACGAGTTTGCCGGCTTTCCGGCTCTCGCTGCGATGGCCGCGCCGGTCTTCCTTGGCAAACCGCTTCTCCTTCGCCACCGAACCGAACACCTGGCTATACTTTCCGCTCTTGAAAATAATCTGGTAGCCGCCCTTCATGATCTGGAACGGCTTGGTCACGAGGTTCATCTGATCGAACTGAACGGACTTGGGTTTGCGGAAGACTTCGAAAAACGCGGGATACACGAAATCGCTCATCTGAATTCCGTTCACGGGAAAGCTGGACTCCTCCACCGGGTCCGCGCTCTCGTAGGCGTACATCGTTTTCGCGTCGGGCCCCGAGGTCATCATGTTGATCGCGGGATCGACCAGCATCTCCACCAGCTCATGCGATGCCGAGACGCTTACCAAACCGCCGTCGTCCAGGGTGGTTTTGACGAAGACCTTCGATACGGGCAGGCCGTCCGGAGTGAGGTCGTGATAGGCCAGAGCTCCGGGCTGGTCCGCATCGTCGAGAAATACCATCGCCCAAGCCCCAGCCTGGAAGCCTGTGGTCTGGACGAGTTTCGCGGGCGTGCCCCAGACAGGCGCCACGAATGACGTGACGTATTCCTGCATCGCGTCGATCAGATCTCCGAGGTCCACGCCGAGCGGGGTGGTGGCCTGGCTGAAACAGGCGATCGTGGGGATGACCCCCTGATTGAATGCGCCAAATACGGTTCTTTCCGATGCCATGAATTCCCTCCTTGGTTTAGCTGGATTGCAGCTTTAGAGATTCTACGCTTTATGGAAGTCGTTTACAAATGAAATCGCCAGGCTGTAGTCCTCGAGAGGCGTAGAACCGCCAGGGCGGGCCCGCGGGCGAACTAGAACACCACATGGACAACAAACCAGCGAGCCTGTTCCGCCGCGGCGGTAAGCGCCGCCGCCTGGTTCGTCGTATCGGTGATGGCGTCGAAGGCCGTCTTAACGTACCTGTCTGCGCGATCGATCGTCTCGATCGCTTTCGCGGAAGAGGAGCGCGCGCCCAAAAGCCCCGCGATCATGCACCAGCCCTCAAGCGACCGGTAGATGGCGTGAACGCCGAAGCGGGCGCCGCCGGCGAGAGCCTTTTCAGCCGCCGTGCCGGCGATGGCCGCATATTGCAACCCCTTCAAGAAGGCAGGGTCCTCAGAGCCGAAAATCGTTTCGAACTCCTCATGCTTCTCCGCTAATGCCGTCGTGAAACCCGCCACTAGTCCGATTTTCTCGAGCGACTGGGCGGCCTTGCTCTCTTCGAGAAAGTTAAACGCGGTGCGCCATTTGGCGCTGATAACCATCCCCCGAAGATTTCCGGATATGTTCTTCACCGGCTCCATGGTGAGCCAGTTGTATTCCCGAAAGGCATGCGCCCCGGACCAGCTCATGACCGCAAGCTTTCCCAGTTCGACGCGGGACGCGTAACGATGCACGTCCATCAGAGTTTCATAGCCGGGATGCACGAACTCCAAAATGGGGTGCTTATTCCCTTTGTGCGCACTGTTGTGGTGCGGCGTTTCGGCTCGATTGGCGCCCATAAATCTCCTCCGTGATTTCTGGAGCGCCTGCTCAGCGGCCCCGTAGGGGAAAGATAGCACGGTTCGGGCCTCGTTCTATGCCCAATGGCCAGTGACTTAAACCGCGCCCGGCACTGGACACTTCTCCGCGCCACGCGATTAAATAAATAGAGATCGTTTCTGTATGTGGATCGTCAGGCTGGCGCTGCGCCGCCCGTATACGTTCGTGGTGATGGCGCTGGCCATCGTGCTTGCCGGGGGCTTGGCGATCGCCCGCATGCCCGCCGATATTTTCCCGGAAATCGACATTCCCATCGTGAGCGTTGTATGGCAGTACAGCGGGCTCGCGCCCGAGGAGATGGCCGACATCGTCACCACCCGCAGCGAGCGCGGGATGACCACGACTGTCAATGACATCGACCGTATCGAGTCGCAGACGCTGGCGGGAATTTCCATCATCCGCATCTATTTCCATCCCGGGGCGCAAATCGAAGCCGCCATCGCGCAGATCGGCGCTCAAACCAATACTCAGCTCGGCTACATGCCGCAGGGGGCCCGGCCGCCCAACATCCTCCAATACAACGCCGCCACCGTTCCCATCTTGCAGTTGGGGCTTTCCAGCGAGACGCTCAGCGAGCAGCAAATCTACGATCTGGGCACGAATTTCATCCGCACGCAGCTTGCGACGATTCAGGGCGCGAGCGTGCCGCCGCCCTATGGCGGCAAGCAGCGCCAGATCATGGTCGACATCGACCCCAAGGAACTCTACGCGCACGGCCTTTCCGCCGCGGACGTATCAACGGCCTTGAACAGCCAGAGCGTGATTCTGCCGGCGGGGAGCGCCAAAATCGGCTCGCGCGAATATCGCGTGGAGATGAATAACACGCCCAAGATCGTCGCCGCGTTTAATCGCCTGCCGATCAAAACCGTCAACGGCGGGACCATTTATATGAGCGACGTTGCGCAGGTGCGGGATGGATATCTGGTGCAAAGCAATATCGTCCGCCACAATGGCCAGCGCGGCGCGCTCCTAACGGCGTTGAAGAATGGCGGCGTCTCCACTATTGAGATCGTCCGCCGCATCAAACAGGCCCTGCCCCGCATATTGTCCACGCTGCCTCCGGGGCTGCAGGTGCGGACGCTTTTCGATCAATCCATATTCGTGCGCGCGGCGATTCAGGATGTGGTCAAGGAAGCCTTGGCGGCCGCGGCGCTCACCGGCTTGATGATTCTGCTGTTCCTGGGAAGCTGGCGCAGCACGCTGATCGTCTGCATTTCGATTCCGCTTTCGATTTTCACTTCCCTTGCGATCCTGTACGCGCTAGGCGAAACGATCAACATCATGACGTTGGGAGGCTTGGCGCTGGCCGTCGGCATCCTGGTGGACGACGCCACGGTCGAAATCGAGAACATTCACCGCAATCTGGGGATGGGCAAGGGCGTAGTGAACGCTATTTTGGACGGCGCTCAACAAATCGCCGTCCCGGCCTTCGTCTCCACGTTGTGCATCTGCATTGTGTTCGTGCCGGTGGCGTTCCTCACCGGAACCGCGAAGTATCTGTTCACGCCGCTGGCCATGGCGGTGGCGCTGGCGATGGGCGCGTCCTATTTACTTTCGCGCACGCTGGTGCCCACCATGATCCGGTTCCTGATTCCCGCCGAGCTGCGGCTCTATCGCGGTCCGGAAGGAGAGGCCGAGGCCGAGGACGCGGGCTGGCTTTGGCGGATGCATCACGGTTTTCACAAGAGCTTCGAAAAGATGCGCGCCTCCTATTCGGGACTGCTGGAATCGGCTTTGCATCACCGCGCCCTGGTGATCGCCTGCTTCGTGATTCTTTCCGGCGCGAGTTTCATGCTGTATTCCTATGTGGGCAGCGATTTCTTTCCGAAGGTGGACGCCGGGCAGATCCGGCTGCACGTGCGCGCCCCCGCAGGCACGCGGGTGGAAGAAACCGAACAGCGATTTGTCGAAGTGGAAAGCGCCATTCGTCAAGTGATTCCGGCGAACGAACTGGGCGACATTCTGGACAATATCGGTCTGCCCACCAGCGGGTTTAATCTCACCTTCGGCGACAGCACCACTTTGGGCACCTTCGACGGCGAAATCCTGGTCTCTCTGCGTCCGGGCGAGCACCGTTCCACCTGGGAATACATTCACGAAATGCGCAGCCGATTGCCGCGCGAGTTTCCGGATTTGACTTTCTTCTTTCAGCCCGCCGATATCGTGAGCCAGATCCTGAATTTCGGCTTGCCCGCGCCGATCGACGTGCAAATCGGCGGCCCGCTGCGAAATATGGAACAGGATTACCGACTCGCCACGGAAATGTCGGCGCGGCTGGCCGACATCCCCGGGGCGGCCGACGTACACGTGCATCAAGTGCGCGACGTTCCCCTGATGCGCATCAATGTAGACCGCGATCGGGCCAGCGTCTTGGGATTCACTCAGAGAGACGTCGCCAATGGCATGTTGACTTCGCTCAGCGGCTCGTTCCAGACCGCGGCGAATTGGTGGATCAATCCCGCCAACGGGGTCGATTACACGGTCACCGTGCAAACGCCGACATACCGCGTGGACTCGCCCGCGGCGATTTTGAGCACGCCGATTTCAAAGGCGGGCGGCGCTTCCACGCAGTTGTTGAGCAACGTGGCCCAGGTTCAGCGCGGGCAAACTTCCGCCGTGGTCAGCCACTACAACGTGCAACCCGTGTTCGACGTATACGCCAACATCGAGAACCGAGACCTGGGCAGCGTGGCCGCTGACGTCGACCGCGTGATCGCCGAGTTCAATCACAAGTTGCCGTCCGGCAGCTACATCGATACGCGCGGACAAGTGGAAACCATGCGAGCGTCCTTCACCGGAATGGCGTATGGCCTCATTTTCGCCATTATCCTGGTTTATTTTGTGATGGTGATTAATTTCCAGTCCTGGACCGATCCCTTTATCATTCTGATGGCGATTCCCGGGGCGTTAACGGGTATTTTGCTGATCCTGTTTTTTACCCGCACCACGATTAGCGTCCCCGCGCTGATGGGGGCTATCATGAGCATTGGCGTCGGCACTGCGAACAGCATTCTGTTGGTGACTTTCGCCAACGACCTGCGCCGCCAGGGAGCCGATGTGCTGACTGCGGCGTACCAGGCCGGCCGCACTCGTCTACGCCCCGTGATCATGACGGCGATGGCGATGCTCGCGGGAATGATTCCCATGGCGCTGGGTTTGGGCGAAGGCGGAGAGCAGAACGCCCCGCTCGGACGCGCGGTAATCGGAGGATTGATGCTGGCGACGGTGGCTACCCTTTTCGTGGTGCCGGTGGTGTACAGCCTTCTGCGCAAAGCGCCGCCCAAGAGATTCGACCGGCTGGATACCGGCGCTGAGACGGAACTCGCTTGATGGGAACCAATCCACAGATTCAGCCCGAGCCGGCGGAGATTCGCCGGCCAGCCGACAACAAATCACACCATGGCTTTTTGGTTGTGCTGTTAGTGGCGGCCATCGCTCTCGGCGGCGCGATTTTTTATGAGCTTTCCGTGCGCAAAACTCAAGAGCGGGCCCTGGCGGCAAGCATCGGGGAAAGCGCGACCGCCGCGCCGCCCAGTGTTAACGTCGCGAAAGTTCGCATAGCCGCTTCGGAGGCCACAGTGGATCTGCCGGGCCAAACCATGGCTCTGCTCGAAACCCCCGTGTATGCCCGCACCGACGGCTACATCAAACAGCGTTATGTGGAAATCGGCGACCGCGTAAAGCGGGGCCAGCCGCTGATTGAGCTCGATACGCCGGATCTGGATCAGCAGATCGTGCAGGCTCGCGCGACGCTGGGCCAATCCCGCGCCGCGCTGGCGCAACTGCAGGCGAATTTGCAGGCCGCTCAAAGCAGTTTGAAATTATCGAAGATAACGGCCGAGCGGACGAAAGCGCTGGCCGACCAGGGCGTCATGTCCAGGCAGGATAACGATACCGCGCAAGCGGCTCTGGAAAACGGCCAGGCGAACGTTCACGCCGCTGAAGAAAGCATTCGCGCGCAGCAGGACGTCATCAACGCGAACGATGCGAATTTGAACCGCCTGATCGAGGAGAAAAAATTCGCGCATATCGAAGCGCCTTTCGACGGTGTGATTACCTACCGCAACACCGCCGCCTCCGACGTGGGCACTTTGGTCAGTTCGGGCAGCAGCACTGCCACGCACGAGCTTTTCCGGATCTCTCAAATACAGACCCTCCGCATCTTCGTGAACGTGCCTCAAAGCTACGCTCCGGTGATCCGCGTGAACCAACCCGCGAAACTGGCAGTGGAAGAGTTTCCGGGGCGCGCATTTCCAGCGCGCGTCACCAGCGCCGCCAGCGCCGTGGACCCCACTTCACGGACGATGTTGACCATCTTAGAAGTCGATAATTCCAGCGGGTCGCTTCTACCCGGCATGTACGCCACCGTAAGCTTCCGTCTGCCCCACACGGTAAATGCACTTAGGGTTCCCGGCGATGCGCTGATGTTCCGGACCGAAGGCGTATTTGCCGCGGTGGTGGACAGGGAACGTCACGTTCATATGCGGAAGCTGACGCTGGGCCGCGACTACGGCGCAGAGGTTGAGGCGACCTCGGGACTGGAGGCAATGGACTCCGTGATCCTGAATCCAACCGACGCGATCCGCGAGGGCGTCGTGGTGGACCCGAAAGAACGAGCTGAGAAGTAGGCCGCGGATTGAGCGTTAAGGCGCAGTCGAAAAGCTGAGCAGCTCTAGCCGTAATCCGTCCGTAAGCTTGCCCCCGCCCTCACGGGCGGGGCTGAAAGTGGGCACGACGGTGTTCCAGCGTTCGCACCCAGCCCCGGCCTTACGGCCGGGGACAAGCGCCGGTTGAATACCTATCGACGGATTACGGTCTAGCGGAACGGTTCAAGTGGGGCGTGCGACGTCCGGGTTCTATGGTATGCAACTGTCGTATACTGAAACAGCGCATTTGCACCTTACCCGAGGAGAACTATCCATGAATACCCGATCGATTGTCAAGTTGACGCTTGCCGGGATATTGGCGCTGGCGGTTGGTGTTTCCGCCGCGCTCGCCGCCGATCCGCCGACCGTGAATACCAAGGCTCCGGATTTCACGCTGAAATCGCAAGAAAACAAGACTGTCAACCTGCATGATTTCCGCGGGAAATGGGTCGTGCTCTACTTCTATCCCAAGGACATGACGCCGGGCTGCACCATCGAGGCGCACAATTTCCAGGCCGACCAGGAGAAGTACACCAAGATCAATGCGGCCATCGTGGGCGTCAGCGTAGACCCGGTCGATTCTCACGTGGAGTTCTGCACGAAGGAAAACTTAACCTTCAAACTGCTGAGCGACGTCGACCACAAAGTGGTGAACATGTACGGCTCAACTCAGAAATTCGGCGCCTCGGAAGTCGCCGCGCGCAACACGTTCCTCCTCGATCCTCAGGGCGTGATCCGCAAAGTGTTCCTGAAGGTCAATCCGATGCCTCACAGCAAGGAAGTTCTGGCGGCGCTCGAGGAACTGCAAAAGACCGGCAAGAGCGAATAGATTCCCTCGAAGGCCGACGATCGGCGGCCGGGTCGCTTCTATATGAAAGCCGTACGCATACACGAATACGGCGGTCCGGAAGTTTTGCGCCACGAGGATGCGCCTCGGCCCGACCCCGCCCCAGACGAGGTGTTGGTGCGCATTCACGCCTCAGCCGTGAACCCTGTCGATTGGAAAGTTCGGGCCGGGTACGTAAAAGACTGGCTGAAATATAAGTTGCCGATGATCCCCGGGTGGGATTTTTCGGGCGTTATCGAAGCTGCCGGCGCAAACGTAGCCGATTGGCGGCGCGGAGCCGAAGTTTATGCGCGTCCCGACATCTCGCGGGACGGCGCCTATGCGGACTATATCGCGGTGCGCGCCTCGGAGGTCGCGGCAAAGCCCAAATCACTGGATCACATCCGCGCGGCCGCTATTCCACTCGCGGCGCTCACTGCATGGCAGGCGCTGTTCGACGCCGCGGATCTACAAGCCGGGCAGAAGGTGCTCATTCATGCCGCGGCCGGAGGCGTGGGTCACTTCGCCGCGCAGTTCGCAAAACGGAGAGGAGCGTTCGTGGCGGGAACCGCCTCCGCCCGCAATCATGGTTTCCTGCACGAACTCGGCGTGGATCAGCCCATCGACTACACGTCCGTTCGCTTCGAAGATGTCGCGCGCGAATTTGATGTCGTGCTGGACACTCAAGCGGGCGAAACCAGGGCGCGGTCGTGGGGCGTTTTGAAAAAGGGCGGCATTCTGGTCACCATTCTGGGCCAGCCTTCGCAGGAAGATGCCAAAGCTCATGGCGTGCGCGCGGCCGGCATTTTCGTTCAACCCAATCCAGCCCAGTTGGCCGAAATCGCCGCGCTGGTGGACGAGGGCAAAGTGAAGCCTCACATCGACGCGGTGTTCCCCCTCGCCGAGGCCGCCAAGGCCCACGAAATCGGGCAGACCAACCATATTCGGGGTAAGATCGTCCTACAGGTGATCTGAATGGATTCGAAAAAGCCGTTCGTGCGGAAGCCGCCGCCGTTGCCGGCCCGCATAGCGATGGGCGTGTTGATGGACGGCTTCGCGGGACCGTTCATAAACATAATGGCCAAGGTAGGCCGGGCGGAGAAGGTGTTCGCGGGGATGGGCAAGCGGCGGCGGAAGCAAATCGCCGAGCGGAATCCCTTCGCCGGTTATGTCCCAACGGAGCGCGACGTCTTTATCGCCGTATTTCCCAAGAGCGGCACCAACTGGACAATGCAGATCGCGCACCAGTTGCTGAATAATGGCCGGGGCGAATTCGGCCACATTCATGAACTGGTTCCGTGGCCGGACACCAGGGATATGGGGCCGATGAGCCGCTACGCCGTGCCTTTGGAGGACGAGTCGGCCTGGCGCGCCTCGCCTGCGGGAAAGCGCGTCATCAAAACTCACTTCGCGTGGGAGGACTTGCCCTATTCCCCCGATGCCCGCTACATCATCGTGGTCCGCGATCCCAAGGACGTCTTCGTCTCCAGCTACCACTTCTTTGGAAACATCATCCCGATTCGCTCGCTGGATCTTTGGATCAAACTGTTCTGTTCGGATGCGATGTTTTGGGGCAATTGGGCGCACAGCACGGCGGGCTATTGGGCGCAGCGCCACCGGCCCAACGTCCTGGTGCTCTCGTTCAAATCGATGAAGCGCGACCTGCCTGGAAACGTGCGTAAAATCGCAGATTTTTTGAACGTGAACGCCGATGAAGCTGTCCTCCAGCGTGTGATCGAAAGATCCTCTTTCGAATATATGAAGTCGGTTGAGGAGAAGTTCGAGATGTGGCATATGATCCCGTGGCGATCCAGATCGCCTATGCTGCGGAAGGGATCTCAAGGCGGCGGCGGCGCCGAGCTGCTCAGCCCCGAACAGCGTCAGCAGATGGACGCCTACTTCATGGGGGAACTGAAGCGGCTGGGCTCCGATTTTCCCTATGAAGAATTCTGCGACATCGCGCGCCCCGCGGATCGCATCGAGCGCGCCGGGGCGGCGTAGCGATCCTCAAAAAGCCTGGGAAACTGGCATCGGCAAATCGTAGCGGACCAGCGTCCGCTTCAAAAATTCCTCCCAGGTTGAGAAAAGCTCCGCCAGAAGTCCGACAGCGCGCGCGCCTTCAACGTTCTGCTCGCGGTCGTCGAGGAATAGAGCTTGACCCGGTTCAACGCCGAGCCCCCGGATCGCATCGCGATAAATCTCAGGCTCCGGTTTAATGCTCTTCACTTCATACGAAAACGTAACCTGGTCGAAGGGATCGAGGAAACCGGGCGTTGCTCGCAGTTTTTCTCCCAGAGCGGGCGGAAGATTCGAAAGGATAGCCGTTCGGAAGCCCTGCGCCCGAAGATGGGCGGCCCACCCCAGGACACGCTCGTCGAAGGCATTCCACAATTCGATCTCCAGACGTATAAGTTCGGCGAGGTCAGCCGCATCGAGCTTTCGTCCCGCCACGGCAGCGATTCCGGCCCAATACTCGTGCGCTTCCAGACGATCCGCGTCGTAGGCGGCGCGCTCAGCCCAGAAGAGTGGTATCACCTCAGCGGCCGTCAGCCCAAAAACAGATGCTATGGGCGTGAATCGCTCGTCCGGAGGGTGAAAGCAGAGTACGCCTCCAAAGTCGAAGATGACGGCTTGAGGAGGCATGCCTTCAGAATCGCACGCCCCTTATTCACGCCACTAAATCTGCGTCTATCGAGCGCGACTCAGCGAAGCATTTTTTCCCGCTCAGTTCGGGTTTCGCTGGTTGGAACCGGTTTTCCGGTCGTTTTCTCGACGCCGTGGCGTGCTGGCGCTTTTTTCGCCCGCCGATGAGACGTCTTCCGCGCCGGCCTTCGTACCGCTCGGCTTCGTACTCGGGAATTCCCATACCCACCAGCGCGCCGATCAGCGTTCCAACGGCTCCTCCCGCTCCGGCGCCTGCCAAGAGCGCCATGATCGGGCCGGCCGCGATTAGCGGTCCCACTCCGGGAATCGCGATTGCGCCGATGCCCGCAAGCAAACCGATAAGTAATTCCTTTCTCTAATGGATTTCTGTGTCGGAGCTATTTGGAGCCGGTTGTAGACGGCTTTGCCGCGACCGTCAGCTCGCTTCTCGCGTTGTCCCGCCCGGCGATCTCCCCGCCTTCGCCTCCACGCTATGTTTTTCTTCTTCGGTGCGAACCGAACCCTTCAGCGTTACCACGCCGTTCTGCGAAACCACCTTGAGGTTGTGCGCATAGGCGGACAAGGATTTATCCTTTACCAGAGCTTTGCGAATTTGCTGCGTGAGCGTCCGGTCGCCGGCATTGGCGTTCTGACTGTCCGCCGTCACCGCGCCATTCGTCCGGTCTTGCCGATTCACTGTGGAATTATCGGGCTTGGGAGTTTGACATTGAGCGAATAAACGAGGAATCGCCAGTACAAGCACGAACGCGGCTGTTCGGATTTGCCGCATACATCTTCCTTCTCCGCCTGGAAGATCGCAAGGGCGCAGGCTCCGTTTCTTTACGACAGGCAGGCGATCGGTTGTATTTCCGTCAGAGCGTTTACTTCACGCCGCTTTTCTCGCGCGCCGGGAGGAACTCGTCTCCTGGACGCCAAGTGGGCATTTTTGGCGAATTCGCGACTTCGGTCGCGATCGTCAGGCCGAAGCGGGCGTATTCCACCATTCCCGCAACATCCCAATCATCGCGATATCGATCCGTCGGCTGATGGTAGCGCTTCTCGTTCCATTCGGCGAAAAGCTTGGCGCCTGTTCCCGGGGGTTTCCCGAGCAGATCCTGCCCTTCCTCGATAGAAAACGCGGGAATACCTACGCGCGCGTAAGAGAAATGATCCGAGCGGTAGTACGATCCGGCTTCTGGACGCGGATCGGGGGCGATGGCGAGATTGAACCGTCGCGCCCCTTCTTGAACGGTGGGGAAAACGGTAGTCCGCTCGGCGCCGTTGACCACGACGTCGCGGCTGCGGCCCCACGGCTGGAAGCCATCGAAATTGAGAGCCAGAGCGATGTCCCCGGCAGGAATGGAGGGATGCTCGCCAAAATAGCGCGAGCCAAGCAGCCCGGCTTCCTCCGAAGTGACCGAGATGAAGATAGCAGAGCGGCGGGGTTTTTGCGGCAGCGCCGCCCACGCCCTCGCCAGCTCGAGAAGCATCGCGCAGCCGGTGCCATTATCCACGGCGCCGTGATAGATCGGATCTCCGCCGACCGGCTCGCCGATTCCCAAATGGTCCCAGTGTGCGTTGAAGAGCACCGCTTGATTCTTCAATTCCGGATCGCTCCCTTCGACTTTCGCGACCACGTTGCGGGTTTCGATTTGCCGGATCTTGGTGGGCAAGTTCGCACGGAAGTGAAGCGGGAGAGGAACGGCGTGGAATCCGCGGGAATCGGCCATCTGAAGCAGCTCGTCCACGGTTTTGCCGAGCGTGGCGGCGATTTTCTCTCCGGCCTCTTTCGTCACCCAGCCACCCAGCGCCAGAGCGTGTTCACCGGAGGCGAGCATTTCGTGCTGATCCTCGCGGCCCCAGGAGGCGCGAACCACATCCCATCCGTAGCTGGCAGTGGGCGTGGTGTGAATAATTATGGCCGCAATCGCGCCGCGGCGCGCGGCTTCTTCATATTTGTAAGTCCAACGGCCATAGTAGGTGAGGGCGCGGCCAGTGAAGAATTTGGGATCGTCAGAGGGAGGCTCACCCGTGAACAGCACCACCACTTTGCCGCGAACGTCGATATTTCTGTAATCGTCCCAATCGTATTCGGGCGCGGTGATGCCGTGTCCCACGAAGATCGCCGGCGCGTCGAAGGTATCGTTCGCCGTTTGCTGAAGATTTACGCCGACGAATTCGTCGAGCCATTTGAACGGAATCGTGGCGCCTTGGTCCGTGACGGCGGCAAGCTGCGAAGTGGGTTGCGGCTCGGACCCCACCAGGGAAACTTTCTGAAAATAGGTTCCCTTATCGCCCGCGGGTTTGGCCCCGAGCAACGCGAATTGTGTGGCCATATATTCGCTGGCCAACTCGCCCCCGCGCGCGCCCACGCCCCGGCCTTCCAGTAAATCGCTCGAAAGAAACTTCACGTTTGCGCGAATTCGGTCTCCAGAAATTTCAGTCATTTGAGCCAGCAGGGCGCCTCCTAAAAGCGCAAGTAACACCGGGAGTTTCATCAGTGCACTTCCCATGGTGCCATGGAGAAGTAGGACAAGCTACCGCTTATGCTGTGAGGCTGACGAAGACTTATCGTGGCCGTCGGGTTTCTCGCGATTAGCGCAGCGCGCCGCGGAACGATGGAACCGGAATCGCCACATCCAGCCATCCGATCATCATCTCATCCCAGCTTTGCGGCCCCCATGTAATGGTCGCCGACGGGTCGGGATTGAACGGATTGTTGGCAGAATTATCGAAATACGCCGTGCACTCGACGATCGTGCCTCGCGGCAGCAGCTTCGGAGTCTCCAGGTAGTAATAGGGCTGCCAGTTGAAATCGTAGTGCGGGATGTTCAGGAGAATCTCGCTTTCTCCATTGGGGTAAACTGCCCGGAACTCGAAGGATTTCCCGCGCAGGTGCATGTGCGCGCGCATTCCCATCAGCAGCACGTCGCGCGGCATCGTGGCTACGGCATCCACGCGATAATTCGGAGCGCCGGCGGGAATTCTCAGGTTAAGCCCCATCGCCTGCATCGCGAAGATCTGCTCGGTGACCGGTTGTTTGGCGAAGACCAGGCCGATGCGGGTGCGGTCCTTGGCTGGTTTGCCGTTAACCGTGTAATGCATCTGGAAGATGAGCGTCGATCCGGCCTTGACCAGCCGCGCCTGCCCCGGTTTCCAGATCTGCGGAGTCATGCCGGGAGCGTAGCCGGCCAGATATTGTTCCGGATACGATCCGTCATTCTGCTCCACGACCACAATGGCGTGATGCACCACCGAAGGGTCGGACGGCCGGACCTCGGCCATCTCCACCCATTTATCTTCGGTGAAGTGAGTGGGTACCGGGATGTATTGATAATCGATCGTGCCTTTGGCCGGCACCGGGAATTCCGTGGGCATTTCGAAAACCACATCGGGTTTCGGAATGTGCCAGCCCAGTGGAAAGACGCGCGGCCTTGGGGAATCCGCGGGATCGCCTTCAACCGCGCCGGCATCGATCCAGGCGATCAACTTCTCCTTCTCCGCGCCGGTCATGGAGAGGTCGTTCAAGAATTTTCCGAAGTGCGGATCGGCGTGCCAGGGAGGCATTTTGCCCGTGAGCACAGCGGCGCGAATGGCCCTGGCCCAGGGCCGAGTCTGCTCATACGTTAGCAACGGCATTGGCGCGGGCTCGCCGGGACGATGACAGGTCTGGCAGCGGTTCTGAAGAATCGGCTCGATGTCCTTGTGAAACGTGAGCGCCGAGGCCGCGTGGACACACGGCAGCCCAAACACGGATACCGCGAGGACGTGACCCAACCTGCACATTTGGAAGGTAAGTCACAGTATACTCCAACTCTGTCTTTAGGAGAAGAGATTCGCGGCGCTATTAAGGCGGCCAGGCGCCGGGTTATGCGGAGCTTTCCACAGCATCGCGAATCGCACGGCTCAACTCCTCCCGGGCCGACGATTTGAGCACATAACCCGCCGCGCCCGCGCTCTGGGCTTCCCTTCGGTAGCCCGTTCCGTCATGCATGGTGAGAAAGATGAACTTAATCCAAGGTAGTGTCCGGCGAATCCTGCCGGCTGCCTCGATTCCATTCATCGCCGGCATGGAGATGTCCGTAACAATCACGTCGGGTCGCAATTTAAAAGCCGCTTCCACCAGCGCGCTCCCGTCTGAAACCATGGCGACTACTTCAAAATCCGTCTGGAGAAGCCGTTTGACGATCGCGAGCATATCAAGATCGTCGTCGGCCAGCAAAATTCGCGTCCGCTTCAGTGAGGCCACGCCTGGCATGGGCATCCGATCGACCACTTTCATGCCCCCACCAAGCCTTCCTGGATCGCGTACTTGGTCAGTTCGGCGGTTGTCCGGAGCCCTAGCCGCTCCATGATCTGATGTTTGTGGAACGCCACCGTTTGAACGGAAACGTTCAGGATGTCCGCCATCTCTTTAGCGGTCCGCCCTTCCGCCACCAGTTGCAGGATTTCACGCTGCCGCGCAGTGAGGACCGGGGACGAGCCGGTAAAACTGCGCGGGCGGCGCTCGAACTGGTCGACGATCTCTTCACCGAATCCCGGATTGACGTGAATCCGGTTTCGAATTACATCCTTCAACGCATTTAGCAGCTCTTCTCTGGCGGCCGTTTTCAACAGGTATCCGGAGGCGCCGGCGGCCAGCGCATCCCTTAAATAGGCCAAGCTGGCGTGCATGGTCAGAAATAAGATCTTCGTGTCCGGCTGATCTTTTTTGATTTGGCGCGCCGCATCGATGCCGTTCAACATCGGCAGGCCGATGTCGAGCACAATGACTTCCGGCTTAAGCCGCGAAGCTTCCTCCACCAAGGCCCTGCCGTCGCTCACCGCTCCCACCACCTCGCATTCGTCTTTCAGAAGCGAGCGCAAGCCCGCCAGAAACATCGGGTGATCGTCGGCCAGCAACACGCGCGGGAGCTTCATCGGATCACCTCGGTAACGGGACGAATACCCCGACCTCGGCGCCTTTGCCGGGCCGGGAATGAATCGAGAACTCGCCCTGCACCAGCCGCACCCTCTCCTTCATGCTGACGATTCCCAGCCCGTGGCGGAGCAAGGCCGCCTCCGAGTCGAATCCGACGCCCGCATCCTGGATGGAAAGGCGAACGCCGTCCGGACAGCCGCGAACGGTTACTTGAGCGTGGCGCGTCTGGGCGTGTTTCAAAACGTTGTGCAGGGCTTCTTGCGCGACGCGGTACAGGCAGGACGCTACTTCCACGGGAAGCGCTTGCGGCACATTCTGTTCGTTAAACGCCACCTCGATTCCTTCTCTCGCCGAAAATTCCTCGCACATTTCTCTTAGGGCCGCCGTCAGTCCAAGATCTTCGAGGACCGAGGGATGCAACTGGTGCGAAATCTGGCGCACATCCTGTGCCAATTGGACGATATGCGTTCGAAGATGCAGAAGCTGGTCCTTGGCCTCCGGCGATAAAGGGGCCGTGAGAAGACCGCCGGTATCGAAGGCGAGCAAGGCAAGTTTTTGGCTCAGGTCGTCGTGAAGCTCGCGAGAAATGCGCTTACGCTCTTCCTCCTCGGCATTGATCAGACGGCCGGCTAATGCGCGCAACTCCCGCCGGCTGTCCTTCAGCGCGCTCTCCGCTTGCTTGCGCTCTGTGATATCGACGCTCACGGTGGCCCAACCGATATCGGTTCCGCGACGGTCGCAGATGCTAAAGACGTTATAGAGGATCCAGATCGGCTCGCCAGTTTTGAAATGCCGGAAACGAATTTCCACTTTGCCGTGTCCTTCGCGCAGCACGCGCGGCAGGAATTGACCGACGATAAAAGGCCGGTCTTCGGGAAAAACGTAGTCTTGCATCTGGAGCGCACACGCTGCTTCGAGATTCTCCAGCCCAACCAGGCGCATGCCGGCGCTGTTGACGTAGAACGGTTTGAAATCGAGACCGCACATCCCTATGAATTCCAGGCTTCGATCAGCCAGGGACACGAATTTCTGGCGCTCCTCTTCGGTGCGCCGCCGCTCGGTGATGTCCATGATCGAACTCAGCACGCAAGTGCCCTCTTCCGTTTCGACGGGATTCAACTCGACTTCCACTGGAAATCGCGCGCCATCCTTGCGCCGGGCGTAGAGATCCTGCCCGGTTGTCCTGGGCCGGACGAGGGGCTCGGCGAAAACCGCTCTGAGGCTTTCGCCCGCCTCGGTGGACGACTCCAGAGCGAGGATCTCAACCGGCTGGCCGAGGAGTTCTCTGCGCTCGTAGCCAAACAGCTTTTCGGCCCGCGAGTTTACGAGAACGATTTTTCCGTGGCGGTCGTACATCACCATTCCGCTGGGCGCGGCCTCCACCACCAGCCGGAACCGCTGTTGGGCTTTCTTGCGGTCGGTGACGTTCACGTGCGCGATCACCGCGCCTCCCCCGGAGACGCCCGCGAGGGGAGTAACCAACATATAAAACCACTTCTTGCCGGCATCGGAATGATATTCCATTTCGAAGGACGGCAGCCTTCCCGCCAGCACGTCCTGAATCCCGGAACGCGTTTTTTTGGCGTCCTCCGATCCGGCCTCCGCGGCTCGACGGCATGCCTCCAAATAACCGGCGTCAGCGTCTGCGAGGGAGGTCGGAGGGTCGCCGTTGACTAGCGCAAAGCGTTTCCAGGCTTCGTTCATCGCTTGAATCGTGCCGTCTCCTCTCAACACTGCGATATTGGCGGGAAGCGAGTTGAGGATCGCGCGATTGAGCGCGTCTCTTTCTTGAAGCGCTCGCTCCGCCGATTTGCGCTCCGTTACGTCTTCCAGAGTGCCGACGTATCCCGTAACTTCGCCCCGATCCGAATAGATTGGCCTGCCCAGGGCGTGAATCCAGCGGACCTCGCCGCGCGGATTTTCAAGGCGATATTCCCATCTCGCCCCTTGCGCCATGGCCGCTCTCCATCCTTCGAACACCGTCGCGCGGTCCTCGGGATGCAATACCCTCTGCCAACCCTTCCCCAGGCTTTCCCCTGCGCTCAATGCGGATATCTCCGACCATCTCGGATTGGTGTAGACGCACATTCCATCCGCATCGGTCTCGTAAATTCCCACCGGCGCCTGGTCGCAGAGAGCCTGGAACCGCCGCTCGCTCATCTTCAGTTCCTCCTCCGCTCTCTGGCGCTTTGAGGAGGTCCGGTTCAATAAAATTTGTCCGAGCAACAAGCAGCCCACGGCCAATCCGGTGCTTCCCAGCAGAGCCGCGAGTTCGGTGCGCATTCTTGGCTTGCGGGACTGCGCGTACTGCACCAGCGTGGTTCGCTCCTCGGCTTTCATGTCCTCGATGATTTGGCGGGCTTCGTACCTGAGCCGATTGCCTCGCGTGGTCAAGGCAATGGCTTTCGCCTCGTCGAAGTCTCTGGCATCGCTTGCGCGAACCAGCTCCGATAAGTCCGCGAGGGTCTGGTGAATCAGGGGTTCGAGCTTGTCAAGCTGGGCGAGCTGCCTTGGGTCGTCCCGCACGAGTTCTCGAACTTGCTCGGTTTCGTCTTCCAAAGCGGCTCGATCGGCATTGAAAGATTTCAGGTATCTCGACTCTCTGGTGAAGACATACACGAGCGCGCTGGCTTCCGCATCCGTCGAGTTCGAAAGGAAGTCATCGGTGCAGACGATCAGCTCATAGGTGTGTTGCACTGTGAGGAAGGATCTCTGTTCGAGGTACAGAGCCCATCCAGCGGTGAGGGCAATGCCCGCTACCGCCGCGATCCCGAGCCAGAACCATGCGCTTTTCGTCGGATTATCGACTGCGTTCATCGGTCCGAAATTCGAGGCGCCGCGGGTGTTACACCTGCATCGGACCTCAAACCTCTTTTCATAGAACGAAAGATTCAGATTCCACTAGCGAGACGTAGGAAGTTTCAACTTCCAGGGTGCGGCCGGCTCAAGCGGCACTCGCGGCCAGCGGCCTTTCATGGAGGGCCGGCCAAAACCTGGCCCAGTCCGGCAGCCGGCCGCTGGTTTCGAGCAGGGTGACCAGCACTCGGTAAGGATCCCCTAAGTCGTTCCATTCGATGTTCCTTAACCGCAAAGCCAGCAGCGTTGAAGCCGCCGGCGTCAGGACTTGAGTCGAAAAATCCGTCGGATCGATCCGGTTATAAATCGAGTCCGGAATCTGGATCTCCTTGCCAGGACGTGACGTTATCTTTTCCGATTCCAGCGCGTCCATCAAACGCGGAACGGTGGCCCACGCCATCTCCAAAAACGCGTGTACACGGCCCACCATCACGAATGTATTCCAGAGAGAACCGCTTCTGAGGAGGGTTTGAGCGACGCCAAAGGGCGGCTTTTCCCGGAACCCTTCCACGCGAAACAATTCCGGCCGGCCCCCGACGGTTTCTCCCACTTCGATCCAGCCATATTCGACTTCCGGTCCCGTGGGCTCCGCGGCGAGAAGAACAATGGAGTCCGGTCGCTGTTCGACGATCTTGAAAGCCGAATCCAAAGCGGCGGAAAAGGCGCTCTCGGAAGAATAATAGTGATCGCAAGGCAGAACCGACACAATCGCATCCGGGTCGGCTTCGGCAATACGCCCCAGGGCGGAGAGAATGGCGGGAGCCGTGCCCCGATTGAACGGCTGCACGATCCGCTGCTCTGGCCGGTCTCCCAGATACTTGCGATAGTAGCGTTCGTGGGCTCGCGTGAGGGAAAACAGGATCGACTCCGCGGGGATGCTGCGCTCCGCGCGCTGCCGCGCGTCCTCTAGAAGCGTCCGTTCGCCGAGGAGCGAGCAAAACTGCTTGGGGCGATCCTCTCCGTATGCCCATCGCGTGAGTTCGCGCATCCGCACGCCGTCGCCGCCCGCCAGGATGACGCCCCAGCGGTGGGGTGGACGGGGCGCGGGCGCGTACCGCGCGCGCAGCGGCAGCGTCGCCAATGTAATCGTCCGGTCCTCGTGATTCTTCTTCCGATCCGTCGAGATCCGCACTGCGACTTCGGCCGCGATTTGCTCCGTGGTCCAAGGGGCCAGGAGTCCGGGAACGTGGTTCAAAAGCGCCGTTGTAGAATTGGCTTGGTGAGTGAATTCTTGGGTCCTCATGCTTTAAGATTACTCATGATTTTCCCTTCATTTAACTAGTTAAGTTGTTGGTTTTTATTGAGAAATGCTAAAAAACTTGGGAGGTTTCGGCGTATCCGTAAGATGTTCCCCTATGATGCTGAACTCGCGGCGGCGGTGAAGACGCCGCCTGAATCGATTTCCGGAGCGCTGGGGCTGATGCGGCTGATCGACGGTCGTTGCGCGGAAAACGACGGCCTGAAATGGTTTAACTGGCTTTACCTGCAAGTAACGCAAGCGGTGGAAGAAAAGGTAAACGCCGGCGGATACAACGACCCGGCGTGGCTTGCCGAGTTGGATGTCAAGTTTGCAGCGCTCTATTTCAGCTCTCTTTACGCCAGCCTCAGCGGAGCCGCATGCCCCGGTTGCTGGAGCGCGATGCTATCGGCGCGCGATCAAACCCGGATCGCCCGTATTCAGTTCGCGCTCGCGGGCATGAACGCGCACATCAATCGCGATCTGCCGATTGCGATCGTCTCCACCTGTCAGGCGGCTGGCGCTGCGCCGCAGCATGGAACGCCTCACTACAGCGATTACACCGCGATTAACTCCACGCTCAACGGATTGCTTGATCTCGCTAAAAAGACGCTAAACGTCCGTCTTTTGGGCGATCCCCTGCCCCCGGTATCCCATCTAGAGGACACGATCGCCGCTTTGGATCTGGCGGCCTTTCGCGAAAAGGCCTGGGATACCGCCGAGAACCTATGGCAGGCGTCGCCGCTCGAATCGGCGGGCCTGTTGGGCGTTATCGACACGTTGACCGCGGGTATCGGCAAAGCCCTGCTGGTCCCTGTTCCCTGAACCGGTCAGAAGTCTACGCGCGCGTTGAACGTGACCGTGCGGGTGCCCGTCGCGGTGGTGATGCGGCCGAACGAGGCCGAATTGATGTTCACCGTCGGATTGCCCCACTGCGGCTTGTTTAACAGATTGATCACGTCGCCGCGGAACGTAAGTGTTAGTCCTTCGCGGAGCGTGAATACCTTCGCCAGCGCGCCGTTCAGACTGAGCTGGCCCGGCCCCCTGGCCCAAGGCGAATCGAGCGGAATGTTGCCGGTTGTCCCCGGGCCGGGATTCTGGAGAACGATATTGCCGGTCTTGTCCACGACCACCTGATTGCTGAACCTGCCGGGGAGGCTCTTATCGCCGCCGAAGTTGGGCAGGGGAGCGAGCTGCGTAGTAAGCCCAGGGAAATACTGCACGAATCCGTTACCCTTTTGAATCTGCCCCAGATTACTGGGCAATTTGCCCACCAGGTCGGGCGTATCGGTGCAATAGAAACACAGCGAATTGACGCCGGTTGTCGAGAAGCTCAGAGGGATGCCGGAAGTCCAGGAAAAACCGGACGACATCTGCCAGCCCTGCACGACTTGTTTGGTCCAGGCGCGGCCAAACAGGCTGGATCTCCCATTGAACGGGTCCCAAACGAAGTTGCCCTGGAAGATGTGCGTGCGGTCGATGGGCAGGAGGCTCTTGCTGAGCGACAGGTCGTTCGGATTGCGGATCATTCCGTTATCACCCAGCGCTTTGGAAAACGTGTAGGAGAACTGGCCGGTCAACCCGTGCGCGAGGCGCTGCGCGATGTGCGCCTGGAACGAATTGTAGGTCGCGTTGCCGTTGGCGCCCACCATATTGACGCTGCCAAACTGCGGATTCCGCACGAAGAACTGCTGCGGCAGATGCGCGTTGGTCAAAATGCCGCCGGCCACGCCCGTCCCCGTGGTGGTCGTGTTCAAAAAATTCGCCAGCGCTCCGGCGGAGCCGTTGGCGATGAAAGCGTTCGTGCTGGTGAACTGGCGCAGCGCCTGCGACCCGGTGAGAGACGTTCCGTTGACTGTTCCCACGCCGGGAATGGTCAGGCCCATCAACATTTGGTTGAACAACGGCGCATTGCCCCCGGCGCGCGTTGTATTGAACGCGTCCAGGAAGCCGTTGAACAGAATATCGTCGTCGTTGATCTGCTGGTTCGTCAGCAGCCGTGAGCTTTTATTTCCGATGTAGCTCACGTCGAACGTGGTGGTTCGCGTCAGCTCGTGCTGTATGGAAACGTTGAAGCTCTGGATGTAGGGAGTGCGAATCGTATCCGCATAGCCCACCAGCGGACCCGTGCGGCAAGTGGCGCAGTTCACCGGAACAGCCGCAAAAGGCAGCACGCCGTTGGTTGAAAGAGGCACGATGTTCGACGGCATGTTGGAGAGGCTCAGGTACGTGGAGGGATTGAACGTCGCGTTGTACGTTTGGCCGGGAAGATTTCCGATATTGGTGTTGATCGTCAGGAAATCGATATTTCCGGCGTAGTTAATGCCGTATCCGGCGCGAAACACGGTGCTGCGCTTGAAATATGGGATCGACCAGCTAACGCCCACCGAGGGTCCAAAATCTTTCCAATAGTTGTTATAGATTTGCTGGCCGGGATTCGGCGAACCCGGTCCAACGAATACGGTGTTGGTTAAAGATCCGCTAGCCGCGTAGGGAGTTCCCGTGTTCGCGAATCCAGTGCCGGAGAGGCCGAACAGCCCGGCTTGGCCGCCCACGGTTCGCCCGCCCAATCCCGTGGTCTGATAAGGAACGCCGTACCAGTCGTAGCGCAAACCGAGGTTGACCGTGAAATCGCGCGATACCTTCCAGCTATCCTTCACGAAGGCCGCCCAGGCGTTGGAATGGTTGTTCCGGTAGAACAGGAAGTCATTGGTGTAATTGGTCCAGTTCGATTGCGTGGGGCTGTTGACGTAAAACTGCTCCGTGATGCTGGCGATAGATCCCGCCAGATTGGCGAGCAGACTCTGCGCCGTGGCGATGTCGTTCGTGCTCAACCCCGCGAAATTAGCGGTGGTGATGTTGGGGACCGGAACGGCTCCGCTCGGCCCCAGCACGACACTGGGGCGAGTGGTTTGAGCGCCGCCGCTATTAGCGGAGTTCGACGCGGTGCGATCGATCTCGAAACCTACTTGAAACGCGTGCTTGCCCTTGAAGATGCTCACATTGTCGCCCCACTGATAAAAAGGGCTCTTGGTCTGCCGCGGCGAAGAAACGTTCATTCCGGCGTAATAACCCAAGCCGTTCGCGGCGCCGGGACCCTGTGCAAAGGCACCACCCGGTTGAACGTACAAGAAGTTTCCATTGATCTGCGGGTAACTGGCGCGGGCCGCGGTAGCCGACGCGGCCAAGCCGCTGTTCTCTCCCGATCCCCAGCAGCAGCCCAAATCCAGCGGTGATGTCCCCTGCCAGGTATCGTGCTTGATGCCGAAGCGGAATTCGTTGAGGATAGTCGGCGAAATCGTGTAAGTCCAGGCGGCGGTGTAAAAGTCGGGTACGCGCTGCACGTCGCCGAAATAACCGGCCGGAAAGTCCGGCAGCCCAGTCTGACCGGTCACGCCCCAATCGTGCTCCTTGGTCATCACGAAATTCACTTTGCTCTTGTCGTTGATCTGATAATCGAAGCGCATTGTGATGTGGTTTCGATTGGGATTGGGACTCTGGCCCGTGGCGCCGTCGATGCCGCTATCGGTGCGCTGCCACTGGAACCCAGCGGTGTTCAACCCGTCGCCGACCGTGTAGTTGTTGGGCAGCGGCATATATTTAGCCAGGTATTGGGGCCCGAACCATACCGGATCGATGGCGGTGCGGTTGGGGTCGTTCACCTGCGTGAAGACGTTGAATTGATTCAGGTAGAGAGGAACGCCATTGGCCGACGTCAGAATATTGCCCCCCAAATCCACAGACGGCGTGGTGGAGGTCACGTTGCCGTTTCTTCTAGCCGTGCCGCCCGGCGAGCCCGCCGTCAAATAGCGGAAAATTCCCTGCCGCGCGGGCGCGGTGAGCACGGTGGCGACATCGGTGACTCGCTCCAGATAGCGTTGATCGTCGATCAGCACGAAAAAGAACGCTTTATTTCGCTTGATCGGACCGCCCAGCCGTCCGCCGTATTGGTTGCGGTTGTTGTAATCCTTCGGCGCGCCGATCAGGTTGTTGAAGTAGTTGGCCGAGCTAAGCGCGGAGTTGTTGTTCGTATAAAACAACGCGCCGTGGAATTGATTGCTGCCCGAGCGCGTGCGCATCTGCACCTGGGCCGAGCCGCGGCCCAAGGCGGGATCGATGGAATTCGTGCTGACGCGAACCTCCTCCACCATGTCCGGACTGGTGAAGATCGCGGAATAGGTGCCGTTGTTGTAACGGCCATCGTTGGTGACCATGCCGTCGCGAGTGGTGTTGACGTCGTTGGTCTGCGTTCCCGCGAAGGCCGTCACGGGGCCGAAGACGCCCGGAACCAGCAACACGCCGGGCGTCAGCGTCACCAGATCCAACACATTGCGGCTGGCGACGGGAAGGTTGAGCACATCTTTATTGGCCAACACGCCGCCGACGGAAGCCGTGGTCGTCGCGACCAGCGTATCGGCTTCCGCGGTGACCTCCACAGTCTGCGCGCCCGCCGACGGTTGAAGCGTGAAGTTCAAACGGACCTGCTGGCCTTGGCCAAGCTCCACGTTGCTGAAGGTTTGGGTCTGAAAACCCATGAACGCGGCGCTGACCGTATACGTTCCGGGCTGCAGACTGGCGAACTCGTAAACGCCGGTCCCATTGCTGGCGACCTTGGTCACAATCCCCGTATTCACATTCCGCGCGGTGACATCCACTTTCGGAATCACCGCTCCGGTGGCGTCGGAGACGGTGCCGCCGACCACCGCATTCACCTGAGCGGAAACGGGACTCAGAGCGCCCAGCAGCAGCGCGGCTGCCGGCAACAAACGAACGCAAATCGATTTACCCATAAGAATAATCTCCTCGCAGTTCAAACCTGTCGTGAAAGCGTACTCCTCGGTCGGCCCGTTGTCGATAACGCCTAGACAGTATTCATATGGGAAACAGCCTCTGCCTTTTACTGCCGGATTTTTGCGCGGAATGAGGCGTTCCTGTATATTGAAGCCCGGGGAGAGTGCGTCGTTATGTGCGTCGCCAGGGGGGTGATCCGCGGGCTGAAGAACGGAGATTTCTGACGCCGAATGCCTGAGCGCGTGTTGGCTGCGACTACGATCGGCAAGCTAAGGACCGAAATCCGCGAATATCCTTTCCCCGAAGTTTCCGTCGACTCCGGCGTTCTGAAGATCGAGGCGGCGGGAGTGTGCGGGAGCGACTGGCGATCGTATCGACTAGACGGTCCTCCGCGCATTATGGGGCATGAGAACGTTGGGCGGATCTACAGTCTTGGTTCCATCGCCGCGCGCCGCTGGGGGGTCAAAGAGGGCGACCGTGTCGCTTTGGAGGAATATTTACCGTGCGGGCATTGCGGCTTGTGCCGCTCGGGCGAGTTTCGCCTGTGCGAGGAGACGGAATCCCGGCGTCCAGGCGCGCTCCGCTACGGGACGACACCAGTCTCGGAAGCACCGGGTCTATGGGGCGGCTACAGCCAGTTCCAATATCTGCACCCGAACTCCGTGCCGCACATGGTTCCCGAGGAGACGCCGGCCGATCTTGCCGCGATGTGTCTACCGATTGCCAATGGCATTCAGTGGACCTGCCTGGAAGGACGCGCTGGTCCTGGAAAGACGATTCTGATCCAAGGTCCAGGCCAGCAAGGATTGGCGTGCGCGCTGGCGGCAAAGCTCGCTGGAGCGGATTGCGTCATCGCCACCGGCTTAACGCGCGATGTGGAGCGGCTCAAAATCGCGAAAACCCTGGGCGCCGACTACACGATTGACGTGGAGCGCGAAGACCTTCAGATTCGCGTCCAGGAGATCGTGGGGAGCCAGGGAGTGGATATCTGCGTGGACACAGCAGGCGCGGCGAGCACCTTAACGCAAGCGCTTGCCGTCACGCGCAAGGGCGGAACGATAATGTTTGCGGCCGCGCCGGCGGAAACGTCTCCGGATTTCAGAATCGCCGGGCTTCTCGCCCGGCGGCTGACGCTCCGGCCGTGCCGCGGCCACAGCTATCAGTCCGTCGAGTCGGCCCTCAATTTCATCGCGTCCCGGCGATACCCGCTTGAGTCGATGGCGACTCATCGGTTCGGGCTTCCCGACGTCGACCTCGCAGTGCGCTCCGTGGGCGGGGAGGGAGTGCCGGGAGCGATTCATGTTACGGTGTTGCCGTGGAGCTGAGCGATGCTTTCGCATGACGAGAACCAGCTATTGACGCAGACCGGTCCCGGCACGGCCGCGGGGGATTACTTCCGCCGGTATTGGCTTCCAACCTTGCTAAGTTCAGAGCTTCCCTGCTGCGATTGCCCTCCTGTGCGTGTCCGCCTGCTCGGCGAAGACTTGATCGCGTTCCGGGACACTAACGGCCGGGTCGGCATCATCGATGAATTCTGCCCTCACCGCCGCGCCAGCCTGTATTGGGGCCGAAACGAGGAGTGCGGCCTTCGCTGCGTGTATCACGGCTGGAAATTCGACGTGAACGGCAATTGCGTGGAAATGCCCAACGAGCCCGAAGGGTACGGATTCGAAAGCAAAGTTCGTATCGCCGCCTATCCAGCACGCGAATACGGCGGAGCGATTTGGGCATATTTGGGGCCAAGGGAATCCATGCCGGAACTGCCCAAGCTCGAGTGGGCGCGCGTGCCGGAGAACCATCGTTACGTTTCCAAGCGATTGCAGGAGACCAACTATCTTCAAGCGGTGGAAGGCGGCATCGATTCCAGCCACTCCAATTTTCTGCACGCCAGTGTGGATGCTTTCCGGCTCACCGATTCTTACATGGAGAAAGTGAAGGACAGCGAGAATCTGCGCGCGAAGTATCACATGCTCGACAAAGCGCCGCGATTCATCGTGAAGCAAACGGATTACGGCCTGATTGTGGCAGTGCGGCGGAACGCCGAACAAGATAGCTATTATTGGCGGCTGACTCAGTTTCTTCTTCCGAGCCACACCATCATCCCGTATCAGCCCGGCCATTCCATCCATGGGCATTGCTGGGTTCCAAGAGACGATCGGACCTGCTGGGTTTGGTCGATAAGCTGGAACCCCGACGCGCCGCTGTCCCACGAAGAATGGGATGGCATTCGCAGCGAGACCTTCGTTCATGCCGGCGTGGATCCGGCCACGTTCCGTCCGCTCCGCAACAAGAACAATAATTATCTGATCGATCGCGAAGCGCAACGCCACGATAATATGACGGGCATTCACGGCTTCGCCGCTCAGGACCAGGCGATCCAGGAGAGCATGGGAGCGATTGTCGATCGCACGCGCGAGCGTTTGGGAACAAGCGATGCGGCCATTATCGCGATGCGCAAGCTTCTGCTTCAAGAGATTCGAGGGCTCACCCGCGGCGAGGAACCCCTGGGCTCGCGCAATTCCGACGCGTATTGGGTCCGGTCGGCGTCCCTTCTGCTGAAACGCGAGGTCGAATTTCAGGAAGGCGCGCGGAGCGCAATGGAGGCTCGCGTTTAGTTGTGGCTTCGCCGAAACCGCTGCCTTACGGCGGCGGCTCCGAATATCCGATTGCCAGGCGACCGCCCCTAAAGGCGGCCGTTGCCATTGCCGTTCCCGTCGTCTTTTGGTTTCTCCCCCTGAATCTCGATTCCGGAGCGCACCACGCCATTGCGATCAGCCTGTTCATGATCCTGGCATGGGCTACGGAGATTATGGACCACGGTATCACCGGCTTGCTGGGTTGCTATCTGTTCTGGGCGCTTGGAGTTGTAAGATTCGATGTCGCGTTCAGCGGATTCGCCGACGACACGCCGTGGTTTTTATTGGGAGCCATTCTGATGGGGATCATGGCCGATAAGTCGGGGCTGGCGCGCCGCCTGGCTTACGCGGTCACCGCCCGCGTGGGCGCGGGTTATTCGCGGCTGCTGCTGGCGCTTATTCTTTCGGACTTTCTGCTGACGTTTCTGGTTCCCTCCGGCATGGCGCGCGTGACGATCATGGCTGCCGTCGCGGTGGGATGGATCCAGGCATTCGGGCTGGGCGTCGGAAGCAATATCGGCAGAGGGATGTTCCTGATTCTGACGTACACGGCCGGCGTTTTCGATAAGACCATCATCGCAGGCGCGGCATCCATTACCGGCCGGGGAATTATCGAGAGCGTCGGACACGCGCAGGTACTCTGGAGCCGGTGGTTACTCGCCTATTTGCCGTCCGATATCGCGACGATCCTGGTGGCTTGGCGCGTGACTTTGTGGCTTTACCCGCCGGAAAATGCCTCGCTCCCCGGAGGCGCCGAGTTTTTGAGAGCGGAGCTACGGAAATCCGGCCCCTGGAGCGCCATGGAGAAAAAGGCGCTCGGCCTGATGCTTCTGGCGGTGGCGCTTTGGTCTACCGATTTCCTGCACCATATTTCGTCCGCCACGATCGGATTGGGAATCGGACTGGCGGCGGTGCTGCCGTTTATGGGCATCCTCGGCGCGGAGGATGTGAAGAAAGTGAACTTCCTTCAGCTATTCTTCGTGGCTGCCGCGGTCGGAATGGGCAAAGTGCTGAGCGCCACTAAGGGACTCGAAGTATTAACTAAGATCGTCTTTGCCTGGCTGGAGCCTCTGCTGAGCCACACCCATCTCTCAATTCTTGCGCTGTATTGGACCGGCTTTGTCTATCACATCTTCCTGGCAAACGAGATCTCGATGCTGGGCACCTCGACGCCTCTGCTGATGCAGTTCGCCCTGTCGCACGATTTAAACCCGCTCAAGCTCGGAATGCTCTGGGTGTTTGCGAGCGGAGGCAAAATCTTCGTCTATCAATCGGGCGTGCTGGTGATCGGTTACGCATACGGGTATTTCCGCGCCAAAGACATCCTCCGCCTCGGTCTGATTATGAGCCTGGTGGATTCTCTACTTCTCTTGCTCATAGCGCCGCTCTATTGGCCATTGCTCGGACTCGGCTAGCATGGCCGCGAAGAACGCGATTTTGCGGAGCGAGTTGGAAACCCACCCGTCAGGCGTCTCCCGAGCGCGAAACTTATGAGAATCCTCCGATTTCGTATGCAAGAGCGGCGCAGACGCCTTATGACCGATCTTGAGCCTCGCTGTTAAGACTGGCGGCTTCTACGGCTCATCTCTGGCTAACTTCGGACGGAACTGAACTCGCACATGAACCCCGCTCGATGTTCCACGCCGCGGTGGCTTTGGACGGAACTGGTTCAGCCAGTCCAACCCCGCCTGGCGGTCGGTGAACGTTCTCACGCTTAGTCCCCGGTTCCTGGCCACCTGCGCGCCGAAACCGGTGATCGTCGGCGCCTGGCCAATCATGGCCACTCTCAGAGCCATCGACTTCTTCAGGCAGTGTTCGGCCATCGACTTGCCAAGCTCATACATATCCGCGACCGAGAGTTTGCCTTTCAGCGCGAGGCAATCGGCCAGGACGTCTCTGTAACCCTTCTCGGCGGCCGCATCGCAGACGCTTTTGCCGATCTTTAGAGCCTCCCCAAAAGAGAGGTTTCCCCCGATCTTCGCCACCAGGAGGAAGCCATCTTGTGATTCGAGTTTCAGGTTCATAACCAATGGACTCGCCCACTGCATCCATTAAACGCGAGCTCGACTGCGTTTGAGAAAAACCGGCGACGGTTTAGCGCCAGCGGCCCGCAACAAACCGGTATCCGCCGCGGCGCCCGGCCACCCATCGCGGGGGCACCCACACCATTCCGCGGCGAGGCGGTCTCGCCCATCTGCCGTTCACCCACACATAACGACCCCTCACGCCTCTGTAAAAGCCCGGCACCCAAACCATTCCCGCTGAAGGCGCCCGGCCCATGACGACCGCGCCGGCTGGCGGTGGCGGCGGCGCCGTCCAGATCACCTGAGCGTCCAGCGCAATGCCTGCCATCAGGCCGGCAGCGAGGAACGTCGTTAGAAGTCTGGATTTCATATTTTATCCTCCAACTTTCCAGATGGGGCGAAAATAGGCATAGATTTTTTTTCGGATTTCCGGCCGGATTCCGGCTCTTCGCCAAGCCGGACTCGATGTTTTTTATAATGCAAGGGTAGACCTCGCAGTGTTTCCACGACAGGGATCGGCGCATCTAAGGCAATGAACATAACTGAGATCTTCATCAAGCGGCCCGTAATGACGGCGCTGGTGATGATTGGAATCGTGCTTTTCGGCGTGGCTGGCTATTTCTCCCTGCCGGTGAGCGAATTACCGAACGTCGATTTCCCGACGATTCAGGTTCAAGCCGCGCTTCCAGGCGCCAGCCCGGAAACGATGGCCTCCACGGTGGCGACGCCGCTGGAACGCCAGTTCGCCACCATCGCCGGCATCGACTCCATGACGTCCAGCAGCCTGAACGGGGTCACCAACGTCACCATTCAGTTCGTACTCGACCGCAACATCGACGCCGCCGCGCAGGACGTGCAAAGCGCCATCGCCGCGGCATCCAAAAAGCTGCCGCCGGGAATGCCGACGCCGCCGACGATTCAAAAGGTGAACCCCGCCGACCAGCCGATCATGTTCATGACGCTTTCCTCGTCGTCGATGGCGCTTTCCGCGGTGGACGAGTATGCCGAGAACCTGATGGCGCAGCGCATTTCGATGCTCGACGGCGTTGCCCAGGTGAACGTGTTCGGTCCGCAAAAGTGGGCCGTACACGCCCAGCTCGATCCCAATCTCCTGGCCGCGCACCACATCGGAATCGACGAAGTGGAGCAGGCGCTGGCCGCCCACAACGTCAACCTGCCGGTGGGCACGCTGTGGGGTCCGAATCAGGCCTTTACTATCCAAGCCAGCGGCCAGCTCATGACCGCGGGCGGCTTTCGCGACATGATCGTGGTCTACCGCAACGGTTCTCCCGTGCGGCTTTCCGAGCTCGGCCGAGTCGTGGACGGAGTGCAGTATGACAAGACCGCGAACTGGATCGTCGACCGCAACGGCGCCGAGCGTTCCATCGGACTGGCCGTCCAGCGCCAGCCCGGCACCAACACCGTTGAGATTTCACATCGCATCCAGCAGCTCATGCCCACTTTCCGCGAGCAGATCCCGCCCGCGGTGAAACTGACGGTGCTGATGGACCGCTCCGAGTCGATCCTGGAGTCGGTGAACGACGTGAAGTTCACGCTCTGGCTCACCATCGGCTTGGTGGTTTTGGTGATTTTCCTGTTCCTGCGCAACGTGTCGGCCACGCTGATTCCCAGCCTTGCGCTTCCGATCTCGGTAATCGGCACGTTCGCCGCGATGAACCGGCTCGGCTATACGCTCGACAATCTTTCTCTGATGGCTCTGACGCTCTCGGTGGGGTTTGTTGTGGACGACGCGATCGTGGTGCTGGAGAACATCGTTCGGCATCTGGAGATGGGCAAGAGGCGCATGATAGCCGCGTTCGAAGGCGCGCGGGAAATCGGCTTCACGGTGCTCTCCATGACGCTGTCGCTCACCGCCGTGTTCATTCCGGTGCTGTTCATGGGTGGAATTCTGGGGCGGCTGTTCCATGAATTCGCAGTGACCATCATGGTGGCGATTCTAATCTCGGGCTTCGTCTCGATCAGCCTCACGCCCATGTTGTGCAGCCGGTTTTTGAGGCCTCCCACCGACGAGCACGGCGCGATTTACCGCGCCTCTGAAAAAGTCTTCGACGGCATGCTCGCGGCCTATGAATGGATGCTGCGCGGCGTCATGCGCCACCGGGCGCTTACCATGCTGGCGGCCGCCGCGACGCTGGCCGTAACCGCGTACCTGGCCGATGTGGTTCCGAAGGGCTTCATTCCGCCCCAGGACATGCGCCAGCTTCAGGGCAACACCGAGGCGCGGCAGGATATTTCTTTCGACGCCATGGCGAAGCTGCAGCAGCAAGCCGCGGCCGTGGTGGCGAGCGATCCGAACGTGGAAGCGTTCATGTCCTGGGTGGGCGCCAGCGGCAACAGCGCGCAGCAAATCAATCAAGGGCGTTTTTTCATGCGCCTAAAGCCGCGGCGCGAACGGAAACAGACCCCCGAGCAAATCATCGACGAGCTCCGGCCTAAGCTGGACGCGATTCCGGGAATGCGCACCTATTTGACCAATCCGCCCATGGTGCGCATCGGCGGCAATTCGACTCGAGCTCTGTATCAGTTCACGCTGCAATCCTCCGATCTCAACGCGCTCTACAGCTCGGCGGGCGAATTCGAGAAGCAGATGCACACGCTGCCGGGCCTATCCGATGTGAACAGCGACCTTCAAATTTCCAGCCCCATTCTGAGCGTCGATATCGACCGCGACAGGGCCTCCGCGTTGGGAATCACGGAGGGTCAGATCGAGAACGCCCTTTATGACGCCTACGGCGAGCGCCAGATCTCCACGATCTATACGTCGATAGATGAGTATTGGGTGATTCTGGAAGTGAAGCCGGAATTTCAGCGCGACCCCAACGAATTGGGGTTGCTCTATGTCCGCTCCTCCACCGGACAATTGGTGCCGCTCAAGGAAGTGGCGAAACTCAGCTCCGGCGTGGGCCCGCTTACCATTTCGCATCTGGGGCAGTTGCCTGCCATCACTCTTTCATTCAACTTGAAGCCCGGCGTTTCGCTGGGCGACGCGGTGGGCCGCGTGCACGACCTGGCGCTGAAGGTCCTTCCGGATTCCGTGAGCACCAGCTTTCAGGGCGTGGCTGCGGCGTTCGAATCCTCGCTCAAAGGCATGGGCCTGTTGCTCGTGCTGGCCGTATTGGTGATTTACATGGTGCTGGGGATTCTCTACGAGAGCTTCATCCATCCCATCACGATTCTTTCCGGCCTCCCCTCGGCGGGATTAGGAGCGCTTGCCACCTTGTTGATCTTCCACGACGAGCTAAACATCTACTCGTTCGTCGGCATCATCATGCTGATCGGCATCGTGAAGAAAAACGCCATCATGATGATCGACTTCGCGCTCGAATCGCAGCGTCTGAACGGCGTTTCTCCGGCGGACGCGATTTACGACGCCTGTTTGATCCGTTTCCGGCCCATCATGATGACCACGATGTGCGCACTCGCCGGAACGCTTCCCATTGCGTTGGGACTCGGCGCAGGCGGCGAATCCCGGCGTCCGATGGGTCTGGCGGTGGTCGGCGGGCTGGTGGTGTCGCAGCTTCTGACGCTCTTTATTACGCCAGTTTTCTACACCTACATGGAACAGGTCCGTGGATTTCTTGGCCGCCGGCGGGGGCGCAAAGAAAAACAGGTTTCCGAGCCTCGCGCGGAAGTGGCGCTGAAAGGTTGACGCGCGGCGACTTGGAACGCCCCGCGGGCTGAGGTCTGCTTGATCCTGGCCCACAATACGAATTATGCCCTGCCTGATTCTGCTCGCGGTCCTGTTGGTCCCTCGCGTCGTACTGGTTTTGATGTGGCTCTTCACCACCTATCTTCAGCGCGCCTTTCACGGCGGTTTGCTGCTCCCGGTGCTGGGCTTCATCTTCCTGCCGTTGACCACCATCGTCTATGCCTGGGAGGTGACCCATAGCATGCCGATGGCCGGAATCAATCTTTTGTGGCTGGTGATCGCGGTGATCATCGACGTGGGAGGATTCGGCGGAGGCGCGCATCGCTCGCGGCGCTAATCCGAATTCCGCGGGCGCCGAAGCCGAACCAGAGCGGCGAATACGCCAGACGCGATCAGAGCCGCCGCCACCACCCAGAGCCCGCTCGCATAATCGCCGGTCTCGGAGCTGGACCATCCGATGATGTACGGCCCCGCAAACCCGCCGAGATTTCCAAACGCGTTGATCAGCCCGATGCTGGCCGCGGCCGCGCTGGAGCCGAGCAAAGCCCCCGGCATCGCCCACAAAGGTCCGTAGGCCGCTACAATTCCCGCCGTGGCGATCGAGAACGCGCCCAGCGCGGCCGACGCGTGCAGGGAGTGCGCCGCGACGGTCGCGAGAGCGACTCCCGCGATCAGCCGCGGGAATGCGGCGTGCCAACGCCGCTCGCCGGATCGATCCGAGCTCCAGCCGCACACCAGCATGGCCGGAATCGCCGCCAGCGATGGGATGGCGGTGAGCAGAGCGGTCTTCGCCGCGCTGAAGCTTCCCAGCCGCTGAAGAATTTTCGGAAGCCACAAACTGAGTCCGTACTCGCCGGTGGACCCTCCGAAATACGCCAGGCACAGCAGCCAGATGTGGGGATTCCGGAACGCGGCTGCCAGCGGCTCGCGATCGCCGTTCGGTTTGGCGCGGGATTCGCGCTGCAATTCTTGGGATAGCCAGGTCCGCTCTTCCCGGCTCAGCCAGCGCGCCTCGCTCGGCCGATCCGTTAGATACAGCAGGCTGGCGAGGCCGAAGGCGATCGCCGGCACGCCTTCCAGAATTAGCAGCCAACGCCATCCGCTCAAATCCAGCCAGTTCACGCCAAGCAAGGCCGCGGAGATGGGCGACGCGATCACCCTGGAGACGGGAATAGCGGTCATAAAAACAGCCACGGCCTTGGCGCGATCCCCCGGGCGGTACCAGTGGCTCAAATAGGTAATCATGCCTGGGAAAAACCCCGCCTCGGCCACGCCGAGCAGGAACCGCATCGTGTAGAACTCGCCGCTGGTCTGAATGAAGCCCGTCGCTGAGGCCACCAGACCCCACAGGGTCATGGTTACGGCCATGGTTTTGCGCGCGCTCCATCGCTCCACCAGCAGAGCGCCCGGGATCGCCAGCAGCGTGTAGCCGAAAAAGAAAATTCCGGAGCCGAGCCCAAAGACCTTGTCGGTAAATCTAAGTTCACCGGTCATTTGCAGGCCCGCGAAGCTGATATTGATGCGATCGATATAGGCGATCACGTAGAGCGCGAAGAGGTACGGCATCAACCGCGCGGTGACGCGGCGCCGCGTGCTCTCTTCTAATGTCGCGGCGGCCGCGCGTTCATTCGCGACTCTTTGTGGAGATGTGCTCATTTCGAACGCCGAGTCCGATGTTACCGCACAATGTGGCGCAGACGATCGGTTTGCGTCCGAAGCGGAACGCTGCGGACGAGTTCGCCGCAATCGCTATCGCGCACCGGATGAATCGGCGCTTGTGGTTCTCCAGAAGATCAAACTGCCGCGCATCACGCGTACGCCCCCGCTCCTCAGCGGAACCAACGCTTCATGCGGCATCGGCGGGGCGGCGAGCGCCAAGCGACGGTTTGGCGGGAGCGTATCGAACCCCACGAAGCGATCGAACTGCAGATCCAGCTTGACGTGAGTGGAAGGCGATTCGAGATCCGTGAAGATCAACCCCATAATGGTGAAGTTCTCGTGCCGCTCCAGGCGCGAGACGCGGCCCGACGCTTCCGCGCCCTTCCCCAACAGAACGCGCCCTTTCACTTTAAGATCGTTCCGCAACTGCGCCCGCACGGGATCGCCGATAGCCGCCGTTTGGGCATTGATGGAATCCAGTAGACTCAGCGTCAGTTCCAGATCGGGCGGCAACTCCAGTTCTATTTTTTGAACCGGCGCGCTCGCGGCGGAGGGATCGAGATCTTCGAAGCTCAGCACCGATTGACCGGTGAACTGGTGGCATGACGTGAACTTCAACCGGTTGCGGTTCTCCTGGCCGTTAAGATCCACCAAAACGACCTCGCTCGATTCCGGAAGCAAGAAATCCGCGTCGCCGATTCGAGCGCGCGCATAATCCATGCGATCGGAGAGCGATTTCAGCTTGAGTTCCGGCGGCAAATCGTCTCCGGCGATTTCGAGCTGCCGCAAGTCCAGTGAACTCGGATCGACGTAGAACGAGCCGTGATAGCCGACAATGGTTTGAAATTCGGGAATGCGGATTTGATATCCGCTCACCGGGCGCGGCACGCGAAAGTCGAAGCGCAGCGCGGCGCGGCCTTCCAGATCTTGTTGGCCCCGCGCCTGAAATATCGCCGAGTTTCCTCCGAACAGCGCCCGCGCGTGCAGTGCGAAATCCCCGGTGCCGAACGTCCCCGTCGGAACGAGCGTTCGAATATCTTTGTCCTCGAACTGCTTCGATCCGGGCCAGGCGAACATCTCCTTGCCATCGACCAACGCGACTTCCAGCCGAAGCGTGTCCTCCAGCCGGTACTTTCGCGTGGAAGCGTCGCGATGCGAGCGCTCGACAGTTTCGAGACAAGTATAGTTGGGCTGCCGCCTCAGCGTGTCCATCATGTGGAGCTTGATTTTCGCGAGCTGCAGGGCGTCCGGCTCGAGCCCGACGTCCTGGGCTCGAGCCGCCACGCACACAAGCATTGGGACCGCCAGCCGCCACATGGCCATCATTATAGGCTCGCGGCGGCGTCTGCTAGGATCGAATCCATGCCAGCTAAAATCACTATCCGCAACAATGGTCCGATCCGCATTGAGGGCGAATTCACGATTACCGACATGGACGGCAACCCATTCGGCCTGAGCGGGCGAACCGCCATCGGACTGTGCCGCTGCGGTCACTCCGAAAACAAGCCCTTCTGCGACGGTTCGCACGCGCGGAACGGCTTCGAGTCGACTTGCGCCGCCCGCGATCTGCCGCCACCCGCCCCCAAGGTTCAAGGCGCGTAGGCAGGGCTCGGAGGGCAGATGATCGATTTGTGTCGTCTGCCGGACTCCGACCCTAGCGCGCCGCTAGCGGATATTCCAGCGACTCTTGAAGCCATTCGCGGTTGAGTCTTAAGTCCGCCGTCAACCGGCGGCACAGTTCTTCGCGATTCTGGAAGAGCCGGTAGCCCTCGCGCGAGCGCAGATAGCCGCGTGCTTTCGGCTCTCGCGCGAATAAGGCTTCCTCCCCGTCCCGCGACGCTTCCGACGCGTAGCGCCTGCGATTATCGAGCAGCGCCTTCACCAGAAACGGAACGACCACCGAGTAATCCGCTTGCATGCTCTCCGTGGTCTGCCGGTAGCTGTCCTTGTCAACCTTACCCCAGGTAACCGCCTCCGCGGGCAAGCACGAAGACAACGAGCCATCGGTCACTGGGGAAGTGACAATCTGCACGTCGAATTGATAACCGCGAACATTCGGCAGGCCGAGCACTTGGCCGAGCGCGGGCTCGGGCTGAAGGTTGAAATTCTTGGGAACGCCGCCGCCCAAAATCAGCGTCGCCAGCGCATTGGGAGGATTGTCGAACAAACCCCACCGATGATACGCGCAGGCTTCGTAAACCTCGGCATGCATATCCAGCTCGAATTTGTAAGAGTCCACCAGACCCGCTTCGCGCATCGCCCAAAGCTTTACCGAGTTTAGAAAAATGCTGCCGTCGGCGGGCGCGCCGACGAGCACCGGAATCGCCAGCCGATGGCACGTCGCCAGCAGCCCAGTCGCAATCCCATTCCTCCGTTCCTGTTCGCCGTAGAACGCTCCGAGCCTGTGCCGCATCTCCGTGCCGGTCATGGCGCGCTGAAATTCGGGGCGCCTTAGCACGGCGGAAAGGAACTTGTCCTGATCTAGCAATACGTCCTCGTCGAACGCCATGTCCGTCACGCGAATGGTGCGATCGTCCCGGAGCGCGCCGTCGTCGCCCCAAATCGGCACTTCAAACACGGGGTCGTGGTGCGCGTTCAGGCTGCGATGGCCGTCGTGATAACAAACCGCGTCGGTGGTGCTTAGATACGCAACCCAACCCGTCTCCAACAGGGGAATCAGCCACGTCTGGTGCTGGCCTGACACGGTCACGGGTCCCGAGACCGCCATCGTGAGCGGACAGCCCAGGCCGATCGCTTCGTCGAGAATCGTATAAATGCGGCGCAAAAATGCCCCGCCGAAGGCCGGAAAACAGTGGCGGATCAGTTCATCGAGCGTATCGCATTCATCGACGCGGCGAACTTGTACAGTCGAGCCGCGATGAGAAGACGGCATAAGATTCGATCCTACCAGCAGTCCAGTGGGAAAGGCTTCGTGGACGGCTACAATGGTCCCTATGGAACGACCAGGTGCAACAACTCTAAAAGGCAATCCGATGACGGTTTTGGGACCGGAGCTGAAGCCCGGCGACGCGGCGCCCGATTTTAAAGCGGTGGACGACGGGTTGAAGCCTGTGGATCTGGCGGCGACCGGCAAGGGAGTGCGGATTTTCAGCGTGGTGCCTTCCCTCGACACGCCTGTCTGCGACGCGCAGACCAAGCGCTTCAATGAAGAAGCCGGCAAGCTGCCCAACGTCAGTATCTATACCATCAGCATGGATCTGCCCTTTGCTCAGAAGCGCTGGTGCGGCGCCTTCGGCGTCGATCACGTGAAGATGATTTCGGATCACCGCGATGGCTCCTTCGGCCAGGCCTACGGCACGCTGATTAAAGATCTGCGAATAATGAGCCGGGCGATTTTCGTGGTGGACCCGCAAAATAAGATCAAATACTTGGAATACGTGAAAGAGGTGGGCGACCACCCCAACTATGAGTCTGCGCTCGCCGCCGCGCGCAAGCTGGCGGGCGGGGCTGCGGGAGCGTAGGACAACCTAGGACTCCCGCTACAACAACCCGGGCCCCAGCCCAATCCCGCCCAGCAAGCCCGCAGTAATATGCTGCGACTCTTCATCGGTCTCTTTTGCGGCTTCATTGTTGGGTAAGGAGCGGCTCAAGGCCGCAAAGCTGAATGAAAACTCGGCGGATCGCTTGTTTCCGCCCCGACGATTGTTCGGAGCGTCATCTGAGCGGAGCTACCGGTTTTGACATGTAAATGTCCGGGCGGCCGCGGCCGTTCGCGTCTGGCATGACGCCTGTGACGACAAACCCGAGCTTCCGATAGAAGAGAAATGGATGGTTCCTCCCGAGATCCCGAAGGTTCGCGAGCTTCCGGGGGAGGTCTTCGTACAGGTTCACGCCGGCAAGCGAAGTCATCCCCGAGTCGTCATCCGTGCCCAGGGTGACGGTCAGCGCGCCGCGCGCGGCGGCTTCCGCCTCGAATGCCGCGACCAAGCCGCGCCCAATGCCGCGCCGGCGATACTCGCGACGGACCACGAGAGGATGGAGTTCCCAAACGCGACCGTTGTATTCGGGTAGTCCGCCGATCCAGCCCAGCACGCGACCATTTCCCAGAGTGGCCCGTGCGAAACCCTCTCTCATAACTTGATCGACTTCTTGCCCCGCCGAAGAGAGCGATGGCCAACCTCGTGGTTCGTCGAAGTGCTCGGTCAGCAATGTCGCGGCTTGGTCCCGAACGCTCTCCGGTTCGGACGCAAGATCGACAATGTCCATGGCTAAGCTTCAGAGTACCCGCGGCAACGAAACGCGCATTTAGCCCTTGTTGATTTCGCCAGCAAGATGCTGCGCCCGCGCGTCGAGAGGAGATCACACTTTCGGGAGCGGGCGATTTACAATAGCCCCGGCGGCAATCCCATTCCACCGAGCAAGCTAGCCGTCGCGCGCTGCGATTCGTCATCGACCTTTTTCGCAGCTTCGTTGCAGGCCGCCATCACCAGATCCTGAAGCATCTCCACGTCCCCCGCGACCTCCGGATCGATCTTCACGCCGGTAACGTTTTTATGGCCGTCCATTTTCACGGTCACCATGCCGCCGCCCGCCGAGGCTTCCACGCGAATCTGCGCGATCTCCTCTTGCATTTTCTGCTGCATCTTCTGGGCTTGCTGCATCATCGCCTGCATGTTGCCGGGCATCTTCATGCTTCGTTCTCCCTCAGGTCCCGGATTTTTCTCACTTGGCTGCCGGGGAACAGCTCTTGAAATTTTTGCACTTCCGGATGCGCCAGCGCCCGCGCCGAAATCTCGTCCTGCGCCGGCGCGGTAGCCGCCGGTTGGGGCGAGGCCTGTCCCGCGACCCCTTCTCCCACCCGAACCGTGATTTTCACCGCGCTTCCGACAACCCGCTTCACGGCCGCTTCGAACTCCGCTCCCCTTAAATATGGCTGATACATTTGGGGCGTGATGAAGACGACTTCCGCGGCTGATTCCACCACCTCGGAATGCCCCACCGCGTCGGCGGTATGAGTTTGGCGCGCCTCGAGCAGCGCTCTTTGAATGCGCGATCGGATGTCTCCTCCAGGGGCAGACGAGGCGGGCGGCGGAGCCGTCACTGGCGGAGCTTTCTTAACGCTTGCGCCAGGCGCGGGACTGGCGCCGGCGGTTTGACCGCCCAGCGAAGCCAGAGCCTCTTCAATCGGCTGCAATCGTCCCGCGTAGACCAGCCGCAACAAGCCCATTTCCAGATGCAGCCTGGGTTGCAGCGAAGTTTGAAGATCCCGGAAAAGGTCCAGCGTCAACTTCAAATATCGCGTCAAGTCCTCTTCGCGAAACTGACCGGCCGTGGTCAATAGACGGGCCTGCTCGCCGGGCGAGGCCGCTACCAGCCTGGTGGCCGCGCCTTCGATCTTCACCACGAGCAGATTGCGGAAATAGCGCGCCAGCTCCCGCGCGAAGTGTTGCAGACTGCGGCCGTTCGCCTCCAGCTCCGCGACGATGTCGAGCATCTGCCGCGTATCGCCCGCGGCGAGCGCTAACGCCACCCGCTCAAGCGATTCGGCGGCAAACATCCCCAGCAGCGAGCGCACCTCCGCGGAGTTCAACGTCGTTCCGCAGCAGGCGATCGCCTGATCTAGCGCGGAAAGCGAGTCCCGCACGCTTCCCTCCCCCGCCTGCGCCAGCACGCTCAGCGTCTCTTTATCGGCTTCGATTCCCTCCAGCCGCGCAATCTCTTCCATCCGGCCAACCAGCTCGTTGAAATCCACCGAGCGAAAGTTGAACTGCTGGCATCGCGAAGCGATGGTGGTGGGAATCTTGTGCGATTCCGTAGTGCAAAGCAAAAAGACCACCCACTCGGGAGGCTCCTCCAGCGTCTTCAACAGCGCGTTGAACGCTTCGGAAGTGATCTGATGCGCCTCATCGACGATGAAGACCTTGTAGCGGTCGCGCGCGGGCCGGAAGCGGACGTTTTCACGCAATTCCCGCATTTCGTTGATGCCGCGGTTGGAGGCCGCGTCGATCTCAATGACATCCAGCCCAGAGCCGGCGGCAATTTCACGGCAGCTCGCGCAAACGCCGCAGGGGGCGGGAGTGGGGCCTTTTTCGCAATTCAGGCACCGCGCCAGAATGCGGGCCACCGTCGTTTTGCCCGTGCCGCGCTGGCCCGAAAAAATGTAGCCGTGCGCGATGCGCCCCTGCGTGATCGCGTTTTCGAGCGTGGTCTTGACGTGTTCCTGGCCGATCAATTCGCCAAAGTTTTGGGGCCGATACTTGCGAGCGATTACCTGATACATGGATGGGATACGCCGGTAACTTGCGGGAAATTATGCCAGACCCCGGGTGATCCGCGGCACACAGGTTAAACCGCTACCGTTGCTTCCTTCCGGACCTGGCGGGGTTCGCAGCCGCCCATTGCACGAAGCCCGGAGCCTGACAACTCCTTATGCTAGCAGCTTCCGGTCGCGCGCACGCTTTACCATAGGGCCCAGTTTCCCGAAGACAGCACCCAGACCGCCAGCAGCGCATTAGCAATCGAGTGCGCCGCCACGGCTTCGCCGATTCGCCCCCGGCGCAGCATGGCCAGCGCAAAAATCATCCCGGCGAGGGTCCCCACTATCCACCGCTCGCCATGCAAAAGCCCGAACGCGACTGAGGAGATCAGCAACGCGATCCAAGGGAAAGAGCGGGAGCGATAGGCGCCTAAAACCTCGAACAGATAACCACGGAACGCGAGTTCCTCGGCTATCGGTACCGTAATCACGGCGCCCAGAATGCGCAGCGCTATCCAGCTCAATCGGAGCGGCGTCACCGATTGAGCCAGCGGCGCCGGCATTGCCGCCGCAGCTGCTCCCGAGAGCGGTTCCATCCCGATCCACAACGCGAATACCACCGCTCCGGCGGCGAGTCCGATCCATCCGAAGCGCCAATCGAGCTCACACAATCTGCCGCGAAAATACCAGAGCGCCGCTGCTGCAGCGAGCACTCGCAGCGGGTACAACCATTCGAAATCCGCCGAAACGGCGCTCGATATCATAGCCGCCGCCAAAATCGACAGGAAGGGGGCAAGGCATGGCGCTGCGAGCGTATCCGCCCTGGAAGGCGGCGCAATCGACTCCACTTGCCGGATTGGAGACCCAGGTTCCGGCGCGGAAAGCCACCGTACTCGCCGCGCCGCCACAAACATTCCGAGCGTCACGGCGATGAAACAAATCCAACCGGCCTGGGAGTGGAAGCCGCCCATCGCGATTCCAGGCGCGCCCGCGCTCCCCACCAGGATTAGCGCGGCGATGCGCACCGAGTTCAGCACCCAAATGGCTAGGACTCCCGCCGGGAACAACAACAGGGCATGGGGAAAACGCCACTGACGCCGCTGAAACCACAGCCACACGGCTGTAAAGCCGAGAATCAGGCCGATCCCCTCATATCCCGAGCAGCCCGGCGAGATTTCAGCCAGAAACCGGGGGGTGCCGATGATGCGCTTTGCCGGTTCGACGATCACCGTGTGAACCAGAGGCTGGAGCATCCACCGCACTAACTCCAGAGTCCAGGCGCTAAGCGGTTTCCAGACAGCGTTCGCGGACCATCCGAACAGGCACGCCGCAAACGCCGCTAACAGTCCGAATAGCCATGCTTCACGGGCGCCTCGGAGCAGTTGGATCCAGGCCTTCGGGGGAAGAAAAGAGCAGGCTGCCAGTGAAATCGCCGCGGCGCCGCACACGGCCCAACCCACCAAAAGCAAGCCGGCGGCAAGCGGCGAGAGGCGATGATCGCGTTCAAACAGGACCCAGGCGGTTCCCGCGAACAGAAGGATCGGCGGAATGTGGGCCCAGAACAGCGGCCAAGCTACGGCCCGCGGCGAGATCTGGCTGGAAACGCTACTGAATAGCGCGCGGATGCGCGATTCGCCGCGCGCCTGGGAATCGCCGAATGCCAGGGAAAACAGAACGATGGCCACCAGACCCTGAACGATCCAACGCCCGGACGAATGCACCGCCACCACTAAAGCCGGACCACGGACCGGCCAGTACATGTTCACGAGGAAAGAGAGGCCTACCAGTTCGGTGACGATGAGCGCGCTAAAGGATGCCAGCCGATTAAATAAACGGCGCACACCGATAGTTTCCGCAGGCGCGCTATTGATCGCCGCGACGAGGGGGGGCACGAGAGTTGGAAAACCCAGGCCGTTGAACGGCATACGACCTGGGAGGTTGAAAATCGAACTAATTAGGCGCGGCGCCTTCGCGAGCGGAAAATAAGCAACGCTCCCGAGAGCAGAGCCAACGCATTCGCTCCCGAAGCTGGGTTAATTTCCGGCAAGCTCCCCCCCAGCCGGGGGCTGGGGCAATCATTTGGATTTTGGAACTGGCATCCGTCCGCAGACGCAGAAAAACTTGCCCCGATCGCCAGCAACGCGATTCCGAGACCTTTTAGAATCGAAGATTTGACCATCGCTCCTCCGTCCTCCCAAACCTGCACACTGGAGGTTTTCAGTATATCTACGGGACTAGGGGAAATCAAGTAATTTCTCCTGGCTGTCGCCTAGGATTTTTACGAGTGAGGCGCCGAAAACGGATAATTTCTATTCAGTTTAAGTTGGAATTACCTGAAAAAATAAGCATTTAAGGTACATCGTCTCGGGCACGGTGAGCAGGATCGGATGGTCGGATGCTTGGGTCCGGCGCTCCAGCACACGCAGGTTTTTCCCCGCCTCAAGGGCCGCTTGGGCGGTGATTTCGAGCAAAGCAGCCTCGCTAATGTGATGAGAACACGAGCAGGAAACCAGAATTCCTCCAGGATCCAACAACCTGAGAGCCCGCCAATTGATTTCCTTGTAGCCGCGCATCGCGTCTTCAATCTGTGATCGGGACTTCGCGAAAGCGGGAGGATCCAGCACAACCATGGAATAACGGCGTTCAATCCCCTTGAGAAAATCGAAGGCGTCGGCTCGCCGGAACTGGATGTTGGCGATTCCGTTCGCGCGCGCATTCGCTTCCGCGATTTCCAGCGCGGAAGCAGAAGAGTCAATAGCCTCAACGGCTGCGGCGAGGCGCGCGGCGTGCAGTGCGAATCCGCCCGTCGAGGTGAAACAATCCAAGACCCTTCCTCTGGCCCAATTCGCCGCAGCGATGTAGTTTTCGCGCTGATCGAGATAAGCGCCCGTCTTCTGTCCATGGAACGGGTCCGCACGCAGCTTTAACCCGTTCATTTCCACCGCGATTTGCTCCGGGATTTGGCCCGCGAGCACGGCTGTCTCTTTCGGCAGGCCTTCCAGGCTTCGGACAGAGGCGTCGTTGCGCGCGAGTACCCCAGCGGGCTGAAGTAGCTCCTTCAGGCAATGAGCTACGAGATCACGGCTGCGCTCCATGCCTTGGGTGAGCGTTTGTAGCACAAGGTAAGGTCCATAGCGGTCCACGATCAGCCCCGGCAACAGGTCCGCTTCGGAAAACACCAGTCGGCAGGCGTTAGAATCGCGCACGACGCGTTCGCGGAAAGCGGCGGCCTCCGTCAGCCTCCGCAGAAAGAAGCTTTTGTCGACCGGCTCCGCCACGCTGGAAAGCAAACGCAGCGCGATCTTGGATTTGGAGCTGTAATGCGCGGTGCCAAGAACTCGGCCGCGGTGGTCCAATAAACGGACGACGTCCCCGGGTTGCGCCTCGGCGGCGTCAACAATGTCGGTTGAAAAGATCCAGGGATGGCCGCTCCGAATACGATCCGCAGCCTTGCGGTTGACGCGAACGGAAGAAAACAAATTGGGCTCGCTTTTAACCGATGAATAGCATCCGTGCAGACGAAAAGGTGAAGCTTGTCCTACTCATTGCGAAGGGCCGACATTGGGTCCACGCGCGAAGCTCGCCGGGCTGGAAGAAGCGCGGCGACGCCCGAGACGGCGAGCAACAGTAGCGCCGCCATCAAGATGGTGGCCGGGTCGGTCGCCTTCAGACCGAACAACAAGCCCGAAACCCGGCTGCCGACTAACCGCGCGGCGCCTAACGCCACCGGCACTCCCACGATCGCGCCGGCCAAAACCAGAACGAACGCTTCCCTCAGGATCATCCAAATCAAATCGCCCGGCTTAGCCCCAATCGCCATGCGGATTCCCATCTCTCCTGTCCTCTGTGCGACTCCGAACGCCAGTAAGCCGTAGAGGCCCACGCTGGCCAGCAATAATGCCAAGCCTCCGAATAAGCTCGATAACATCGCGACTAAGCGTTGCTGCACGAGCGCGGCGTCCATCTCCTGGCCCAGCGTGTGAATGTCGAAGGAAGGCAAGGTGCGGTCTATTCGCAAAATTTCCTCGCGAAGACGCGGGATAACCGAGCGTGGCTCGCCACCCACGCGCACGTGCAAGACCATCTGTCCTCGACCGGTGGGAGTTTGGAGGAAAGTCGTATAGATCGTGGGGCGCGGCTCCCCGGCGGGATTTGTGTAGCGCGAGTCTTTCGCCACGCCGACGATTCGATAAGGCTCCGGGGAGGGCAAGTAACGCTCACCGGTCGTGTCGTGGACGTTGGGCCTGCGCCCGGTGAAGCAGGGCTTTCCGATCGGGTCTTCGCTGGGGGACATCAGGCGAACGAAAGCTTCATTGACTATGCATGCGGCTGGAGCGCTCTCCGCGAGATCTGCGCTCTCGAACTCGCGGCCCTCGACCAGCGGCACACCGATCGTGGCGAAGTAATTCGGGTAAAGCATCACCATCGGGATATAGATCGTCTCGCCCGAAGGCAACATGACGCGATCGGCGGCGCCCGGATTCGGCGTCGTTGGGCTGGCTTGGCCAAGGCTGGCCGCGCGAACGCCAGGGATTTCTTGAACGCGGTTCAGCAGATCCCGATAGATCCGATCCAGCCGCGCCGTGGTTCCCGGAATATTTCTTTGATCGCTGCCTTTGGGCTCGACGCGCGCGATCAAGACGCTTTCGCGTGAGACGCCGAAATCGTTGCCGTTCAATTTCTGGAGACTGCGGACAAACAGACCGGCGCCGACCAGCAACACCAACGATAACGCGACTTGCGCGGCGGCGAGAACTTTACGCGGCTCCAAACCGCCGTGCCCGCGGTTTAGCAAATTTCCGAGATTCTTCAGGGCCGGCCAAATGTCGATCCGGGCGGCGCGCAGCGCCGGCGCCATTCCGAACAGCACGCCCGTCGCGATGGAGATCGCGGCGGTAAAGCCGAGGATGCGCGAATTGGGATTTAAGTCCAGCGCGACCGGTGTCCGGCCCGAAGAGATATACAGCACCAACAGACGGGTCGCCAATCGAGCCAGCAGGACGCCGCATAGCCCGCCCAGGCTGGCGAGCGCCACGCTTTCTATCAGCAGTTGGCGGATCAGCCGCCAGCGGCCCGCGCCGAGCGCGAGCCGGACCGCGAACTCTGCCCGCCGGGCCGTCGAGCGCGCTAGCAATAAATTGGCGATATTCGCGCACGCGATCAACAGCACAATGCCGGCGATGGCCATCAGAACGTAAAGCGGCTGCGAAAATTGCCGGCGCAGTTCGGTCAGGCCGGTAGAGGCTGAATTGAGGACCAGATGCGACGCCGGGAATAGCGCGCTTTTCGGCCCTCTCCCTTGAGGAAACCCCTCCAGCCACAGCGGCTCCAGGGCCGCCGCCGCTTGCGCCGGATGCACGCCGGGCTTCAGCCGCGCCACCGCCGTGAGCCAGGTTCGAAATATAATAGGGTTCTCCAGGAGGTTCTCAAAAGCGGGCATCGCGGTGGGCTGCATCATCTCCGGGATGAAGATGTCCGGGTTCACTCCTACCTCGACGCCGAAGAATTCCGGGGGCGTCACTCCGATGATGGTGAACGGCGCTCCGGAAATGGAAATCGTCCTGCCGAGAACCGATGGCGCTAGCCCGAACCGGCGTTTCCAATAGCCGTAGCCGAGCATCGCGACAGGATGGCCGTTGGGAACGCGGTCGTCCTCCAAGCCGATGGATCTGCCGATCGCCGGCTTCACGCCTAGAAGCGAAAAATAATTGCCGGAGACGAGTTGGCCGTCCGCGGTCGGTTCGATTCCGCCATCGACGCTCACGTTGAGGCGGACGGTGGAAAATGCCGCCAGATCCGCTACGCGGTTGCCGTCGCGCATCGTTTTGTACTGCTGAAACGTGACGCCATCGCCCGCCACCCAGAGTCCGGCGGGATCCTGGACCGGCAGCAAGCGCCACAAAACGGCGTCGATCAGGCTGAATATGGCCGTATTCGCTCCGATGCCGAGCGCGAGCGAAATTACGACGGCCGCCGCAAAGCCGGGGCTTTGGCGAATGGATCGAAACGCGTAGGTCAAATCCCGAAGCATGGATCTACTGTACTGAACGGCGCGCCGGATTTGCGCGATAGCCGCCCACGCCGCCGCGCGCCTATAATCGGACATGATGCGCCTCGCGCTCTTTTTCGCTCTGACGATGCCGATCCTCGCCGCCGACTACGCTCAAGAGATCGCCGACTTTCGCGCGGCGCGCGAGCGCTCGATTGCCGGAGCCGATGGCTGGAGCACGCTGGTCGGGTTGTCGTGGCTCAAAGAGGGATTGAACCGCGTGGGCGCCGATCCGGACTCCGAAATTACGCTTCCCTCTTCGGTTCCCGCGCGGGTGGGCACGATCATTCTCAAGTCGGGCCATGCGGACTTCCGGCCCGCACCTGGAGTGAGAATTCCAGCTCAAGAGATGAAGGAGGACTCGACGGTTCTCACGATCGGAACGGTGAAATTCTTCCTGATTCGCCGCGACAATAAGTTCGGAATTCGAGTGAAGGATCGCGACGCCCCGACGCGCGAGAAATTTACTCATCTCAGTTGGTATCCGGTGGACCCGTCCTGGCGGATAGAGGCGAAATATACGCCTTGGGACAAGCCGCGCCAGTTGAAATTCGATACGGTGATCGATGGGGTGCGCGAGGAAGATTCTTCGCCGGGCTCGGTGGCTTTCACCAAAGACGGCCGGGAATATCGTCTGGACGTCGTGATCGACGAGGGCGAATTATTCCTCATCTTTCGCGATCAAACCAGCGGGAAGAGCACGTACGCGGCCGCGCGGTTTCTGTACGCCGAGGCGCCGAAGAATCTAAAGACGCCGTCCACGGTGGTCTTGGATTTCAATAAAGCGATAAATCCTCCCTGCGTTTTTACCGCTTACGCGACTTGTCCGCTGCCGCCTCCTCAGAACCGTTTGACTTTAGCGATAACCGCGGGAGAACTCATGTATAATAACCATCGCTAGGCTCGGCGGAAATGTCTCGCTGAGTCTGTTTTTATTAACACGCCGCGTCAGGTCCGGTATAGTTCTGCAATACCTGATCTTTCGGGGTTTTGACGGAGCTTTGGGAGATGGCGAGCAGCACAAACGACCGGGATGTGGACGTCAACTTCTCCGTCGAAGAGGATTACGAACACCTCATTGAGGACTATAGTCACCTGGCTCCTCCCTCGGAAGGGGAGTTGCTTCAGGGGCATATTGTCAAAATCACACCCCAGGAAGTCATCGTCGATTTCGGCTACAAGCTGGAAGGCGCCGTGCCCATCGAGCAGGTGCGGCAGCCGGACGGCAGCGTCCCGCTAAAGCCGGGCGACCCCATCGACGTCATCGTGGACCGGCACGGTCCGCAGCCCGAGGGCTACGTTCTGCTGTCGCACTCGCGGGCCAGCCGCCTGCGCGTCTGGGATACGCTGGAGCGCGCCATGCGGGAACAGCTTCTCGTTTCCGGACACGTGGTGGAACGGACCAAAGGCGGGCTGATGGTGGACGTCGGGGCGCCGGCATTCATGCCCGGTTCGCAGGTCGACGTGCGCCCAGTGCACGACCTGGATCAATTCGTCGGACAGGATATTCCGGTCAAAGTTCTGAAGCTGAATCGGCGCCGCGGCAACGTCGTCGTTTCGCGAAAAATGGCGATCGAGGAAGACCTCAAGGTCCGCAAAGAGCGCGCATTGGAACACTTGTTCGAAGGCGCGGAGGTAGCGGGCATTGTAAAAAATCTCACCGACTACGGCGCGTTCGTCGATTTGGGAGGAATCGACGGGTTGCTGCACGTCAGCGATATGTCGCACGGCCGCGTGTCGCATGCATCCGAAGTGGTGCGGGTGGGCGACGAGATCACGGTTAAAGTTTTGAAATTCGATCGCGCCAAGGGACGAATCTCGCTGGGAATGCGGCAGATGACCCCCGATCCGTGGGAAACGCTTCCGCAACGCTGCCCCGTGGGCAGCCGCGTGGTGGGACGGGTGATGAGCATCACCGACTACGGCGCCTTTGTCGAGATCGAACCGGGCGTGGAAGGCTTGATCCACATTTCCGAGATGACCTGGAGCCGGCGCATGAAGCATCCTTCCAAGGTGGTGAAGGCCGGCGATCAGGTGGAAGCAGTGGTGTTGGAGGTGAAGCCGAAGGAACGAAGAGTTTCACTGGGGATCAAGCAGCTTGAGCCCGATCCCTGGACGACGGTGGCAAGCCGTTATAGCATCGGCAGCGTGGTGGAAGGGCGAGTACGCAAGCTCACCGATTTTGGCGCGTTTCTAGAAATCGAGGAAGGTGTGGACGGGCTGGTGCACGTTTCCGATCTTTCCTGGACCAAGCACGTAAAGAATCCATCGGAAGTGCTGCGGAAGGGACAGGTCATGCAGGCGGTGATCTTGAACATCGATGCGCCAAACCGGCGGCTATCGTTGGGAATCAAGCAACTCCAGCCGGATGCATGGGAGAGCTTCTTCCAGTCGCATGAAGTCGGGGATCTGGTGCGGGGGCGGGTCTGCCGCACCGTGGCGTTCGGCGTCTTCGTGGAAGTCGCGCCAGGAGTGGAGGGGTTGTGCCACAAATCGGAGATCCCGGCCATGCCGGAGCGCGCCCCGGCGGGGGGATCCGCGAACGAAGCGCCACTTCCGATCGGGGAAGAGTACGATTTCAAGATCATTAAGCTGAACGAAGCCGAGAAAAAGATCGGGTTGAGCCTGCGAGCGGTGGCGGAGGATGAAGAGCGCACGCGCCTGGAAGACTACCAGCGGCAGGCCGCGGCCGCAACTATGACCATAGAAGAAGCTATCAACCGACGGGGAAAAGGGGAAGGCCAATAAACATGACCAAGGCGGAATTGATCGAAGAGGTGTCGCGGGTGGTGGAGATGACCCGCAAAGACTCCGAAGTGATCGTGGAGGCGATCTTCGACAGCGTGGTGCGGGCGCTGCGAACGGGGGACAAGATCGAGATTCGCGGATTTGGAAGTTTCCGCACCAGGCAACGGCAGCCGCGTGTGGGCCGCAACCCCAAGACGGGCGCGCGCGTCGAAGTGCCGGCCAAGCGAATTCCATATTTTAAACCGAGCAAGGAATTGAAGGACCTGGTGAACGGGGATCACGGCTCCGGGAGCGCAACAGAGCCGCCCGAAAGCGCGAACGTCTGAACCCTGCAAATGGATCGTTTGTGGAGCCCGTGGAGATACCGGTACGTCTCCTCCGGCGCCCCCAAGGACGTCTGTCTGTTCTGCGCCAAGACGGCCGCTTCGGACGACCGCGAGAATTATATCGTTCTACGCGCCGAGCATAATTTCATTCTGCTGAATTTGTATCCGTACACGAGCGGACACCTGATGATCGCGCCCTACGCGCACATCGCGACGCTGGAGCAGGCGGAGCGCGCCACGCTGGACGAAATGATGCGGCTGACGGCTCGCTGCGAGGAGGCGCTGCGAGAGATCTATAAACCCGACGGAATAAATCTCGGGATGAACATCGGCGCGTGCGCGGGAGCGGGTGTGGCGGGGCACATCCACATGCACGTTCTGCCGCGCTGGTGCGGCGACGCAAGCTTCATTACGACGGTGGGCGAGACGCGCGTGCTGCCGGAGGATCTGGGGACCACCTGGGAGAAGCTGCGCGATGCCCTGGGCAGGCCGGCCTGATTCAGTCTAAGTTAACGAGTTTTCCTTTGGCTCATAAGACTACATCAAGTACAGATCGCCGTCCATCCCCTCGACGGTGAATGTCGTCGACGATTTGCCGGTCGCCGCGCTCGTTCGGGGCCTGTCGAATGTGACCGTCACGATTTTATTGCCCAACGGATTGTACACGACTGTGCCGCCGGTGAACTCGCGTTGGAACGCGCCGTCCCGGCGTTTGATCATGGGCTCGCGCGGCTTGCCCAGCGACTTAAAATCCCAGAACGGATACCAGTCGTGTAGATGGTCGGGCGCCGGAAGCCCGTTCGGGTCCGCAAAGAGCGTGTAGCCGTCCGAGTGGGTGAGGGCGAGTGTTGTGGCGGCCCGCATGCGGTTCACATCTGTGCGCGAATTTACAAACCAGGTTTCGAGCGCGTTTACGCGCGGACTACGCAGATGCTTTTCCGCCCACAATAACGAGCCGGCGAGAAATCTCCATTCGGCTGGAGTAACGGGGCCGAGACACGCGGCGCGCGGCCGATGTTGGAAGCAATTCTCCAGAAATTGTCCGTTCACATAGGGGGCGCTCTTGGGCACGTGAGAAGGACCGTGGTTGACGATAATCAAGCGGTCTGGCCTGATGGCCTCGCGAACGCCCTTGAGCAGCGTCAGGCGGCCGGAATCTTCCCCGTGCCATTGATCGAGCATGATGCCATCCACCACGCCGCTCTCGACAGCGGCCCTCGCCTGCGCGATAACCTGCGCGCGGAACGCCGGGTTGTCCCAATTGAGCTGGAAATTGCCGCCTTCTTGCCAACCCGCCACACGATTCCCCTTCCCGTCACGCCGCCACCATGGGTGATCGGGCGGCAGATAACCCGCGGGCGGCGCGTCAAAGTAATAGACGGACGCAAGAAGAACCATATTCGGATTGCGCGCCAGCAGCCGCTCGCGCAGGGCGCGAGCTCCAGCCACGGAGTCCGGGCGAAATGAGGTCGCGGCTCCGGGATACATGCCGTCCCATCGAAGGCCAAACCCCTCAGGGATATTCCAATACAAATCGTGGCGGGCAACCGTCGCCTCCGGATCCTCCTTCAGGTTTTCCGCCGGGTTCCATGCCTGAAAGACGGAAGGGAACGAGCGGTCGGCTATGCGCTGCGCCAGGGGTTTGGCAGGCGGCGCCAGGTATTGCTGAGGGACTGCAGGGGGTAGCAGCGCGAGTACGACGATACTGAAGAAGCTTTTATGCATAGCACGGGCGCCCACGTAGAAGGACGCGCGGATGGGAATAGTGTAACCAATTCGTGGGACTCGATTTCCTCCGCGGCCGCTATCGCTTGCGTCAGGCGACCGGTTGTTAGGGGGCGAATGGATTTTGGATTTCCACGCCCCGCACGATGCGCCCGTCCTGTAGATCCTCAGTCAGCAATATTGCGCATCGTCCCGCGACCGCCGAGCTTACGATCAGAGAGTCGTAAAAGGACCACCCGGTCTCGTTGGCGATAGAGACAGCGTCTTTGTACAGACGTGCTTCGGGCAATACGCCACACAGTGGCCACAAGACGCGCTCCAGATAAGCCTGCGCGCTTTGAATCGGCATGGGCTTCCGAAATCGCCGGAGCGCAGCGTTCAGGAACTCCTGAACCACCTGGTAGCTAATAACACCGCTGCCGTCGCGAAGAGCCTCCGAGATGAGTTGCTGGGCGCGACTTCGCTTCGAGGGAGCGGAGGAATCGAAACTGTACACCAGGATATTCGTATCGAGAAAACGGCGCTTCGCCATCGGCTACCTCGAATTCAACTCTTCGCGGGTAAATTTGCGCCCGGCGTCGACGCTTTTCATCTCTTTCATCAGACGCCGATATCCGTCTTCGAGGGAATCAGATGCGGCATAGCGCTCCAGCCAGTGACGGAATACGATGTTCAGCGAGGTCTTCTGCTCGTTTGCTCGAGCTCTGGCGCGTTCGATCAACTCGTCATCGGCACTGAAGGTAATATTCTTCCACACGACTCTAGTGTACACGAAATTCGTGCGAGTAGACGCTTCGGCGAGCTCTTCTCAAAGCAGACGAGTTAGGCCAGCAGCGTCTATAAATTGTGCTTCTTGATTTTGTACCGGAGGGCGTCCCGGCCGATTTTCAAAGCGCGGGCGGCCTGAGATTGATTGCCTCCCGCCGTTTCCAATGCGTGGGCGATGAGCCGCCGTTCCTGTCCTTCAAGAGTCGCCTGCTCATCGTCCGTGATCACGCTCGGGCGCGGCGGCCCCGGCGCCGGTTGGAACTGGGCGGGCAGATCCGCGACATCGATGACGTCTCCCGCGGCCATCATGGCGGCGTAGCCGATCGCGTTCTCCAATTCGCGCACGTTGCCGGGCCACGTGTGGGCGCTCAACACCGCCTGGGCCCGGGCCGATAAGCGCCGAATCTCTTTCCCGTACTGGGAGGCGAATTTGGCCATGAAATAACGCTCCAGCAGCGCCAGATCCTCCTTGCGGTCGGCTAACCGGGGAACGTGGATTTCCACCATGGCGAGGCGGTAGTACAAATCCTCGCGAAATTGTTTCCCGGCGACGGCGGCGCGCAGATCGCGATTGGTGGCGGCGATCACCCGCACATCCACTTTTCGCGGCGTCAGCGATCCTACCCGGAGCACTTCCTGATTTTGCAGGACTCGCAAGAGCTTGGCTTGAGTGGAGAGCGGCATATCGCCGATCTCATCCAGAAACAGCGTTCCGCCGTGAGCGTGCTCGAACAAGCCGGCCTTATCCTGGGCGGCGCCGGTGAAAGCTCCGCGAACATGGCCGAACAGCTCGCTTTCAAACAAAGTCTCCACCACCGCCGAGCAGTTGAGCACGACAAACCGGCCTTTGGCGGCGGGACTGAGCCGGTGCAGCGCCTGCGCCACCAGATCCTTGCCCGTGCCGGTTTCGCCCGTTACCAGCACGGTGCGGTAGTGGGGCGCGACGCGGCGAATGCGGGAAAACATTTCCCACATCAGCGGGCTGTTCCCTACGATGTTTTCGAATTCCGCGCTTGCCAGCAACTCGTCTTCGAGTTGAAAAGCGCGCTGCCGCTTGCGCGCGCCTTCCAGCAGCTTGCCTACGCGCTCGCGCAGCGCGGCGATGGAGACCGGTTTGTTGAGATAGTCGCTGGCGCCCTTCTTAATCGCCTCCACCGCGGACTCGGTGGAATAATGCGCGGTCATAAGAATCGTTTCGATCGAGGGATCGAATTCCACGATATGTTCCAACAGTTCCATCCCGCTCATACCGGGCATCACCAGATCGGTGATGACGATTTGCGGACGCTCGCGATGAACGAGGTCCAGACCCTTCCCAGGCTCGGACGCCGTGAAAATGCGAACATCCGGCTGCGCCAAAGCGGACGAGAGCAGTTCCAGGCTCCCGACGTTGTCGTCGACAATCAGCAGACGGATTTCGGCTCCGGAGGACATAGGGGCGGGATGCTACGTCAGCAGGCGTGCCACTTCGTCGCGTAAGACGCTCAGGCGAACAGGCTTGGCGATGTAGCCGTCGCAACCGGCGGCCAAAGCCCGCTCCCGGTCGCCCATCATGGCGCTGGCGGTGAGCGCGATTACGGGAATCCCGGCGAAGCTCACATCGCGCCGCAATTCCCGCACGACTCCGAATCCATCCAATCCCGGCATATGCAGATCCAGAATCACCAGATCGGGATGAATCTGGCGGGCCTGCTCAAGCGCCTCCAGCCCGTCGCCGGCTTCCACCACGCGGTAGCCGCTCCTTTCGAGGACTGTCCGCACTAACTCCCGGCCAGTGGCCTTGTCGTCGGCGATCAAAACCGTTTTCATTTTTGCGCTCCCGCAATCCGGGTTTGGCCCCCATCCCGGCAAAGGGGAACAGTGAATGTGAAGCGGCTGCCTTTTCCGGGCTCGCTTTCCAACTCGATGGTCCCACCGTGCTCTTCCACCAAACGCTTGGTGATCGCGAGTCCCAGGCCGGTGCCCTCGCGAACACCCTTAGTGGTTTCGCCGATTTGATAAAACTTGTCGAAGATGGCTGTGCGAGCTTCCTTCGGAATGCCGATGCCTGTATCGGCGACGGAAACCACGGCCGCGCCGTTATCGGCGCGCGCGTCGATCCGGATGCGCCCGCCTTCCGGCGTGAACTTCACCGCGTTGCTCAAAAGATTGACCACGATTTGTTTGAACCGCAGCCGGTCGGCTTCAATGGTTACATCGGAAGGAAGCTCGGTTGAGATCGCGATCGACTTGGCTTCGGAAAGCGCGCGAAATGAGGCAAGCGATTCCTCTACGGCCGCGCTCAAGTCGAACGCCTCCGGGCGCAATTCCAGGCGCCCGGCCTCGATTTTGCTCAAATCCAAGATGTCGTTGATGAGCTCCAGCAGGTGGTTCGCGTCGCGATGAATGTGATCGACAAAACGCTTTTGTTTGTCGTTCAGCGGTCCTTCGAGCTCTTCGGCCAGCAGCTCGGAAAATCCAATGACCGTGTGAAGAGGCGTTCGTAATTCGTGGCTCATGCTGGCCAGGAATTCGCTTTTCAGCCGGTCGGCGCGCTCGATCTGGCGGTTGCGAAGCTCCAGCTCGCGGTTGGTCGCGGTGAGCTCGCGGATATAAGTTTGCTGCAGCGCGCGAAGCTTTTCTTCGGCTTCTTTGCGGCTGGTGATGTCGCGGATAATCGCGGTCACCAGATAGCCTTCTTCGGATTTAGAAGGGCTGAGGCTGATCTCCACCGGAAAAAGGGAGCCGTCCTTGCGGAGTCCGTGGAGGTTCACGCCGACTCCCATTGGCCGCGTGGCGGGCTGCGAGAGATATTCGGCGCGCTGCGCCGCGTGCGACTCGCGCAGATTCCCGGGCAGAAGCATCTCCACGGATTTGCCCAAGAGCTCTTCCCGGCCGTAGCCGAACATGCTTTCCGCCACCCGGTTCAGCAGCACGATTCGACCCGCTTCGTCCACTTGCATGATGGCGTCCGGGGCGGCCTCCAGCAATTCGCGGAAGCGCCGCTCCGCGCCTTCCGCTTTGCGCTGTGGGCGTTTTTGCTGCATTCAACGTGAAGAATCATGTTAGCAACCGTTCATGGACGCTGCAGTTTCTCGATATATTTCGCAAGGTTCAAGATGCGCACGCGGCCCAAATCCTGATCCCAGGCGATTTGGGAAAAGATCGGCCCCCAGAGCGGCATTTCGCGCGTGCCGTGTCCGGCTTCGATGGCGCTCTCGCCGGAGATGACGCGCTCGACCTTTTCAAGTGGGTATTTGCCGCCGTTACGGGCGGCGATACGGGTCAAATCCGCGGGCTGCGCCTTCAGAGCGTGAGACATCGGCCCGTCGCCTTTGCCGGACTCGCCGTGACAGACCGCGCAATATTCGCGATAAAGGGCTTGCCCTTCAAGGGAGTCGATGAGGCGGCGCTCTTCGGAGCCGGCCGCGGGCTGAGCTTGCGGATTCGCGAGCAGCCAGGCGCCGGCTGTCGCGACCAGGCCCAAAATGATTTTCGTTTTCACGACGTTCTCTCCGCTATTGGAGTGTGCAGGCGTAATTCCACAAGTGCTTGACGGCTTCGCCCGAATTTCTTACAGCCGGGTGGAGCAGGCTAAAGCCTGCGACGGGGGCTTCAGTCCCCGTTTTGATGTGTCAATTCGGCCGAGGCCGAGGCTGAAGCCTCGGTTGCAGGCTAAAGCCTGCTCCACCACCCTTTCTGCGCAGCAATGCGCGAATTGACGCAACCGGAGCGGGCGAAGACGCCCAATCCGGCGCCGGCATTGCCGGCTCGCCTCGCCACTGCATCGCAAATCAGTGGCGGGTGCGTTGCAAGAAACCCACTCACGATGGGCACAGCTCAAATCGCCGCACTGTTGGGATTGGCCGCGTGCGCCGCAGCGCAGACGAGACCAGCCGCGCCCGCGCCTGCCTCGGTGACGGCGGTTCCCGTGCCGATGGTCGAAGGCGCGGGATACGCGGGCCGCGACCGCTGCGCTTCGTGCCATCGAGCGGAGTCCTTGGAATACGGGAAGACGGCCCACGCGCGTTTATCGTTCGAGGGCAGCGAGTCCGTCACGGGCTGCGAGATGTGCCACGGCCCCGGCAAAGCGCACTCCGACGCGGAGGAAGCGGCGCGGGGAGACGACGCCAAAGCGGCCGCGGCCGCCAAGCTGATCTTTTCGTTCCACGCAAATCCGAAGAAGAATTCGGAGCCGTGTCTGCGATGCCACCAGAGCAGCCGTGAACAAAAGGATTTCGCTCATTCCACTCATTTGCTGCAAGGGGTGAGCTGCAACGAATGTCACGCAACGCATCTGGCCGAAGCTGCCCGCGCGCCGAATGCGACCGCTTCGGGTTTCGCTCAATCGACCTTTTTCAACGTGCCCAAGCTGCCGGAGGAGGCCCGCTGGCTGCATAACAGTTTGCTCAAGAAGCCCGAGCCCGATCTTTGTTTCGGATGTCATGCCAACGTTCAGGCGGAGTTCGCGCTACCCACGCATCATCGCGTGCCGGAAGGCGAGGTGAAATGCAGCGATTGCCACAATCCGCATGGGACCTTGAATCGCGCTTCCCTCCGGCAGGCCGGCTGGGAGGCGTGCACCAAGTGTCATGTGGAGAAACGAGGGCCGTTCGCGTTTGAGCATCCAGCGGCCAAAATCGAAGGCTGCACGGCCTGCCACACCCCACATGGCAGCGTGAATAGAATGCTGCTGACGCGCCGGGAAGAACGCTTTCTTTGCCTGGAATGCCACGTGAGTCCGTTCGCAGCCAACGTGCCTCACAGCCGCATGAGCTTCCAAACGCGCGGCGACTGCACGCGTTGTCATTCCAGCATTCATGGATCTAATTTCGATGCGAACTATTTGCATTAGCGCTCGATTAGCAGGCGCGTTGGTTGCGCCGTTCGTGTTGACGGCGCAAGACGCGTCCGAACCGGCTGCTTCCGGCGGCTTCGAACATCAAGGCTCGGTCACTTTCGGGTACCGTTTTACGGACGTTAAGGGCTACCAGCCGAAATTCCAGGAGCTATTCGACCTTAGGAGCGGGCCGCGGCTGCTGGATTTCAGCTTATTCGGCAAGGCGCGGGAAGGCGGGAACAAGTTTGTGGACGATTACTCGGTGACCGCCAGCGGCTTGGGGGGCGATCCTTATTCCAGCGTTCAGTTGACGGCGCGGAAATCGAAGCTCTACGACCTGCGCGTCAATTTCCGCCAAAGCTACTACTATTGGAATCGCAACGATAGCGCGGTCCTGCCGAACGGCCTGGACGGACTGAGCAACCAGCACAACTGGGCGACGGTCCGCAAGATCGGCTCCATCGACCTGCTCGTGCACGTCACGAATAACTTACGACTCAGTTTCGAGTACTATCGCAATACCCGCGACGGCATCACCGATACCACACAATCGCTCGATTATTTTGGGTCGTCGGCGACCTGGGGCGCTTTCGCGCGCGCCAATCCGTATTATTTGGTTGCGCCGGTGAATGAAGAAGCAAATCGGGTATCGGGCGGCATCGATTACACCCGGCGCTCCTGGACGCTGCATTACCGTATCGGCTATCAATCCTACGGCGAAAGCATCAATGGATTAAGCGCCACTGCGTCGGAGCGGAGTATTAATGTGGACGACTCCACGACGTCGGCCGAGAGCGTCAACAACATCTCCTATTCCGATGGGCGGCGGTTGACCACCCCGGTGAGCGAGTTCTCGTACGCCGGAAAGCTGTATTCGAAGCTAAAGGCGCGCGGCGGCTACATCTTTTATCGCTACCGAGGTCCCGCGTCGTTGGATATGTCGTTCGATGGAGCCGCTCGAACCAATACGGCCGGAACCGCGGATCCGCCCTATCAACTCTCACTTTCAACGCGCGCCGTCGACACGGAGCCGAGCCATGTGATCGACCAGGGTTTCACGTATCGAGCGACGGAATGGTGGGACGTACTGCTCGATTACCGCTATTCGCGGTTCACCGTCGATAGCGACGCCCAATTTCGAACGGTGAATCTCGGAACAATTCAAACCGGCGCATCCACGGACCGATGGGCTGTGGGGACCAGCACGCTGGACCTGGATATGGCGTTCACTCCCGCGGCTTCGCTGCTGCTGCGGGCGGGAGTGCGGCTGATGAAGAGCGACGTGGAAAATTTCCAGGATGGCCTCTCCGACCCATCCCGGAGCAAGCGTATAAAGACCGTGTGGCCTATCGGCAGCGTTTACTTTCAGCCATCCAAAAAACTAAGCCTTCGCGCCAATGTGGATCAAATTACGAGCGGAACTTCCTATACGCGCATTACGCCTCATACCGATGTCGGCGGCCGTTTTGTGGCGCGAATCCGGGCAACTGAACGATTCTACATTGAAGATTCGGGCGTTTTTCGAGACCGGACACTCTTAGCCACGGATTTTCGAAGCACGGTCCGCAGTAACGCGGTGAGCGCGAATTACGAATTTAGCGGACGTATGACCGTCTTCGCCGGCTTCAGCTATCAAAGCTTATTCACTCGCGATTTCGTCACTTTTTTGCGTGGACCGGCGCCGATTACGAACGTTCCGCTGCGCGATCAGACGGTCAACCGCGTCTGGGAAGCGGGAATTCGCCTGGCGCCGATACGCGGCGTGGGCATCGATTTTACGGGTAATTATGTTCGCACCACGGGGCTGGGGGAAATCGCGGGAGAATCGCCGCTGTTCGGGCCGATGACGTTTCCATACGCGACTGGCTCGATCTACTACGACGTTCCTAAAGTCGGCCGATTGAGGGCCGATTTGCAGCGAACGTACTACATTGAGGAGATTGTGCCGGGAAATAATTTCGGGGCAAATCTGCTCACCATCGCTTACACCAGGAGCTTCTGACGGTATGAAACCTTTCTATTTTGCACTGACGGCCGCTGCCCTTCTATTCGGGGCTTGGGCCAGTTGGGCTCAGCAGGACGCCAAAGACATTTATCTGGACAAATGCGCTGTGTGTCACGGCCCGGATGGGGCGGGCAAGACGGCAAAAGGACGCAAGCTCAAAGTGAAAGACGTTCGCACGTCTAAGACGAGCGCTCAGGAAATGATCAAGATCGTCGAAAACGGCAAAGGCGCGGACATGGACGGGTACGGCAAACAGCTAAGCCAACAACAAATTCAAGCCGTGGTGGAGTATTATCGCGGGCTGGCGGCCAAATAAAAAGCAATGCCCGCCTGGTTGATACCGCTGACGCTTGGCGCCTCGGCCCTGCTGGCCGTAGTGTTGGGCGTTCGCGCTCAGCTCACGCGCTCGCGGGAAGGTAAGATTCTGGCGTTTCTAGCGCTATTGATTCTGCCTATCGCCGCCGCCGGTCTCGGTTTTTCGGAGCACTTGGAGCGCGCGCAATCCCGGGCGTTTTGTCTTTCCTGCCATGTGATGGAGGGTTATGGAAAGAGCTTGCTAATCGACGATCCGAGCTATATTCCCGCGCGCCATTATCAGAACAATCTCGTTCCGCGCGACCGCGCCTGTTATACCTGCCACACAACATACACACTGTTCGGCGGGATGCATGCGAAAATCCGCGGCTTGCGGCATCTGTACGTTCAATATCTGGGGACGGTTCCCAAACCGGAAGAAATCAAATTGTACGAGCCGTACAACAACCGCGAATGCTTGAGCTGCCACTTGGGCGCGCGGAAGTTCGAAGAGGCATCGGGACACCACAAGAGCGCCGACCTGCTCGGCCGCATCAAGTCGAATCGGCTTTCCTGCATCTCGAGCGGCTGTCATGAATTCATCCACGATGTCGGATCGCTGGGCCAGGCAAATCTCTGGAAGGAATCGAAATGACGGAGGAATCGCCGAAGATCGAAGAAAGGATACGCTGGGCCGGATTTCTGGTGGGCGCGGGGCTGGCGATCCAGGGCGTCACGCTGATCGCATCGCATCCGCTGGCGTTTGTAGCTTTTCTGGGAATCGGCGTCCCCATTACGGCGGCGGGAGTCGTGCTGTATCTGTGGAGCCTGGTGTCGGGAGGCAATCGGTGACGTTACTCTGTTGCTACCAAATTGACATGGGATGGCTGGCGGCCAGGGCAGGCTCTTCAATAACCCGCATTTCTCACGAGCCCCGAGGCGCAAGAGTTCGGCAACCACCGAGCCCAATGGTGGAGCCGGCTTTAGCCGGCTTTAGCCCGCAACCGAGGCTTCAGCCTCGGCTCCTGCTGAACGACACACATCGAAGCGGGGACTGAAGTCCCCGTTGCAGGCTAAAGCCCGCTCCACCTTTACAATATTGCCCATGCCGGGCTCCCCTTGTGAGAAATCCGGGATAACCGCGCGGGGCTTCAGCTCGCTTCGGTGAAGCGGCGCTAAAGCGCCGCGCGGACTCAAGTCCGCCCTCCAGCGTCCTATTCCTCTTCTTCCTCTTCGCCCGTCTTAGCGGCCTTCGCGGCGGCGATGATTTTTTCCGACTGCAGCGACGGGACGAAGTCGTAGTGATCGAACTCCATACTGTAGGTGGCGCGGCCCTGCGTCATCGACGTAAGGTCGTTCTGGTAGTTCAGCATTTCCGCCATGGGAACCTGCGCGCGAACGACCTGGGTGCCGCCCTTGGTGTCCATGCCCGAAATGCGGCCGCGGCGGCCGTTCATGTCGCCCATCAGGTCGCCCGCGTATTCCACCGGCGCCTGCACTTCCACGTTCATGATGGGCTCCAGCAGCGCCGGCTTGGCTACTTCCATCGCCGCCTTGAAGGCCTTGCGAGCCGCAAGCTTGAACGACATTTCCGAAGAGTCCACGTCGTGATACGAGCCGTCGTAAACGATGACCTTGAAATCCACCACCGGATAGCCCGCCAAATAGCCCTTTTCCGCGGCTTCGACGATGCCCTTTTCAATCGCGGGAATGTAGTTCTTGGGGATCGCTCCGCCGAATATTTCGTTGCCGAATTCGAACTTCTCGCCGCGGGGCAGAGGCTCCATGCGGATCCAGCAATCGCCGAATTGGCCGTGGCCGCCGGTCTGTTTCTTGTGGCGGCCTTGAACGTCGGCCTTGCCTCGGATCGTTTCGCGGTACGGGATTTTCGGCGCGTGCAGCTCCACTTCCACGCCGTAGCGCTTCTTCAAACGGCTGACGATGATCTCGACGTGCTGCTGTCCGCTACCGGCGAGCAGGAATTCCTTGGTTTGCGGATCGCGATAGAACCGCAGCGATTGATCTTCCTCCAGGATTTTGTGGACCGCGTTGCCCATGCGATCTTCATCCTGGCGCGTTTTGGCCGCGATCGCGTAGGCGATCGACGGCTCGGGAAGATTCACAGCCGGATAAGCGATCAAAGACGATTTTTCCGCGAGCGTATCGCCCGTCAGCGTGTCCTTCAACTTGGCGACGGCGCCGAGATCGCCCGCGTGCAGCTCCGTCACCGGCTGAATGGTTTTTCCAAACAACGCGCCGATGTGGGAAAGCCGCTCCGCCCCGCTGGTGCGGGCATTCACGACGTTGGCGTCGTTTTTCAACACGCCGGAAACTACTTTGAAATACGAAACCCGTCCCGCGAAGGGATCGGCGACTGTCTTGAACACGAAGGCCGAGACCGGCTCGGAGTCTTTCACCGCGCGGCTGGCTTCAGCGCTGTTGAGCGAGCCCGACCAAGGCTCGCGTTCGGCCGGGCTGGGAAAATTGTCCACCGCGAAATTGAGAATCGAATCGGTTCCGATATTATGCAAGCCGGAAGCGCACATCACCGGAAAGATTCGCATCTGTCGGACGGCGTCGCGAAGCCCTTCCTGAATGCGCTCGGGCGGGAGCGAGCCCTTTTCGAAAAATTCCTCCATGAGGGCGTCGTTGCCTTCGGCGACCATTTCCACCAGAGCTTCATGGGCGCTCTGCGCCGCGTCGGCGAGATTGGCCGGAATATCCGATTCCTTGCCCTTTCCATCGCCGTCGGATGCGTAGCTGTAAGCCTTCATGCGCACCAGGTCGACGATGCCCGTAAAATCGCGTTCGGCGCCCAACGGCAGATGAACCGGCACCGCGGTGCGTCCGAAAAACGATTGGACGCTTTCTAACGCGCGTTCGAAGCTGGAGCGTTCGCGATCCAGCTTATCGATCACGATCGCCCGCGGAAGCTTGAATTCCTCGGCGAAGCTCCACACCTTTTCGGTCTGCACCTCGACTCCGGCCACGCCGTCGACCACGATCAGCGCGGCGTCGGCGGCAACCATGGACGCCTTAGTATCGCTAATGAAGATGTTGAAGCCCGGCGTATCGATCAAATTGATCTTCTTCTTGCCAAACTCGATAGCAGCGACCGCCGACGAAATGGTGATCTTGCGCGCGACCTCTTCTTCATCGAAATCGGTAATGGTGTTGCCCTCGTCGGTTCGGGTGAGCCGGCTGGTCCCGCCGGCTGCGAAGAGAAAACCGGCCGCTAAAGAAGTCTTTCCGGAATTGCCGTGGCCGGCCAAAGCGACATTCCGGATATCCTGGGTTTCGTAAACTTTCACTGGAAGAGAAGCTCCCTTAACCGGATTGCAAAGACAGATTGCAAAGACAGGATCTTACCATACCGGCGCCGGTGCGCGATTGCGCCCACCCGATGCGCGAAATGGCTCAGCGGGCCGCCCGCATTGCAGCGGGAAGCGCGGGAAACGGGCGCATCGGCTCGCTCAGTAAATGGTCCGTTTCGTGCAACACTGGTAGACGGACTCCTTCTATGTTGAAGCGAATCGTAATTGCTGTGTCATGCGCAGTCATTATTGCCTTGGTTCTGAGCGCCGCCGGTCACGATCAAATCACCGAAGACACCACTATTCTTCCCATCGATCACAAAGCGATCCACTATGCCGAGGGGCCGCTGAACGATCCCGTCACAAAACTCGATCGCGATCTCGCCTCGGGGAAGACGAAGCTCGAGTGGAGCCAGCAAGATGGATGGCTTCCGAGCATTCTTAAGCACCTGGATCTCAACGTAGATTCGCAGATGTTGGTTTTCTCGAAGACCAGTTTTCAGGCGACGAAAATCAGTCCTCGCGCGCCACGAGCGTTGTTCTTCAATGACGACGTGATGGTCGGATCCGTGCAGGGCGGCGACGTATGGGAGCTGGCCGCGCTCGATCCGAAGGAAGGCTTCGTCTTCTATACGCTCGACGTCCATGAAACCGATAAGCCGCGCTTCGACCGCCGCGACGTTTGTCTGCAATGCCACCAGGGTCCTGCGACTCTGGGCGTTCCGGGCATCATGATCGCGTCGGTTTTTCCCGACGCCAGCGGAATGCCGGCGTTCAATCTGGGGATGCCGGTCACCGACGACCGCACGTCCTTCCAGGACCGTTGGGGAGGCTGGTACGTCACCGGCACTCACGGCGGGATGCGGCATCGGGGCAACGCCGTGGCGCGCGACCGCTCCAAACCGGACGTGCTGGAATCGCAGAATACGCAGAACATTACTGACCTGGGCCACCGGTTCGACGACGGTCTGTATCTGAGCCGCGTCAGCGACATCGTGGCGTTGATGACGCTGGAGCATCAGACGCGCATGACCAATCTGATTAATCGCATCGGTTGGGAAACGCGCATCGCGCAAGCGGACGGCAAGCTGGACGACGCCGCGACGCAAGCAAAGATCCAGGCGGATATCGAATCGATGGTGACGTATATGTTGTTCGCCGACGAGGCCAAGCTCTACGATCCCGTGCAGGGCGTTTCGACGTTCACCAAGACGTTTCCGCAGCGTGGACCGCGCGACCATGAGGGCCGCTCTTTGCGCGACTTTGATTTGCAGAAGAGGCTCTTCAAATATCCGCTTAGCTACATGATCTATAGCCAGGCATTCGATTCTATTCCCGATTGGGCACGAGATCGCGTGTACCGCCGGCTATTCGATATCTTGAGCGGGACGGACAAGAACCCGAAGTTTGAACGGCTCTCCGATGAAGACCGGCGCAATGTCCTGGCGATTCTTCGCGAGACGAAGCCGAATCTACCCGAGTATTGGAAGAACTGAGCGGCGTCCGCGCCGCAAACCGTTAGCTCGGGCCGTAATCCGTCCGTAAGCTTGCCTCCGCCCTCACGGGCGGGGCTGAAAGTGGGCACGACAATGTTCCAGCGTTCGCACCCAGCCCCGGCCGTAAGGCCGGGGATAAGCGCCGGTGGAATACCTATCGACGGATTACGGTCGGGGCTTGCGCGCTAAACAAAATCCGCGTGCTGTGTTCCTGCTGGTATAATTCCGGGAAAAGACATGCGCAAGAGTCTCGCCTCGCTTCTGTCCTTCACCGCGCTATTGATCATGAGCGTCCCGCTGCCCGCGCAGTGGCTGGATTATCCCACCGCCGGAATCCCCCGTTTGCCCAATGGCAAGGCCGATCTTTCCGCACCGGCTCCCAAAAAATCCAATGGTCAACCCGACCTTTCGGGCATTTGGCTGGTTCCGGGCCTCAAGTATCTCATTAACATTGCCGCCGATGTCCGAGATGTGCCATTCCAGCCGTGGGCGGCGGATGAATACAAACACCGTAGGGACACCCTAGGGAAAGACGATCCCAATAACTTCTGCCTCCCCTCCGGCTTCCCCGAAAAGATCGCCGTAACCTCTCCCTGGAGAATTGTTGAAAGTCCGGGCATGACAATCTTCCTTTACGAATCTCGCACCATTTTCCGGGAGGTTTTGACGGACGGGCGGGCCCTTCCCAAAGATCCCAATCCAACGTGGCAGGGATACTCGATCGGGCGATGGGAGGGCGATACGTTCGTCGTCGAGAGCAACGGTTTCAACGGCAAGGCCTGGATGGACACCAATGGCCACCCGACCACCGACGCCCTCCATTTGGTCGAGCGTTACCATCGCAAGGACTTCGGACACCTGGAAATCGAAATTCAGATCGACGATCCGAAAGCCTATACGAAGCCCTGGACGGTAAATGAAGTCGCCGTATATCAGCCCGACACCGAGCTACTCGAGTACATCTGCGAAGAAAACAATCGGGACCCCGGCCATTTCGTCGGAAAGTAGCTTCCGCCTACTGCGCCGGCTCGATTCTCAACAACGCGCCGTCGTCTTCGTCCGTTAGAACGTAGAGGAGTGCATCGGGGCGATGCTTCCCACTAAGACGTTATTTTTCCAGGCCGGAAACCGGTCGCCAGTATACGGCGATCCCGGACACGCAGATGGAGGGAACCCAGAACACCAAAGGCTGCTCAATGCCTTCGCGCCAGGGACCTCCGCCAAAGCAATCTTCACTCCAAATTAAGCGACTGTTCCCGAATTTTCTCGATGGCCGCTTTAGCGCCCAATGCCAGTTCAGTAATCCGCAAGGCGCCCTCGCCCGCGCCCCCGGTTTTCGACAGGATCGTGTTCGCCTCGCGATTCATCTCCTGAAGCAGGAAATCCAGCTTCTTGCCGATCTCGCCGCCTCCGTCCAATAAGCCCACGAGTTGTCCCGAGTGAATCTCAAGCCGCGCAAGCTCCTCGCCGATGTCGCTCCTATCCGCCAGGATCGCCACTTCTTGCGCCAGCCGTTGGGGCTCCACCGGCGCGCCGTGGAGCAACTCCTTCAATCTTTCCGCAAGCCGCTTCAGAAAAAGCGCGGGTACGGCAGTGCGGATGTCCTCCATCTCTCGAACCGCGCCGGAAATCTGGGCCGCATGTTTGCGCATTTCCGCGGCGAGCTCGGCGCCTTCGCGCTCGCGGAACGAGTTCATCTGGTGGAGGGCCTCGGTGAGGGCATCTAGAATCAAAGCCTCGGCTCCCTCCGGCAGATCCGCGCGATCGGCGATCGGCCCCAGCATGCCCGGAAGGCGGAATGCGGCGTCCAGATTCGGCTGGCCCTCGATCTTGTATTCCGCGGCGGCCTCGCGAAAGGCGCGCAAGTAGCTTCCAAGCATTTCTTTGTTCATCGAAACGCCGCCGCCGCTCGCGGCTTCTTCCTGAACGCCGATCCGCACATCCACGTGTCCTCGCGCGACGTGGCTTTTCACCAGGGCCCGCACGGCCACCTCGAATGGATCGACGGCTTCGGGACCGCGGATGTGGATGTCCAAACCCCGATGATTCACGCTTTTGACATTCACCGAAATTTCCCCCTCGCCCAAGGGACGCCGCGCGCGCGCGAAACCGGTCATGCTGCGGACCGCGCCGGTGATGGGTCGCTCAGGCATCGGCCGCCAAAAACTGAAGATCGTGAAGCCGCCGGTAGATCCCTCCGTTGCTCACCAGTTCGTCGTGCGTGCCGGTTTCGGCGATTCTTCCGCGATCCAGCACCACGATCCTGTCCGCGCGGCGCACCGTGGAGAGACGGTGCGCGATCACGATCACCGTGCGGTCCTCCATCAGGTTCTGCAGCGCCCGCTGCACCAGCATTTCCGATTCGGTGTCCAGATGCGAAGTCGCCTCGTCCAATATCAGGATGGGCGCGTTTTTCAGCAGCGCGCGAGCGATGGCGAGCCGTTGACGCTGCCCCCCGCTTAATTTCTGGCCGCGTTCTCCGATCATGGTTTGATAGCCGTCGGGCATGCGGGAGATAAACTCCTCCGCAAGAGCGTTGCGCGCGGCTTGCCGGACCTGCTCGGTGGTGGCGTCTCTCAAGCCGTACCGGATATTATTGGCCACGGTGTCGTTGAAGAGGAACGTGTCCTGCGCCACGATTCCGATTTTGCCGCGCAGAGACGAGAGCCGCAAGTCCCGCACGTCCCGGCCGTCGATGCGCACCGCTCCCTGCGTGACGTCGTAGAAGCGCGGCACCAGATTGGCGATCGTGGTTTTACCGGCGCCGCTCGGGCCAACCAGCGCCAGCACGCCACCGGCCCGGACTTCGAAAGAAATCCGATCGAGCGCGAATCCGTTGGGCGTCCCCGGATAAGCGAACCCTACGTCCTCGAACGCGATCGATTTCTCGAAGCGGGCCAGCCGCGCCGCACCGGGTTTCTCCCGGATCTGTCGCTCCCGGTCCAAATATTCGAACACCCGCAGGGAAGCGCCCAGCGCCTGCTGGAAGATGTTGTGAATTCCCGCAAGACGCTTGACCGGTTCGTATAAAACCAGCAGCGCGACCACAAACCGGGTGAATTCGCCGGCGCTCATCGCGCCCAATTTGATTTGCTGCCGCGCGTAGGTAAGCAAGCCCACGATGGTGATGGCGGCAAAAAATTCGATCAGGGGCGAGGCTACGGCCTGCTGAGCCACATAACGGAGATTGCTGCGGCGCAGGCTCTCGGCGCGGTCGCGAAACCGGTTCGATTCCATCTCTTCGGCGCCGAACGATTTCACCACGTGATGTCCGCTCAGCGTTTCCTGAAGCACCTGATTCAGTTCCGCCGCGTCGTCCTGAGCGTGGCGTGTGGTGTGCCGGATCCGCCGCCCGAGCCGCAGCGTCGGTAACAGCACGAACGGCAGAAGCGTGACGCTCGCCAGCGCGAACTTCCAATCGGTTTCAAAAACGACCGCGGCCAACGCCACCGCGGTGAAGCTTTGGCGAAGCAGATCCGCCAAAATATGCGAGGTGGCCACCTGGATTTTTTCCAGGTCGTTCATGATCGAACTCATCACGCGCGCCGTTGAATTGGACTCGAAAAACTGCGCGTCCTGATGAACCACCCGGTCGAAAACATCCTGGCGCAAATCCGTCACCGCGGAAAATCCCACGTAGTTAATCAGATAATTGCCCAAATAATCGAAGAGACCCTTCGCCGCGAACAGCACCAGCAGCCCCGCGGCGACCATGGTCCAGACGTTATGGACGGAAGCCGGCATGAAGCTATCCAGATAAATCGGCCTGTTCCAAACGGGAATTGTGTACAAAAGAACCGGGGCGTCGGCGGTCTGGGGGCTCAGCACGCGGTCGAAAATCGGGCCGATCAGAAGGACCGTGAGTCCTTGCGCCGCGCCCACGCACGCCATCAAAATCACGGAAAACAACAGGTGAGGCGTGTAGGGCCGCGAGTAGCGAAGCAGACGCCCGAGTTCTTTCAAGCGCTCACCTCTATCGATTGCGCGGCCTCAAGAACGCGATCGACCGCGATGCCGGCTATGCCGTCCGGCGACGTGAGCACCCGCGCCGGCGTGCGCCACGGGCCCCAAATCGATGGATCGGAAGCGCCGAACAGCGCGATCACCGGCACTCCGAACGCCGCCGCCATATGCGCCGGCCCGCTATCGTTTCCAACGAACAAATGCGCGCCAGCCATCAGGCTCTTGACGCGCGCAAGCGGCGCGTTGTTCCAGATCTCAAATCCGGCGAAGGGACGGACATCGTCGCCGGGTCCGGCGAGGAACACTGGATCGAGTCCATTCGACCCCCTCAGTTCCTCGGCAACAGCCAGAAAGCGATCAGCAAGCCACGTCTTTGCCGGCTCGGAGGCGAAAGGATGTAGGACAAGCTTCGGCTTGTTTCTCGCCTCGGACCAGCCTGTCCCACACAGCTTCGCCCGGGGAACCGCGGTGCGCGGCACACCTAGCCAAAACATGGCCGATGCGATGTGTTCCGCCGTGTGGACCGTCCTTTCCTCGCCGAGAATCTCCTGCGCTATCGGAATCGCATGCGAGTACACGACGCTGTAGCGGTGATGACCGAACCCTGCGCGGATCCGGGCGGCGGAAGCCGCGGTCAGCGCCATGCTGCGCGAGCCGCCGTGCAGATTGAGGGCAAGATCCGCGCGCCAGCCGAGAATCTCGCGGGCGCTGGGCGGAAGGATGTAATCGATGTCGGGGTTTTCCTCAAAGACGGCGCGGAAGCGATTTTCCACCACCACGGCGATGCGAAGGTCGGGGCGATATTGTTTCAATAGACCGAGCGCGGGCGTGGTGAGAACGCAATCTCCCAAGGAGCGCAGGCGAATAACCGCGAGCCGCGCGCCCTCGGGCAAACGCTCCAAAACGGTGGCCATTCTGAGATACGACGTCTACTCTTCGATTCGCGCCTCGTCGACCAGCATCACCGGGATGTCGTCGCGGATGGGATAAACCCGCTTGCATTCGACGCACTTGAGTCCGTTTTCATCCTGCTTCAACTCGAGGGGGGCCTTGCAAAGCGGACACACCAGGATCTCCAATAAATCCTTGCTGATGGCCATAAGTCAGAATTCAGTGTATCACCGCGCCCGATGTTACAATCGGGAGGACGGTCGAAGGTCGCGCCGCCCGCTTCTGGGAGGTCGTCTAATGGTAAGACTGCAGACTCTGGATCTGCGTATCGGGGTTCGAGTCCCTGCCTCCCAGCCATTCGATGGCTGGGCTACCCGCCAGAAATAACAACATTTGCCCGCCACGCGGCAAATGATTTATTCTCAAGACACGCTGTCCGACCCATCTGAGAAGGAGCGTTTATGCCCGTTTTCAGTCGAAGTGTTTCGGCATCGCCTCCCAAGCCGAACACCAATCAATTATTTCCCGTGCCGCCGCCGCTGCGCGATCC
>DATBIA010000019.1:0-186018 GCA_036557165.1 Bryobacteraceae bacterium
GTTGCACTCCTGCATTGCTCGCCTCCGCTTCACCGGGCGGTATCCATGGTGAACCAGGTAGCCGAAACTGTCAACCACCACTCGCTCGGGGCTGGGGAATTTTCAGTTGGCGAAATGGGGAAATTTCAGTTGGCGTTGACACTTTTACATCCTTTATTGTTGGACGCCAAGAATCGTCGGGTAGGCCAACGGGCGTGTAAATGTAATCTCGTTGGCTACAGGTGACGAGAATTTGCCCGGTTGGTAGTACAAGAAAATCAAGCGGTATTACCGGATCGTTCGGGGGAGTAATTGTGGAGATCGTATTTGAGGCCGGGTCGAATTCATTAAGAAGATTGGCAATCTGGCCGTCTGGAAAAGACTGAAACATAACTTTGCCGTTGGGTTCCGCAATCGCAGCGTCATCCTCCGTATTATTGCCCCCCGGCAAAGGAGGGCCAGGAAGCCATTGGCCGGGGTCACTTGGCTTAGCACCGAGCGTATACAGAGCTGTCGAATGGGAACCAAGTACAAAAACCCGGCCGTCGTAAAGCAACGCGGCGGGCCCCACGTCACCAAATTTCACACCCGAAGGAATAGGTCCGTCCTGTACCATTGATTCGCCAACAGGTCATATCGATCATGACTAGTATTAGAGACAGCCAGTACTGACCCGTCGGGCAGCGAGACCCAACTCTCTTCGTCACCCGTGTTATCGCCCTTCGCGGCAGCCTGAGCCCAGACGTTCAGGACAGGGTCGTAGATTTGAGTCGAAGTCGTTACTCTTGAACTCGCAAACACTCGTCCATCCTTCATTGTGGCGCTGCCGCTGTCACCAATATCTCCATAAAGCCCCGGGGAACCGATAGTCCATGAATTTTTCAACGGATCGTAAATTTCCAACGAGTTATGGTCCATGCTCGAAGATCCAGGCGGCCAAAAGTAAATATATTCGCCACCGGCCTCATAAAACCGTCCATCACGCAAGACGTGTTCTTGCGCCGCTCCCCGCCCATAATTGCTATCGGCAAGGCGTGTCCACGTGCCATTGGCATAATTGCCGAATGCGTCGGGAGTAAGCCTCACCCACTGATGTAGATCTCCGCCATGCGAGAGCACGCTACCATCGGTCAGCAACCACAGACCAAACGCTGGACCACCATTGGCAATGCTATACGGCGCAAGCGTCCATGTACACGGTTGTTGCGCCAATAGGGTCGTTGACAAAACCGAGCACACCATCGACGATATAAGAATTGAATAGTCTCGTGATCGACACTGAGGCACTCGCGGTTCTTCCTCCATTAACAAATGCGGATCAGTTGACGCATCATCATACCGAATAATTACAGCGACGTCAACGCGTACGCGCACCATCCGGAAGAGGGAACCGAAGAGACACTCACAGTGCATCCGGGCGCTCGAAGCTTGGTTCAGGAGATTTGGAAATCCTCACTTCGAGCGCAATGGCGTAAACCAGGTTGACTGCGAGACCAACAAGTCAAGCAGGAGCAGGACATAGTGATCCGTGGTTCGGAATGGAAGGCCCATCGCTCAACGGATAAAAGGTACGCCGGGGATAACAGGCTGATCTGTTCTTTGGCGCTCATAATAGCGTGAGCAGCCTGTGCGCTGGTCAAGAGTTCATACCGACGCTCGGTTTGGCACCTCGATGTCGGTTCATCGCATCCTGGGGTGTAGAAGCCCCAAGGGTTAGGCTGTTCGCCTATTAAAGCGGTATGGCTGTGCGCGATCAAACAACGAAAAGCCCCGGCGGAAGCTTTTCGTTGCTCTCCGCGCGAGGGCGTGCAGGATCAATCGCCGCCGCGCGATCCCACCGCCACATCCGCCCAGCGAGCGGATGCCTTTTGGATGCGCTCGACCGCACTCAAAATGTTCGCCAACGAATTCGCGTAGCTGAAGCGCAGATAGCCGTTGCCATGCTCGCCGAAACAGCCGCCGTCTAGGCAGGCGACTCCCGCCTCATAAAGCAAATAATCGGCAAGCTCTTTGGACGGAATTCCGGTCGCGGAAACGTTCGGGAAGGCGTAGAAAGCTCCGGCAGGCAGGGAGCAGCGGAATCCCGGAATCTGATTCAGACCTTCGCAAATGGCGTCGCGGCGGCGGCGGAACTCCGCCACCATTTCCGCGACGCAGTCCTGTGGACCCCCCAACGCCGCAATTCCCGCGCGCTGCGTGAAGCTGGCGGTGCAGGAGTTGGAGTTCACCATGAGCTTCACCACGGCGTCAGCCAGCCACGCCGGCATCACGCCATATCCCAGTCTCCATCCGGTCATCGAATAAGTCTTCGAGAAGCCATCGAGAATGATGGTTTTTTCCGCCATTCCTTCGACGGAGCTAATGGATGCGGGCCGCTTCTCATACCAGATGCGCGAATAGATCTCATCGCTGAGCACCATGAGGTTGCGGTCGCGGAGCATGGCGCCCATTTGCTGGAGATCCTCGCCTGAAACCACTCCGCCGGTGGGATTGGCCGGCGAGACAAGAATCACCAGCTTGGTGCGATCGGACAGCCGGCTTCGAAGGACGTCCAGATCGAAGGCGAAGCCGCGATTTTCAACGAGGGGAACGGGCACCGGTGTGGCGCCCAGAAACCGAATCATCGATTCGTAAATCGGAAAGCCGGGATCCGCGAAGATCACTTCATCGCCGGGTTCGAGCAGCGCGATCATGGTGAAGAACATGACCGGCTTACCGCCCGGCACAACGCAGACGTGCTCCGGCCCGACGTTGATGCGCCGGGTGCGCGACACCTCCGCGGCGATAATCTCGCGAAGCTCGGGAAGGCCCTGAGTGGGACCGTATTTGGTCCAGCCATCGTCGAGCGCGCGTTTTCCTGCCTCGACAATGTGGGCGGGCGTGGGAAAATCGGGCTCGCCGATCTCAAGATGGACGACGCTTTTGCCCTGCTTTTCCAATGCCCGGGCTTTCACCAGGACTTCAAAGGCGGACTCCACCCCAATACGGGACATTCTTTCGGCTAGATGCATGATGTAAGCGCGGCGTGAACGGCCGCCAATTTCCAGGCTATATCACTGCCGGACTAAATCAGCGCGGTGGGCCGGCGCGCCCAGCTTTTGCCGTTGCCTTGAGAAACCGTTTCGACATCCTTCACGTAAGCGGAAGCCTGCGTAAGAATGTGGTGCAGATCGTTGCCCAGGCTGATGAACGGGAATCCCTTGTCCAGGAACTCGGCGACACGCGTCGTGCCGAACAGAAACAATCCGAGAATCACGCCGTTTTTCTTCGCCGCCGCGCGAAGTTTGTTGGTGGCTTCGTTCAACTCGGGCGACGTGTACATGTGGGGAAACTCGTACTTTTCGTAGAGGCCCATGGACATGCAAAGATCGTTCTGTCCGAGAAAGAGAACGTCCACGCCGGGTACGGCCGCGATCTCGTCGATGTTCTTGATGCAATCCGCGGTCTCCACCTGAAGCGCGACGATCGTGTTGTCGTTGGCGGCGCCGGCATAGCCGAGCAAGCCCTTCCGGTTCATGCTGCGCTGGGGGAAGTAGACGGATCGCGTGCCGGCGGTGGGATAGCGCGCGCAACTGACGGCCTGGCGCGCCTCGTCGGCGTTATTGATGTAGGGCACGAGCACTCCGTCCGCGCCCATGTCCAGGGACTGCTGAATTCCCGCGCGGTCGTGATAGCCCGCTACGCGCACCAGCGATTTCGCGCCGCCATGCGAAACTCCCGCGATCATCGCGGACAGCGTTTCGTAGCCCATGGGCCCGTGCTGCGTGTCCACCAGCAGCCAGTCATAGCCGCTGTGCGCGAGCTGCTCGGCCACGGTCGGACTATGCGAATTGAGGAACAGACCTACTTTGGGCTTTTCCTCCCGTAATTGTTTTTTAAAGTCGGCTCCACTGAGAGCTTCACTCATGAAATTGTTCTCCTGACGCGGGAGGCGGGCTCCAGCGGCTTCCCTTGAGATGTTAGGGGTCTCAAGAAAGTATACAACGTCGCGCCATCGACGACGCACGTTGACCTTAATCGTGGCCCTCTATTCCTCCTCCTGCTGCGCGGCCAAACGCGTGACGACGCTCAAATCTTCCAGTGTGGTCACATCGCCCGACACCGTATTATTCGTGACGATTTCGCGCAGCAGCCGGCGCATGATTTTGCCGCTGCGCGTTTTGGGGAGCGCATCCGAAAAACGTATCTCTTCGGGGCGCGCGAAAGCGCCGATTTCATGCGCCACCCACTGCCGTAGATCTTTGCCGAGCTGCTCGCGGCTCCAATCGCCTTGTTTCAGCGTGACGAAGCAGCAGACGGCTTGGCCGGTGATTTCATGAGGCTTGCCGACTACCGCGGCTTCGGCGACGGCGGGATGCCGCACCAGCGCGCTCTCCACCTCCATGGTGCTGAGGCGGTGGCCGCTGACGTTCATCACGTCGTCCACGCGGCCCAGAATCCAGAAATAGCCATCACGATCGCGCCGCGCGGCGTCTCCCGCGAAATAGGCGCCGGGCACGCGGCTCCAATATTGATCCCTGTAGCGCTGCTCGTCTCCCCAAATGCCGCGGATCATGCCTGGCCAGGGCCGCCGGACGATCAGATATCCTTCTTTGTCCGGCCCAACTTCGTATCCGCTCAGATCCACGATGTCGGCGGCCACGCCCGGCATAGGCAGCGTGGCGGATCCTGGCTTCTGGGGGACGGCGCCGGGCATAGGCGCGATCATCGTGGAGCCGGTTTCGGTTTGCCACCACGTATCGACGATCGGGCAGCGGCTCTTGCCGATCACGCGGTGATACCATTCCCAGGCCGCGGGATTGATCGGCTCTCCCACCGATCCCAGTAGCCGCAGGCTTGAGAGGTCGTGCGCATTGGGCCACTGATCGCCCTGGCGGAGCAGCGCCCGAATCGCCGTCGGCGACGTGTAAAGAATATTCACGCGACATTTTTCGACGATGCGCCACCAGCGGTCGAACTGCGGATAATCGGGCGAGCCCTCGTACATCACCGTGGTCGCTCCAGCGGAAAGCGGCCCGTAAACGATGTAGGTGTGCCCGGTGACCCATCCGATATCGGCCGAGCACCAGTATGTATCTTCATCCCGCAGATCGAAAATCCACTTCATGCCCACGGTGGTTTGCGTCAGGTAGCCGCCGGTGGTGTGCAGGATTCCCTTCGGTTTTCCGGTGGTGCCGGAGGTGTAAAGAACGAACAAAGGATGCTCGCTATCGAGCGGAACCGCGGGACAGTCTTCCGTAGCCATTTCGTCAAGCTCGTGCCACCAATGGTCGCGGCCCTCTTGCATCGGCGTTTCCGAGCCGGTGCGGCGATAGACAATCACGTCGCGAACGCCCGGACAAGCCGTCATCGCCTCGTCTACAGCGGGTTTCAGCTTGATTTCCCTGCCTCGCCGGTACCCTCCATCGGCCGTAATCACTAAACTGGCGCCCAGATCCAGCGTGCGAGCCTTCAGCGCCTCGGCGGAGAACCCGCCGAACACCACGCTATGCGCGATGCCGAGCCGCGAGCAGGCAAGCATCGCAATCGGCAGCTCCGGAATCATCGGCATGTAGATAATCGCCCGATCGCTCTCCCGGTAGCCGCGCGCTTTCAGAACGCTCGCGAAGCGGACCACCAGCCGGTACAATTCCTGATAAGTGAGGAAGCGCTGCTCGCCCGGCTCGCCTTCCCAAAGGATGGCGACTTTATTTTTGCGATGAGTGAGAATGTGCCGGTCCAGGCAATTGTAGGAAACATTGGTTTTTGCGCCGACGAACCAGCGCGCAAATGGCGGATTCCATTCGAGCACGCGCGACCATTTCTCGAACCAATGAATCTCGCGTTCGGCGATCTCACCCCAGAATTCTTCGGGATTCTGCTCTGCCCGGCGGTACAGATCGAGATATCCTTCCATGCCTTGAACATGGGCCTTGCGGACGAAGTCGGGCGGCGGCGGGTAGACAGCGGGGGCGGGATGACTCATATCGAAAGGGATTTTAGCAGAGTATTGTAGAGGCGAGCGGCGGTCAGGCGGTTCCGAAGATGCCCTTCCACTTGCGCATCACCAGTTCCGCCAAGCTCAGGGCCACTGCCAGCCCCAGCAAGCCCGGCCACAATTGCAGGCTGGTCATGATGGACCGGAGGCCCGGATCGAAGACAGCCTTCGGATCGGGGCGATAGCGGCCGCCAGTGAATTCGGCGATTTGTTTCAGCAGCGAATCGTTCGATCCGTAGTCTTCCAATTCCGCCTCAGGCCGGTAGAATCCGGTTTCGGGAAACGCGCGCGAATCCTCAAGCGGGCGTACTCGGAACAAGCCTTGCCGTGAACCGATCGGCAGGCGGCCGCGGAACGTGCCGGCGGCGATTTTCTTCACCGGAATCGGCTTCTGGAAGCCATCGGGACCGAACACGAAAATCTCCGGAATCTGCGCCGGCTCCTCGACATCCTTGCCGAGCCGGTAGTCCACCACCAACTCGCTATCGGCGCTGTCGAACTGCACCACGGCTTCGCCCGCTTGCGAATGCGGCAGCAGATCCCGCGCGACGTTGGTCCAGAATTTGTCGTAGCCTTTCCAGGTCACCCAGTCCGAAGCCCAGCGCGTCTTCGCATCGGAAGTAAAAACGGCGGAACGCCCCAAGCCGTACTGCCAGCGCGTGAGCAAGGGCTCTTTACGATCGATTTGCAGGATCGTCTCGGCGGAGGGTTTGGCGATAAAACGCACGTAGCCTTTAAGGGCGGGCGCGGTCTCCATCGCCACGCCGTCTAAAATCTCGGCGTGCTTCACCACTTCGGGCGGCATCTGCTTCTCCACCGCGGTCGACCCGGTGTGCTCCAACACATCGTGGAGCAGAATCTGTTCCAAGCCTGCCGGGTCGTTCAGGAAATAAGATTTCCCGCCAGCGAACTGCGCGATCTTTTCCAAATACGACCGGTTCACGTCCTGTCCCAAGCCCACAGTGGAGATGGTCACTTTGCGGGTGTTCGCGGTCCGCGCCAGATCGAAGCTGTCGCCTTCTTCCGAAATTCCATCCGTCAGGAGCACAATGTGCTTGTACGTGGCGGGAAGCGGCAGCACGCGCTGAAACGCCTCGGAGAGCGCGGGCGCGATCTGCGTTCCGCCGTCGGGCCGGATTCCGGCGATCATCCGCTTGATGGCGGCTCGATCCACCGCTTTGCGGATCGTGACCGCCCACTCGAAGCTATTGTCGAAGATGAGCACGCCGACCATGTCGATGGGCCGCAGATTCTCCACGACGCCGGAAGCCGCGGCGCGGGCCAGTTCGATCTTGCGCCCTTCCATGGAAGACGATTTGTCGATGATGAGCACCACGGCGGTGCCCTCGGGCGAACGCGGCGGAGCGAGCGTCGCGGGAAGCGCGCGGTTCAGCGCGTCTTCTTGTCCCTTGTCCTTTTCGACGTAGATGCTGTGCTCGCCGGCGATCACCAACACGCCGCCGCCCTGCTTTTCGTATTTTTCGAGGTCTTCTTTGAACGAGACCGGCATGCCCTCCAGATCCCAATTATTGAGGACCACCAACTGGAAGTCTTTCAACTTGAGCCGAGAAATATCGCGAGCGCGGGCAATTTCGAACTGCGCGGCCGCGAGCGTTTGCGGCAAGTGCGAATCGAGATTGGGAGGATCGTCGGAGATGTAGAGCGCCTTGGGCCGGCGTAGCGTCACCGCCTGCTCAAATCGCACATCGCCGCCGTCTTCAGAGTGAATGAAGACGGATAGATCGAGCGCGCCAGGCGTGTTGAGGCTGGTGTGAAGGCGCGCGGCGTTCGATCCGGCTTGAAGCTGCGCCCGCGTCTTGCCGAGCATCTTGCCCTCCGCGGCGAGCTCTATCTCAGCCGAAACGGCGCGCCGGGCGGAGATCGCCAGATCGATGGGGAACTGCTCGCCGGTGAAGGCGGCCGTGGGAAAGCTGACCGATTCCAGACGCAGCGCCGGACGCGAACGGCCGGCCAGAGGAAACGTATCGATGGGAATTCCGAGCTGCTGCGCCTGCCATGCCGCCCGCGCGATGCTTCCCTTGTTCTCCTTGCCGTCGGAAATCAGCGCCAGCCGCGGCACCAGGCCGCTGGGCAGCGACGCGATAGCGTCGCGGACCGCGCCCTCGAGATCGGTGGCGCGTCCAGCTTCGCCCGAGGTTTGGCGGATGGTCCCCTGCTGCGCCTCACTGCGATCGAGCTCGCGCGTGGAGCGGGCGAACGGCAGCACGCGCATCCAATGCCGCCCCTGCGCGACGCGCATCGCGCGCGAAAGCTGCGAGGCTCTGTCGAGGTCGACTGGCGAGAGGCTGGCCGACGTATCCACCAGCACGCCGAGCGCGACTTTGGTTTCCTGAATGCGGAGTTTCGGCTCGGCAAGAGCGAGGAGAATCGCGATCAGGGCGAGCGACTTCAGCGCGAGCGCCATACGGCGCCGGGTGCGCCCCCATTCCCAGGCGGCCCAGGCGAGTGGCAGCCATGCAATCGCGAGGACCCATTCGCGGTCGAAAGTCATCCCGAAGCTCCCGTACTTATGATAAAGGGAATTACCGCTTCCTCGCGGCCTCAAACCGCCGGCGCGCCTGGACGATCATCTCTCGCGCCCGATCCGCGCCGGACCATCCACGCACTTCCGTCCGCTTTCCCTCGAGTTCCTTGTAGATGTCGAAGAAATGCTCAATTTCGCGCCGGTTATGCGGCGGCACGTCTTCGATGGCGCGGATGGAATCAAACCGCGGATTGCGGTCGGGTACGGCCAGAATCTTTTCGTCCGGCTTGCCCTGATCGATCATGGTCAGCACCCCGACCGGGCGCACGGCGATCAGAACGCCCGGATAACTCGGGTCGTCGACGAACGCCAGGATGTCCACGGGATCGTCGTCCTCGGCGAGAGTGCTGGGAATGAAACCGTAGTCGCCGGGATAGTGCATGGGCGAATAGAGCGCGCGATCCAGCCGGAAGACCCCCAGCTTGCGGTCGTATTCGTACTTGTTGCTGGAATTCTTGGGAATCTCGACGATCATGTGGACGACCTCCGGGCAGTGTGGTCCGGGATCGAGCTCGTGGAGGAAGGCGGGCACGCCGCCATTTTATTGCATCGCGGGATCTCCCAATCCGGCCGCTGCCTCGCCCGGATCCCTTTCGCCGACAGTTGCGGCCACGAAGTTTCACCTTACAATCCTCTGCGATATCATCGGAGCTACGATTTTGCCGAAGGAGCCAAACTCATGAGTCCGATTCGATCGCGATCTCTCTTGTTGGCCGCCACTGCGATTTCGCTCGTGGCCGCGCCGTTGCCCTCCGTCAAACCCGAAGACGTCGGATTATCGAGCGAGCGTCTTCAGCGTATTCACTCCATGGTGCAGCGGCACATTGATCTCGGCGACATTTCGGGAGCTGTAATGCTAGTGGCGCGCAAAGGTCAGGTCGCCTTTGTGGATGTACAAGGCACAATGGACGTCGAAACCAAGAAACCGATGACGCGCGACGCAATCTTCCGCATGGCGTCCATGACCAAGCCGGTGATCGGAACCGCCGTCATGATGATGCTCGAAGAGGGGAAGGTGCAATTGAGCGATCCGGTTTCGAAATTCATCCCCGAGTTCAAGACGATGAAGGTTGCGATGGCGGAAGATTCCGCCAAGGGCCCTGGCAATCCGCCGAAGTTCTACACCGTTCCCGCCGCGCGCGAGATTACGGTGAAGGACCTGTTAACGCACACCTCGGGCCTGTCGAGCGGTCCCATGGGTCAAAGCGAAGTGGCGAAAATCCGCCGCAAGCCGACTGAAACGCTGGCCGACTACATTCCGCGCCTGGCGTCCACGCCGCTCGAGTTCCAGCCGAGCACGCGCTGGATGTACAGCCCCAGCGACGGATTCGATGTGCTGGCCCGGATCGTCGAAATCGCCTCGGGTATGCCGTTGAACGTGTTTCTGAAGCAAAGGATTTTCGGACCTCTGGACATGCCTGAAACCAGCCACTACCCCACTGACGCCCAAATGCCAAGGCTGGTGACGGCGTATCAGAAGACCGCCAAGGGCCTGGTGAAAACTCAGAACTCGCTTTCGATGTCGAGCAAAGTCTATTTCGCCGGCGGCGGAGGGCTGGTTTCCACCGTCGACGATTACTCACATTTCGCGCAGATGCTCGCCAACGGCGGCGAACTGAACGGTAAACGCTTGCTCAGCCCGCGAACGGTGAAGCTGATGAGCTCGGTGCACATCCCCTACACGCTGCCCGGCCGCGCGCCCGGCGAAGGCTTCGGTTTGAGCGTGCGCGTAATTCAGGACGCGATCGCGGGCAATATCCGCATTTCCGACGGCAGCTTCGGGTGGAGTGGTGCATATGGCACGCATTTCTGGGCTGATCCCAAGGAAGAGATCGTTGCGGTGATGATGATTCAAACTCCCATCCGCGAAATGCGGCCGGAATTTGAGAACGCGGTGATGCAAGCGATCGTAAAATAGACGCGCATATCCCACGAAGATCTCTTCGCCAGAGCATCATCCGAACCCGCCTGCAAGATCGTAGGATTCAACAATGCGAGACGTGTTCATCAGCGGAGGGACGGGGTATGTGGGCGCGGCGCTGGTGCGGCGGTTGTGCGCGCGCGGTCATCGCGTGCGGGTCTTAGCCCGGCCAGGAAGCGAGAAAAAAGTGGGGGCCGGCGCCGGGGTCGTTGTGGGCAATGCGCTGGAAGCCGCTAGTTTCGAGGGGCGAATTGTCCCAGCCGATACGTTGGTCCATCTGGTCGGCACATCTCACCCCGCGCCATGGAAGGAGCGGGAATTTCGCTCGGTGGATCTCGCCAGTTTGCGGGCTTCCGCTCAGGCGGCGGCGTCGGCGGGCATCTCTCATTTCGTCTACGTGAGCGTGGCCCATCCGGCGCCCGTGATGAAAAGCTACATCCGCGTCCGCAGCGAATGCGAAGGATTCCTCAGGTCGCAGCCGTTCGCATCCACTATTTTTCGGCCATGGTATGTGCTTGGGCCCGGGCACTGGTGGCCGGTAGCGATGGGGCCGGTTTACCGTCTGCTGGAAACGATTCCGGCTACGAGGGCGGGCGCGCGCCGTCTAGGTCTCGTACGGCTGGACCAGATGGTAGCGGCGCTGGTTTGGGCGGTGGAGAACGCTCCAGCGCAGACGCGCGTTCTGGAGGTTCCTGCGATTCGCGCGATCTCTTCGAAAAATTTCGATGCGAATTCGTTGTTTAAGATAAGCTAATGCCATCGGAAACCGAGACGCGATCGCTCTATCCCAGAAGGATACATTCGTGAGTGAGTCGGTCGCCATATTAGGCGGCGGCGTGGCCGGGCTGTCGGCGGCACACGAGTTGGCGGAACGGGGCTTCAAAGTCCGGGTGTACGAGAGGAACCCTCTGTTTGGCGGAAAGGCTCGGAGTCTGCTGAAGGCGGGTTCGGGAACGAACGGCCGGAGCGATTTGCCGGGTGAACACGGCTTCCGCTTCTTCCCTGGATTCTACAAGCACGTGATCGACACGATGTGGCGGATCCCTTACGGCGCGTCCAGCAATGTCTTTCAGAACCTGACTGCCGCAACGCGCATTATGCTCGCCCGCAACGGCAAAAGGGACACCTTGTGGGTGGCGAGCGTGCCAGAGACCGTAGCCGATTTTCGGGTATTCCTCCGGGAGCTATTCACCAACCTCGATATTCCGATCGAGGAAACTGTATATTTCGTGGAGCGGCTATTGGTGATCGCCACCAGTTGCCGGCAACGGCGCGAAGAAGAGTACGAAAAGATCGCTTTCTGGGATTTCATAGGCGCCGCTCAACGTTCGTCCGCGTACCAGAAATATCTCGCGGAAGGAATGACCCGTTCGCTGGTTGCGATGCGCGCCGCGGAAAGCAGCACCAGGACGGTCGGGCCGATTCTGCTGCAGCTTCTCTATCCGTTGGCGTGTCCTGGCGAGTCGTTCGACCGGCTGCTTACCGGGCCGACCAACGACGCGTGGATTTTTCCATGGCTCGATTATCTCGGCAAACTGGGAGTGGAATTCAACCCGAATGTGAGCGTGAGCCGGTTTTCGATGATCGATGGACGCATCAGTGGAGTCGAGTTGGCTACGGGGAAGGGATCTGAAATCATCACGGCGAATTACTACGTGGCGGCGATGCCCGTGGACGCGATGGCGCCGCTAGTGAGCCCCCAAATGAAATCCGCCGCGCGCCCAGCATCGCCGATCTTGGGCAACTCAAGGTGGAATGGATGAACGGCATTCAGTTCTACTTGAATCGAGAAGAACCGCTGTGCAAGGGCCACGTGATCTATCTCGATTCGCCGTGGGCGCTGACCTCTATTTCCCAAAGGCAATTTTGGCGGCAGGGTCTGGACGATTCGGGCAACGGCGATTGCCGCGATATTCTCTCGGTCGACATTTCCGACTGGAACACCCCCGGGCTGCTTTACGGTAAGCCGGCGTCGCAGTGCACGGCGGAAGAGATCCGCGACGAAGTCTGGCGGCAAATCTCCGACCATGTTCCACTGCAAGTCTCGCCGGGAGGATTGCAGATTGTCGACTGGTTTCTGGATCCCGATATCCGGTTTCCAAATCCGTCGGAGGCAACCAATCTTGAGCCGCTGCTCATCAATACAGTGAATTCGTTTCAGTACCGCCCGGACGCGCGCACGGAAATCCCGAATCTGTTTTTGGCGTCCGACTATGTTCGGACCAATACCAACCTGGCCACGATGGAGGGGGCGAACGAGGCTGCGCGCCGCGCTGCCAACGCCATCCTGGACGCCTCAGGCTCTTCGGCTCCCAGGGCGGCGGTCTTCCAATTTGAAGACCCCATCATTTTTCGCCCCGCACAGGATCTGGATGCAGTGCTTTACGCCGCCGGGAAGCCGCATGTTGGAACGACCGCGGATGCGGAAGGAATTTGGGCTCGCTTGACAGGTTTTAGGGGCCAGTCGCAACCGGCGAGCGGTTGAGTCCCGGCATCCCACAGCCAATCCGGCTAGTGGCGGTCATGGTCACGATCATGGTCATGATCGCGATCCCAGTCTCGCCGCTGGTGGTCGCGATCCCAACGATGATCATGTTCGAATCGGCCGCGCGAGCCCTCCCAATAGCCGTTGTAGAAGAGTCCATTCTCGTGCCGCGGCGCGACCCAAACCGCACCTTCGTACGGGGGCCGGGTCCAATATCCGTCGTGCCATCGGTAGCGCCTTCCTTCGGGATACCAGTAGCCGGTGACCCAAACATAGCCTGGGCCTGGAGCAACCGGCCGGACTTTGACCACGCGCGGCGGCGGAGGCGCCCCAATTCGAATTCCAACCGAGAAGTCCGCGGCCAAAAGAGATCCCGCGGTCAAGAGCAAAATAGCGAGCGGCTTTGCTTTTATCGTCATACGGTTGACCACGTAGCACGCTAGTCGCCAACGCGAACCGCATATATTAAACATCAGGTTACGGGTGCTTCTTCGCTCGTAATTTCTACTAGTCCGGAAGGCCAGGTAGACCACCTTACAGATCCGCTACTCGTCGCGATTCGGCGCGGTAGAATCGACCTTTACTATGCACTTTCTAGAAGAAAGCCTCATCGAGCTGATTGCTCAGACCGCGACGAATCTCCCGCCCGACGTCCGCGAAGCGATGGGGATGGCCATTCGGGACGAAACGCCCGGGACGCGCGCTTCGCAGGCGCTTGGAATCATCGCCAACAATATCGACATGGCGGCGCAGGACGGAGGACCGATCTGTCAAGACACGGGGATGCCGACCTTCGACGTGCATACGCCGGTCGGCGTGAATCAGATTGCGATTCGCAAAGCGATCCGCAACGCCGTGGCCGAGGCGACGCGCAGGGGCAAGCTGCGGCCCAACTCAGTGGACTCGCTTACGGGCAAAAACTCGGGCGACAACGTCAGCGACGAAACGCCTATTATTCACTTCGAACAGTGGGAAAACGACGAAATCGAAGTGAAATTGATCCTCAAGGGCGGCGGCTGCGAAAACAAGAACCTTCAGTACACGCTGCCCTGCGAGCTGGAGCATATGGGCAAGGCGTGGCGCGATCTGGAGGGCGTTCGCAAATGTATCCTGCACGCCGTCTGGCAGGCGCAGGGGCAGGGCTGCGCTCCGGGCGCCGTGGGAGTTTGCGTGGGAAGCGATCGGGCGCACGGGTATTTGCTCGCGAAATACCAGTTGTTCCGCACACTCGACGATACCAACCCCATTCCGGAGCTGGCGAAGCTCGAGGCTGAAATCGTGGACGAGGCCAATCGCTTGGGTATTGGCACGATGGGTTTTGGCGGAAAAACTTCGCTGATCGGCTGCAAGATAGCGGCGGCAAACCGGCTGCCGGCCAGCTTCTTCGTGTCGGTCGCGTACGAGTGCTGGGCTTTCCGGCGCCTGGGCGTGCGGCTGGATGCGCAAACCGGCGCGATTACGCAGTGGCTTTACCGCGATCCGTCGAGGCCGGTCGAGAAGATGGCCCGTGGCGAGGGATTTCCCCTCACAGGCCGTGAGGCGGTTTTGCGCGCTCCGCTAACCGAGGAGCAAGCGAGGTCGCTAAAGGTGGGCGACGTGGTCATCATTAGTGGCGAGATGTTCACCGGCCGCGACGCCGTACACGCGCATCTAATGAAGAATCCGCCGCCGGTGGATCTGCGCGGATCCATTCTTTATCACTGCGGTCCGGTGATGTTGAAGCAGGGCGAGACGTGGACCGTAAAAGCCGCCGGGCCAACCACTAGCAGCCGCGAGGAGCCTTATCAGGCCGACATTATCCGCAACTACGGCGTCCGCGCCGTGATCGGCAAAGGGGGAATGGGCGCAAAGACGTCCGCCGCGATGAAAGAATTCGGTGCGGTCTACCTGAACGCCATCGGCGGCGCGGCCCAGTATTACGCCCGGAGCATCGAACAGGTGCGCGGCGTGCATTTGCTCGAGTTCGGAATTCCAGAGGCGATGTGGCATCTGAACGTCCGCGATTTCGTGGCCATCGTGACCATGGACTCGCATGGCGCAAGTTTGCACGCGGGAGTGGAGCGGGATAGCGGCGAACGGCTGGCGCAGTTGCAAAGCGCCTAGAACGGTGCCAGAAAACCGCTCCTTCGCAGTCGCGGCTCGGGAACGCGCCGCAGCTACTGAGCCGCGCGCGCAAGCAAGCGGTGCTTTCGGACTAGCGCACGACGGTGAACGGCTCCGAGGCTTCCGTCTTTTCCCAAAGCAGCGAGAGCGTGCCCTTATTGTCGCCCGTTTGCGCGAGACGAATCGTGAATTGCTCAATTGGCGCGGCGATCGTCTGTAAATTCATCTTCACCCGTCCAAAATCCCGGCGAGCGTTGTAGTCCAGATGAAACTGGCCGATCTGCTTGTTGATAATCAGCGTCCACTCTTTCTCGGTCGGAAGAGTCCAGATGCTGTAGCTGCCTTTCGGCATTTTGAGGCCGCCCATGTCCAGATCGGCGTCGGTGTCGATCTGAGTGGCATAGTTGGCGCCGGTGCACCAAACCACGTTATACGGCACCAGAGCACCCATAATCTTGCGTCCGTGCATTGAGGGCGCGTAATAGGAAATGTAGATCTTTTTTCCCGCGATCGTGATAGAGGTGTTTTTCGGTGGGCTGGTGTAACCCTGCGCCAGAAGCAAAGCGGGAGCGACCAATCCAAGCACGACGGCAATCTTGAAGCTGTGCATAATAGGACTCCACGAATATGTTACAGGAACCGTCAGAATGGGACGCGCGCCCAGCCAAGAGACGCCATCCGTTCCGGGTCCGCCGAAAAAACCAGATGGAAGCTTCCCAGATCGTCGGGAGGTTGCGGCGGTTTTCCTAGCTGGGGCTCCACCAGGGCCAGGTATTTCAGAACCGTATGAATATCGCCCTCGGCGGGGAGCGACACGTCGAAATCCTGCGTCCGGAAACGCAATTGAACGCCTCTCTCGGTTAACCGGTAAGCCAGGAACGCACAGCACTCCACGTTTTTCTCAAACCACTCGTCGTTTTGCCGGCTCAATGGCCGCGTGTCCAGATCCAGGTAGATGGTGACGCGCTGGTCCCGATCCTGCGCGAACTCGCGCACCTGCAAGGCTCCTGTATGAGCCGTGGCTTTCCAATCCACATGGTGCGCGTTTTCGAATGCCTCGTATGGCCGGATTCGATAGAAATCGTGACCGCGCCCGCGCTGCCGCGCTTCGATTTCTCCCGCCACCGATTCAAGCAGATCCTCGAAGCCGGGCTGCGGATCCAGGCATGGATAGATAACGATTTCGTGGCGCAACGTCACCATTTCGCGGCGCTCCGTGAATCCGAAGGGGAAACGCGTGGAGAATTGAAAGGTGCGCTCCCGCTGCGCTCCACGGCGGGGAAAATACAAGTTCACGGATTCTTCCAGCGTCGTGCCGCCGGGAATCACCGGGAAGTAGAGAATCGAATCGAAGCCGCTCTCGGCGACGCCGGCGAGATGAATGCTGAATGAGGAGATCCAGCCTTTTAAATTCCGGACGCGGATGCTGCCTCGGACCTTCCGGCGCGCCGAGATTTGCTCGGGCAGAATCAAGTCCAGCTCCAACCCGGCCAGCCCAAGCTTGCTCACGAAGCCGGAAATAAGAAAAGCGGAAAACATGGCCGCCAGTATCAAAAACAGAAGATTGTTGGCGGAAAAGAACGCGGCCAAAGCCACCGCGATCAGCGCGCCCGCGTAGGTCCATCCGGCGCGCGTCACGTGCTGGCGGCCTTGCGAGAACGAAAGGCGCAATTCCTGGAGGAATTCCCGAAGACGCTTCATGATTTGAGCGCCGGCTGGAGGTCGGCCGGTAGCGCCGCCCGCCCCACGCGGCCCACCGCGTTCACCAGCTTCCGATAGGGGATTTTCGAGATCTCATCGAAGGCGATCCATTCGCCGTCGCGCCAGCTCGATCCATGCCAGCGCATCAAGATGGAGAGGTGTTCGAGATTCGGCTCGCCCGTTGGAACAACTTGGTTCGCAATTTCCCGCAGCCGCCTATCGAGCGAAGACCCCGCCGCGGCGCTCTCAGCGAGGCTCACGCGGCGCGGTTCCTGCCAGCGGCCTTTTATCATGAACCAAAGCTCGATCGCTTCCGCCTCCGCGGAAGGCGTCACGGCGATCCCGTTCAGCCGATCGAGCGATCGCGCCAATTCTCCGGAGAGCGCCTGCACCTCGCCGATTCTCGCCAGCCGTTGATGCAGGCGCTCGGCCTCCTCAAATTGCATTTCGACGCTCATGCGATCGCGCGCCGCCTCGGTGGTCTCCCGCAGGGATTTTCCCTCGGTGCGCAGAAATTGTTCCAGCCGCGCCGCTTCGGCGCCGTACTCCGCGGTGGATACGGCTTGCTGGCACGGCCGGAGGCAGCGGTTCATTTCGCCATAGATGCAGCCGGGGTGAGTAGGCGAAGGAATCAAGTTCTCCTCGCAGCGGCGGACCTGAAACAGATCTAGAACTCCGGCCTCAAAGCGCTCGGCGGCCGCCCGGCTTACGAATGGACCATAGAAAAGCCCTCGGCCAAGCCGCGAGGTAATCATGGTTCGCGGAAAAGGATTGTCCAGCGTAAGCCGGACGAGCGCGGGCGGACGCAAGCGCGTCAGCCTGGGCCAATCGTCGGGGAAAAATCGTCGCGCGAGATCCAAATGGATGAGAGCGGATTCAATCTGCGATCCAACGAACCAATATTCGATCCGTTCCGCGACGCCGCGAAGGTTCAGCAGGCGCGAGGCGCGGTCTCGATTCGACACCAATCGCTTGAGGCGGCGGCGCAGCAACGTCGTGCGCGCGAGATATGGCTGGCCCTCTGCGGCCCACAGGAGAAATACCGCGGGGCAATCGGGGATCTGGTCGAGATCGGCGGGACTGGCGATCGCCGGTTCGCGCATTGTCACTTCGATTGTAGATTGCCCGAGCTATCCGCAAGCGCCTTCTCAATCGTGGTCACATCCACCAGTCCGCCGCACCCATACAGCGCAGGAATCGCTTTCGGAGCGGGAAATCTGCGCCGCAACTCGGCTACTTTCTCCGTGCCCGCGCGATACGCGGGCAAGTACATCCGGCCTAGTAAAGGATGGCGGCCCCACGCGCCCGAGAGCTTGTCGGCGCGCTCTTCGGAAACCAGAAATTCAGTTCGCAGCGTGTTCGCAACCACCGCCCGCGGGAGACGTTCCTCCCAGGTCAGATAAGACGCGTGATTCTTCGCGTCGTCTTGGAGCAGCGCCAGGTAAACACCGATTTGCAGATCTACGTCGGGCAAATCTTCGATTTCGGCGACTCCATGGGCCATGAGGATCGCATTATTGGCGATGCCTTCGAAGAGAGCGGCGGCGCGGGTGTTCATTGTCAGCACGGAGGCTTCGAATCCAATCACGCGGCGCCAATACATGTTCTGCAAATAGGCGAACGTAGTGACGTGTCCAGGGACCACCTCATGGCTGACCAGTTGAAGAAACTCGGGAACGGAAATCTCGAGCGATGCGTTGATTTCGTACGTCGCTTCGTATTCCGGCGAGCCATCGGCGCGCCGCGCATGGCCCAGGTAGTTCATGGAGCCCGAAAACCAGGCGTCCTTAATCGGAAGAAATCGAATATTCGCTCGAGGCACGGCTCGCAGCAGCTCGGGAAGATGAGGCGTCACGTTTTGCGCGCTCAACTGATCGAAATAGGCGATTGCCGCCGCGCCAAGCGTGCGGAGGGAAGCCATCGGGATGAGATGACTCCGCCGCCATTCGTCCACGGATGCGGCGCCGGCCCGCGCCAGCAGCTCCGCGACTCGCTCCCGTTTAGAAGCCGGATCGGAAGGGCTGGGCGGGCTTCCCGTGGACGCCCGTACGCAGCGCTCGTAGGAAACGGGAGGTCCCTTGCCAAGCATCTCCATCGCCAGGTCCCACATGGTTTCGAAACATTGCGCTAGGCCGGCGAAATACTCCCAGCGCAACCCCTGGAATTTCTCCGCTTCGCGTTTCAATCCGTTGAGAGCGCCCGGAATATCGACGGCGGCAAGGTAGGCCTGGATCGCGTCCCGATCGGGCTGCTTCGCGGAAACGCCGCCGCTTTCGCGAACGGGCGCCGCTGCCGGATTGGTGTAGGCGGCCGGGAGAGGCTCATCGGAGAACCACGAATCGGCGATGAAACGGCCCGTTCCCGATGGGCACATCACGTCTCCGCCCCATAATGTGTCGATTCCCAGAATCGCGTTGCCCAGGAGTTCCCGATATCGCTCGGTCATACTTTGAGGTTCGCAGATTCATCCGGCAAAAGCGGGCTGGCACGGCAGTTGCACTGCTTATAGGGGAGAACTAGTCTATGCCGGAAGCGATACTGCCTTCTTTGCTGGGTAAACCGCGCTTGGATAAGCCGTTAGACACCGAGCAAATCAAAGAACTGTGCGCGGTTGCAGGCCCGTGCTTTACCATTCTGGTGCCGTCTTACCGGCCGGCCGCACAATCGGCGCCGGAATCGGTTTCTTTGAAACATCTGCTTCGGGTGGCCGTCGAGCTGCCTGCGGCCCGAAAACATGGGCAGGAGGCGGGTATTCTGCTGGAACCTCTGCGCGAGTTAGCCGAAGACGAAGAGTTGGAGGCCGGGGGGAAGGCACTTGCCCTGTTCAGCGCGCCTGGATTCGCAGCCGGCTACCGCGTCGCCGCGGAGCTAGGCCAGAAATCGATCTTCGCGCGGCATCCTCTCATCAGGCCGCTATTGGCTGAAGCTTTTGCGCCGCGCGAGTTGTTCGCACTGGGCCTGAGCAGGAAGCACATACGCCTGTTCCGCTGCGTCGACCATAAAGCGGAGGAACTGGATCTCCCGCCTGGGATTCCGAAGAGTTTTGCGGAAGCCTCTAATTTCGACCAACCCGATCACGATCTTCAGAACCGGTCCTCGTCGGGCGCGTCCTCGGGGTCTGGATTCGCGGTGACATTTGGAACGCTCAGCGACCGCGAGTCGGCCCCCGAATATCTGCACAATTATTTCGCCTTGATGGATCGGAGCCTCGCCCCGTTGCTGAAGAACACGCCGGTATTTCTAAGAGGCGTGGCCGAGGATCTCGCTGCCTTCCGCAAAGCGGCGCGGCATTTGAATATTCTGGAGGCCGGCTCGGAAGGCGGCTCGGATTTTCGTGGCGCCGACGACATCGGCGCGCTCGCGCGCTCCGCCGCTCTCGTGTCGTATCGCCGGAAGGCTGAGTCCGCGTTTCAGGATTTCCGCGAAATGCCGAATCGCAACCGGACGCTGACGGGCCCGACCCAGATTTTGACAGCCGCCGAAAAAGGGCGCGTTCATCGGGTTGTGATAGCAGATGAGGACGACGCCGCGGCCAAGCAAGCCTCCCATCGCCAGGATCTACTGCAAGGCGAAGACGCGCTGAACGCGATTGCGGTGGAAACGATCCGCAGGGGCGGCGAGGTTTTCACGCTGCCCCACGAAAAGATGGGCGATGCCGCGCCGGTGGCTGCGATCTTAAGATATTGAGCGCCGTCTCTCTCAAGGACTTCCGCTTTCGAGCAGAAGTGCTCGGCGCCGTCTTCGTGGCTTCGGGAATGGCCGATTCGCAGCCCCCATTTCAGGGCAACGGTCTCACCTACTTCATCTCTCCCTTTAACACCTCAACCGCCTTCTCGATCTGCCGGTCGTGCCCGGTTAGAAAATCCGAAGGCGTATTGTCCGCGTACACGTCCGGTGGAACACCATAGTTCTCAAGGTCGCGGCCGTCCTGCGAGTACACGCCGAATTCGGGCGTCCGGAGCTGAGACCCATCCAGCAAGCGGTAAGATCCGGTGCCGATCACCGCGCCGTAGGTGGGCACTCCGATCACCTTGCCGAGCCCCAGCGCGCGGAAACCCTCGGGGAACATCTCAGCGTCGCTCGCCGAGCGCTCGTTTTGCAGCACCACCATCTGCCCAAAGTAAGCTTCGCTAGGCCGCGGTACGTCCACCGAATCGCGTCCGCGCGTAATCTGATATTTCTTGCGCTGGTTCAGAATCGCCAGCAGCTCCTGATCGATGCCGCCTCCGCCGTTGAAGCGCTCATCGATAATCAGAGCCTTCTTGTCCTGGTTCTCCAGAAGATCGCGCTCAAATTTTCGCAGCGCGGCCGCGTTCATTTCCTTGATGTGCAGATACCCGATCTGGCCGCCCGACAATTTATCGACCATCGTCTTGCGCTGATCCACCCAGCGGTCGTATTCAAGACTGTCCTGCTGGGCCTGCGCGATTGGATCCAGGCTGAGGTTCCAGGCGCCGTCCAGCTCTGGCTTCGAATTGACCGTAAATTCGAACTTGCGCCCGGGAAGCTCGTTGAAGTACTCCCAGTAGTTGTCGCCGCTCTTCAAAGGCTTCCCGTTTATGCTCAGGATGTAATCGCCAACGTGCAGCTTAATGTAGTCGTGATCGGCGGGGCCCTTGCGATAAATGTAAGACACCTTGAAATAACCGGACGAGTCCGGCGCTATGTCGAATCCCGGATAACGCGTCTGCACGCGCTCGGGCGGCTGCTGGCCGGGAAGGGATCCCCCTCCGGTGATGCCCGTGTGCGAGGAATTGAGCTTGCCGATCATCATCATGATCACGTTGTGCAGCTCATCGACGTCGGCGACATTGGGCAGCAGCGTTTCGTAGACATCCTTCTGGGCGGCCCAATTCACGCCGTGCATGTCCGCGTCGTAGTAACGGTACTTCATGGTGCGCCAGGCCTCTTCGAACACTTGCTTGCGCTCCGCCGCCTGATCGATTTCCATACGGACGGTAAACGGTACGCGCCGCGCATTGGGACCGGCCGCGGCCGCGCCGCCCTGTCCGCCGCCACCTCGTCCGCCCGCCCCGCGTCCGCCGCCCGCATTTTCCGCGTTAAGATCGCCACCGCCGCCCCCAGCGGGAGCGGCAGGAATATTCGCCGTGTAGATGCTTCCTCGCTGCAGGAAATAGAGGCTGCGCCCGTCTTTGGACCACTGCGGCTGGCCGTTGCCGCCCGCGAAACCACCACGGCCTCCGCCGCCTTCGCCATTAGCGTTCACCTGAATTCGCTGCAACCGGGAACCATCGTCGACTAAAGTGTAAACGCCGCCCCCCGAAACGACAGCGTAGATCCGGCTATCCGGTGAAGGATTAACACTGCTCACCGAACCAGGCACGCGCCCCACTTGCTTGATGCGGCGATCGAGGCCATCCCAATCGATCTTCACTTCCACGCCGCGATCTTCGCCCCCGCGCGCACCGCGTCCTCGTCCACCGCCGCGCACCGCCGGCGTCTCCGCTGCGGTGGCTTGCGCTTCCGTATCGATATCGCGATCATTCGGGTTTTTCTCGATCGGCTGCAGAGGAGCGGCGTAAAGCTGCATCGTGGCGTCACTGAGCGAAGCCATGCTGGGCGCGCCGACGCCGCCCAAAAACAGAAGCGTTTTGCCGTCCGGCGTCCACTTCGCGCCGGTGGCGATCAAGATATCCTCTCCGCCGATCAGGTGTTCGGCGCCGGTGGCCAGCTCTTTCACGTACACGCGGCTTCGGCCTGCCGCATCGTCCTTCGCATAGGAAACCCATTTCCCATCCGGCGAGAACTGCGCGGAATCGATGTCGCCTTTGGGATTGGTTACCAACACCTCGGTTGCTCCAGTCTCGACGTTCAACAGGCGGAGCTTGTGGTCCGATCCGAACCAGAGCATCGACTTTGAATCCGGCGACCAGATCGCAGGCGATTTCTCGGAGTCGACGTCGGTGAGTTTTTTCAGGTTGCGGCCAAGTTCGTCCGCGATCCAAATCTCCTCGCGGCCCGTGCGGTCGGAAATAAACGCTATCCATTTCCCGTCGGGCGACCAGCGCGGGTCGTCTTCGCGCCAGCTTGTTTCCGTCACGCGCTGCACCTCACCGCGATCGGTGGCGATCGTGAAGATCTCGCCATGTACGGAGACCGCGGCGCGCTTAGTGGAGGGAGACAGATGAAAAGTCTCGGCTTCGTTGGAAATGCCGGCCGGCGCCACCTCGTTTTGCTTCACGTCAGATTTGATGTCGATACGAATCTCGGAGCTCTTGCCGCTGGCCACATCGAGCTTCCACATTCCGAAATTATCTTCGTAGACAATGGTCTTTCCGTCGGCCGACATGCTGGGAAAAAACAGATTGCCGTCGGTGTGATGCGTCACCTGCGCCGGCTTGCCGCCCTTTTCCGAGATCCTCCAAATGTTATTGACGCTCTTCATCACTTCGGGCCCGCCGAACTTGACGTTCTTTTCGTTGCCCAGTTCGTCGGCGACATAGTAGATGTCGCCGTTGTGGCCGTACATGGGCCACAGATAATTTCCTTTGTACTCTTCGTCGCCGAGCTTGGTGAATTTCTTCGACGCCACATCCATCAGCCACAGATCGGCCGCATAGCTGCCCCGGTAATGCTGGCGCGACCAGACGCTGGGATGGCGGGTGAACGCGAGTTTCGATCCATCCGGGGAAAAGCTGCCCCACGCGCCCCAATCCGTGTCGAGCGGTCGCTCCAACCCGCCGTTGGCGGAAACTTCAAAAAGCGTGGAGACGGTTGGAAATGCCCCGTTGCCACGATTCGAAAAGAATAGGATATTGCGGCCGTCCGGCGTCCAGCCTGCGACAACGTCGTCGGCCGAATGGAAGGTGAGCTGGCGCGGCTTGCCGCCCGCCGCGGGAATCACATACACGTCGTAGTTGCCGGCGCGATTGGAGGAAAACGCTATGGAATTTCCGTCGGGCGAAAAGCGCGGATAGATGTCACGGGCTTCATTGTCCGTGAGGCGCTGGGCGCCAGAACCGTTTTCGTTGGCCGTCCAGATATCGCCGAGATAACTGAAGGCGACTGTTCCTTTTGAGTAAGTGGGATAGCGGAGCAGCTTGGCCTGAGCGTGCAGCAGCGTGGGCAAGAGGACAGCGGCAGCGGCCAAAAGCGCCTTTCGAATCATCCGGGGAGCCTCCAAAGGAATGGTACGCCGCGACGTCGGCTCGACGCAAGGCGGCAAACTCGGCGCAAGGCGACCAACATATTGGACGGCTCAGGCGGCGAATGGGTTGGGATGCCCTCGCGAGTGGCGCGTGTATAGTCATCCACCCCGATGCGCAAAACCCTACGATTCCTGCCACGAATCGGTCGTGTCTTCGATAAGATCGGCCAATGCCTCTCTGCGCCTGCGAACTCTCTAGCCTGCCGGCTCCGGAATTCCCGCCAACATCGCCGCAATCTGCTCTCGCGAGCCTTCGGTCAACCGCTGGCGGTCGCGTAGAGTCAAGCCTGTGGTGGGAATCGGATGGCCGAATCGGAGCGTCACGCAACCGGGATGAACGACAGACGAGCCCATCGGCAGAATATCCCGAGTCCCCACCAGCGCGATGGGAACCAGAGGAGCCTGCGCCTTAATCGCAAGATAGGCGGCGCCTTCTTTGAAGTCCGCCAGCTTTCCGTCCACTGTCCGCCCGCCCTCGGAGAAGATGAGCAACGACGTGCCTTTTTCTTGGATCATGTCCGCGGCCCGGCTGAGCGTCCTTAAAGAAGCCCGTGGATCCTCGCGCGGCACCGGAACATGCCCCGCGGTCTTCAGATGCCAGCCCAAAAACGGAATCTGAAACAGCCCTTTTTTGGCCAGGAAGCGGAACTCCGGAAGGTAGCTGAACACCACCGGCGTATCCATATAGCTGAGATGGTTCGAGACAAAGACGCAGCGCGCATCGGGAGGAATGCGATCCCGTCCTTCCACGCTGACCTTCACTCCGGCCAACTTTAGTAGTGAGCGCGCCCAAATGCGTCCGATCGCAATCTGCCTTCGCTGCGTGAATCCGAATAACGATAAGAGCAAGCTGACGCTCCCGCACAAAATGGTGGACACAGCCATAAGCGGAACGAAGAAAAGCCAGGTGCGCAGGAAATCCACGGCGCGCGTCACCGCGCGTGGCGGAATCCCGAGCCTCTGGCAAAGCTCGACATCGGCGGCGGCGGGGGCGTTTCGGGCTGCGGTTCGGGCTTTTTCGGACGCGCGTCCAACCGCTTGAGGATCATCTCCTCCTTGGCGCGCTCGAACTTCGAAGTCCCGGCGGCAAGTCCCGTGGCGGCCACCATTTCATCCGTCACCTCGAGAGACGCGGGCAGATATTTTTGGAAGTAGTTTCGGATTCGGTCCTGGACGATGCGCTGCTGCGAATAAACCAGCAGGTATAACACCTGCTCGCCGGGATGTTTCGAAAGCAGTTGGAAGAGCCGCGAAGGCTTCTGGAGCTTGGGACTCTTCAGCTCGCGCTCCAACTTTTTCGCGGAAGTTTCGAGCTTCTGTACGGAAGCGGCCTCGGCCTTCGTCAGCTCGGTACTATTGATCAGGCCCACGCGTTCCTTGGGGTTGAGCTTCTCAAACAGCACCGCCAAAAACAGCGGCAAGCTGTGCATCCGCGAACTCCATCCGAATGGCGCAAGCTGATAGGTCTTCTGCAAGCGGACAAACCCGGCCTGATTGAGCTTGGGCCCGGTGAGGGCGGGCGAAAAAAGCTCGATCAATTTCTCTTCTTCCAAAGCCCGTAGCAGATCCTGGACGTTGGTCTCCCGCGCTATGTGCCGGAATTCCGCGCCGAGCGCCTCCGCCGAAATTTTTCCCAGCATCTCCGCTTCGCGCGCGTTTTCGTATTGCAATCGCGTCCGCTCGTCAATCGCGTAGTTCAGCCGGACCTTGAAGCGGATCAAGCGCAACATCCGCGAAGGATCGTCGTAGAAAGAATAATTATGAATGGCGCGAAGCTCTTTTCTTTCGATATCGCCGGCGCCGTTGGTGGGGTCGATCAATAAGCCCAGCGAAGCGCGATTCAGCGAAAGGGCGATGGCATTCACGGTGAAATCGCGCGTGCGAAGATCTTCGTGAATGGTAGCTTGCGAAATCTGAGGACGGCCGCCGGATTTGGCATAGCGCTCCGAGCGAGCCATGGCAATGGAAGCCGTGACTCCGGTGGGGAGACGCAGCTCCACGGATTTTCGCAAATCGTCCGAGGACGCGATCGTGGCGCCGTGCTTTTTTTCCATCGCGTGCGCCAGTTTCCCCGCGTTGCCTTCCACCGTGAAGTCCAGATCGCGCACCGGAAATCCGCCCAGCATGTCGCGCATCGCTCCGCCGGCGAGAAACAGATTCGAGCCGGCGTCCCAAGCCAGCGCCTGGAGTTCGCTCACCGCGCGAAACTGATCCGCGCTCAGGTGGCTTTCCAGCATGAACATGTAATCGCTCATTCAGCCCTCACCGGGGTGGAACAAGCTTTAGCTTGTCCCCTCCGCAAGCACGACAAGCTTTAGCTTGTCCCGCTCAGCCCTTCGAGCCCCCTCGTCTCCCACGGACAAGCTGAAGCTTGTCCGATGTCAAAATAGACAAGCTGAAGCTTGCCCGACGTCAATAGACAAGCTGACGCTTGCCCAAACTCACGCCTCCGCCCTTGGATGGTGCCGGTCCACGACCTCGCGTAACCGGCGGCGAGCCACGTGCGTGTACACCTGTGTCGTGGAAATATCCGCGTGCCCGAGCATGATCTGCACGCTGCGCAAGTCCGCGCCGCCCTCCACCAGATGAGTCGCAAAGCTGTGGCGGATAACGTGCGGCGTCAGCGGGCGCGAAATCCCTGCGCGCCTGCCATGAGCTTTCAAAAGCATCCAGAAGCATTGCCGCGTCATTCCCGATCCCCGCGCGGTCACGAACAAGTGTGCGCTAGCCCTTCCTTTGAGTAACCGCGGGCGTCCTTCAAGCAAATAGCGGTCCAATGCGCGACCCGCGCTCTCCCCGAACGGGACCATCCTCTGCTTGTTGCCCTTCCCGGAAACCCGCAGCACGCCCAATTCCCGCTCCACCGCGGACAGCTCCAGCGCGCACAGCTCGCTGACGCGCAGCCCTGTGGCGTAGAGCAATTCCAGCATGGCCCGATCGCGAAGCCCCGACGCCTTATGTTCCGGGGGAACCTCGATCAGCCGCTCTATTTCTTCTCGATTCAGATACTTAGGAAGTGTCGTCCATTGACGAGGCGGCTCCAGGAACTCGGCCGGATCGGCCTGAATTGTCCCCTCCCTTGCCAAAAACGAATAGAGATTGCGCAGCGTGGCGACATGCCGGGCGACCGAGCGGGGCGACATTCCCGCCTCAAAGAGCGAGTTCACATACCGGTCGAGGTGCTCCCGCGAGGCCTCAACGATGGGAACGGGTAATGTTGCAATAAACCTTTTTAAATCAGTACTGTAGGAAGAAATCGAGGTCTTCGCCAGCCCTTTTTCCACCCTGCAAAAATCGAGAAATGCCTTGGCCGGTCCGGAAACCCCATCGATCACGGGCGATTTGCCCTGCATTGAGCCAATGATACAATACTTGCGAAATTGTTTGAAAGAAAAACCTTAAATTGGCTTCCTTCTCCAATAAAAAGGTGCTGGTGGTCCGATTCGACCGCGAAAGCTTGCCCGGATTCATACAGACCCCCGGCGGACTGGAAGGCGATTCTGTCGAGCTGCTCCGGCCCGAAGGCGCCGTGGTTCGGATCCCCTTCTCCGAGACGAAGCTGGTTTGCTTCGTTCGCGATTTCGAGGGCGGCGAGACATGGCGCGACCATCGCGCCTTCACGGTCCGTCCCAAAACCGTCGGGATTTGGGTTCTCTTCTCCTTTCGCGATGGAGATTGGCTGGAGGCCGTGGCGCCGAACGATCTGCTACGGGTGGGACTGAACGGATTTCAGGCAATTCCTCCCGATCCCACATTTCAGAACCAGCGCGTGTTCGTTCCGCGCGCCGCGTTGAAGGCGGTGCAGGTGTTGGGGGTGATCGGCAGTCCGCTGCGGCGGCGGAAAACGCAGGCTGACAAAGATAAGCAGTTGACCATGTTTGAGTAGAATTTGGCCCTTCCGTGCGCCGATTTGATATATGTAACTGGTATGTCTATCGACCGCCGATCCTTCCTCGGCGCGCTCAGCGCCTCGGCCCTGGCCTTGCCCGCGCGCTCGCAGCAGCCCGCCGCCTCCGCGCCTCGCGACTGGTCCGGCCAGACGCCCGTACGCTATCCCGATCCCGATATTCTCGCGCTCGATAACCGGTTCCGCCGCTACATTGTCGGAAACACCAGCATTAGGCGCCTCTATACGGGCGCGCTTTGGTCCGAAGGCCCGGCATGGAACGGAGTCGGCCGCTATTTGCTTTGGAGCGACATCCCCAACAACGTCCAGATGCGCTGGGTGGAAGACGACGGCCGCGTCACGGTGTTCCGCAATCCTTCCGGATATAGCAACGGGAACACCTTCGATTTCGAAGGCCGCCAACTTTCGTGCGAGCACGGCGGCCGTCGCGTCGTCCGATACGAGCCGAATGGAACCATTACCGTGATCGCCGACAAATTTCAAGGCAAGCGGCTCAATTCTCCCAACGATATCGTGGTGCATCCGGATGGAAGCGTCTGGTTCACCGATCCGCGCTACGGCATCAACGGATATTACGAAGGCTTCAAGGGGCAGTCCGAAACCACGGAAGCGGTTTATCGGGTCGACCCGAGGACCGGTCAGATGGACAAAGTCTCCGACGATCAGGACCAACCCAACGGGATCTGTTTTTCGACGGATTATAAGAAGCTCTACATAGCCGATACAGGGATGCCGCACGACATTCGCGTCTATGACATCGACGGCAAATCGCTGAAGAATGGAAAGCGCCTGCTGACGATGATGGCGCCGGGCGGCGGCGGAAGTGCCGCCGCCGATGGAATGCGCTGCGACGAGGACGGCAACATCTGGGCCGGCGCGACTCCGGGCGTGCAAGTGATCACTCCGAATGGCGAGCTGATCGGCGCCATCCGCATGCCCGAGACCTGCGCCAACGTCAGCTTCGGCGGCCCCAAGCGCAACCGCCTCTTCATGGCGGCGAGCCAATCGCTGTACGCGGTCTATGTGCAGACCGTGGGAGCGCATATCTGCTAGTTCGAGCCGCGCCGAATGTCTTGGAGCACCTCCTGAACGGCGGCGATTACCGCATCCGGGCGGTCGAACTGAATGGCGTGGTGCAGCGATGATATCGCGCTCGACCGGTTCGCCGCGCCAGAGGATTTCTCCCTCGGTTGGCTCGATCAGCGCGCAAATCATCTTCAGCGTGGTGGATTTGCCGGACCCGTTTGGACCGAGATACCCCGTGATTTCGCCCGCGGGAGCCGTGAAGCTTACATCGTTCACGGCGGGAATGCCCGAATACACCTTCGTGATGCGGCGTACTTCGAGCATACGAAGGAATAGAAGCCGCGGCCTTCGTCAAAGTTCCCTATCACTTTTGCGGAAAGGCGATAGTGCGGTCGTGCCGCTATTCCATGCGCGCCGCTATTCCTTCTCCAGCCAGGCCTCCACCGCGAACTCGTCGGGCGCGATGGAGTGGAGAGCGACGTTTTTCACCCGGATCGCGTCTTTGCGGCGGCGGCGGCCCGCGCCTCCAGCCACAGGGAGCGATTGCAGCCCACCTAAGATTTTCGGAGCGTAATAGAAAAAAATCTTGTCGGCGAAACCGGATTCCAGCACCGACCAATTCATCTTGCTTCCCGCCTCGATCATCAGCGACAGATATCTCTCCCTCGCTAACAAATCGAGCACGCCGGGAAGGCTCACGCGGCCGTCGCGCCTCTCCAGCACTTCCACGCGGACGCCCGTCGCTTCTAGGCGTTTCCGGCGCTCAGGCGAAGCCGCCGAAGTGGTCACCGCGAGCACGTCCCTGCGGCAGGACGCAGCCAAAGCGGATTCCGGCGGCAAGCGCAATTGCGAATCGAGCACAATGCGCAGCAGTGGCCGGCTGCGCTCCTGCCCCGTGCGATCCGTGAGGCGGCAATTGTCCGCGAGCACCGTGCCGATCCCGGTCATGATGGCGTCCGAGCGGTGCCGCAAGATCTGTACGTGCGCGCGGGCTTGTTCGCTCGTGATCCACTCGGGTGTGTGACCTAGAGCCAGATCGTCCTCCGGCGCGGCGATCTTTCCATCCAGCGTTAAGGCGGCCTTCAACGTCACCAGCGGCCTGCCCGTCCGCATGAAATGGATGAACGGTTCGTTTATCTCCGTGGCGCGGGAGGCCGCCCCGGCGTCGATCTCTACCTGGATGCCCGCGTCCCGCAACTGCTCGAAGCCGCGGCCGCGGACCTGCGGATTTGGATCTTCCATCGGGGCGACGACTTTTCGCACGCCGGCGGCCACAATGGCGGCGGCGCACGGTCCCGTGCGGCCCTGATGCGAGCACGGCTCCAAGGTCACGTAGAGGGTCGCTCCACGAGCCTGCTCCCGCGCTTCCTGCAGCGCCAGAATCTCGGCGTGTTTCACTCCGGCGTAAGTATGATAGCCGCGCCCGACCACCTCTCCGTCGCGAACCACCACCGCGCCCACGGCCGGATTCGGAGACGTGCAGCCAAGGCCACGGCTGGCCAGGTTGAGCGCGTCTTCTAGAAAGGCATCCATGACCGGAATGGGCTAGTCGAAAATCGACGCGACAAAATTTTCGGCGTCGAAGGGCAGCAAGTCGTCGATTTGCTCTCCCACGCCCACGTAGCGGATCGGAAGATTCAGCTCGCGCGAAATGGCCACGACGACTCCGCCCTTGGCCGTGCCATCGAGCTTGGTCAGGATAATACCGGTCACCGCCGACGATTCCATGAATTTGCGCGCCTGCTCCAGCCCGTTCTGCCCGGTGGTGGCTTCCAGGACCAGCAGCGTTTCGTGCGGCGCGCCCGGAATCACGCGCTCGGCCGTCCGCCGCATCTTTTCGAGCTCCGCCATGAGATTCGTTTTGGTGTGGAGGCGTCCGGCGGTATCGACCACCACGTAATCCGCCTTGCGCGCCTTGCCGGCCTGAAGAGCGTCGAAGAGAACCGCGCTCGGATCGGAGCCGGGTTGTTGGCGAATCATTTCCGCGCCGGTCCGTTTCGCCCAAATTTCGAGCTGCTCGATGGCCGCGGCGCGGAAGGTGTCGGCCGCGCAGAGCAGGACCGTGTTCCCCTCCGATTGCAATCGATGCGTAAGCTTGCCGATGGACGTCGTTTTGCCCGTGCCGTTCACTCCCACGATCATCGTTACAGTGGGAGGTTCCGCTGCCCGCCAAACGGGCCGCTCGGTAGCCTGAAGGATCTCGAGCAGGTATTGACGAATCAGGTGCTTCAATTCGCCGGCGTCGCCGGCCAGATGGCGCTCCATCCGCTGGCGGATGCGCTCCAAAATCTCGGCTGTTGTGGTGGCCCCGATATCGGCGGTGATCAGCGCATATTCCAGCTCATCGAGCACGTCCGCATCGATCTCTTTGCGGCCGCCGATCGCGTCTTCCAGCTTCTCCATCAGTCCGGCGCGCGTTTTCTGCACACCCGCTTTGAGGCGATCGAGAAGGCTAGGCTTGGACGTGAGCATCTTTGCTTCGCGCCACAAAAAGGGGCGCCGGGGATGTTATTTCAATTTTAGAACACCGAAAGGCCGCGACTTCAGGCATGAATGGAGTTGAAAGTGCAAAGTGAGGCTTGGAAGCGAAGCGGCGCGCCACTCTGGCGACTCCGCGCGCGGCGACCGCTTCCCCGGTGAAAGTTTATAGTAAATATGATCCGATGAAAACCGCAGTTCAAACCGAAAACGCCATTCGCTACGACCCTTACGACGACCGCACGCAAATGGCCCGCCAGATCGAGCGTTATCCGCTCAGCTTCACGCGCGTGCCTTCTCAGCCGTTGATCGAGCGCCCGCTCACCCTTAGCGAGCTTACGGGACCTGCGGGTCTCGAACGCCGCCTGGGCGCCGGCAAACTCGATCTCTCTCGCGCCGCGCGCGAAGGGTCGCGCGCTATCGGCCAACTCATCTCCGTTTCGGGCCGAGTCGTTGACGAAGACGGCTCGCCCATCGCCGGCGCGGTCGTCGAAATTTGGCAGGCCAATTCCTCCGGCAAATACATCCATGAGCAGGATCGCTTCGAGGCGCCGCTGGATGCCAACTTCACGGGCGAAGGGCGGCTCATCACAGATTCCGAAGGACGCTACGAGTTTCTCACTGTGAAGCCCGGCGCCTATCCGGTGCTCGAATCGGGCTGGTGGTGGCGTCCGCCGCATATTCATTTTTCAATATTCGGCCCAAGCTGGATGAATCGCTACGTGACGCAGATCTTTTTCCCCGGCGAGCCGCTCAACGAAATCGATCTGCTGTTGAACGGCGTGCGCGACGAAGAGGCCCGCCAGGGGCTGATCTTCGAAGCGAAAACGCCGGCCATGGGCGATGTGAAAATGCTCCCGTTCGAGCGCGATTTCGTGTTGCGCGGCAAGCGCGCCACGCCGGAGCTGCGCTGAAATGACTCCCTCCCCCTACTGCACCATCGGCCCTTTCTTCCCTACCCAATTTGCCGAAGGCTGCGGCGACTTGACCAGGCATGACGGCCAGGTCGCGCGCGGACAGCATATTCTGCTCACAGGGCGCGTGCTGGAGCAGGGCGGCAGGCCAACGGTGAATACGATTGTCGAGATTTGGCAGCCCGACGCCGGCGGTATTTTCCGACATCCGCTCGATCCCCGTTCCTCACAAGCCGATCCCGGTTTTTTCGGCTGGGGTCGCGCATTTACCGATGTGCAGGGCTGCTATTCGTTCCGCACGGTTCTTCCGGGCGGTTATGAATCGCGTTGCCCCCATCTGAATCTGATGCTTCTCGCGATCGGCCTGACGCGGCGGCTGGTGACGACGGTCTTCTTCTCCGATCGGCCGGCCGGCGTCCGCGATCCCGTGCTGGACTGCGTGCCGGAGCCTGCCCGACTGCGTTTGTTCGCGCAGCGCGATGGCGCGGCGGACGCCGAAGGCGCGCTCGGCTACCGGTTCGATCTGCTTCTGCGCGGCGACAACGAGACGCCGTTCTTTCTGGATTGAATTCCTATCGGCTCGCAGCGGGCGCCGCGCCGATCGCACCTCTTCTGAATAAGCGCTAGCGCGCGAAGGGTAAAAGCGCTACCAGACTTTGCACTGATTCACGCGCACCATCGGCTGGCCCACTTTGCAAGAAAATGCCTTGCCGAACTCCGGCATGTTGGACACTACGCCGTTCACGCGGAATTCCAAGGGCGAATGCGGATTGGTGATGGCGCTCAGGCGCTTCGATTCCGGGCGTTCGTCGCCGCAGGCCCATTGCGCCATGCCGACGAAGAAGCGTTGATCCGGCGTCAATCCGTCGGCCGGCTGCAGATTTTGTTCCTTGGTCGCTTCCTTCCAGGCGAGATAAGCCAGCCAGGTGCCGCCCAAATCGGCTAGATCTTCGCCCAGCGTGAGCTTGCCGTTGATTTTGATGTTATCGACGATGGTGAACCCGGAGTATTCGTCGGAAACGCACTTGGCGGCTTTCTCGAACGCCTGCGCATCGGATTTGGTCCACCAGTTCTTGAGATTCCCGTGAGCATCGAATTGGCGGCCTTCGTCGTCGAAGCCATGCGTCAATTCGTGGCCGATGGTGGCGCCCGTATCGCCATAGTTGGGAGCGTCGTCCATTTTGGGATCGTAAAGCGGCGGCTGCAAGACTCCGGCTGGGAAGTTGATGTCGTTCATCTGCGGATCGTAGTACGCGTTCACCGTGGGAGGAGTCATGAGCCATTCCGTTCGATCCACCGGTTTGCCGATCTTATCGAGCTGCCGGCGCGACTCGAATATGTTCGCGCGGCTCATGTTTCCGAAATAGTCGTCCCGCGCGATCTTCACCGAACTGTAGTCGCGCCATTTGTCCGGATACCCGATCTTGTTTACCACTGCGTGGAGTTTCTCGAGGGCACGCTGCTTGGTGGCTTCGCTCATCCAGGGCAGTTGGCGGATTTCGCTCTCCATCGCGTCCTCCACCTGCTTGGTCATCAATTGAGCTTTGGCTTTGGTGTCGGCGCTGAACGTCTTCGCGACGAACACCTGGCCGAGGGCTTCGCCCAGTTCCTCGTCCACCTGCCGGACGCAGCGTTTCCACCTCGGCGGCAACTGCTCCAGGCCGCGCAGATGCTTGCTGTAGAAATCGAAATTCGCATTAACGAAGGCGGAGGACAGCGCCGGAGCATAGGAGTGAACCAGGTGCCAGCGCAGATAAGTTTGCCAATCGGCGAGCGGGCGGGTTTTGAGCAATGCTTGAAGCTCTTTGTAGAAGGTGGGCTCTGTAACATTGACAAGCGGGCTATTGGGAACTTTGGCCGCTGCGTAATATGCGCTCCATCGAAACGAGGGCGTGAGCGCTTGAAGCTGCGAAACCGGCATCTTATGAAACAGTTTTTGCGGATCCCGCAGCTCGACGCGCGTGAGCGAGGCTTTTGCTAGCGCGGTTTCGATTTCCATCACTGTTTGCGCGTGAGCTTTGGCCATATCCGCCGGCTCGCCCAGCAGCTCGAACATTTTCTGAACATGATCGAGATATTTCTGCCTGGTCTCCTGGCTTTTGGCGTCGGTTTTGACGTAGTAGTCGCGGTCGGGAAGTCCGAGACCCCCGGCATTGGCGAAGCCAATCACCTGCGAAGAATCCGCATAGTCCTGGCTGGAGCCGAAATTGAACATCATCTCGCCGCCTTCCAAGTGCAGACGCGCGAGAAGGGCGGGCAAATCGTTTATGGATTTCAGGGCTGCGATTTCACCGAGGGCGGGCTTTAGCGGCGCGGCCCCGGCTTTTTCAATGGCGGGTTCGTCCATGCAGGCGTAGAAGTAATCGCCGATCTGCGCCTCGACGGCCGTGCGGGTGGCGGACGGCTTGGATGCGTCCTGAAGGATGCCCCAGAGAAAGCGTAGATTGTCCTCGGTCAGCTTCGCGTAAACGTCCCAGCGAGACTGGTCGGGCGGGATGGGATTCTTCTTGATCCAGGCGCCGCACGAATAACGATAGAAGTCCGTGCAGGGATCGGCCGAACGGTCCATCGACGATACGTCGAGGCTCGGGCTATACGGCAGCGAAGACAGCGGCGTCTCAGGGGGCGAAGATTGCGCCAGCAGCGCGTTTGCGCTCAGCAGCACGGCGGCGGGAAGAATGGCGAGTAGCTTCACAACCGCTATAGTAGCCCCTTCCGGAGCGTGTGGCGCACTATTGCGAGGGCGCGTAGTAGCCGTGGCGATAGTCGGCGCGCAGCTTGGGTTCTTCAGGAGCGGTGAGTTGGAGTTTGATCTGCCGGAATTTTCCGTCGCGGGCCGGATTGGTGGGCGAATACCCGAGGACGTATTCGGTCCGCAAATCCCGGCTTATGCTCTCGCCGATGGATGTGAGGGCGTCCAGATCCTCCACGGGATAGTGTCGTCCTCCCGTCTCCTCAGCCAGTTCGTCTAAAAGGCGGGGACCGTTCTGCTCTTCGATGGGAAGCTTTTTGGCGCTCCGGAGGGCGGCCCAATCGAAGATGCCCATCGCGAACAACTGCACGTCGGATTCAAGCATGCCGGTCTTGATTTCGGCGGCCGTGTAGCGGCTGCGATTATCGCCGCCATCGGAAACGATCACGATGGCTTTCCGCGGATTGATCGCGTATTTCATCTGGCTCAACGCCATATGAATGGCGTCCAGCAGCGAAGTACGCCCGAAAGGCTTTAGGTGGACGATACGTTTGTAAATCTCGTCCGTATTCGGGGTGAACGGAACCACTAGCTTGGGCTTTTCGCTGAACTCGATCAGGAAGAATTCATCGCGTGGGTTCGCGGTCTTGAAGAACGCGGCGGTAGCCTCCGCCGATTTTGCGATCTTATTCTGCATGCTGCCGCTGGCGTCGAACAGCAGTCCTATGGAAAGGGGCGCATCGTCCTGCGAGAAGTAATGGATCTTCTGCTCGACCCCATCTTCCAGAACGCGAAAATCCTCCGGCTTGAGATTGGTCACGGCGGCCCCGTCAAATGTAGTGACGTGGACGGGAACCTCTACCACGGAAGTATCGACGCGCAACTCAACGCGCGGAGGCGAGCCGGGGCTCGAACGCGGCTCGTGCTTTAGGCGAGACGCAACCGCGACGCCACCGGCGCCGGGGCCCTGAAACGCCATGCCCGCGAAGGAGAACGACAATACGGCGGCGAACAACTTCACAGCCATTGCAAGATCGTCTGGATATTGTATCAACAGCCCCAGCGCGTGATACGATGTTCGACAAACCACTGAGGAGGGTCCATGCGCCGCCGCGACTTTCTGCCTGTTCTCGCCTCGCCGCTGGCGTTGGCGCAAGGCCCCACCGGCGCATCCAAGCTGAAGGGGCGATTGAAGCAAGGCGTGACGCGCGGCGTCTTCGCGCGCGAGATGAGCCTGGAGGACTGCTGCCGCGAGGCCGCGCGGCTCGGCGTGAAGGGCTTCGATTTGATTGGTTCGGCGGACTGGCCCTTGCTCAAGAAGTATGGGCTCACGCCTTCCATGTATCCTCAAGGCCCCGGCGGCACAATCCCCGACGCGCTGAATCGCAAAGAAAATCACGACCGGATCGAGAAGTCTCTTCGCGCGGCCATCGACGAATCAGCCGCCAACGGGGTTCCCAATGTCATCACGTTCTCCGGCAACCGGCGCGGCATGGCGGATCAAGAAGGGGCGGATAATTGCGTCGCGTTCCTGAATAAGATCAAAGGGCAGGCCGAGGACAAAGGCGTCACCATCTGCATGGAGTTGCTGAACAGCAAAGTGAACCACAAGGACTACATGTTCGATCACATGAGCTGGGGCGTCGATGTGATGAAGCGCGTGAACTCACCACGCGTGAAGATTCTCTACGACATCTATCACGCCCAGATCATGGATGGCGACGTGGTGCGCGCAATTCGCGACAATTTCCAATGGATCGGCCATTTCCATACCGGCGGCAATCCGGGGCGTCACGATATCGACGAATCGCAGGAATTGAACTACCGGTTCGTCGCGCAATCAATCGCGGATCTGGGATTCACCGGATTCTTGTCGCACGAATACTCGCCCGCGCCGGGACACGATCCGATCGCGACGCTCAAAAAAGCTCTGGAAATATGCGACGTCTAATGGGACAGGCCACCGCTTTTTGTGGCCTTTCTCTGTGGTGTCTCGGCCAAGCCGGCCCAACGCGCCCCGCCGTCGATTCCGCCGCGGCGGATCGCGGCAAGCGCATCTACTTGCAGTTCTGCATCAACTGCCATGGAAGCCTCGCCAAGGGGACCGAGCAGGGGCCGGATCTAATACGGTCCGTCGTGGTCTTGCATGATCGCGCTGGCAGTGAACTCGCGCCCGCGCTCAAAAAACTCGCGAATCATAAGAGCGATCTGACTGCGGCACAGGTTGCCGATCTCGCTCAATTCTTAAAACAGCGCGTGGAGGACACGGCAAGAAACAGAAACGCGGCCAAGCCTCCGAAGGTGCTGACAGGCGATGCGAAGAATGGGGAAGCGTACTTCAACGCGAAGTGCGCAGCGTGCCATTCGCCGATGGGAGATCTGGCGGGAATTGCCAAGCGGTACGATCCCGTGACGCTGCAGCAGCGATTTTTGTTTCCGCGCTCCGGCGGCCGAGGCAGCCCGGCGCCGAAACACGCGCAAGTGACCGTGACGTTCGCATCGGGGGAGGCCGTTTCGGGAATTCTTGACCGCATTGATGATTTCAACGTGTCGCTGCGCGACGCCTCGGGCGAATATCGTTCCTTCCGGCGCGGGACGGATGTGAAGGTGGACGTGCAAGATCCGTACCAGGCTCACAACCGGTTGCTCGACGAATATACCGATGCGGACATGCACAACGTCGTCGCCTATTTGGAGACGTTGCGATGAAGTTGTTGCCGGCGATTCTGCTGACCTGTTCCATGTTCGGGCAAGTTCCGTTCGATGCAGGCTCGTGGCCCACATATAACGGCGATTACTCCGGCCGGCGCTACAGCCCGCTGGCGCAAATCAATGCCGGAAATATCCGCTCGCTCACGCTCGCATGGGTTTATCGAGCCAATGTGGGCGGGGGCCAGGCGGCCGGTGGCGGGTCCAATAATGTTGTCATCAAGGGCACTCCCGTTGAGATCGATGGTGTTATATACATCACGGCGCCCGATTACGTATGGGCCCTCGACGCCCGCACTGGCCGGGAAATCTGGCGTTACGTCTGGAAATCCAAGGGCGGCTGGCATATCGGCAATCGAGGAGTGGGCGTCTGGGGAAAGTATCTTTATTTTGAAACGCCGGATTGCAATCTTGTCTCATTGAATCTCAAGGACGGAAAAGAGCACTGGCACAAGGAAATCTGCGATCTCGATCAGTTTTACTACGGCTCTGTCGCGCCCATCGTGGTGAAGAACCACGTCATCGCGGGCGTGAGCGGCGACGATCTCGATATCCCCGGCTATATCGAATCACACGATCCCGAAACCGGTGAGCTGCAGTGGCGCTGGTACGCGCATCCGAACCCCGGCGACCCCGAGGCGAAGACCTGGCCGAGCATCGAGGCGATGATGCACGGCGGCGGAATGACCTGGGTGCCCAGCACCTACGATCCCGAGTTAAACCTGCTTTACTTCGGCACCGGCAATCCGCAGCCGGTGATCGCGGGGAAGGCGCGGAAGGGCGCCAATTTGTATACGGAATGCATTATCACGTTGAATCCGGACACGGGAAAGCTCGCATGGTATTTTCAGCCGTCTCCGCACGATACGCACGATTGGGACGCGGTGCAAACGCCGGTGCTTTTCGACGGAGAAATCGCCGGGCAGCCTCGAAAGCTGCTGGCGCAGGCGAGCCGCAACGGCTGGTTTTTCGTGCTGGACCGCACAAATGGAACGAATCTGCTTAGCTCCGAATATGTGAAGACGAATTGGGCTCGCGGCGTGGATGCGAAGGGCCAGCCGATTCCCAATCCGGCTAAGGAACCGCAGCTCGATGGCGCGCTGGTGAGTCCCAATCAGGGCGGGGCCGCGAATTGGCCTCCTCCCAGCTTCGATCCCGCTACCGGATTGTTTTACGTGAACGCGTTCCGCGCGTTTAGCGTGTACTATCTTTACGACGACGACGATAAACCCGAAGGCTGGAGTGGCAACGATCGCGGCGGGTATTCCGAAGCCATGCTCCAGGCGATCGATTTCAAGACGGGAAAGATCCGCTGGAGCCATAAATGGCCGGCGAATGGCGGTGGTCGATCTGGGTTGCTATCGACGGCCGGCGGCCTGCTGTTCGCGGGCGATACGGCGCAGAATCTGGTCGCGCTGGATCCGGCCAACGGTGTTCCCCTGTGGCACGCGGGGCTGCACACGGGCGTGACGAACGGTCCCATGACGTACGAACTCGACGGCGTTCAGTATGTCGTTGTGGGCGCGGGGGACTCGCTGTACGCATTTGCGATAATACCGCGATAATTCGGTATCCGGAATTCGTCGCGCTTTCCTGTGCTGATGCGCTTCGGGAGCGTCAGCGTCAAGTTCGGGCGGCTTCCAAGCTGCGCCTCTTTTTTTTTGATGCCGCTTAAGCCAATGGTCTTGACAAACATACCTAGATTATCGACAATAGGGCAGCATGCGTTCACTTCGAATCCCGCCCTTCTTCGTGGCTGCCTCTGCCTCGCTGCTGTCCCCGGCGGCCGATAGAGTCACCTTCAGCGAAACCATAGCGCCGATTCTCTACCAGAACTGCGTAAGCTGCCATCGTCCGGGCGAGGCGGCGCCGTTCGCGCTCATCTCCTATGAAGACGTGAAGAAGCGAGGCTCGCTGATCGCTGCCGCGACCAAGACCCGCTACATGCCGCCCTGGCACGCCGCGCACGGCTACGGCGAGTTCACAGGCGAGCGACGCCTCACCGATGCGCAGATCGCAGACATCAGTGAGTGGGTCAAGCAGGGCATGCCCGAAGGCGACCGATCCAAAATGCCCAAGCTCCCCGCCTTCACCGAAGGCTGGCAACTCGGCAAGCCCGATCTGATTCTGGAAATGCCGACTGCGTTTGAAGTCCCCGCCGACGGGCCGGACATCTACCGTAATTTCGCGATCCCCACGGGTCTCACCGAAGACAAATGGGTGCGAGCGGTAGAGTTCCGGCCGAGCGCGCGCAAAGTCGTGCACCACGCCGTTTTCGCGTATGTCCGCGCCGGCTCGCTCAAGAATCGCGAGGGCTCGGATGGCAGGCCGGGATTCGGCGGTCTGAACGGCCTCGGCTTCGGCGTCGGCGTGCAGCCGGCGCTCGCTCCCTCGGGAGGGCTTGGCGGCTGGGCTGTCGGGGGCACGCCCGTGTTTCTTCCGGAAGACCAGGCACTGCCCCTTGCCAAGGGTACCGATCTGATTCTGCAAATGCATTTTCACCCCACCGGGAAACCCGAAGTCGAGCGCTCCACGGTCGGTCTGTATTTCGCCACAAAAGCGCCCGAGAAAAAGCTCTTTCAGATTATCGTTCCTTCCCTGTTCGGACTTGGGTCGGGTATCGATATCGGAGCCGGAGTGAACCGCTACGCCATCGAGGACTCCATGACGCTTCCCGCGGACGTCCGTGTGCTGGCTGTCTCCGCCCACGCGCATTATATAGGCAAGGAAATGAAGGCCACGGCGACGCTGCCGGACGGGACCGTGAAACCTTTGCTGTGGATTACGGATTGGGACTTTAACTGGCAGGATCAATACACCTACAGAGAGCCGGTGTCGCTGCCTAAGGGCACGCGCATCGACGTAAGCATCGGCTACGACAATTCCGCAAACAATCGGCGCAACCCCAGCAATCCACCCAAGCGGGTTTTGTGGGGCGAGCAATCCCTGGACGAGATGGGAGGCGTGGTGCTGATCGCCGTCGCGGCGCACAAAGAGGACGAACCGGCCCTTGACCAAAGCCTCGGAGACGCGGTGAAGAAAAGCATTGGAGCCGGCTTGCAGAACGGCTCCGTCGCGCGGTTTCTCGCGGAAGAGCAGCGCGCCACGGCCCGCCCGCAGCAGATCGGCATATTCGACCGCCAGGGCACGGCCATAAGCAAGCTTGGCGAACCCGCTCTCTATAGTCAGGCCGCTCTCTCCCCTGACGGCTCGCGAGTGGCCGCGATCCGCACCGATCGCGATTCCGGCGATTCGGACGTCTGGGTCTTCGATATCGCCACCGGAAAAGCCACGCGGATCACTTCCGATCCCGAGCAGAATGCGGCGCCGGTCTGGTCTCCCGATGGCAAGCAGATCGCTTACGTCTCCGTTTCCGCAACCGGCAACACAAGTTCGGTATTTCGCAAATCGTCCGACGGATCGGGAAAAGCGGAGCTGCTGTATCGGCACAAGCCCGGTGAGGCGGTGGTGATCAGCGATTGGTCCGCGGATGGCCGGCTTTGCTTCTGGGCGGGCGACATCACCTACCAACTTCCCTTAAACGGAGACCAACAGCCGCAAGCGTTGTTTCGAGGCAAGTACAGCGTCCGCGCGGGGCGTTTCTCGCCGGATGGCCGCTATCTGGCCTTCAGCTCGAATGAATCCGGACGGTTCGAGACGTATGTTGCGCCAATTGCGCCGGACTCCAAGCCCTTGCGCGTCTCTACCGCCGGCGCGTTGGGCGCGATCTCCTGGCGAACGGACGGCAAAGAACTCTATTACATGACGCTTCCAGGGTTCGCGATTATGTCGGTGGAGGTTGCGACATCGCCGGAGCTTCGCGTGGGAACTCCGAAAGAGCTCTTCCGCACAATCATAACCGGCCCCGGCCAGCTCAGCAGTGTAGCGACTCCGGACGGTCAGCGCTTCGCATTTCCAACGCAGGCTAAGTGAGTGACCTCTCGAGCACGTGAAGGTCAACCGCCTACCGTGTTCTAAATTACGATAGGGAGATGGAGAATCAGCGCCCGGAGCGAGCCGCAGCTTCGGCCGCATTCTCGAATTTCAAGCCGCTGGAAGGCGCCACCGCCTTCTGCGAACGCTACGGTCTGAAGCTCCCGATATTGATGGCGCCGATGGCGGGCGCGTGTCCAGCCAATCTGGCGGTCGCGGTGGCGAACGCTGGAGGAATGGGCGGTATGGGAGCCCTGATGACGCCTCCGGCGGGCATTCGCGCTTGGGCACAGGAATTCCGGTCTCAAAGCAGCGGTCCTTTTCAACTGAATTTGTGGATTCCAGATCCGTCACCGCGACGAGATCCTGAGGCTGAGCGAAAAATGCGGGAATTTCTGGAGGCTTGGGGTCCGCCGGTCGCTCCGTCGGCGGGAGATACGACTCTTCCGGACTTCAACGCGCAATGCGAGGCGATCCTGGAAGTGGCGCCCGCGGCCGTGTCTTCGATTATGGGACTGTTCCCTTCGGCATTCGTAAGCCGGCTGAAGGAGCGACGCATTGCTTGGTTCGCGACCGCAACCACTCTCGCTGAAGCAAGAGCGGCGGCGGATGCCGGAGCGGACGCGATTGTCGCGCAAGGATATGAAGCGGGCGGCCATCGCGGAGCATTCGACGAGGCAGCCGCGGAACGGCAGGGCGTGGGATTGTTTGCGCTGCTGCCGAGGCTGGCCGATGGCGTCAATCTGCCGATCATGGCCGCCGGCGGAATCGGCGACGGCCGCGGAGTGGCCGCGGCGCTGACACTCGGCGCGAGCGCGGCCATGCTTGGGACCGCATTGTTGCGCTGTCCCGAGGCGAAAACGAATCCTGCCTGGGCCAACGCGCTTCAGGATCTCGAGCCCGAAAGGACTACTCTCACGAGAAGCTTTACCGGACGCCTGGGCCGGGCGATCGCCACGGACTTCGTTAAAGCAGCCGCTTCGCTAGACGCGCCGCGGCCAGCGCCATATCCGGTCCAGCGAGGGCTTACCGCGAAGATGAAGGAAACAGGCGCCGCCGCGGGCGACTACCATCGGATGCAGGTGTGGGCAGGCCAATCGGCCGCGATGGCGAGACCCATTCCGGCCGGGGAACTCGTAAAACAGATCTGGGCGGAGGCGCAGACCTACTTGAAAGCACGGTGAAGCGATCTGCGGGGCCTACGGAGGCATTTTTCGAGATTCCAGAAACGCCCTCAAATTCGTAACTTCTTCCGGCATTAGACTCTTCGCGAAGGCGGGCATGTTGTATCCGCCGTTAAGAATTCGCAGCGTGATCTGCTGCGGACTTAAACGATCGCCCACGTCCGTCAAATCCGGCCCACGCTTGCCTCCGTATCCCGATACGGCGTGACAATATTGGCAGCCTTTCGTTTCAAATAATCGCGCGCCGCCGAAAATCTCCGCGCTCGCCGCCCCGACCACCGCGGGCGGCAGGGGTTGGGCGCTGAAATCGGGCGACCATGGCGAGCGCTGGCCCTGCGCCCATAGCACTCCCACGGCAAGCACGATCAGAACGATGCTGGCCACCGCCCAAGGCCGCCGCGAGGGGGCGCGCTGTCCGCGATTGAACACCAGGGGCAGAATCAGAAGGCAAACGCCGGCCAGAACCGGAGCGCCCACAATTACGAAATTCTCGGCTCCGTGCGGCAATTGCGCGAGAACCGCGAAATACCAGAGCAGATACCAGTCCGGGCGCGGATAGGCTTCGATTATGGTCGGGTCCGGGGGCATGGTCAACTTCGGCGGGCCGAAGCGCCACGCCAGGAAGACAACCGACGCCACGACAAGCACGCCGAACACAACATCGCGCCATGCCGCATCGGGCCAAAAAGGAACCCCTTCGCGCCTGAGCATGTCTTCGTACAACGCACGATACGTTTTCGGGTTCACGGGTTGTGCGGCATTGGGTTTTTCCGAGATGCCGTGTCGCAGCACCAGGCCCAAATGCAGCGCGACCATCGCGAAGATCACCGCCGGGATGAAGAAAACGTGATAGGCGAAAAAGCGGCTCAGCGTCGCGCCTCCCACCGTCTGGCCGCCTAGCAGGAAACGCGCGAGCGCTGGTCCGATCAGCGGAACGCGGCCCGCCTGCTGGGCGGCGACAATCGTAGACCACACGCCATTTTGGTCCCACCGCAGCAGTTGGCCCGTGAATCCCATCAGGACGGTCAAGCCGAGTAAGATGACGCCCGCCACCCAATTCAGCTCGCGCGGGAATTTGTAAGACCCGGTGAGAAAGGTGCGGATCATGTGGATTCCCACCAAAAGCACCATGGCGGATGCGCCGAAATAGTGCATGCCCCGCAGCAGGCGGCCGAGAAACGCCTCGTTGGTGATCCATTGAAGGGATTCGTAGGCCTGACCGGCGCTCGAAACGTAGGCAGTCGCCAAGGCGATGCCGGTGAACACCTGGATCATGAATGCAAACAATGTCGCGCTGCCGAACACATACATCCACCCGCCGCCCTTCGGCACGGGATGGCGCATGATTGGGCCAATTACTTTCGACGCATCCGTTCGCGCATCGAACCATTCCCACGCTGCTTTCAGGAACCGCATAGGGTTACGTGATCGGGGTCGGGCTGGCGAGGATTTCCACCTGGCCATCGCGCACGCGCACCGGATAGCGCACCAGCGGACGCGGCGGTGGGCCGGCGGCAACTGTACCGTCCTTGTAATACACGCCGCCGTGGCACGGACACATGAACAACTCCGCTGTTTCGAGCCAGCGCACGGGGCATCCCAGATGGGTACAGTTGACCGCAAAAGCGACGAATTCGCCGCCGGGCTCGTAGCGCAGCCACGCGGCGGTTTGACCGGTGACGCCGGCCCAGGCCAGCGGCGAGGCGTCTTCGAATTTCACTTTGACGGTTTGGCCTCTTCGAAAGCTCTCAAGCGAGCCCACGGGCCGCCATCGGAGAATTACGGATTCGAATAAGGGCGCGAGCAGAAAGCCTAGCACGGGCACGCCGATCAATGCCGCCCCTACAGAGCCGAGGGCGAGGCTCAGACGGGCGAGGAAGCGGCGGCGGTGCGTGGAATCGCTTGGGGGATTAGTACACATTTCTTGGGGAGCAGGCTCTGCCTCGCAACCGGGGCTTTAGGCCTGGCCTGGGCAACGCACAAGCGAGCATGAAACCGGCACGCCACAAAAGGCGATGCCCTGCACCATCTGGTGGCGCGAACGATCGGTTTACGTCGTCGGCTAGGGCATGCCCCACTTGCCTCGTTTTACTCATGCAGAATCGCTCCGATCCAGCCGGCAATGGCGGCGGCGGACAATGCCAGGCCCACAACTGCGACTGCCGTGGCCGTAACCGGGCCGAGAAGAGCGAGCGTCATTCCCAGCGCCAGCGCTGCGGGCCAATAGGTGGGACGCGCGATGTTTTCCGGGAGAGGTTTCCGCTCGTTCATGGCGCCTCCAGCGCAGCGTTGACTTCTTCCGAGTACCAGCGGGCGAACATCGCCATGATCCCGGTCAAATAAACCAGACAGGCGGGCGCCCACATGAGGATGCCTCCGATCTGCTGATCCATGTGGGGCGAAATACCCCATCCGTTTCGGATCAAGGTTGAGATGCCGTAGATATCTTCAGGATGCGCATACGCCGGATAAAGCAGGCCGGGCGCGAACGTGACGGCGATACCGATGGCGGTGCACGCTAAACAGGCCGTGAACAAATAGGCGGCGCCCTGCGGCACCGGTTTCATGCGCGCTTCAGGCAGCGGCGAAAGGATCGGCCACCAATAGATGGTTCCACAAACCAACAGCGAAAGATGTTCGATAATGTGCAGCGGTTCGGACGCGAGAGCTCTATTGAATACCGCTGGAATGTGCCAGACAACCATGGCGCCCACGCCCGCCGCCCATGCGACGACAGGCTGGCTCAGGAAACGTTCGATCCGAGCTATTGCGCGCATCCGCACCGCGCGCCGCACCGGCGGCGCGGGCAAACCCATTAACAGCAGAGCAGGAACAATCAGCACAAACAGGATGTGTTTGGCCATATGGACGCTGAACAAGTAATGATCCGCGAGCGCGTCCAGAGGCGATGCCAGCACAAAGAAGATCGCGAGCACGCCCGCGGCCCAGAAACATGAGCGCGCGCCGAACCGGAATCGCGCCGCCCCGGCGTAACCCAAAAGCAAAGCGCAACAGCCGGCGATCACCGACGGTCTCCAGTCCCAGGCCAATCGTAGGAATTCCGCGCCGCTCATAACCAGACCTTTAGATACACCAGGCTGAAGATCACGATCCACACCGCGTCCACGAAGTGCCAGTAGATCGAAATGGCGCCCAAGCCGGAGATTTGCTTTTGCCCGAAGCTCCGGCCGAAGGCGAGAAAGAGCAATGACGCCAGCGCTATCAGCCCGCACAGCACGTGCAGGCCATGAAAACCAGTCAGCGTGAAAAATGTCGCCGCAAAGAGGTTGCGAGCCGGCGTAACGCTCTTCGCGATCAGTTCGGCGTATTCGAGGCTCTGGCCGAAGATGAATACGGCGCCGAGCAGGATCGTGGCGCCGAGCCAGAGGCGAAAGCTCTTGTGGCGCGCCCGAGCGAGGCGGCGCTCGGCGAGCCACATCGTGCCGCTGCTGGCGAGCAGGCAGATGGTGAAGATCAAAGTGCGCCCAGGATCCAGGCTATTGCGCGCAGTCGGCCCGGTTACCGTCGCGCCGTAGTAGTACATGTAGGCGGCGATGAGGAACGCGAAGAAAACGGCCTCGGAGAGAACGAAGACAGCGATGGTCAGCTTCATCGTGTCCACGCGAGAGACAGGCTCGGACCGGGCGGAATCGCTTCCGTGGGCCAAGTCCCATAATGGTCTACGCCCATGCACTGGGGGAACCGTCTCGAAGTTGTGCTCTGCGGGAGGCGAGGAAGTGGCCCATTCCAACGTCCAGGCGTTCCAGGGATTCGGACCGGCGTGTGGTCCGGCGCGAAGACTGGCGGCGATATTCGCCAGCAGAACGAGAATCGAGATGCCGATGACAAAAGCGCCCATGGTGGAGATCATGTTCATCGCGGTCCAACCCGGGAGCGCGGGATAGGTGTAGACGCGGCGCGGCATCCCATCCAACCCCAGAATGTGCTGGATGAAGAAAGTCATGTGAAATCCGATGAACATCAACCAGAAATGAAGCTTTCCCATGCTTTCCGAAAGCATGCGACCGCTCATCTTTGGAAACCAGTAATACAAACCGGCCATCACGGCGAACAACGTCCCGCCGAAAAGCACGTAATGCATGTGAGCGACAACGTAGTAGGTGTCGGTGACCTGCCAATCGATCGGCACGGTCGCGAACGTCACGCCAGTCAATCCGCCGATGGTGAACGTAAACAGAAAGGCGATGGCGAAGAGCATCGACGTGGTGAGTCGGATGGCGCCACCCCACATGGTGGCGATCCAGTTGAAGATTTTGACGCCTGTGGGGACGGCGATCAGCAGACTCGACGCGCCGAACGCATATTCCCAAGCGTGGCCCAAGCCCACCACGAACATATGGTGTGCCCATACTCCCAAGCTCAGCAGCCCGATGGCGACGGTGGACGCGGCGACGAAGGGATAGCCGAAAATCGGCTTGCGAGAGAACACTGGGATCACTTCGGAAATGATTCCGAACGCGGGAAGCACCATGATGTAGACCTCGGGATGGCCGAATGCCCAAAAATAGTGCTGCCATAGAACGGGCGATCCGCCGCCGATTTGCGTGAAGAAATGCGCATTCAGTAAGCGGTCCACCAATAGCATGACTAGCGACGCATTCAGAGCGGGCAGAGCGAAAATGATGAGGAACGAATTCACCAACACCATCCACACGAACAACGGCAGCCGGCGAATGGTGAGTCCTTCGGTGCGCAGATTGAAGATAGTGGCGATGAGATTGATGGCGGTCCCAATAGTCCCCACGCCGATTCCGAGCAAGGCCAGCGCCCAGTAATCCAATCCGTTGCGCGTGGAAAATCCTTTTCCGCTGAGAGGCGTGTAGCTAAACCATCCGGCGTCCGGAGCGTGCCCGGCGATGAAGCTGAAGTGCAGCAAAATTCCGCCGAATAGGAACGTCCAAAAGCTAAAGGCGTTCAGGCGCGGCAGGGCCATGTCGCTCGCTCCGATCATGAGCGGCGTCATGTAATTCGCGAGGCCCAACAACAGCGGCACCACCACCAAAAACACCATCGTGGTGCCATGCATCGTGAAGACCTGGTCGTACATATCCGGCGATAGGAGCGTATTTCCGGGCCAAGCCAGTTGGACGCGAATCAAAAGCGCTTCTATCCCACCGATGCAGAAGAAAACCAGAGTCGCCAGCAAGTAAAGAATACCGATGCGCTTGTGATCGACGGTGGAAACCCAATCGAGCCGCGCGCTTCGCTCCACAGGAGCGCCGGATTCCAGCACAGGGGGAGTGGTTGGAATGCCGCTCATTTCAGAGCCGCCAGATATGCGGTCAGGTCGGTTAGATCTTTGTCGTCCAGGTGAAAGTTCGGCATGTAGGAACCGGGCTTGATCAGATTCGGCTCGCGGAGCCACCTTCGTAGATTTTCCGGAGTGTTCTGGATCAGCTCGCCGGCCAGCATCTTGCGGCCGGCGATGTGGGTGAGATCCGGCGCGTATTGTTTTTGCGGATTGACCCCGTTGATGTTGTGACAATTCGCGCAAGTGAGCTGGCGAAAGCGCTGCTTCCCGTTGGTTGCGTCCACGGCGGAAGGCTCGGCGGCGGGGCCGGCCTGAGCCGCCAGCCAGGATTCGTAAGCCGCGGAGTTCTGCGCCTCGACGCGGAATCGCATCCAGGCGTGCTGGGCGCCGCAGAATTCGGCGCACGCTCCCAGATATTCGCCGGGCTGCTTGGCGCTAATCCAAACGAAATTTCGCTGGCCCGGAATCGCATCGATTTTGCGTCCGAGCCTGGGAACCCAGAAGTCGTGGATGACGTCGGCGCTTTCAACCGCGATCAGGACGTCCTGGCCCGTGGGAATGTGGATTTCGTTTGCGGTTGTGGCGCCTGCGGCGGGATAATCCACCTGCCACCACCACTGATGCCCGGTCACGACGATATCGGGCTCGCGCCGAACGGGGCGATCGACCGCGCGGGCGACCACGACGCTCAAAACGAACAAAAGCGTCACCAGCACAATGGGAATCGCTGTCCAGGCGACTTCCAGTTTTTTGTTGCCTCCGGTTTGGGCTGGCTCGTTCGAATCGCGCTGGCGATAACGCACGAGCATGTACGCGATCGAGGCAGTCACCACCGCGAAAATAAAGACGCAAACCCACATGCAGGCTTTCCAAAGCCATAGCAGATTGGCGGCTTGAGGAGATGCCGGATCGAAGACGCTAATGTGCATGATTCGTGGCCGCTCCGCGATCTGGCGGCTCGCCATTCAGCCCGCTGGCCGTAGGTGAAGGAGTTTCAGGCGTTCTTCTGCAGTGGTTTGATTCACGTCTGGCGGCTCGTGTTTCAAAGGATTTCCACGCTCCTTTGGGACGCCCCTCATGCCTGTCACGCGTCCGGGAAACAGGGTAGACCGCACTGCCTTCTCCCCTTTGGAGCGGAGCCCAGAGAATGCCCGATCCGCCGAGTTCCAAGCCTTCGAATCGCGCGCCTCGCAACATTGCCGATGCCGTAGTTGCCAAAGACGAGGACATTTTTTTCATCGCGCAACGGGACGGCTCGATCCCGAAAGCGAACCGGACGGGTTCGGCTTCTACTACCACGATTGCAGCTACCCGAACGGATACGAATTGTGCTTCGCCGGGACCGTGCCCACTGCCTTGCTGTTTCTGGTCGGGGGAGCGATCGATGGCGCAATTGGAGCTGACCAACGAAGAAATTCGCTCCGACGGGGCGCGTATCACCATGTCCGATCCCGAGAGACGAATACAGCGTGCCGTCGGAAGCGGCGCGGAGGCCATGCGCATCCCCGCGCTCAAGCCGGGATCACGCGTTGGTAGGCCACAAATCCGATGGCCCTGCACCCCGAAACGGGCGTAGAATGGTTAACGTCCTGAAGGAGTTGGAGAATGCGTCGAAACTTCTGGTTTGGGCTTGCTCTTGCAGCCGCCGCGGCGGGTGGCGCGTTCGCGCAGACTACCCGTCCTGCTTCGTGGCAAAACGATCTCACACCCATCGGCCCAGCGGATTGGAACTACGACTTCGCCGAACATTTGCTTGAGCGCGCCGGATTTGGAGGAACGCCGGACGAAATTCAGGCGCTGGCGAAACTCACGCCGAAGCAGGCGGTAGAACGGATGGTTCGATTCGAGGGGGCTCCTCTCGTCAATCTGCCGGCTTTCGACGAGGACTCGATTCACGATCCAGGGCTTGAGCCGTTCCCTCCCAGTCGGCCGGCGGTCACGGATCTCGCTAAAAAGAATGGCGAGGCGCTCGGAATAAAAGTGAAGGCCGACGGCAACCGCCGCCTGCAGCCCGTAGTCGATAAGTTCTTCTATTGGCTTCGCGCCAGCGCCCTGGAAACGAATCGCGTGGCGTATTGGTGGGCCAATCGGATGCTCGCCAGCCCCCGCCCTCTTCAGGAAAAAATGGCTCTATTCTGGCACGGCCACTTCGCTTCGAATGAGGCGAAGGTGCGCGATTACCGCAAGCTGCTTGCTCAGGTGGAGTTGTTCCAGAAACAAGGCACGGGAAATTTTCGGGATCTCACAGTGGCGGTCGCGCAAGGCCCGGCGATGCTCGCGTTCCTGGACGCGGGCGTCAATGTCAAAGGCGCATCGAACGAGAACTTCGCTCGCGAAATCATGGAGCTGTTCACCATGGGCGTGGGCAACTACACGGAAAAGGATATTCGCGAGGCGGCGCGCGCCTTCACCGGCTGGAATTTCGAAGATCTGAAATTCGTGGTCAACAAGGACCGGCACGACAACGGCGAGAAGACGTTTCTCGGCCGCACCGGAGACTTCGACGGCGTCCAGATCATCGACATCATCATGCAGCAGCCCGTGACGGCCGACTACATCGCTGGCAAGATTTATCGCTATTTTGTCCGCCAGGACCTTTCGCCGGAGCTGCAGAAGAAGCTCGGCGCCGTGCTGCGCGATAACAAATACGAGATCAAGCCGCTGCTGGAAACGATCTTCCTGTCGCGCGATTTCTACAGCCCCGCTTCCGTGGGTACGCGCATTTACAGTCCGGTGGAGCTCGCCGTCAGCACGTACAAGAAGATGGGGCTCAAGAGCATTCCCGGCGTGCCGGATTTCAACTTAATCACCGGCGCGCTAGGCCAGCAGCTTTTCGCGCCCCCAACGGTGGCCGGCTGGGCGCAAGGGCAAGCGTGGATCACCCCGGGCCTGCTGCTGGAGCGGGCCAATTTCGGACGCGACGTGCTGTTCCCGGATATCGGCTTTCTGCCGCCCGACCGCTACACCGGCGGCGGCGAGGTGCGCCGCGTGGCCGAGCGCATCCGGCAAGGCATGGACATCTCCGCGGCCACGCAGGATGAAACCAAGGACGGCGAGCGCGCCGAATCCAACAAGAACGCGGACCGCGACGAGGAGTTCAACACCCGTTATGGGAGTTTCCGGGGCTCGCAATTGGCGATTCAGCGCGTCAAGCCCATCCCACGCGATACGGCGGAGGTGAATTTATCGCAAATGGTGCTGGATGCCAAGTTGAAAAATACAACCGAGGTGGTGGATTACTTCATCCACCGTTTCATGAACGTTCAGCCCAGCACGGACGCGCGGCAAAAATTGGTTGCTTTTCTCAATAAAGACCTGGGCACGGCGGATATTTCGATCGCCCAGACTTATATGGAGCAGTCGCTACGACTGCTCTTGCACTTGGTCATGAGCGAGCCTGAGTATCAGCTCGGGTAGGACAAGCCGAGGCTTGTCCCAAGCGAGGTATCAATGAAGAAGCGCTTCTCTTTCTCCAAATCCAGCCGCCGCGACCTGCTTCGCGCCGGCATGTGCGGCGTTTGCGTCAGCGCGACCACGGGTCTACCGGTGCGCGTGTTCGGGCAGGCCGCCGCGGCGCTGGCGGCCCAAGGCAAAACGGACGGCAAGATTCTGGTCGTGCTCGAGCTTTCCGGCGGGAACGACGGACTGAACACGCTGATTCCCTATGGCGACGACGCCTATTACAAGCACCGGCCCAATCTCGGCATTCGCAAGAAGGACCTTCGCCCCATCGACGACCACTTCGGATTCAGCGGCGGCATGGCTGGCTTTGAGCGCCTATACAAAGACGGTAAGCTCGCCATCATTCATGGGTGCGGCTACGACAACCCGTCGTTTTCGCATTTCACTTCCATGGCGTACTGGCACACCGCGGCGCCCAATAGCGGCGAGGAGTACGGCTGGGTGGGACGGCTGGCCGATGCGATGGCGCCGCAAGCCCCCCCGAATTACATCGTGAACATCGGGACGCGGCAGTCGCTCGCCGTACGCAGCCGCAAGCACGTCCCCGTTGTGTTCGACGATCCCAACAAATTTACGCAGGAAAAATTCTATCAGGAAAAGCCGGTGTTGGCGTCTCTGCCGGAGCACGGAGAAATCGATAATCCTGCCCGCCGGTTCCTGCTCGACACGGCCAAGAGCGCACAGGACGCCTCTGCGCTGGTGCGCGAGGCCTGGTCCAAGTATCACTCGCCCATCGATTACGGCATCACCGGACTGGATCTGCCGAAAGTGGTCGCATTGATCGACGCCGGCATGCCTACCCGCCTCTATTACACTTCATACCGCAACAATGCGTTCGATACGCACGTGTTCCAGGGCGACGTTCATAAGCGGCTGCTCACTTATGCATCCGACGCGGTCTATGCGTTTACCCGCGATCTGGAGCGGATCAAACGCGCCGACGACGTTGTGGTGATGGTGTTCTCGGAGTTCGGCCGCCGTGTGCCCGAGAATGTCAACCTCGGCACCGATCATGGAACCGCGAATCTGATGTTTGTGGTGGGCAATAAAGTGAAGGGCGGGCAGTACGGACAGGTTCCAAGCCTGACCAAGCTCGACGCCGGCGACAATCTGAATTTCACCACGGATTTCCGGCGTGTTTACGCCACCATGATCTCCGGCTGGCTGGGGTATCGCGATACGCACCAGTTACTCAACGGGGATTTTCCGACGTTCGACTCGTTCCGGGCGTAGCGGCCCGCTAGCAAAGGGGCCGCCGCTCGCCGCTTCTGTACGACTCGTTTCTCGATTTGCCGGATGCACTAAATCGTCCAGCATTTCTTTTCGAATCGCACGCCTGGTTGCTCCAAAACGTCGGCGCTCACAATGGCGGAGTGCACCAAAACGTACGCCGATCGGCGTATTCAAAGCCGGATTTCATTTCTAAATCGCTGATTCAGCACATGTTGCGGAGTGGCAGTCCTTGGGGCCTCGGGATGCTTTTCAGAGGGCATGGCGCAGCCACTAAGCGAGAAAACGCCACCGCAGGAATTCGGATTCGCAGTCGGGCCGGCGCAATCCGAGGCGGCCTCATTGGCGGTCAATGGGAAGGCCAAATCTCGTGAATCCGATACCGCGCGGAGCGAAGAGGAATTGATTGAGCTGGCGCGCCAGGGCGACACAGAGGCCTTCGGCGAACTGATCAGCCACCACTACTACACTTGCCTGAAGCGGGCTTCTTCTCTGATCCGCAATCCAACCGATGCCGAGGACGAAGTTCAAAACGCGTGCTGGAAGGCCTTCGAGCGCCTGGCCCAGTACCGGGGGGAAGGGACATTCGCCGCGTGGCTGAGCCGCATCGTGGAAAATCAGTGCCTCATGCGGATTCGCGAAGAGCGGCAGGCGCACTTCCTCTATCTGGACCAATCCTCGGAATCGAGCGTTCGCCTTGAGCTGGTCGCGCAGATACCTGGACCCGAAGATGAGCTCGGCGACCAGCAACTGGAAGTGCTGCTCCGCAGGGAGATCGCGAGAATTCCGCCCCTTCTGCGGAATGTGATGGTGCTGAGCGATATCGAGCACCTGCCCATGCCGGATGTCGCCGAGCGGCTCGGAGTTTCCATCGCGGCCGCGAAGTCGCGGCTGGGCCGCGCGCGGGTGGAACTGCGAGCTCGCCTCAAAAAGCATTGCGGAAGAAAGGGCGTGAGCACGTTAACGCAGAAGTCCCAATATGGACGCCTTGCCTATACGCGAGGCACATAATGCATCCGCGCGTTCCAGCCGGCGGCCACGAGCATTCCCAAATTCCCGATGGCCACGTGTTGGATCCATCTCCGCTCGCGGCGCGGCGTCTTGAGAACGCCAGGCGCAAAGCCACCGCGCGGCAGATTATCGATCGCGTTTCGTCCGCCATCGGAGAAGAATTCTTCGAAACCCTGGTGAAGAATCTGGGTGAAGGGCTGGGCGCCGACTGCCTTTATTTGGGTGAGTTCGCCGGCGGTAAAGCCGAGCGGGTTAGGACCTTGGCGACTTTTGTCAGGGGCGCTCGAAAATGCAGGCTCGATTATGTTCTCGCGGGAAGCGTCGCCGCGCTGGTTTCGACGGGCGAGCCATGGTCCTGTACGCGAGGCGTTTTGAAAAAGGTCCCCGGCGATGAGCTGCTGCTGGAAATCGACGCGCAAGCCTGCGTAGCGGTCCCCTTGCTGGATCGCCAGAATCGCGGCATCGGCGCGATCATGGCTATTTACCGGCGCCCGCTCCCTAGCGCGCGGGAATCGAAATCGATGCTGGAAACGTTCGCTCGCAGGGCCGCAGCCGAACTACAACGGAAGCAGGCCGACGCCGCGCTACGCGAGAGCGAGCAGAGATATCAAGTCTTCATATCCCAGAACGCCGATGCCTTGTGGCGACTTGAGTTTGAGCAGCCCGTTCCCATCTCCGCTCCCGAGGATGAACAGATCGAGCAAATCTACCGCTGCGGCTATATGGCCGAGTGCAACGACGCCATGGCGCGGTTGCTGGGCTATCGCCATGCGTCTCAGATTGTCGGCATGGGGTTCGAGGAGTTAGCGAAGCACGCCTATCCGCGCCTCCAGGAGGAGCTGCGCTGTGCGATCCGTTGCGGCTATCGCTTCGACACCGTTGAAAGCGTACCCGTGGAATTGGACGGCCGCACCCGGTACCTGGTGCGAAGCCAATGGGGCATCGTCGAAAACGGCGCACTACAGCGAGTCTGGGGCGCCATCCGCGACATCACGGAACTCAAGCGAGTGGAGGAGGCTCTCAGAGCGTCGGAGCAGCGGTTGAGCGAGCTGCTTGAGAACACGCACCTGCTCACCGTAATGTTGGATCTGGAAGGATCGATCTCGTTCTGCAACGATTATTTGTTGCGGCTGACAGGCTGGCGCGCGGACGAAATCGCCGGCAAAAGCTGGTTCGACCTGATGGTTCCTCCCGAAGAACGCGATCAGGCGAAAGCGGAGTTCGCGTCCGCTGGGCGCGACGCTTCCAATCCGCATCATTTCGAAGGCGCGCTTTTGGGCAAAGACGGCCGGCGGTGGCTGGTCGCGTGGGAAAACACGATCTGGCGCGATTCGCACGGCCAGGTTGCGGGCTTGGCGAGCGTGGGCCGCGATATTACCGCGATCAAGGCTTTTGAGGCGCAGGTGGCGCAGTCTCATAAATTGGAGGGCATCCAGCGCTCTGTTACCAGAATGGTGAACGACTTCAACGGCCTGCTCACCGTCATCGGCGGCTATTGCTCAATCCTTCTCCAGTCCAAGACGGAAACGGATGCGGAACACGCGCCGCTAACTGAAATCCAGAACGCGGCCCAGGCCGGGACGGTTCTCACGGAACAGTTGATCGCATTCACCAGCCAGCAGACGCTTCATCCGGAGTTGCTGGACCTTAATGCGCTGTCAAACGCAGTGGCGCGTAAGGTCGAGTCCTTGCTTCCTTCAAACATCGAATTGCGATTGGATCTCGACCCAACACTGGCGAAGGTTCGCGCGGATTCCTCTCAGCTTGGCGGAGTGCTCTTGAGCCTTGCGATGAACGCAATCGAAGCGATGCCCGAGGGCGGCCGCCTGGCCATCTATTCGGCAAACGTCGAGGTCGATGAAGAACAGTCCTCCCGCATGCCGGGTCTTGCTCCCGGGCAATATGTGCTGTTGACGGTCGCCGACACAGGAGTTGGAATGAGCCAGGAAGTGCTGGATCATTTATTCGAACCGTTTTTCAGCACGAAGGACAGCGCGAGAGGTTTGGGTCTGCCCACCATCTACGGCATCGTCCAACAAAGCGGAGGGCACATCGCGGTGGAATCCGAGCCCGGCGCCGGCGCTACTTTCCAGATTTACCTCCCCTTCGCGGACGCCGACGCACAACCTGGACCCCGATAACGCAAACTGAAGCTCGCCGCTGCACTCTGACGAGTCTCGCTCAGGGCCGGGCTAAGCTTTAATAAGCAAGCCGCCTGAACGAACGTGTTGCCAGCCGAAGAATTCGATCAGATCGTAGAGCGGGCTTTGCGCCGCATTCCCCGGCGTTTCCGCAAGCGTTTGGACAACGTCCTGCTGGTGGTGGAGAAAGATTCGCCGCGGCCAGGCCTGCTCGGATTGTATGAAGGCCGTCCGCTAACGCATCGTAGCGTCGGGCAGAGCTTCGCGTTCCCAGACCGGATCACAATCTATCAACGGCCGCACGAGCGGATGGCGCGCGATCAAAACCATCTGGAAGAAATTGTGGCCGACACAGTCTGGCACGAAATCGCGCACTATTTCGGAATGGACGAAGCGCAGGTCCGCCGGGCCGAAATGCGGCGAGAACGCGAGCGGCAATGATCGAATGCTATATCACCGATCGCGCCGCGCTTGCCGTCGGCCAATCGCTCCTAGACGCGATCGCTCGAAATCTCGAATCAGGCCCGGATTGGATTCAGATCCGTGAGAAAGATACGACCGCTCGTGACCTCTACGAACTGGTGAGCCGCGCCATCCAGTTGCCCAATCCGCGCGGCGTCAAATTCCTGGTGAACGGGCGCGTGGATGTAGCGTTGGCGGCAGGCGCGGGGGGCGTGCATCTGCCCGCGAATTCGCCGCCTCCGCGCTATTGGCGAGAGATAACTCCCCCCGGCTTCGCGATAGGCGTTTCGTGCCACGCTATCGAAGAGGTCCTGCAAGCGGAGCGGGAGGGCGCTAGCTACGCGTTGTTCGGTCCGGTGTTCGCACCTCTTTCGAAAAGCTCGGGTCTGCATCCGCGTGGCCTTGTGGAGCTCGGCCGAGCCGCTGCTTCCGTGAAAATACCGGTGCTGGCTCTCGGTGGGATCACGCGCGAGAACATGCCCGCCTGCATTTCGGCCGGAACCGCCGGCATCGCGGCAATCTCGCTATATCAAGGCTCTCCGGCGCGCGAACCTGTTAGAATCTCTCCGTGACCGGCTCGGCGCCCAGACAGGCGTACTCCCGGGAAGAGGCTCGCCGGCTTCTGAACGTCTCCGAGCGCCAGCTCAGGAGTTGGGAAAAACAGCAACTCGTTTCCTCGGCGGAAGCTTATGGTTTTCGCGAGTTGGTGGCCCTTCGCACGCTGATCAAATTGCGGCGCGATCGAGTGCCTCCGGCGCGGATCAAGCAGGCGCTGGCCGCTCTCGCCCAAAAGCTTCGCCATATAGAGGATCCTCTTATCGAGCTGAAGCTGTACGCGGATGGAAAGAAAATTCGCGTCGAGGTGGAAGGGCGCGCGATGGAAGCGGTTTCCGGCCAGTTGCTGCTCAACTTCGACCAGAGCGAGCTTAAGCGCCTGGTCGAGTTCCGCGCCAAGGATCGCGATCAAACGGAGCGCGAACAGCGAAAAGAGGCGGAACGCTGGTTCCAGCGCGCCCTGGAATTGGAGCAGACTGGCGCCCCCGTGGATCAGGTGATCGTCGCGTATGAAAAGACGCTGGAGCTCGATCCGAAATCCGCCGGGGCATTGGTAAATCTCGGGACCATCCACTTCAACGCCCGCAACTGGATGAACGCCGAAAAATACTATCGAGAAGCGCTCCAGGCCGACCCCTCCTATGCGCTCGCGCACTTCGATTTGGCCAATCTTTACGATGAGCGTGGCGAGCGCCACAAGGCTCTGGAACACTACGAAGCCGCGCTGCAGATCGCCCCACAGTATGCCGACGCGCACTATAATCTGGCGCTGCTCTATCAAGGATCGAATCAGCCGATGAAGGCGGTCCACCACTGGACGCGATACCTGAAGCTCGACCCTAACAGCCACTGGTCGGCTATAGCCCGGCAGGAGTTGGCGAAGCTCCGACGGATCGCTCTAGTGCCGGGGGCGGGAGGATTAGAACCGCATCGGACGAAGCGTTGACCGGATGGCGAGCGAGCGACGCCGCGGTACAGGCTCGCATCACCAGGCGAACGGCGACGTGAATGGCGCTCCCGCAGGAGTCCACGCCGTCTCATTGAACCAGAGCCGTCGGCCATCGGTGGACACGCTCACCAAGCCGTCCAGATCCGTTCGGAGGATCGCCACGTGGTCGTCTGTGAGGCGCTTTATGACGTCAGGGTGAGGATGGCCGAACGAGTTTTCATAGCCGGCGGAGATGATCGCAACCGACGGGTCCACGGCGTCGAGAAATGGGGGAATCGTGGACGTTCTAGAACCGTGGTGGCCAATCTTCAGCACGTCGGCATGAAGGGCGTCCGCGTCCGTTAGCAGAAGTCCTTCCATTGGGCGCTCCATATCGCCGGTGAGCAAGAAGGTCCTCGATCCGTACGATATGCGGAAGGCGAGCGAATCGTTGTTGCCGATCTTTTCAGACGCATAGCCGGGCGGCGGCGATAGGATCTCGATATGCGCGCCGGAGAAATCGAAAGATTCGCCTGCGCTTTTTGCCTGTACTTGGATTCTCAAGCGCCTCGCGTGCTCGCTCAGCGACGGCGAGGCGTTGGCGCCAGTCCAAAGCTCCTTCGGGCGAAAGTTATCGAGCACCGCGGGGAGCCCGCCGATGTGATCCTCGTGGGCGTGTGTCTCCACCACCACGTCGATTTGACGAATTCCCCGATTCCATAGATACGGAGAGACGACGTCTTCGCCGATATCGAGATTTGTTTTCCGCGCGTGGCCAAACTGGAGGATGCCGCCCGCGTCCACCAGCATACGTTTTCCGCCGGGGAACACCAGCAGGTGACTGTCGCCCTGCCCCACGTCGATGGTGGTCATCTCAAGCACGCCCGGCCGCGTACGCGGCGGCCACGGCTGCCACAACAGCAACACAAACAAGCCGGCCACAGCGCCCGCGGCGGGCCATTTTGCAAGCCTCAGGCGCGCCACGACGGCGAGCAGGATGAGCGCGGCCGAAAAAGCCACCGCCAGCCACAGCGGCGGGTCGGGCACGCGCCAGGATGGTTCCATGCGGGCGTGCCAATCCGCCACGCGCGCGCAGAATTTGAGAAGGGCCGCGGTGACGGCGGCGGTCCAATGCCAGTTCGTGAAGATCGCCGCGAACCCGAACGGCACAACAGCTTCCATCAGCGGGCAAATCAGAAGGTTTGCCGTGAGGCCTGTGAGCGAGATGCGATGGAAGTACTCGGCCATGGGTAGAGCGAGCCCGATCTGAATTACGGTCGAGATAACGGCCATCTCGACGGCGAATAGCCCGAGCCTCGCCACGAGAGCCAGGCCGGCTTCCGCCCATTTACGAGGCAGGCGCGTCCACAGCGCGATCGTCTCGGCGGCCAGGCGCAGCTCCACTCTCGCTTGAGCCACGCGTGGCTCCAGATGCGGATCGATTCCGGCGTCGGAAATCGCCCGCATTCCACGCGCCAGCGGGACGATGCGCGGTTCAAGCAAAGGTGCGGCTAGAGCGCCGATAGCAGCCACGGACAAAAAGGAAAGTTGAAAACTCGCATCGAAGAGTTGATAGGGGTCCCATGCCAGGTAGACAATTGCGATTGCCGCGAGCAGATTCATCACACGCGCTCTGCGGAACAGAAAGCGCGCGACCAGGTATAGGCTGAAACCTCCGGCGGCGCGCACCACCGGCGCCGACAACCCGGAAACCAGCGCATACAGCCATGCGGCCATAGCCGTCACCGCCAGCGCGCCGAGCTCGGGGACGGCGCAGAGCCGCAACAAAAAGAGCAGCACGCCCGCCAGGACGGTCACGTGGACTCCCGAGATAACCAGCGCGTGAAACGTGCCTGTGCGGCGGAAATTTTCGGTCCACACGCGCTGGATTCCGGCCGTTTCCCCGATCAAGATCGCTTGCATCATTCCCGTGGCGTAGCTGTCGCCTGAATAAAGGCGATCCAGACGCTGAAGCGCCGCCGTACGCAGCCGATAGACCAGCATCATGAATCGCGACCCGCAGCGCCCCGTCAGAATCGTGGGAGTGGAGCCTCGCGTCATCGTGGCCGTCCAGTAGATGTTCTGGCGCGCCAGATAAGCGGCGTAATCGAACGAGCCGGGATTCTCATAGTTGTGCGGAGCGCGAACGCGCGCCTCGATCTCCACCTGCTGTCCGTAGGCCAGTTGTGGCGCGGGCGCGTCGCTGTCGACCGCCTGGCTCACACGAGCGCGTGCTTTCGGAGCCAGCTCCAGCGTGAACTGTTCGCGACCCGGCGAAAACACGGTGGGCTCGACCACACAACCATCCAAAAGGACCGTTTCCTTCGATCCCGCATCGATTTCCGGAGCCGGCCCTGGCCGATGCCACGCTTCGATCAGCGCTCCCGCGGAGAGCATCGCCAGGCACGCACACACGCGCCGCAGCCAGGGCGTTCTCGCCAGGACCGCGAGCAAAAAAAAGGCGCATATAGGCCATGCCGCCTCAGGGACGGAGAACGGCGACCAGTGGCTAAGGACGATCCCGCCGGCAAGGGCGGCGGCGGGAAGAAGTAGAGGATTACGCATGGCCGCCTATGTTCTAGTCACCGGAACACCGGAAAATTCTCCGTCCACTGCTGCGTCCGAAAATGGCCAGCCGCTGATCGCCTAGCGACGCATAATGGAGGCGTGGATATTGAGGAGTTGGAGAAAGCCCGGCTGACTCGCGACAAGCGCTATGACGGGAAATTCTTCATCGGCGTGATCACCACCGGAATCTACTGCCGGCCAATTTGCCCGTCGCGGCCGGCGAAATCTGCGAACGTGCGCTATTTTCTTTCAGCCGCGGCCGCCGCGGCAGCCGGTTTCCGGCCGTGCCTGCGTTGCCGCCCGGAAGCCGCTCCGGGCTCGCCCGCCTGGAAGGGCTCATCTACCAGCGTTTCGCGAGCGGTAAGGCTGATTGCTGACGGGGCTTTGGATCGAGGCAACGTCGAAAATCTTGCCGGGCGGCTCGGAATTGGATCGCGGCATCTGCGCCGATTATTTTTGCAGCATTTGGGAGCCACACCCGTCACTGTGGCTCAGACGCGCCGCCTCCAAGCCGCCAAGCGGCTGATCGACCAAACGGACCTGCCGATGACGGAAATTGCACTAGCCTCGGGCTTTTCGAGCGTCCGCCGCTTCAATGCGACGCTCCGGGCGGCATACGGGCGGACGCCCAGCGAATTAAGGGAGCTGAGAAGATGAACTACCGTTACGTTGAATCGCCGATCGGAAAATTATTAATCGCCGGAGACAACGAGTGCGTTCGCCGGATCGAATTTCCCAACAACGGCGAGCCTCGCAATCCCGCTCCCGGCTGGATCGCGGCGTCTACGCCGACGCTGGACGAGGCCGCGCGCCAGCTTCGCGAATATTTTTTCGAGGGCCGTACCGAATTCGAGCTTCCGCTGACCCCTGAAGGAACCGAGTTCCAAAAGACCGTGTGGCGGGAGTTGCGGAACATTCCTTATGGCCGGACCATCTCTTACGGAGAACTGGCCCGCCGCGTGGGCAATCCAAACGCGTCGCGCGCGGTGGGTGCGGCGAATGGGGCGAATCCGATTCCGATTGTCATTCCTTGCCACCGAGTCATCGGCGCGAATGGAAAGCTGACGGGCTTTGGCGGCGGACTGCCGGTGAAAGAGAGGCTGTTGACCTTGGAAGCGGGTCTCCTCAAGCCGTGATCGGCCCCGCGCTAACCGATAGCGCCGCGACCATCGATTCTTTTTCGCGCTCGGCAAACGCTACCGCGGAGTCGAGCGCAATCCGGTAAACTACGATTCCCGCAACCGCCTCGAACGCGAGCACCGCGAAGAACGCCAGTTCGCTATCGAAGGCGTAGCGCCCCAAATAGGCAAACGCGGCGGGAAAGAAAGACAGGGGCAACACGATGAAGCGCGCCGCTTGTCCGCGCGCGGTGGAACTGTGACGCAGCGAAGCGTCTGGATCCATGCCGCGCGCCTGGCGCACTGAGAGAAGGTTCCCCGCGGCGAGTTGGAACAATGCGGTCACGGCCACCACGCCCAGGGCCTCGGCGATCTTTTGCGCGTCGATAGGCATGCGAAGCAGAGCGCAGGCCGTGGTCACCGCCGCGATTTCCAGCAGAATATAGAACGCCGCGGTGAGATTTTTTCCGATGAGCACCCGTCCGAACGAAACCGGCGCGAGAAAGTAAATCTGCGCGGCGGAGCGGTCGAATCCGAAGACATTGAATGCACAGACTTCGTTCAGCAACAGCAGCGAATAGACGCTCACCATCGTGAGATAGTTCGCGCCGATGAACGAACGCGGGCCGCCGCCTCGTCCGAAAGCAGTCGGAAGCCAGACGACCAGGCCGAACGTGAACCCCATGAAAAACACCATTCGGAACCGCGGCGAACGCGCCAGAAATCGGATGTCTTTTTCGATTAGCGCTCCCATGGGGTCGCGCAACAGGAGCGAGGGCAAGCGGTATAGCCGTTCGGCGAAGGACGCCTTCGTCTCGGGCCGTCGTTGGGGCGCCGAGGCGGCCTGCGCATCGAATGTAAGCGATCTCCTGAACTGCCACAAGCCGAAGGCCGCCGCGATTGCGCACCAGCCAAGGAGGCCCAGCAACGCCGCCGCGCGGCTTTCGATCGCGCGGGCCGCCAGGCTCCACGGCCATCCCTCCCAGGAGTAGCGCTCCACATAAGGCTGGATCGACTTGAAGACCTGCGGATTCCTGGCCACAAGTTGGATCGAGGTGATGAGCAGCACGAAGGCGAAGACCGCGATTTCGCGGAGTCCTCTCCGCGCGAACAAGCGCGCCAGTAAATCGCGGATGCCCAGCGCGAGAACCAGGTTGAAGAATATATAAAGCGGAATCGCCACGAGGCCGAATTTTGGAAGCCGCGGATTGAACAGAATCCCGATTGTCGCGCCCACAAGCACCATCAGCGCTTCGATGGCCGCAGTGGAGCGCAGCAATACCTCCACGGCGAATAGCTGCCCGGTAGAAATCGGATAGGCTTGCAATTTTCGTAAGTTGAGCGAGGCGCCGGTCGCGGCCAGGAGCAGCGGGACGCCTTGCCAGTACAGCAGCACCAGCCCCAGACCGATCGGAAGCGCAATATGAACCGCGCTCAGGTCCGCGCCGGCGAGGAATCGTGCGATCGCCGCCGATCCCGCCGCCCACAAGCCGTACCAGACAACAGCGACCAGAATCGACAAGACCTCGCCGGCCCAGGGATGAAAATTGCGCATGCTGCGCCATTGCGCCCAGAGAATGGCTCGGACCTGTTTCATTGGCCTGTGTTATTGTCGCATTGAAAATGCATTTAGCTGTCATCGCCGTGTTCGCTTTTGCGGGGGCGGCGTCCGCGCAAAATCCGCAAAAAATTATCGACGAGTATGTGCGCGCCATGGGCGGATCGAAGCCGCTGGAGCGGGTACAGACGGAGACCATCGCCGGAAGCCTGACCGACGAAACCACCGGCGCCACCGGTTCGTATTCGAGGATATCGAAGGCGCCCAATCGCATCTATTCGGAGATCGCAATTGGCCGCAAGCGCGAGGTGGAGGCCTACAACGGCATGTCGGCCTGGGGCCAAAAAGCCGACGGAGGCCCGCGGACGCTCACCGGAATTGAGGCTAAGGAGGCCGAGGGCGCGGGCCGGTACTGGAATAGCCGTCTTGCCGATCTGAAAAAATCCAAGATCGGCGCGCGATTCATCGGCGTCGAGCAGGTGGGCGGCCGCGATGCGGATCATATTCAGATCCTGCTGGCGCCTGGGATTACGCGCGAGGTCTTTTTCGACGCTCAAACGCATCTGATCGCGCGCGAGATAAGCCCGCCCGACCAGTTCGACTACGACGATTACCGCCCGGTAAACGGCATCCAGACGCCATTTCGCATCGAGCTTCGCCATAGCGGGCATGCGTATGCCGTCTCAGTGACTCGCGCCGAATTCAGTTCCGCCGTTGACGATTCCATCTTCGATTTTCCGCGCGCCGGCGGAGCGCCTTTGCCCGACATCAAGTCGCTGTTTTTGGAAGTTTCCAGGAATCAACAGGCGATCGAGGAGATGCAGAAGCAGTACACTTGCCATCTAATCGAGGAACAGCAACAGATGGACGGCAAAGGACAGATCAAGTCCAGGATGGTCCGGGAATACGAGGTGTTCAACATTGGGGGCGATGAAGTGCGGCGGCTGTTGGCCAAGGCCGGTAAGCCTCTGAGCGCCGAGGAGCGGAAAAAAGAGGACGACCGGTTCAACAAAGAGTTCGACAAGGCGACGAAGAAGGAGGCCGAGCTCGCGCGCGATCCCGAAAAGCGGCGCAAGGAGGAGGCTAAGGACGAGCAGCAGCTTTCCGACGTACTGCGGGCCATCCGTTTCACGAATCCCCGCCGGGAGAGGTTTCGCGGGCAGGAAGTAATCGCTGTGGATTTCGGCCCGAACCCGGAATACAAGCCGAAGAAGATGATGGAGAGCGTCGCGCAGAAATTGGTGGGCGTGATTTGGATCGACGAGCAAGCCCGCGATATTGCGCGTCTCGAGGCCCATTTCAGCGATTCCGCGAAAGTCGGCGGCGGAATTCTGGGCGCGATCGAGAAGGGATCGAATTTCGTCTTCGAGCAAGCCAAAGTCAACGATGAAGTCTGGCTTCCGGTGTACGATGAAGTCCACTTCGGCGGACGGGCTCTCTTTTTGAAGGTAAAGGCGAATCAGATCGATCGGTATTCGGATTACAAGAAATTCCACGCGGAATCGAAGATCGTTGTAGTAGGGGATCAATAATCTCCGTCACGATCGCAGGTTGTTCCGTTGGGCCAAAACAGCAGATGGTCGCCGCGACCGGCGGCATTCGCGCTAAGCGCCCGTGAGCGGTCCACACCGCTGGCACCCTACTTGCTATGATGAGAGCCCGCAGAGAACGACTATGAGAAACATCCTCCTTTGTGTATCTCTCGTGGCCGTGTTTTACAGCGGCTGTAGCAGAGACCCGGTGGCGAGGGAGGCGCGATTTCTCGCACGAGGCAAGAAATATCTCGATCAAAAAGACTATGCCCGCGCCACCCTCGAGTTTCGCGACGCCAACCAGGCGAATCCTCGCGACGCGGAGCCGTGGTATCAACTAGGCATCGCCTATCTCGCCGCGAAGCAGCCGGAGAATGCCTATGTGGCGTTTCTGAAGGCCACCGAGCTCAATCCCAACCACTCATCCGCGCAAATCAAAGTTTCGGAAATGATGGTCCAGAGCCAGCAGCCGGAGGTACTGGAGGAGGCTGTTAAGCGGCTGAATCAAGTGATGACCGCGCCCAATCAACCCGAGGTCGAGCCGGAAGTTCTCGACACGCTGGCGATTGCCGATCTGAAGCTCAAAAAGCCGGACGAAGCGGTGGACCTTCTTCAGAAAGCGCTGAGCAAGTTTCCCAACGATCTTAAATCCGCGGGCGCGCTGGCGGCGATTCAATTCGGCCAGCACAACGTTGGAGACGCGGAGCGAACCTTGAAAAAAGCAGTGGCGCAGGCGCCTCAATCGGCGCAGGCGGCGCTGGCGCTGGCGAATCTTTATCTGCTGGAAAACAAGAAGTTAGAGGCGGAGCCGGAACTCCAGCGCGCTATCAAGCTGGATCCCAACAACGCTCCCGCTTTGCTCAGTTTGGGCTCGTTGCAACTGCAGTCCGGACGCGTGGCGGATGCGGATGAGACGTACCGCAAAATTGCCGCGATTCCCGGCGCCAATCTATCGCATATTCACGCAGCTTTTCTGTTTCAGCAGGGCAAAAAAGCGGAGGCCGTGGAGGAACTTGAGAAGCTTGCCAAAGCGCCCAAAGCCGATCGCGCGGCCCGGCTGCGGCTCGTCGGCGCGTATACGATCACAGGCCGCGCCGACGACGCGCTTCGGTATTTGGGGGCTCTGCTTCAAACCGACCCCAAGGATGTCGACGCGCTGTTGCTGCGCAGCCGCGTGCACCTAACCACCGGGAAGACGGCCGAGGCCGAAAAGGACCTCCAGGCCGTGCTCCGCCTCCAGCCCGATTCAGCGGACGCGCATTACGGACTTTCGAAGGTGCAGGCCCTGCTGGGCTCCGAAAAGAACAGGCAGGAGGAATTGAACGAGGCGCTGCGGCTGAATCCCAACATTCTGCAGCCCCGGGTCGAGCTGGCGAGATCGGAAATTGCGGGAGGGAAGGCTCAGGCGGCGCTCGATCTTATGGATGCGGCGCCGAAAGTCCTGAAAACCGGCGCGGCATTCGTCACCACGCGAAACTGGGCTTTGCTCACGCTCAATCGCGTGGATGAGGCGAGCGCCGAGGTCGAAAAGGCCCTCCACGTCGAACGTGCTCCGGAATTGACGCTCCAGAAGGGCATCGTGAAGTTCCTGAAGAAAGATTTTGCGGGGGCGCGCTCGATTGGGCAGGAACTCATGCGCGACAATCCCGCGGACCCGGGGGCTTTGAATCTGGCGATGCAGGCGTGCCTCGCGGACAAGCAAAATCCGCTGGCATTGCAAATCCTGAAGGAGGCTTCCACGAAGAATTCCACGTCGCCTGGGATGCAGTTGTTGATTGGGGACTGGCTGCAGAGGGTCGGGAAAACGACGGAGGCGCGCGCCGCATTCATCACGTCCAAAACTTTGAACCCGCGCATTACCGATGCCGATCTCGCCTTGGCGGCGCTCGACGCTCAGGAAGGGAAGGTAGCCGCGGCGCGCTCCGAACTGGCGGCTCTGCTGGCGGCGCAGCCGAAGAACGAAGGCGCCAACCTGATGCTGGCCGAGATCGAATACGCGGGGAAGAACACGTCTGCGGCGGCCGTTCATTTCAATGCCGTGGTGGAGCAGAACCCCGATAATGTGGTCGCGCTGAATGCCGCCGCATACTTAATGGCCGGTCAGGATATGAATACGGCGCTCAAGTACGCGCAGCACGCCGCGGAGCTGGCGCCCGGCAATCCCATGGTGCAGGATACCCTGGGCTGGGTTTATTACCGCAGAGGCGATTACCACAAGGCTGTGGAATTTCTGGCGCCATCCGTCGCCAAGCAGCCGAGCCCCGTACGGCAATTCCATTTGGCGATGGCCTATTTCAAGACCGGCGAACGGGATCTAGGCCAGCAATACTTGAGCAAAGCGCTGGCGCAAGATCCGAATCTTTTCAAGACAGAGGAAGGCTGGCTGCAGTAGCCGCCGCTACTTCTTGGCGCCCTTTTCCTGCTGATTCAGAACCTCGAGGAACGCCGTCTCTTCGATGTTAACCTCGGTTTTGTAGCCGTCAGGATCGATAAATGGGTTCGGACCCTTGCCCAGTTTCGGATATTTCTCGACCAGATTGTACATAGCGGGATGCGATCCGAGCGGAATATCGCAGGCCAGCCCGTGAAGCACTTTGAATCCGCGCTTGTACTCGTCCACGATATCGGGAACCTGCGGATTGTTCACCAGCTTTGTCCCCGCGTTCACGCCCATGCTGCCGATGATCGCGACATTGTAGGTCTTGCCGCCATCTTGAATCTGCATCGTCCAGGTCGTGTCGCCGCGGGTGTGGCCGGGCGTAAGATGCGCGACTAAAGTGGATCCGCCCAGTGTAACTTTGTCGCCATCGTGCAGGACCTGGTCGATCGGGTGCGGCTTGCCGCCGGGCGTCATTCGCTGCAGGGCGGGAACGTCCTCGGCCATCGCCATCACCTTCGCTCCCGTCAGTTCTTTCACCAGCGCGTCGCCCTCCATATGATCGGCGTGCGCGTGGCTGCCGAGCAGAATCTTCGTGTCCGCGAACCGGAAGCCGAGATCCTCAATCGATTTCCGAATCACCGGCACGTTACGTTCATACGTGCTGTCGATCAGGATGTTACCTGCCGGCGTGACCACGAGAAACGATCCCAGCGTTTCCGTGCCGACGTAATAGATGTTGCCGGCGATCTTGTGCGGCGGGAATTGCGTCTCCTGCTGCTGCTTCGTCCCGACGTTTCGCTGAAAGAGCTCTTGCGCCGTCCAGACTTTGGATTGCGACCAGAGAACCGCGGCGCCGGCGGAGGTCAGCAAAATACACGTGAGTAGTTTCGAGAGGCGCGTCATGGCGGACAGCATATCATGCCCGGGAAACTCGCTTCGCGAGTTCCGTTCAGGCGCTCCACTCTTCCGCGAGACGCAGGGTGCCGCAGGGCGGCTTGGATGTTCACGCCGCCCGGTAGCTGCCCAGTACGCGCAGGAAATCGGCGACTTCCCCCAGGTGCGCTAGCGCTCTCACGACCGCAGGGTCGCTTTGGCGGCCGATGAGATCCAGGTAGAACATGTACTCCCAGGGCCGGCCGCGAAGAGGGCGGGATTCCAGTTTGGTCAGGTCCAATTCGCGCAGGGCGAGCGCGCTCAAGGCTCGGAATAGCGCTCCCGGCACATTGCGGGTCGAGAACACCAGCGAGGTTTTCCAGGGCTTCCGGCTGGACCCTTTCGGGTTGCGGGGCTTCGCGCCTCGTCGCTCCAGGAGGAAAAATCGAGTGTAGTTCTGCCGGTCATCCTCGATTTCACTCTTAAGAATTTGTCCGCCATACGTCTTCGCAGCCAGCTTGGACGCAATCGCGGCGGCACCGGGCGGCCGGTCCTTCATCACCATCTTGACGCTTCCGGCCGTGTCGTAAAACGGGACGCTGTCGATCTGTTTGTTGCGCCGGAAGAAATCCAGGCACTGATTCAGCGCCACATCGTGTGAATAGGCCTTGGTGATCTGCCGGAAGCGAGTTCCCGGCGCGGCGATCAGGTTGTGGACGATCCGCACGTTCGTTTCGGCGGTGATAGTGAAATCGTGTTTCAGCAGTAGATCGTAATTCTGGTGCACCGAGCCATGCAGGGTGTTCTCGATCGGGGTCACCGCGGCGGCGACACGACGGGTCTCGAGAGCCTCGAAGACATCATCGAAGCGCTGGCAGGGCACGGGCTGCGCGCTCTGGCCCAGCAATTGCCGGATAGCTTCCTGGCTGAAGGCTCCCAACTCGCCTTGAAACGCCACTTTCATTCGGTTGCTCCGTTGCGCCGTCGGGCTTCCGGGCCGTCCCAGCGGCGAGCTTCGGGAGACGGCAGCCCTATGAGGTCCAGCACGCGGTCGATGCTGTGATCCACCAGATCGGAAATGCTTTGAGGCCGATGGTAAAAGCCCGGAATCGGCGGCGCCACAATGGCGCCCATTTCCGCTAAAGCCGTCATCGAGCGCAAATGGCCCAGGTGCAGCGGCGATTCGCGAACCATCAAAACCAGCTTACGGCGCTCCTTCAACACGACGTCGGCTGCGCGAACGATCAAGTTGGAACTGATGCCCGCGGCAATTGCGGACATCGTGTGGATGGAGCAGGGAGCTACCACCATGGCAGCTGTCGGAAACGATCCGCTGGAGAGGCGGCATCCGACGTCCTCCGGAGCGTAGGAGAAATCAGCCAGTTTGCGGAAATCGGATGCCGACTTGCCCAATTCAAGGTGCGCCGTGCGCTCGCCCGAGCGGGAGAGCACCAAGTGAGTCTCAACGCCGCCGTTTTGGCGCAGCTTCTCCAAGAGACGCCATCCGTAAGTTGAACCACTTGCGCCAGTTACGCCCACTATGACGCGCACTGCGCTGGACGCGTTCGCCACTTGCCCCCGCCCCCTTCCGCTGTTCCAAAAACCATAAATCCGATCTTTCTGTTCTGAAATCAGAACAAGAACCTTGCCAGAGCCCCTTAGAGACCGTTATAATTTAACAGGTCTTGCGAAAGTGAGACCTTGTCGCCAGTCATGGCTTTCGCTTCGTCCACGCGTCCTATCCAGTCTCCCCGAGTCTCCATCATGGAAGAAGCCGGGCAGAAACTCAAGCGGATAAGAGAAAGATTGGCGCTCCGATACCGCGACGTGGAAGAAGCGAGCGCGAAGATCGCGGCCACCCACGATAGCGACGAATATATTGTTGCGCTCAGCAGGCTCGCCGACATCGAGAACAAAGGAACTCTTCCGAGCGTCTACCGGCTGTACTCTTTGTGCGCGATCTACCGCCTCGATCTAAACGAAGTGTTGTCGTGGTATGGAATTTCCGTTAGCGATCTGCCGGCGGATGCCGGATTGGTGAAGCTGTCCCGCACGCACCCGGTCGGATTTCAACCTCAGGAAGAAGGCGAGATGCAGGCGCCGATTTCGCTCGATCCGGGCATTGACCTCGCCAAAACCGTGTTTCTCAGCCGTATGATTCAGAAATGGGGTAAGATCCCATTTCTGCTGTTGAAGCACGTCGACTTGCGCAGCCATCGCTACGGGTTGATCGGCGCCGACGATTGGTCGATGTTCCCGATCATCTATCCCGGTTCTCTTGTGGTACTAGACGATACGCGGCGTATCCGGTCTGGCGGTTGGCGGACTGAGTTCGAGCGGCCAATTTATTTCTTTGAACACCGCGAAGGCTATGCATGCAGTTGGTGTAGCCTGCGCGGCAACCAACTCATTCTCCAGCCGCACCCCGCGTCTTCCTGCGAGCCTCAGACCTACGAGTATCCGGCTGAAATCGAAGTCATCGGGCAAGTGACCCACGTCGCGATGACTTTCGAGCCGGTTCAACGGCGGCGCAGCCGCGAATAGCGTTTCTTTCGCCGACCGAGACGCGGCGATTGTCCCCCACGCAGTATCCGAGTAGTATTCAAACGCTTGACCGGGGCCTTCCCCTGCCAAACTGTTCTGATTCCAGAAAACGTTCGTTTCAGATTATCGGCCGATCACATTCGCCTGTAAGCTGGCTGACATAGGGTTCACACCCTACGTGAACTGGAGGCCCGAAAAGAAATGTTGAGAAAAGTTCTACGAGTCGTTGCACTCGCCCTTCCGCTGCTGGCCGTGACCGCCGTGACCGCTGCCCGCATCGACCCCCCGACCCCGGACTGCTTTCCCTGTGATGATGGCAATTTCGTGGGGCAGATTCTGCTCCCCTAATTTCTCCGTCCAGCGCGCCATGCGCGCGTTTGGTGCGATGGATTTTGGCAGCGCCGCGTGCTGTCATGTGCGCGATGAGTGAGTATTCGTGTCTGAAAAACGGGGGGCAGCACGTAAGAGCTGCCCCTCTTTCAATTTCCAGATCGAAATTTCCTGAGCCGGCTTGGCGGCACTTGTCTATTTTCCGTTTTTAAGTAGCTCCGCTTTCAGACGTTTAGCGTCCGGTTCAGTGAGGAAGCGCTCCTTCGCCATTTGATTGATCGATTGGGCGACCTTGCTCGAATAGCTTTTAGCATCCGGGTAAAGCTTTTTTAATTGTGCCGCGTTGAAGTTCGCTGTGTGGCCCAGCTCGGCGCAAGTGCCCGGTCCGGGACTGGTCGTGAAGTAGGTCGCGACCGGGGCATCCACAAACGGACTGCGCACCCCGCCCATCCCGTTGCCGTATTCATCGAGCACAATAGCGCCGTCCTTCACCTGGATTCGATCGGCCTTCGGCGGCTCCGTGCCCTTGCGAACCCATTGATCCAGGTTGAGGAACGCCGCGTCATAAGAATATTTGAGCAAGGGGTCGTTGCCGAGGGGAACGTCGGGGTTGCACTTGGCGTTGAAAGGCCACTCTGGCGTACCCTGCGCCGCTCCCACCGCCGCAACCTGATCGGCAAAAGAGGGCAGGGCCGAATAGGGATATTTCTCAATGTGGGCCACGCCAGCGATTTCATAGAGGCGATAGCGGCCATTGGGATCGTCGCTATCCGGGCGGCGGGAGGCCAAATTGCCGATCACCTCGCCTTGCGCCACTACGGCCACAATCGGAACGTTCACGGGAGTCACGACGCGCCGCGGATCGTCCCGGCCTGGGTTCGCTGCGCATTGGCTGATCCGGGCGGCGCCGCTCGGGTTCTTAATGAGATAACCGTCGTATGCGGGTTTGCCGTTGGCCAGCGTCGCGTGCGAGTGGATCGCGTTGATATAGGTGACGATATCGCCCGCTTGCGTGGTCATGAAGACGCGTTCGACCTTGAATCCGGCCAGCGGAGAACCGGGAGCGCCGCTTTTAAGGGCGGCTGCGACTTGGCTGAACAGGTCCCAGCGTAGGCCCTCCTCCTGATCGGGCGCCGCGTTCTTCCCGCCCGTCGCGCAAGGCGCACCCGGATTCGCGAACGAAACCGCCTGGTAGCGAGTAGGGTTGAATTTCTTCAGGCCCTGCACCGCGCCCGGCAGGGTGATGCCCACCCAGGCGTCCCCATGCTCGATGAAATAGTCGTGGGCGTAGCCCCACATCATCGGCCAATCGAAGCGGCGGGCGTTGTTCATCAACTCCACGACAACCGTGCCGCTGAAGCGCTGCCGGGCCGACGGATGCCGCACCAAGATGCGATCCGCGTAGGGGGCCTTGGGGGTTTTCACCGTGAGCGAGCCGTTCGCGGCCCAGTCGTAGACGTTCGCCGTCCCGCTGACGATGAACTCTTCCTCGGTGTAGCCGCGCGCTGCCAGATCGAGCGGTTGCAAGTCGCGGCTGGCCGAGTTGAGCGGAGTGGAATTGGCCGTGAATCCGAGCCGCGTGGTCTTCGGAACGGGAACGGTTTCGGCCAGCACAAGCGTAGAGAAGAAAACGATGCAAAGAGCGGTTTTCATTAGTAATACCCCAAGGTTTCGATCCCGGTCCCCGCTTTGAACGTGGACGCGATCTTTCCGGCCTTCAAATCGACCATGGAAACGGTGCCGTCGCCATGATTGGCGACCAGCAGGGTTTTGCCGTCGGCCGAAACCGCAAAGCCCATGGGATCTTTTCCGACCGTGAGCACGGTCTGTTTGGCGTGCAGGTTCTTGGCGTCGATGATGTTCACGATCGCCGGATTTTCGCTGCAAACGACCAGTTTCGATCCGTCCGGCGTGTAGTAGGGCTTGTAGACGCCCCTCGTGCCGCCCTCGATCGCGACCGTGTCGACGACGGTGTCGGTTTTCGTATCGATGACCAACAGCTTAGGCTCGCTATTATCCGCGACGATCACGTATTTCCCATCCGGCGAGGCGACAATGCCCTGTGTTCCGTTGGGCGCGGGCACCCGTGCGGTCATTTTGTTGGTCTTCAGGTCGAGCACGCTTACGAACAGCTTGTCGTTTTTGTTCGCGACGTAGAGCTTACTTGCGTCCGGCAGGATCGCGATCCAATGACCTGTGCCTTCCGTATCGATGGTCGTCTTGATCTTGCGCGATTTCGTATCGATAACCAGGACCTTACGGCTAAGATCGCAAGTCACATAGATCGTGCCGCCGGTCTTGTCGATCTGAATCCCGTGCGGCGCCTGATAAGGCGAGATGTCCATGATGCCGTCGACTTTGCGTGCCGCGAGATCGACGATCGCGATCGTATGGCCGGGATTCGCGTTCCGGCCGTAAATTCCATCGCCGTAAACCGGGATATAGGCGAATTTGTGATCCGGAGAGATCGCGAAATCGTGCGGCGCAACGCCGACCTCGACGCTGGAGATTTCCTTCAACGTCGCGGGATCGAAGAAGCGGACATGGCGTCCCATCTTGTCGATCATCAGCAGGCCGTTCGAGCCGGTGGGACTGTTCTGATTGAGGCTAGCGGCCATGCCGGTGACGGCCAGCGCGAGACTCAAGCAGGCGAGCGGAATCCTAGACATGGACTTTCCTTTCAAGGAACGATTCTAATCCAAAACCGGGGACGTGGCGGGGCAGGGGAGAGGATGGACCGCGAAAACGAAGTCTTCCACGGGCTGGTTTCCGATCAGGTGCTCCTGAACGATTCGCTCGATCACTTCGGGAGTCGCGGAGTGATACCAGATACCGTCGGGATAGACGACCGCGATCGGGCCGTGCTCGCAAATTTTGAGGCAATTGGCCTTGGTGCGGAAGACGCAGTTTTGGCCGCGCGTGAGCTTCAACTCGGCCAGCCGTTTCTTCAGATATTCCCAGGATTCGACGCTGGCCTCCCTGGTGGAGCACTTGGGCTTGGTCTGATCGGCACACAAAAAGATGTGGCGTCCAACCGAGCCGAGTTCGAGATTGGCGGCGATTTGCTCGAGGCGGGGGCGAGGATCTTCGGGAAGCACTGGACGCAATTATAGCGGGTGAAATTGGACCGGCTACAAAATGTTCTCTTCGCGGAGGCCTTCAATGAGTTCCTCCCCGGCGTTCTCCGGATAACCGAAATCCCAGAAGGGCGCACCGGGCGCGCTCTCCCAAACCCGCCGGTCGGTTGCGATCAGCAGGGCCTTCAGTCTCTGGTCGAGCGAGGTAATTTCGGGATCTTCATCGGCTCCGGCGAGACGGAGGATCGCGCGGATATCGAGGTCGTTGCGGTAGTCTTCCAGGCCGAGCGGATAGCCGCGCTCGGCCTGTTCGACGAAGTCGCGCCAGCGGCGAATCAGGCCGCTTTTGCCTCCGCGGACGACGTGCTCGGGGTAGCCGTTATCGCCCAGATAGGCGGCGAGTTCCCGGTCCGTCACGATTCAATTGGGCCGGTTGGCCTGGCGATGAAAATAGCGCTCGCCGTCGTTAGGAATGAAAAAGGTGCGAATGGTCCGGTCCGGGTTGTAGGCGCCGAAATAGCCAGTGCGGCGGTCGAAACGCGAAATGACCCCGCCCGGCTTCACCACTTCCAGGATCGGGCCACCCGCGGGAACGTCTCGCAATGCCTGAGCCAGACGTAGATATTCGGTTTCTGTGATGTGGCCGAACTCATGCCCGTGCTTTTGGTAGTGCTCGTTAAGCTGCCGGTGTGAACGGAAGCCCGGCCCGGAAGCGAGCAGCAGCAAGGCGGCCGCGAGCGCGGCTGCCCAAATGCGGATCGCCAATCGCATAAGCCGTTCTCATTCTAACCGTTAGAATAAAGAACACGCGACTCTAACGCCGCCATTTCCCATGTCCGCCACGCTTACAGCCTCGCCGCCCGCTAGCGCCCTTCCGCCGGCAGCCAAGATAACGCCCCAGACCACGACTCTGCATGGGGAAGCGCGGCAGGATGATTATTGCTGGCTCCGCGACCGCGGAGATCCCGATACGATCGCATATCTAGAGGCTGAGAACGCTTATACGCAAGCCATGATGCGAGACACGGAGGAGTTGCAGGCGCGCCTGTACTCGGAGATGCTGGGCCGCATCAAGCAGACGGATTTAAGCGTGCCGGTAAAGCGCGATGACTATTTCTATTACGCGCGCACCGAGGAAGGCAAGCAGTACTCGATCTATTGCCGCAAACATGGGTCGCTGGAGGCGAACGAAGAGATCCTGCTGGACTGCAACGCGCTTGCCGACGGCCAGAAGTATTTCCATATCGGAGTGTTTGCGCCGAGCCCCAACCACACGCTGCTGGCCTATTCAGTGGATTTCGATGGCGATGAGATCTATACGCTGCGCGTGAAGGATCTCGCGACCGGAAATCTTCTGGCGGACGAAATCGGCAACACGTCTTATACCCTCGAGTGGGCCGACGATAACGCGACTCTGTTTTACACCGTCCTGGACGAGGCCAAGCGCCCCTATAAAATTTTCCGCCACGTGCTGGGAGGGGCTTCGGACGCGCTCGTTTACCACGAAACGGATAAGCGCTTCGAACTCGAGCTTTCCAAAACCTCGAGCCGCGCATTTATCCTGATCGGGGCCACAAGTTCCCTTACGACGGAGATGCGATTTCTTGCCGCGGACGACCCGTCGGGCGAGTTCCGCGTGGTGCTGCCTCGGGTTCACGAGATCGAATACGATCTGACGCATCACGGCGAGTCGTTCTTTATCCGCACCAACGACCAAGCAAAGACTTTTCGAGTGGTCGAGGCGCCAGTTTCCGATCCATCGAAGCCGAATTGGAAGGAGGCGGTTTCCGCGCGGTCGTCGGTGACGATCGAGGCCGTCACCGCCTTTGAGGACTACCTAGTGGCGGAAGAGCGGGAATTGGGGCTGAGCAAGCTCCGCGTCCAACGCTTGTCAAACGGCCGCCTGTCCAGCGGCGAGGTTCATTACGTCGAGTTTCCCGAGCCGGTTTACAGCGCCGCGCTGAGCGGCAATGCGGAATTCGCCACCCCTCGGCTCCGATTTACCTACAGCTCGCTGACGACTCCGAACTCGGTGTTCGACTATCGAATGGATACACGGGAGCGCGAGCTTAAGAAGCAACAGGAGGTGTTGGGAGGCTACGATCCATCGCGCTACGAATCCGAGCGCATTTATGCCACCGCGCTAGACGGCGCCCAGGTGCCTATTTCGTTGGTTTACAAAAAGGGCCCGCGGCGCGAAGGGGGCAATCGTTTGCTGCTCTACGGCTACGGGGCCTATGGGATCAGCATGGAGCCGGTATTCAGCTCGGACCGGCTGAGCTTGCTGGATCGTGGGGTCGTGTTCGCCATGGCGCATATTCGCGGCGGAGGCGATCTGGGTAAGCCTTGGCACGAAGATGGCCGGCTGCTAAAAAAGAAAAACACGTTCACCGACTTTATCGCCTCCGCCGAGTTCCTGATCGCCAAAGGCTATACCGCGCCGGAGCGGTTGGTGATCGAGGGGCGAAGCGCGGGCGGACTGCTGATTGGAGCAGTGCTCAACATGCGGCCCGATCTGTTCGCGGCGGCCATTGCGGGGGTGCCGTTTGTAGACGCATTGAACACCATGCTCGATCCGTCGCTGCCTCTGACGGTTGGCGAATACGAAGAGTGGGGCAATCCGGCCGACAAAACGTACTACGACTACATCAAGTCTTACGCGCCTTACGAAAATGTGGAAGCCGGGAGTTATCCTCCGGTGCTCATCACCGCCGGACTGAATGATCCGCGCGTCTCGTATTGGGAGCCCGCGAAATGGGCCGCAAAACTCCGCAAATTGAAGACCGATACGAATCTTCTTCTGCTGAAAACCAATATGGGCAGTGGTCATTTCGGCGCATCCGGCCGCTATGAATATCTGAAAGAAGCGGCTTTTAACTATGCCTTTTTGCTAAAAATCTTTGAGATTCGAGAATCATGACACCCCAACAGCCTCCCACCAAGATCCAGCTTTCCAATACCGCGGACTATCGCGAAGCCTATGCCAACAGCGTGCAAGTGCGCGTCAGCCTTTGGGATTTTTATCTGCTGTTCGGAACCATAAACCAGACGGCGCCCGATGCCGTATCCATCTCAAATTTTCAGGGCGTTTTCCTGAGCCCCCAGCAGGCCAAAGCTCTCGCCAACGTTTTAAACCAAAATGTGACGCAGTACGAAACGACTTTTGGCGAGATTAAGCTGGAGCCTCAGGCGCAGCAGGCTGGAAAAGTAATCCAGTAGAGCGGTTGTCTTCATGATCGAGGAAGACAAGCTAAAGCTTGGTCCGCTAACGGCGGATAAGCTGCCCGGATCGAGTCCGCAAACCGGAAAGCTTGTCCTTCTAGTGGCTCTTCCGGCGCTGCAAGTGGCGATTCATCTTCCGTATTTGAGACTCCCCTTTCACTGGGATGAAGTGGGGCAGTTTGTGCCGGCCGCCCTGGATATCTATCGGGGCGGGCATTGGGTTCCCCAGCGCACGCTGCCCAACGTGCATCCGCCGGGAGTGATGGCGATCCTCGCGTTGGTTTGGCGCATCTTCGGATTCTCGATACTTTCCTCTAGACTTACGATGCTCGCGATCGCCGCTTTAGGCATCGCGCTGTGCTTCGTTCTGACGCTGCGGCTGACAGGCGGAAAACGGACGCCGGCGCTGGCTGCGACTCTGTTCCTGATCGCCGCCCCCATCTTCTACACGCAGTCGATGATGGCGCTCCTGGATATGCCGGCGATGACATTTACACTGTTGGCTCTGCTGTTATTCCTGGACCGGCGATATCTGCTGTGCTCCTGCGCCTGCGCGCTGGCGGTGTTGATGAAAGAGACGGCGATCACGACGCCAGTGGTTTTTGCAGCATGGCTGTGGCTCAAAGAACGGAAGCGGCGCGAGGCGCTGTATTTCGTGCTTCCCGCGCTCGCGCTAGGCGCTTGGCTGTTGGCGCTGCATGGCGCGACAGGCCGGTGGCTCGGCAACGAGGAATTCGCCCAGTTCAACGTCTCATCCGCGCTCAATCCATATCATTTGGGTTTCGCGATTCTGGCCCGGCTCTGGTTTCTGTTCGTGGCGGACGGGCACTTCATCGGCACAATCGCTCTGTTCGTCGGCTGGCGTTTGCTTCGCGGGAGCGAATGGCGAATTGCGTTGCTGGTGGCCTCGGCGCAAGTCGCCGTGGTGACGGTTTTCGGAGGCGCCGAGCTGGAGCGCTATCTGGTTCCCGCTCTTCCGGTGCTCTACGCCGCGATGGCGGCGGCGGCTTGCGCATATGCTCCTGGCTGGCGTTGGGTTTCGTATGCGTCGATGCTCGCCTGCCTGGTCGCGGGCTGGTTCTGGAGCACGCCCTCGCCGTGGCCGTACGAAGACAATCTGGACATGGTCGATTTCGTCCGGCTCCAGCAGAGCGCGGCGGACTATCTTCAGGAGCACGCCGCGGCGGCGCGCATCCTCACGGCTTGGCCGCTCAGCGACAATCTGCAATATCCGGAGATGGGTTATGTAACTCGACCGCTGAAAGCGCTGAAAGCTCCCGGCCTGCACTTGAATGAGATCGCAGGAATGGGACGCGACAATTTCGACGTTTTGGTGATGTTCACCAATAAGCGGCCGGTGAAAGGCAGCCTATTGGACGTGCGGCCACTACAAGGATTCTTACGCTATTACTACGACTACGAGCCGCAGGCTTCCGTCGATGAGATCCGCGAGGGAATCGGCTTCGTTCCCGTGAAGCGATGGCAGCGCGGAGATCAGTGGATGGAAATCTATGTGCCTAGGGCGAGGCTAAGGTAAAGCTGTGCACGTGGAGCTGCCCCGAGCCTGTCTGAATTCTCCCGATTCCCGCCGGGGCGAATACTAGGCGAAATTAAATTCCTGAAAACAAAAGTCTTGCAATCTGCGTGCAGCGGGTTTACATTAACTCAAGTGGCCTAATGTGGCTGAGAATGGGCAGGAATGGCCGAACCGGAACGACAATCGAGTCCCCAGGCGGAATTTTCCGCCTCCGCCGAGCCGCCCCATTCTATAGAACCAGCCAGCGTGGACGACAAAGGGCGGCTGAAGTTGCCGTCGAAAGTCGTGGAATATCTATCGGCTGCGGGCATTACGAACGTTTTCATCACCACCGTGGACTTCCGTCAGGTTCGAATATATCCCCTGGCGGTGTGGAAGCGCAACGAAAATCTTTTTCAGACCGCTGGAGAGAACTCGGCGGCGGTGGAAAGACTGGCCAGGCTGGCGAAACATTACGGCGGCGACGCGGAGATCGACAAATCGGGACGCGTCTTGCTGCCGGCGCCGCTACGCGAAGAGATGGGACTGGAGAAACAGCCCGTGGTGGTGGATGTCCACAATGGGCGGGTGAATGTAGTCAGCAAAAAGATTCACGACGAGCTGTTGCAGGCGGCGCGGGTGAGCCTGGCCGACGATTTGAAGACACTCGAAAAGATGGGATTCAACTAGCTCGGGTCAACATGGCCGCGGCGTATGCAGCACTATCCGGTGATGTTAGGCGAATGCCTGGACTATTTGAACGTCCGGCCGGAAGGAAACTACTGCGACGCGACAGCAGGCCTGGGCGGGCACGCCGGCGCGATCGCGCGGCGGCTCACTACGGGGCTGATGCTGGCTTGCGACCGGGATGCGGAAAGCCTGGAGATCGCGCGCGCCAATACCAAGGATTGCGCGGCGAGGATACATTTTCACCAAGCTTTGTTCTCGCAGCTAGGGGAGGTTCTTCAGAGGGAAGGGATCGCGAGACTGGACGGACTGGTGGCGGACCTGGGGGTTTCCAGATATCAGTTGACGGTGGGAGAGCGGGGGTTTTCGCTGATGGCGGACGGTCCGCTGGACATGAGAATGTCGCGGGACCAACGGCAGACCGCCGCCGACATTGTGAATTTCGAGTCGGAACGGGAGCTTGCCCGGCTGATTTACGAGCTGGGCGAAGAAAGGAGGAGCCGGAAGATAGCCAGAGCAATCGTGCGGGGACGGCCCGTAACAACCACAGGTCAGTTGGCCAAGCTGATCGAGAGGGCCGCGCCCCGTGCGGGAAAACTTCATCCGGCGACTCAGACCTTCATGGCTCTGCGCATCGCGGTGAACGACGAGGCGCCGGAGCTGGACGCGCTGCTCGCATCGATTCCGCAACTGCTGGGCACGGGCGGGCGCGCGGTGGCGATTACCTTCATGTCACTGGAGGATCGCAAGGTGAAGCGGAATTTTCAGGCCTTGGCTAAGGAAGGGCGGGCGAAATTGCTCAACCGGCATGTGGTGAGGCCGTCGCCCGAGGAGATTCGGGACAATCCCCCGTCCCGGAGCGCGAAATTGCGCGCGATCGAAATGAGGTAAATGCGGGGGGTCGTAAACCCACTATCGGAGCACTGAAACTGAAATGGCAACGCTAGATCAAGTATGGGGCAGGTTATTCGCCCCCCGTTATGCTGAGCCGCGGCTGACCAGAAGCGCGGTGCAGCGCCCGCAGGCTTCCGCGCGCGTTCGTAGCTTTGCAAACGAAGATATTCTGTTCTACGTCAAGCGGATCGATAACAGCCGGGTGGTTCGGGAAGCGGACCCGGCGGCGCGGGGCCGCGCGCTGAGGCTGGCCGGATCCGTTTTTGTCGCCGCCGTGCTGCTAATCGGCGTACTGCTGCCCAGCGCCTATGGGCTGCTGGCGGGATACCAGATCCAGACGCTGCGTCAGGAAAGCGATCGGCTCGCCGCCGAGCAGGCCTCGCTGGAACTCCAGGAGTCGCAACTGCTCTCGCCGGCGCGCATGGAGCAATTGGCGCGCGAGCAACAGTTCATCGATCCGGCGCCGCAAAAGGTCGTCTATCTGGAAGGCCCACGCGGCGCGCTGGCGATGAACAAGTAGGGCAAGCTTCCGCTTGTTCATGCGACTATGCCGGAGACTCAATCCACGCGCCGCTTGCGATGGCTGCTGAGAATCCTGCTGTTGTGGGCCGGGGCGATTTTCGCGCGGCTCTTCTGGCTTCAAGTAATCCATCACGACGATCTGCTGAAGCTGGCGCAGCAGCAGCAGCAAAGGATGGTGGAGATTCCCGCCATGCGCGGCACGATCTTCGACCGCATCGGCCAACCTCTCGCGAAGACTCTGCCCGCCGAATCGATCTGCATAAATCCGCAGCGCATTCCGGATCCGGCGGTGGCCGCGGATCTGCTCTCGCCGATGTTGGGGCTGGATCGAGCCAAGCTCCTGGGGCAAATCCAGTCGGCCAAGCGGCGCGGCAGAGGTTTTCTTTGGATCAAGCGCAAGGTAACCGAAGAAGAAGCGGAGCAAGTGCGCAGCCTGAAACTCGACTGGGTGGAGTTCCGGCAGGAGATGCGGCGATTCTACCCGCATGGTACGCTCGCGTCGCACGTGGTTGGCTCTACGGGAATGGTGGACGACGAGGACGTCGATCGCGGCAACGCGGGCATCGAGCTCGAATTCGACGAGGAGCTTTCCGGCCGGCCCGGGCTGGCGCGCGTCTACACCGACGTTAAGCAGAACGCCTACGATTCCGTGGTTGCGCGCAATCCCGACCCAGGCGAAGACATCACGCTGACCATCGATCCGAACCTGCAATACCTCGCCGAAAAAGAGCTCGACAAAACCATCGTTACCAGCCACGCGAAAACTGGCTCTATCGTGGCCATGGATCCTTATACGGGTGAAATACTGGCGATGGCCAATTATCCGCGCTTCGACTCCAACGCGCGTCCGGGGCCGAACGAGCCGCCGGGCGCGCGCAGCAATCTCGCCATCACGACGCCGTTTGAGCCGGGCAGCGTGTTTAAAACAATTACGCTTTCCGCGGCGCTGGAGACCACTTCGCTGCGGCCGGATTCGATTATCAACTGCGGCAATGGAAGCATCAATCTGTTCGGGCGCATCATTCACGACCACAATAGCTACGCCGCGCTGAGCATGGCCGACGTTCTGGCGAAATCCAGCAACATCGGTGCGATCAATATCGGCCTGAAGGTCGGCGATCGCGCGCTGTATGAATACGTGCGCCGCTTCGGCTTCGGAGAGAAGACGGGCATCGATCTTCCCGGGGAATCGGGGGGGCTGCTGCGGCGCGTGGAAAGATGGACGCCCAGCTCCATCGGCTCCATCGCCATGGGACAGGAAGTGAGCGCGACCGCGCTGCAGCTTGCCATAGCGGGGTCGGTGATCGCCAATGGCGGATTGCGCGTGCGCCCGCAGATCGTGCTATGCCGCCGCAAGCCGGGTCAGCCGGAAGAGCGCTATCTGGCGGACAAACCCGTGCGCGTCATCGCTCCCGAGAACGCGATTACGATGCGCCAGATGATGGAAGGCGTGGTGCTGCGCGGCACCGGCAAGGGTCTTGCGAATTTGCGCGGCTATACCTCCGGTGGAAAAACCGGGACTGCGCAAATCTTCGATGTCAAAGGTCATGTATACACGCACAGTTACAACGCGAGTTTCCTGGGCTTCGCGCCGGTAGCCGATCCCAAGATCGTCATCGTGGTGACGCTGAATAACACGACGGGCGGCAGCGCCGGATATGGCGGGCCGGTGGCCGCGCCGGTGTTCCGCCAAGTGGCGATGTCCGCGCTGCGAATGCTGGACGTTCCCAAAGACATTCCCGAAAAGGATTCGCCCACAGACAAAGTTTCGCCCGAGCGAGGGCCTTCGCCCGCCGGGACACAAGCTGTATCCTCCGTCACTCCACCGCCGGTCCAGACGGATCCTTCGGCTGCCAATGCGGCCGGGAGTCCTGAACCAAATCTGGACCGGCGGACTTTTTTGGCCGCGGTGAGCGAGAGGAAAGCGCCGGATTTTCGCGGGATGTCGTTGCGCGAAGTGCTGGAGGAATCCTCGGCCGCGGGATTGCCCGTGGAAGTGGAGGGGACGGGTTTGGCACGAAATCAGGATCCAGCGCCGGGAGCACCCCTGGCGGGCCGCGTGCGCATCCAGTTTGGCCGTTGAAGGCATGCCCCTTTGAGCGATGACGCTACGCGAGTTGCTGGAAGGCGCAAAGTTGCGGGGGGATTTGCCCGCGGCGTTAGCCGGCGCGCGAGTCGCCGGTCTGGATTACGATTCGCGGCGGGTGAAGAAAGATTTTGTGTTTTTTGCATTTCAGGGAGCCAGGGTAGATGGAAGCCGCTTCGGATCCGAAGCGCTCGCCAAAGGCGCTCTCGCGGCAGTGAGCGAGCTAGCCAAGCCTGAAAATTTCGAAGGCCCTTGGATCGAAGTGGAGCACGGCCGGCGCGCGCTGGCCGCCGCTTCGGCGAACTTCTACAACCATCCCGACCGGCGCGTCCGCTTCACCGGAATTACCGGCACCAACGGCAAGACCACGACCGCGTATCTCCTCGAAGCGATTCTCGGAGCCGCAGGCTTCACCACGGGCATGCTCGGAACGGTGGAATACCGGCTTGCGCAGGAAGTTCGTCCCGCTCCGAACACCACTCCGGAATCTCTCGACATGATGCGCTTCGCGGATGAATTGGAGAGCGTGGGCGGCACGCATCTGGTCTCCGAGGTTTCCTCGCACGCGCTCGCGCTCGGCCGCGTGTGGGGCTTTCATTTCCACACGGCGGTGTTCACCAACCTCAGCCAGGACCATTTGGATTTCCACGGTACGATGGAGGCATACGCCGCGGCCAAGCGGTTTCTGTTCGTGCCCCAGGAAGGACCGGCTCCCGAATGGGCGATCCTCAACGCGGAGGACGACGCGAGCGAATCGATGCGGCCGGGGCCGATGGAAACGGGGCCGTCGCGGACGATCCGGTATGGGCTCTCGCGGAAGGCGGAGTTGAACGCCCAGGATATCCGCTCCGGTTTTGATGGATTGTCATTCGATTTGCACTGGAATGGACAGCGGCAGCCAATAGAATCCCGCCTGGTTGGCCGCATCAACGTCTTGAATATTTTGGCCGCGGCGGGCGCGGCGCTGAGCTATGGAATCGATCTGCCGGCGATCGCCCGCGGCGTGGCGGCCTGTCCCGGCGCACCGGGCCGTTTCGAGCGCGTGCATGCCGGGCAGCCGTTCCTGGTGGTGGTGGATTACGCGCACACGCCCGACGCCTTGCGCAACGCGATTCTGATCGCGCGGGAGCTGGCGAGCCCGGCGCGCGTGATCGCGCTGTTCGGCTGCGGCGGCGATCGCGATCGCTCCAAGCGTCCGCTGATGGGAATGGCCGCGAGCGAGCTGAGCGATTATGTCGTTTTGACGTCGGACAATCCACGCTCGGAAGATCCGCTCGCGATCATGAACGACGCACTGGTGGGACTGCGACGCACCGATACTCCGCACTCGATCGAGCCGGATCGCGGCAAGGCCATCCGGATCGCGCTCAGGCAAGCGCTTCCAGGAGATGTGGTGTTGCTGGCGGGAAAAGGACACGAAACGTACCAAATCCTGAAGGACAGGACGATTCACTTTGACGATCGCGAGGCGGCGCATGAGGCGCTTCGGGAGTTGGGGTATGAGTAGAGGGAGTGAGGTGGAGCAGGCTTTAGCCTGCAACAGAGGCTTTAGCCCCCGGCCGCGCCGGCGGGGACTGAAGTCCCCGTTGCAGGCTAAAGCCTGCTCCACGATACGCGAGGTAAGTCGCAGGCATGAAATTTTCTTTGCGCCAGGTGGCGGAGTTTTTGGAACTGCCCGCGAACGGCGACACGACGATTGCCGGTTGGTCCGTCGACTCGCGCTCGCTTCAGCCTGGCGATCTTTTCTTTGCGCTGCGGGGGATAAATCATGATGGACATGCATATGTCGGGGAAGTATTCCGGAAGGGCGCGGTGGCCGTGGTTGTGGATCAAGAGGTTCATGGAAGCGCGGCGCCGGAGGGCCGAATACTGCGGGTGGCGGACTCACTTCAAGGGCTCCAGCGGTTGGCCTCGCGGGCGAGGCAAAGCTGGGGCGGCCGCGTGGTGGCGGTGACGGGAAGCGCCGGCAAAACCACAACCAAGGATCTGATCGCGGACATGCTTGCGGAGGGCTTCAAGACGTCGAAAAGCGAAGGCAACCTCAATAATCATGTGGGGCTGCCGCTCTCTTTATTACGGCTTGATGAAAGCGCGAGTGTAGCCGTGCTGGAAATGGGTATGAATCACGGGGGCGAAATCCGGCGGCTGGCGGAGATTGCGCGGCCGGAAACGGGCGTGGTCACCAATGTCGGCTGGGCTCACATTGAGGAGTTCGATTCTATTGAAGGGATCGCGGCGGCCAAGCGTGAGTTAATCGAGGCGCTGCCGCGCGAGGGGACGGCGGTGTTGAACGCGGACGATCCGCGAGTGGCGACGTTCGCGGAAAGGCTTCCGAGCCGCGATCGCAAGGGAGCAGTGGTATTCTACGGCCAATCGCCGGAAGCTGGCGTGCGCGCCGAGGACGTCCAATATTCAAGCGATGGCGTCAAATTCCGCGTGGATGGCGTCGCTTTCGAAAGTTCCCTAATGGGGCGGCACGGCGTTTCGAACTTGCTTGCGGGCATCGCGACAGCGGGCGTGCATGGAATCGCGCCCGGGCGTCTGGCTGCACGTATTAAAACATTCGACGTTGGAAAAATGCGTGGAAAACGCTTCCATCACGAAGGCATTTTGGTGTATAACGATTGTTACAACTCTAACCCGGACGCGGCGCGAGCCATGTTGGACGTGCTGCGAGATACGCCGGCGAAACGGCGCATCGCGGTTCTGGGAGAGATGCTCGAGCTTGGCCGTTGGGCTGAGCCGCTTCACCGCTCCATAGGGGACTATGCGGCGGAAAGCGGAATTAATGTGCTCGTTGGGATACGCGGCGCGGCCTGTCACATGTTGGACGCAGCCAAGCGTGCCGGCCTTCGGGCCGACGCCGCGTTTTTTTTCGAAGATCCGGCTGAAGCGGGGCGGCTGTTGCGTTCCCTGGCCGAACCCGGCGACGCCATTCTCTTCAAAGGCTCCCGCGGCGTTCACGTCGAAGAGGCCCTCCAGCAATTTCTAGGAGGCGCCGTGGGCCCCCTGGAGGGGGCTCCGGCGGAAGGGGGTGTTTGAAAGAAGCCAATGTTGTACTGGCTGGGATATCAAAAGCTGTACCATCTCTACTCGCCGTTCCGCGTTTTTCAATACACGACGTTCCGCATCGGCATGGCCAGCATCACCGCCTTGCTCATGGCGGTGTTGCTGGGGCCGTGGCTGATTGCCCGGTTGCGCGAATTTCAAATCGGCCAACCCATTCGAGAGGACGGACCGCAATCGCACCACAAAAAAGCGGGTACTCCGACCATGGGGGGCTTGCTTATAGGCCTTTCTATTCTGGTTCCCACGCTGCTATGGACGGATCTTCGAACTCCCGCGGTATGGGTGGCGTTGACCGGCCTGGTGAGCTTCAGCTCCATCGGATTCCTCGACGACTATTTGAAGATCAAACGCAAGCGCAACCTGGGGCTGAAGGCGCGGCAGAAGCTGGGGCTCGAATTCATCGCGGCGCTGCTGGTGGGAGTGCTGCTGCTCGGGATGAACGCCAAAGGCGCCTATTCCACCAACATGAACGTCCCGTTCTTGAAGAATTTCAAACCGGACCTGCTGGTTCACGCGTGGTTGAAGAATCCGTGGACTTATCCTCTGGCGTTTGCGTTCTTTTTCGGGTTTTTGGCGCTGGTGTTGATCGGCTGCTCCGATTCGGTGAATCTCACCGACGGTTTGGACGGCTTGGCGATCGGGCTGATGGTGATCGCCGCCGGAGCGATGACGGCCCTCGCGTTTCTGTCGGGCAATGCCGAGTTCGCCCGCTATCTGGAGCTTTCCCGCACGCCGGGAGCCGCCGAGCTGGCGATCTTCTGCGGAAGTATGACCGGCGCCTCGCTCGGGTTTCTGTGGTACAACGCGCACCCGGCGGAGATCTTCATGGGCGACGTCGGCTCTTATGGGTTGGGCGGCAGCCTTGGCACGGTTGCCGTGCTGCTGAAACAGGAGATTCTGTTGTTCTTCATCGGAGGCGTCTACGTGATCGAGGCCCTCTCGGTGATTCTGCAAGTGGGCAGTTTCAAGCTGCGCGGCAAGCGGATTTTCAAAATGGCGCCGATCCATCATCATTTCGAGCAGCTTGGCTGGCAGGAGTCGAAGGTGATCGCCCGATTCTGGATCGCGGGCTTGATTCTGGCTCTGTTCGCGCTGACGACGTTGAAACTGCGATGAAGCTGGAGGGTGCGAAAGTCGCGGTGGTAGGGATGGCGCGCAGCGGGCTGGCGGCGGCGGAATTGCTTGCGCGAAAGGGCGCGCATGTCACAGCGGTGGATAAGAATTACGGCAACCAGGTTCCCGAATCGTTTGCCGATGCCGAATTGATCGTGCTCTCGCCCGGAGTCCCCGCGGATCTGGAAGAGCTGGGCGGAGCCCGCTCGCGAGGGGTGCCCGTGATTGGCGATTTGGAGCTGGCGAGCTGGTTTTTGCGGGGCGACATCGTCGGCATCACCGGCTCGAACGGGAAAACCACGACTACGGCGCTTACGTGGCACATCTTCAAAGCCTGCGGTATTCCCGCGCAAGTAGGCGGAAATATCGGGACGCCGCCTTGTTCGATGGTCGCGACGTCGCGCAAGGGGCAATGGAACGTGCTGGAGCTTTCGAGCTTTCAATTGGAAACCATCCAGAGCTTCCGTGCGCATATCGGCGCGTGCCTGAATATCACGCCCGATCATCTGGACCGGCATTACACGATGGAACGCTATGCGGCGGCGAAGGCGCGGTTATTCGAAAACCAGACTGCGGAAGATTTCGCGGTGCTGAATGCGGACGATCCCCTGACTCGGGAGCTTACCAAATCGATTGCCGCTTCGGTAGTCTGGTTCAGCGGCGCGCAGCCGACATTGTCCGCGAGCGACGTTCCTCTGCGGGGGCGGCATAATCTGGAGAACGCCATGGCCGCGGCTTCTATCGCGCGGCTCGCGGGCGCGGAGGAAAAGCAGATTCGCGCCGCGATCAAGACCTTCCCCGGCGTCGAGCACCGGCTGGAATTCGTGCGCGAGACCGATGGCGTCTGCTGGTACAACGATTCGAAAGCGACGAATGTCGACGCCACGATCAAGGCGATCGAGGCATTTCCGGGTCCGCTCTGGATCATTCTAGGCGGGAGAGACAAGCATTCTGATTACGCACCGCTCGTGGGGTTGCTGAAAGAAAAAGCCCGGGCTGCATTGTTAATCGGTGAGGCGGCGGGGAAAATCGAGCAACCGCTGCGCGGGAACGTGCCGGTGATCGGCTGCGTCACGCTAGACATGGCGGTGAGGGAAGCGCGTGCTCGCGCGCGCGCTGGGGATACCGTCCTGCTCGCGCCCGCGTGCGCCAGCTTCGATCAGTTCGAAAATTTCGAGCATCGCGGGCGCGAGTTCAAGCGTTTGGTGGGGGAGTTGTGAGGAGGGCGGACTTCAGTCCGCGCGGGGCTTCAGCCCCGCTATCGGCGCTCGGCGAGGCTAAAGCCTCGCGCGGGCTGAAGCCCGTCCTCCGGGGGTCGTATGAAGCTTAAGACCGACTGGGTGCTGTTCCTCACCATCCTCACGATGACCGGCTTCGGAATCGTCATGGTGTACAGCGCCTCCAGCGCGGCCGCCGAGCCGTTTTATCATGTTCCCCCGTACTATTTCGTACTGCACCAGATCGGATTCGCGCTGATTTCCTTCCCCATCCTGATCTATTTCAAGCGGCTGGATTATCGCGAGCTGAACAGTCCCACCTGGGCGTTTATGACCCTCAGCGTCGTGCTCGCATCGCTGGTGGCGGTGATTTTCGCGGACGCGCGCACGCATCGCTGGTTCCGCATTCCCGGCGTAGGCTCGCTGCAACCGTCGGAATTCGCGAAGCCAGCGCTGATTCTCTTCCTGGCTTATTTTCTGTCGCGCCGGTCGCAGGCCGTCAATCAACGCAAGACGCTGCAGCAGGCCTCCCTGGCCGTGGCCGTTTTGGCAGCGCTGGTGGTGGTCGGCGACCTGGGTACCGCGATGGTTCCGGTGTTGACCACCATTATCGTTTTTTGGATCGCCGGCTTGGAGTGGAAATACATGCTTCGGGTCGGCGTGGCGGGTTTACTGTTATTCATCGTGGCAGTTTTTTCGCGTGGGTACCGGCTGGGACGCGTGATCGCCTACGTCGATCCGGATTATTCGAAGATCGAACTGATCGATACACATCATCGGATCCGCGATTATGTGCAGCGCTCGACGACGGTTCGCGACGCGAGCTATCAGCCGCGGCAATCTAAAATCGCCGTGGGCACGGGTGGGGTGCTGGGCGTCGGCTTGATGCAGAGCAAACAGAAGCTGATGTTTCTGCCGGAAGCTCACACGGATTTCATCTACGCCACCATCGGCGAGGAGTTGGGACTTTGGGGCGCAAGCGCCGTTCTAGCCGGCTTCGTGGTCGTGCTGTGGCGGGGAGTGCGGCTATTTCTGCTGGCTCGCGACGATTTCGGGAAATATCTGGCGTTGGGGATAACGGTCTCAATTGTCGTTCAGGCATTGATCAATATGACTGTGGTGCTCGACATGGCGCCCACCAAGGGATTTCCCTTGCCGATGATCAGCTTCGGCGGCAGTTCGCTGTTAAGCACGTTGGCGTCGCTCGGAATGCTGTTGAGCGTGAGCGAGCATGAGGGGTGAAGCTGGGGGTGGCGACATTCGTTATGGCCGGGGGCGGCACGGGAGGCCACGTGATGCCGGCGCTCGCGGTCGCTCGCGAACTGCGGACGCGCGGTCATGCCGTTCGATTTATCGGAACGCGCCGGGGCCTGGAGGCCAAGCTTGTGCCCGCGGAGAACTTCCCCATCGAGTGGATCGAGATCGGCGGTTTGAAGCGCGTGGGTTTGCGGCGGACGCTGGCGGCGCTGGGCGATTTGCCGTGGAGCGTTTGGGAGGCATCCCGCATGCTTCGCCGCGCAGCGCCCGCCGCAGTCTTTTCGACGGGCGGCTACGTGGCGGGCCCGGTTCTGCTCGCCGCCTTGTGGCAGAGGACGCCCGTGGCGATCATGGAGCCGAACGCCGTGCCGGGTTTCACCCATCGCCGGCTGGCTCATTTCGTCGCACGCGCGTTGGTGAGCTTTCCGGAAACAGAGCGCTGGTTTCCGCAGGGGCGCACGGAGGTTACGGGACTCCCCGTCCGGGAAGAGTTTTTCGCAATTCCGCTGAAGCCGCCCGGCAAGCCGCTGACGCTCCTGGTAACCGGGGGCAGCCAGGGCTCGCGCACGCTGAACCGGGCGGTGGAGGAGAGCTGGCGATTGTGGCCGGAAAACGCCGTGCGGCTGATTCACCAGACGGGAGCGGCGGCATATCCCGGCCTAGCCGAGCGATCTCCCTTCGAAGTTCGAGCTTTCATCGACGAGATGCCGCAAGCGTATGCGCAAGCCGATCTGGTGGTGAGCCGCGCCGGAATGAGCACGGTCAGCGAGTTGGCCGCCGCTGGAAAGCCTTCCATTCTGGTTCCGCTCCCCACGGCGAGCGACCAGCATCAGTTGCGCAACGCGGAAGCCTTCGAGAAGGCCGGCGCGGCGCGGATGGTTTTGGACAACGACATGACGGGCGCCCGGCTGACGGAAGAAGTTATGCGGCTGGCGAACGACCCGGAAAAATTGAAAAGCATGGGCGAAGCCGCGCGCGCATTCGCCAAACCGGGCGCCGCGCGCAGGGCGGCGGAAATTTTGGAGTCTCTCGCGGCCTCGGGGCATTGACACGGGACCGCAAAAGCCGAAACAATACAAAGATAAAATGTTCTTAAAGCCCCAATCCGTCTACTTCGTCGGAATCGGCGGCATTGGCATGAGCGGCCTTGCGGAGGTGCTGCTCGAAATGGGGTATCGGGTGAGCGGCTCCGACCTCCGGCGGACCGTCATCACGGAACGGCTCACGGCGCGCGGCGCGAAAATCTATCAGGGGCACGCGGCCAGCCACCTGGCGGACGCCAAAGCGGTGGTAGTCAGCTCGGCGGTGAGCGTCGATAATCCCGAAGTGGTCGAGGCGCGCAGGCGCTCCATTCCGGTGATTCCGCGCGGTGACCTGCTGGCCGAGCTGATGCGGCAGAAATTCGGCATTGCGGTCGCCGGCAGCCACGGCAAAACCACTACGACGTCAATGGTGGCCGCGATTCTGAGTCACGCCGGCCTGGACCCAACCGTCGTTGTGGGCGGACTGGTGGGGAGCATGGGTGGAGCGAACGCGCGGCTAGGCAAAAGCGATTATCTAGTGGTGGAAAGCGACGAAAGCGATGGCAGTTTTCTGAAGCTAGCGCCGATCCTGGCCATCGTCACCAACATCGATCGCGAGCACCTGGATCACTATTCGGGAGGCATTCAGGAGATTCGCCAGGCGTTCGCTGAATTTGCGGGAAGAGTGCCGTTCTACGGCGCCGCCATCGTTTGCTTAGACGATGAGAACGTGCAGCACGTGCTGCCGTCGCTCAATCGCCGGACCATCACGTATGGCGAATCCGCGCCTGCCGACCTGCGCGTTACGCGGTCGTCCTCGGGCCACATGGCCAGCCAGTTTCACCTCCAGTTTCACGATCTGGATCTGGGCTGCTTCCAGTTGCGCATTCCTGGAGCGCACAACGCGCTGAACGCGGCCGGCGCCACCGCACTGGCTCTAGAACTCGATATTCCCGTGGAGTCGATTCGGGAGGCGCTGGAGAACTTCACTGGCGTGGAGCGCCGCTTCCAGATCCGCGGAACCGAACGCGGAATCGCCGTAATCGACGACTACGGGCATCATCCGACCGAGATTCGTGCGACGCTGGCGGCCGCGCGCACCTGCCGCTTCGGCCGGGTTCACGTTTTGTTCCAGCCGCATCGCTATTCGCGCACGCGCGCGCTGCTGGATGATTTCGCGCGCGCGTTTCACCAAGCCGACAGCGTGTTCGTCCTGGATATCTATGCGGCGTCGGAGCGGCCAATAGATGGTGTGACCGCGCAGGCGCTGGTGGAGCGGATCGAGGCGTTCGGGCATCGCAACGCGCGCTATTCGGAATCGATGGACGCGGGCATCGCCGCGGTGGCCGCGGCGGCTCGCGAAGGCGACGCCATTCTGACCTTGGGCGCAGGGAACGTCTCGCAGGCGGGGGAGAGGATTTTGCAGGAATTGAAATTCTGATGGGGCGAAAGACCTACGAAGGGACGGGAATTCTGCCAGGAATGGCCGAACCGGCGCCGCCGCCGAAACCCGCCCCGCGCCCAAGCTCAAAACCGGCCCGGACCGCGCCGTTGTGGCCGCGCATTGCGGTGGGGACGCTCGCGGGGGTGATCGTGCTGACGGCCGCGCTCACGGGCTTCCGCCGGCTTGAGCAGTTTTTGATTCGCGATCCGCGCTTCGCGTTCGACGATCCCGGGAATTCTCTTCTACTCACCGGGGCGGAGCACGCCTCGCATCGCGCCATCGAAGCGGTTTTTGCGGAGGATCTCGGCCGCAGCGTGTACCTGATCCCGATCGGGGAGCGCCGCATGGAGCTGAAAACAGTGGATTGGATCAAAGACGCCACCGTAGCGCGGATCTGGCCCAACCGGCTGGTGGCGCAGATCTCGGAGCGGAAGCCCGTCGCCTTCGTTACGCTCGGGTCCGGCCGTCCGGCGCTGATCGATGAAGACGGCGTAATCTTGCCGCCGGCGCGCGACCGCTTCATGCTGCCCGTGCTGGCGGGCGTTCGGGCGTCGGATCCGCTGCCGGAGCGGCGCGACCGCGTGGGGCGGCTGCTCAGCTTCATGGAGGAGCTGGGCGACGCGGGAAAGGATATTTCGGAAGTGGACGTGAATAACCGCGACAATATAAAAATCCGGCAGCCATACGAGGGCCGCGTAGTGACGCTGCTGCTTGGCGACCGCCACTTCCAACTGCGCTATCAAAATTTCCGGAATCACATCGGAGAGATCAAGCATAAGCTCCCCGGAGCCTCGACGCTCGATATGCGTTTGGAGGACCGGATCACGGTGGTGGAATGAGCACGCCCGCGAAAACACAGCTAGCCGTCGGCGTGGACGCCGGGAGCTTGTGGACGCGCTGCGTCGTTTGCGCGCTGGAAGGAGACTATCTCCGTTACGTGGGGCATGGGCTGGCGTCGTCGGCTGGTTGGGTCAAGGGAAGAATCAGCGATCAGGAAGCGGTGGGCGAATCCATCCGCGCCGCGGTAGCGGATGCGCAGCGCGGGGCGCCGGCTGTTATTGAAGCCGTGACTCTGGGCGTCGGCGGCGCTCATGTTCGCGGCGCGCAGAGCCGCGGGGTATACGAATTCGGCCGGCCGCGCGAAGTGGGCCTCGAAGACCTGAGCTTCGCGGCGCGCCGGGCCTCCGAAGTCCATTTGGAATCGGACCGCATGCTGCTCCACGTCTTCCCCCAGGATTTCGTTCTCGACGGCATGGCCGGATATCGCAAGCCGCACAAGGGGATCTGTTCGCGCCTGGAAGCGAATGTTCATTTGGTCACGGGCTCGATTCTGGAACACCAGGCGCTGGTGGCCTCGGCGCATTTGGCGCATTTGGAGGTGGAGGAGACGGTCTTCGAGCCGGTAGCCGCCGCCTATGCTTGCCTGGCGCCGGAGGATCGCGCGAGCGGCGTGGCGCTGCTGGACGTGGGACTTCATTCCGCGGGCCTGGTCATCTACGACGGCGAAGCGCTCCAGCTCGCCGCCACTCTTCCTGTTTCGAGCGATCTGTTCACTCGCGACATCGCGGCGATGTTCAAAGTCGGCTACGAGGACGCGGAGTGCCTGAAGCGCGAGTACGGATGCGCGATGCTGGGCCTGACCTCGGATTCGACGCTGATCGAAGTCCCGTCGCCCGAAGGTCGCGCTCCGCGCGAAGCCCGGCGGGAAGAACTCGTCGAAATCCTGGAGGCGCGCGCGGAGGAGCTATTTACTTACGCTTTGGACGAGGTGCGCCGCGCGGGCATGGATCGCAAGCTTCTGGACGGGATTGTGATGACCGGCGGGGGATCGCTGCTCGCCGGGATGTGCGATATGGCGGAGCGAGTGCTGAACTGCCAATCTGGCAGCGGTCTCGCGAAAGGCATCGACGCTTGGCCGGATGAGCTGGAGAGTCCACTGTGGACCACTGCCGCCGGCCTGAGTATGTATTCGGCGAAACTCAAGCTGCACCGGCCGCCGAGGCGGCGAGCCCGAGGCTTGTTGGGATTGGTGATGAGGTAAGTAGAGCAGGCGTCAGCCTGCAAAGGGGACTTCGGTCCCCGGGATAAGGAGAACGCTTCGATGTCGCTCGATACTTTGAAATTCGTGATCCAGGAAGAGGCCGCTCCGCGAACAAAAATTCGCGTGCTCGGCGTGGGCGGCGGCGGCTCCAACGCCGTCGCCAGAATGCTCGACGAAGGCTTAGCCGGAATCGAGTTCTTTGTGTTGAATACAGACCTCCAGGCGCTGGTCGCGTCCACGGTGAGCAGTCAGCTGGCGATCGGATCAAAAATTACGCGCGGCCTAGGCGCCGGCTCCGATCCGTCCGTAGGCCGCCAAGCCGCGCTCGAAGATACCGAAAAGATCATCGAGTTGCTGGAAGGCGCGGATATGATCTTCGTCACGGCGGGGCTCGGCGGCGGGACCGGCACCGGCGCCGTTCCGGTGGTCGCATCTCTCGCCAAGGAATTGGGGGCTCTTACGGTTGCGGTAGTCACTAAGCCTTTCGGCTTTGAGGGGCCGAAGCGCATGCGCCAGGCCGACGCGGGGTTGGCCGAACTGGCCAGCGTGGCGGACACGGTGATCACTATCCCCAACGATCAGCTTCTGCGCCTGGCGCCCAAAGGGACGAGCTTTTTCGACGCTTTTCGCATCGCGGACGACGTGTTGCGGCAGGCTGTGCAAGGCATCAGCGACATCATCGTCACGCCGGGGCTGATCAACCGCGACTTTTCGGATATCCGCGCGATCATGCTGGGCATGGGCTACGCCATGATGGGGACGGCGGACGCGTCCGGCGAGGGCGCGGCGGTCGCCGCCGCCGAAAAGGCGATCAGTTGTCCGCTGCTGGAAGCCGGAGGAGTGCGCGGCGCGCGGGGCGTGCTTATCAATATCACTGGGTCCAGCCGGCTTGGATTGCACGAGGTGAACGAAGCCTGCACGTTGATTAGCAACGCCACCGAAAATCCCGATGCGCAGGTGAATTTCGGAGTCGTGCTCGACGAGAATCTTGGCGACACAGTAAAAATCACCGTGATCGCCACGGGATTCGAGCGCGACTCATTGCCGGCGATCCAGCGCAAAAGCCACGGCGTGGCCGCGCCGGCCCCGCACCGCGCGGAGCCGCTGTCGCCATTACCTTCGCCCGAGCCGGTCATGGCAACCCCCTCGTCAAGCGAACCCGCTTCCGCCGCCGCGGCCGAATCTCAACGCGAAGAGGGCCCAGCGGCGATGCCTCACGCAAACGGCGCTCCCGATCCCATGTACCCCGATCCGTTTAAGGATATCGAGGTTCCGGCGATTGTGAGGCGAAGATTGGTGCAGTAGTAATGGGAAAGCCACTGCGGTTTGTGGCCTGTCTCTTGGGATGACGAAGGCAGGCGACCAATCGCCTGCCCCGCTTTCTTACCAGCGGCTACGCGAACGGCCGCCGGCGCGGTAGCCACCGCCTCCGCCAGAGGCACGCTCGGTTTTCGGCCGCGCTTCGTTGATATTCAACGCTCGTCCATCGAGTTCTCTGCCGTTTAATTCGGCGATGGCCCGATCCGCTTCCGCGTTATTGGGCATCTCGACAAACCCGAATCCCCTGGCCCGGCCAGTATCCCGGTCGGTGATGAGGCTCACGCGCTCCACGGTTCCATATTCCTGAAACAGAGCTCGAACCGCGTCTTCGGTGACGTCGAAGCTCAGGTTCCCTACGAAAATATTTTTCATTCGATTTTCCTTTTGAGTTGCAGAGTGGATCGGGGCAGGATCGGACGACGGTGGTTAGTTAGACCGGACGAAGCGAAAGAGCCAAAAACAGCGGACTGCTACTACAGCCCAATGGTCGCATAGAATCCGCTGGGAGGCAAGCGGAGGGCGGCGGCGTGGGGACGAAAGGCTCGCCCAATAGAATCCTCCGCCTGGTTACTCCTGGACTACCGGCTGGGTGATGGGCTCGCCCATTTCAGGGCCGGATCGCTCGCGATTCTCATGGTCCTGCCGGCGCTGGAGCCGCTTTTCCATTTTGGCTTGCTGGCGCTCCTTGCGCTGCTGCTCTTTTTGGCGTTTTTTAAACGATTGCGGACCGCGTCCGGCCATGGGGATCTCCTTTCAATTGCGCGCTTCGCTCGATCGATGCTGTCCAGGCACGGCCACATGCGACCGGTACGGCCGCGCCGCGAGATGCTTTACGGCCTGGCGGGGTAATGCTCGTCGAGCCACTTCTCAATTTTTTCTCTTTGGCTGGCAGCCACCACGCGCTGCCATTTCACCACTCCTGTGCGCTCGCTGTATTCCGCCATTACGTAGGAGCCCTCGTTCAGGACTTCAATCAGCCCTTCCGTTTTGGCGCGCTTAAAACGAAAGGAAGAAAGCGCGGGTTGGTGATCGTGCATCTCTATTAAGAATAGCAGACGAGCTGGAATTCGATTTCATTTGCGCCTCCACCGCCGCGTGTGGTATTTCTAAAGAAATCCCTCCGAGAAACGATTCCCGGTGAAGTAAAAATAAAGAACGCGGGACCCCGATTCGGAGAGGTTAATTCTATGGCTTACGTGATTGCGGAACCCTGCATCGGCACCAAGGACACGGCCTGCGTGGACGCCTGCCCGGTCGATTGTATCCATCCCAAGAAGGACGACCCGAAATTCGGGGCGGAAGAATTGATTTATATCGATCCGGTGGAGTGCATCGACTGCGGGGCCTGCGTGCCCGTATGCCCTGTTTCCGCTATTTTTGCGCTCGACGATCTGCCCGACAAATGGTCCGATTTCGCGCAACGTAACGCGGCTTATTTCGGGCGCTAGCTCGGCGCAACTTCTCGTAACCGGTCTCTGGGCTCCGCTCGTCAAACGTTTACGGCCGAACAGGGTCTTTTGAGGGGAGTTTCATGAGAAACGCGGCAGGTCTTATTTTTCTCGCATTGGTGTGCGGCGCCAGCGCGCTTGCGCAAGCCTCACTGGGTTACGGAGGGGTTAGTGGAACTATCCGGGAAGCTTCGGGCGAAGGCATTCCGGACACCACGGTCGTCGTATCCAACGGCAGTCTGGGAATTCAGCGCAGCGTCGTAACCACCGACGATGGAGTGTTCAACGCTCCACATCTCGTTCCCAGTTCCGGTTACGACGTGAAAGTTACCCGAAAAGGTTTCAAAGACTGGGAGCGCAAGGATCTCGAGATCTCTGTGGGCCGCACCATCGCGTTTGAGATCGTGCTGGACCGCGAGGATGCCGCGGCCGCGGAATCCGACCGGGCCGCGCCCATCGCTCCCGACACGAAGTATGAGGTTGCGGATCGGGTCACTCGACAAGACGTGGAAACACTGCCCACCGACGTGCGCCGCGCCGATCCCCTGGTGCTGCTGGCGCCGGCGGTCACACAGAATAATGCCACTGGCGTTTTAGCTTTCCGCGGCGAGCCGTTCACCAATGGGTTTTTCACCACTGGCGATTTCACCACGAGCACGCACTATCTGGATAAGCCAGGCATCGCTCCGCAGTTGACGCAGGATGGGATTAGCGAGATTCAAATCGTTTCCGCGACTGCGCCGCCTGAATTCGGCCGCGCGGCGGGGGGACTGGTGAACGCGGTGACGCGGAGCGGGACCAACGATTTCCATGGAGAGCTGTACGATTATTTCAACGATGCGAGCTTGAACGCGTCGAATCGCTACGCTCCCGGATTTCGCCCCACTGGCTGGCAGCATCAAGGCGGCGCAAGCGCCGGAGGAGCGATCGTAAGCGACAAGCTCTTCTGGTTTTCGAACGTCGAGGCGATCAAGGGCAAATCCGAAGGTCTCAATCTGATTTCCAATCCGCTGATCGGCATCCCCTCCGGGACGGCCGTGAACCCCGCGAATTGCACTACCCCCGCCACCCCCGCCCAGTGCGCGGCGGCAATAGGTTTTCTGAATTCGGAAATGAATCAGGTAGTTCAGCGTTCGCTATTTTCGTTGAACGGATTGGTGAAGCTCGATTGGCGTCCGAATGAAAACAATAGCGTCAGCGCGGAAGCGGATTTGTTGCACCGCAACTCGCCCGACGGCGCGCAGATCGCGCAAGTGGCCACCAACGGGCAGTTGCTGGGAAACAACGGCAGCGTTGGCGAGGAAGCACGCGATGGCCGGCTGATTTGGGGGCGGTCGCTGGCGAGCGGCTTCGCTTTCAACCAGATGAGCGCCAGCCTTTATCACGACCGGTCGTCGGACTATTTGAACACGCAATTGCTACCCTCCACGGGAAAACTGGCCATTGACATCGCGGGAACTTCCGTGGGCGCGAATCCCACGTTTCCGAACGTCGTCAGCGAGCAGAGATGGACCTATGGCGACAATCTATCGGTCACGATGAACACGCATCTCGTGAAGGCCGGCTTCGAATACATTCGCCGCGAGGATCGTCTGGCTCAAATCTTCAATAGCGCCGGCTCATATGTGTATCCGTCGTTGACGACCTTCGCCGAGGATTTCACCAACAATCCTTCCGCTCGCAAAAGTTACACGAGCTTCTCGCAGGGCTTCGGCGTTCCGGTGATCGATCTGCACATGCCGGAGTTCAATTTCTACCTGCAAGATACCTGGAAGCCGTTCCGGCGGTTGAGCGTGACCTACGGAGTCCGTTGGGAAAAGCCGTTCATGCCCAAGCCCACCTACGCCAACGCCAGTTATTTCCAAACCGGATCGATTCCTGCGACCAACAAGGACGTCGCTCCGCGGATCGGATTGGCGTATATGGTGGATCATCACACCGTGCTCCGCGCGGGATTGGGCGAATTTTTCCAACCGTACCCGGGCCAACTTCTCGACGCGCTGTTTGCGGGAAACGCGATCTATCAGGAGAACGTTTCCCTGAATCCCAATCAGAACGGATCGCCCTACTTCGGGCATGTGATCGCGAGCCCGAGCAGCGTGCCTACCGGAGCCAAGAACGTGCTCTACGCTCAGCCTGGCAAATTCCGGAATCCCTACGTGCAGCAGGGCGTGGTCAGTCTGGAGCGAAGCTTCGGAGCGAAAACGACTCTTGCGGTGAGCGGAATTTATAGCCGCGGTCTGCGGCTGTGGACGCTTAGCGATCAAAATATCTTTACGCCAACGCTTGTTCGCACCTATACCATCGACAATTTCAACGGCGCCCCAGTAGGCACTTTCCCCGACTGGATCTTCAACGCGAAAGGTTCCTCCTCTTTTGCCCACGTTTACCAGGTCGATAATTCCGGCGGTTCCTGGTATCACGGTTTGACCGTGCAGTTAAGCAGAGCCGTGTCGCGCGGATTTAGCTTGCACATGGCCTACACCTGGTCGCACGCGGTTGACGATGTAGGCGGCGCTCCCGTGCCGTGGCTCGGGTTCCTGGCGCCGGCGGTGGTGAACGCGGATTACCGCTCCACGCAAACCAATTCGCCGTTCGATCAGCGTCACCGCGGGGTTCTGAGCTGGACCTGGCAGCCGCGCATTACTAGTGGGAATTCAATGATGGAACGATATCTGGTGAACGGATGGCAGCTATCGGGCATCGCGACGGTGGCCACCTCGCTCTATCAAACGCCCATCGTTCTCGTGAATGGGCAGCAGTTCTCCGGGCTCACTATGGCTTACACGAATTCGCTGAACGGCTCGGGCGGATCGCAGCAGGCGCCTTTCCTCCGCGCGGGGTCGCTAGGGACCGGCCCAGAACATGAGTTGGACGCCCGCATCTCGCGCGACGTACCCATCACCGAGCGTATAAAAGCGAAGCTGATGCTGGAGGCGTTCAACGTGACCAATTCGCAGTTCAACACCAGCGTCAATACGATCGCCTACACGGCCACATCCGGCGTGCTCAAGCCGGTGGCCGGGCTCGGCGCGGGGAACGCGGCTGCTGGATATCCATACGGCACGAATGCGCGCCGGACGCAGATCGCGCTGCGGATAGACTTTTAGCTTGTCTTAGCCGGGGCTGAAGCCCGCTCCACCTTTTGGGGTCAATTGTCGGACGGCTTCTCGATATGGTCGATCACCAGAACGGGCACGGGGCGCTTTTGCGCTTCCAGCTTGAGGCCGAGTTGCTTCTCGATGGCTTCGAAAAGAGTAATGGCGCCGCTCGGGTCCGAGGCTTCGGGCACGCCCGGCGGCGCCGGGCCGGCGTCTCCGGCCGGTCCGCCGCTACGTGCGCCGGCGATCGCCTGAGCCACGGGGAACGGGTTGAAGCCTAATGTAAAGTCGTAACCGCCCTCCAGGCCGGTGGCGTCCGTAACCGGCCCAGGCGCCGAGATGTATTGGAGAGTTTCCGCGAATTGCGCCATCGTCATGTTGTGGAATGTATAGTTCATCGGTTGCGACGAACTCAACTTTTGGCCGGGCGCGGCTCCCGGCATCCATTTGGTGCGGCTTGCGGGATCGGCCTTTTTGAGCTTCGGCTTTGCCGCAACGAGGTTGTAGGCGGTCCCTGGCCGGTCTTCCATGTGTGCCGCCAATTTGAAGCGGTCCGCAAGTAACGCCCGCATCATCACCCAAATTGTGTCGAGATCGACCGGGCCGGAGGCGGCGGCTTCGTCGGACATTTTCGCCACAATGTCATAACGCTCCGTCTCGATCCATTTCGGCGCTCCCACGATTGCGTCGTTGCGGACGCTCCAGGCCTCCTGGATTAACGTTTTCAAAGCCAGGCCTCGTATGTTCACGCGGCCACCACGCGGAATCTGGATGCTGGCGCCTTTGACATCCGGAGCCGTGGGTTTCACGTCCGCGACCTCAAACTCAGCGGGAGCGGCCGGGAATTTCTGCGATATATCCGGCGCATTGGGCGTCGGAGTCCGGTTAACGCTTTGAACTGTGATAACCGGCTGCGGGAGTTTTTCAGGCTCCAGCTTAAGCCCAAGCTGCTTATCGAGCGCGTCCTGGATGGTGATGTTCTCGCCGGCGGCGAGGCCCGGCCCGCGAACAGGCAGCGACATCTTGAACGTGAAATCCCAGGCGCCTTCCAGTCCGGTCTTGTCCTCCACCGGCCCGGAACCAAGATTCTGCTGTACGCCCATGTTGCGTACGAACGGTGCGAAGGCAGCCATGGTTTCGTTGCGGCAGGTGTACACAATCAGAGGCGTTCCATTAACTGTAACGGGCACGGGCGCGCCGCCCCCGCCGGCGGGCCCTGGGAGACCTTCGATCGCACCCCTGCATCCGGGCGGGCCCGAGCCGTCGGCCTCCTTCAGCTTCGGTTTTCCCTTGCCCACCGTCAGCGCGTGAGCGGGGAGCGGCTGCGTGTCTTGCCGCACTACCAGCATGAACCGGTCGGCCAACAGCGCCTGAAACATCGACTTCGCCGTCTCCGCGGAAGTCCTGGGCGGCATCTTGGCGATCACGTCGAAGCGGTCGTATTCCAGCCAGTTCGGTCCGCCGAAGACTTTGTCGGCGTCCACGCCGTAGGCTCTGGAGATCATATCCACCATCGTGGCGTTTTTTATCGCATACAAGCCGTTATTGAGAGTGGGGCCTCTCACACCCTGGACATTTCTTTTTGGGCTTACAGCCACCTCGGCGGCCTCGAATGCGGGCGAGGGCGGGGCGGTCTGGGCAAAAGCCGCGCTTACAAAGAGGGCGGCTAAACTCATGCGGGTCAAGGGGGACATCGCATACCTCCTTGGATGCCTACTAACTTTCCGCTAACGAACTACAAGGTAGACGCGCGAGCGCCGCAAACGTTTAACGTGAAAAATCGGAACGCGACCGCTATTTCACGTTGACCGTGACGGCATTCGCGGTCTGCCCATCCATCGTAAGGATAATCGACACCTCCCCGGCGCCCGCCAGCGATCGCGGGATCACCAGGTTTACCTGGTCCAGCCCGGGATACTGCGGCTGCGCCCCCGCGTATAACAGAGTCGCCCGGCCGCCTCCCACTGTGGCGGTTGCATTCTGGAGCCCGCTGTTGTTGCGGATGCCGGTGCCGTACAGGCTCACGATGAGCTGGTCTCCGGGATTGCCAAGATCCAGCGGGGAGGCCACGCACGGGCTCCCGGCCGCGCATTGAAAGACAGCTTGCGGAACGACGCTCCCGTCGGCTGCATATATGGCGGCGGTTGCGGCGGCCACGCCCTTGCCGTCGCCGCTCATCGAATAGAGTCCGGGACCCACGCTATCGATCTGCGCGGCGCCGGAAGTAGAACCGATGGTCACGATGGCTATGCCGGGGGCCGATCCATCCGGAATGAGGTAGTTGACCTGATTGGCTGAGACCATCTGGATGCCCGCGGAGCGCGAAATCCCCGCGCTGTCCAGCACCGTCACCGTTACGCCGCCGAGAGCGATTGGATACGGCGCCTGGGCTGCTACGACGGTGGAAGATGCAAGGCCTGCCCCATACGCGGCTGCGAAGGAGCCCGCGCCGACTCTTGGATACCCGCTCGCCGTGGATACGGTGGCCACGATGGAGCCCCCGTCCTCCGATGAGTTGCCGGAAACCGAAATGCCGGTCGAGCTTGGGGTCAGGACGGCTCGCTGAAAGTCGGACTCGTACTGCGCGAGAGATTCGCAGCAAGCAGGGGCGGTGAACACGTTCGTGGTGGGCGCCAGTCCGAATCCCTGGATCGCGTTTCCCGCGATTTGACCGGTATTCACGTTTTCCAGACGAATGGCGGATCGCGCCGAGTTTGTGACCCGATTGCCCGTAACCGCGATGTTGTTATGCGGGGCGGAACTGACTTGCGCGTTAGAGCTGTTTTGCGACACCGCATAGATGGAAGCCGCGGCGAACGTGACGCCATGCGAAACATTAGCGTAGGCGAGCGCGGTGTCCACCAGGTTGTTGCGGATCTGGATGGCCGACGAAGGCCCGGCATCGGTGTTACTACCGCTGAGTTGCTGAATGAAGATCCCGTTGCTGCTGGTGTTCCGGATGTAGTTGTCGTGCACCGATACGTTTTGCACTCCAGCGAGCCAGATGCCGCGCGCAAAGACGCCCTCCTCAACCGTGTTGTAGGCGATTTCGGAGCCGGAACCAGTCTTGGCGGGATCGTCGTCCGTCATCCCGAAGTTCGCAGCCAGCCCCGAGACGGCGCGGTCCAGCGTGAGCGTGACGCTCTCGCCATCGGTGAATCTCTGCTGGTTGTACGCCGGTGATTCCGAAACGATGGTGGCCGTTCCGGCGACTGCGTCGGAGCCGGGATCGATAAACGATACGGACGAACCCGGCGGAAACGGAGAAGCGAAGCTGCGGGCGACCGTCACGCCGGCACCGCCGGCTGTCGTCACCGTGGCGATCCACGGCGCCGAAATGGCGAGCGCATCGTCGCAGGTCCGGCGCACGGTATTATTCGTGAAAACGTTCGCGCCCAAGGCGAAGCTGGTGTGGATGCCGTCGGCATTGGTGCTGATCAGCCGCGTGTCGCCCGGCTTGGGCACGATCTGCACGTGGTCGGCGATGGCGCCGTTAGTCCGCCCGAAGTACAGCCCGATCTGTCCCGACGAATAGATGGAGACGTTGTGCACGGCGTCGTTTTGGCCGTTTACAAAATTGATAGCGGGAGGACCGCCGCGATCGGTGAAGACCACTGTGTCGCCGGGCTGGATGGCCGCCAATTGCGCCGGCCTGGCCCAAGGATCGTTGACATCGCTGATGGCGATGGTGTTCCCGCTCACCGGACGCTTCGCCCCCAGCCGGCCCACCTCCCGGATGGGCGCGCCGTTGCGGAAAACGAACATCCAGATAGCGTCGCTGCCATCGGACGCCCGGTTGGTATTGAAATCGGAGGGCGATTGATAACCGGGAATCGTAGTGAAGTTGAACGTCTGCGCGCCCGCATTGACGGACGTCACGGTGATCTGCGTGAAGGGCAGTTGCTGGTAATCCAGCGTGAAGTTCTCCATGACGACCCCGGAACAGTTGGAACACTGGATCGCCGAGACATTACTCGAGTGAAACAGCAAGTTCGAGTTTTGCCAATCGATGGTCAGGTTTGTGGCGGAGTTGAGCAGAACGTGCGTGGAGCTGTTGTGGAGCGTGAGGAAATAATACGCACCCGGATCGGCGGTCAGCGTGGGTATGCCGTTTTGGACCGCATAACTCACCGCGGCCTCGAACAACGGGCGGGCGTCCAAAGCGGGCGAATCGGGCGCCAGGTTCGAGATCGCGATCCCATTGGCGACAAGATCGCGCGACATATTGAGCGCCTGCCCCGGCAACAACAGCGGCGAGAACAGGAGCAGAATCAGCGGCGAGCGTGGGGGCATCCGACGATTGTATCGTTCCACTCCGCTCGCTACCGCATGCAGTCCGCCCGCGCCGCGGGCGCTAGCCGGCCAGTTCCGACGGTTCTTGCGAAGCTTGGCACTCTTCGCACGGGCAGATCCGGCGGAGGTGGTCGAACGAATAGATTCCCGTGTTGTGCCCGTCGCTCCAGTTGATGCGGATGGCGTAGGCGCCCACCTGCTCCACGTCGAGCATTCTTAGCTTGGGCGTATACATCTGGAACGGGCTTGTCGGCTGGGGAGCCGAATAGTTCGACTTTTGCGGAGTAGTTCCATGAGCGCCGGTACAACTCGCGCAAGGACATTCGTCCCGCAAATACTCGAGCGAATATTCGCTGTGATGGTTATCCTGCCAGTCGATCTTGATGCCCTTGGATTTTGAGATCGCGATGTGCTCGGGCTCGGAGGCGGTCTTCTGTGGAGTCATTCTATTGATTCACTCTTTCGATGTCACGCACTCCAGAGATGCGGCGCATCGACGAAACCACGCGCTCAAGCTGCCGCGTGTCTTTCACCTCGACCGTCATATCCACGATGGCGCCGTCGGTGGCGCTTTTGTCGTCGCTGCGAGCCTCGAGGCTGCGGATGTTGGTCTGCTCGTTGGCGAGCACGGAAGTGAGTTGATTCAACATCCCCGGCCGGTCCTTCGTGTAAACCAGCATTTTCACGGGGAACATCTGCGCCGCTCCGCGCGCCCATTCCACGTCGATTTTGCGCTCCGCCTCGTACATTAAATTTTGCACGTTGGCGCAGTTCACGGCGTGCACCGCGATTCCTTTGCCGCGCGTGACGTATCCCACGATCGGCTCTCCGCGGATCGGATTGCAGCATTTGGCGCGGTAGATCAGCACGTCGTCCACGCCTTTAACCTTGATCACCAGGTCTCGGTCGTCGCTCGTAGGAGCGGGGGCCAGGCGCGGCGTGGCCGCCGGCTGCGCAGTTTCCGGGGCCTCGACGGGAATCTTCTCGGGCGCCAACTTTTGCAACACCTGGCGCGCCGAAAATTTCCCATAGCCGAGCGCGGCATGCAGATCTTCCATCTTCGAGCAGCCGTATTCCCCCGCCACCGCTTCGAAATCGCTCTTTGCGATGCGGGCCAGTTGTACGCCCAGCCGGCGCGCCTCGCGCTCCAACGTTTTTTGGCCTATCTCAATCGCCTTCGCGCGCTCCGTGGCGTTAATTTCATGCCGGATTTTATTGCGCGCGCGCGATGTTTTCACCAGCGCGAGCCAATCTTTGCTCGGCATGTGGCCGGGCTGCGTCAGGATTTCGACCACGTCGCCGTTGCGCAGGGCGTACTTAAGCTGCACGATGCGGCCGTTGACCTTGGCGCCCACGCATTGGCGGCCGACATCGGAGTGAATTGCGTACGCGAAATCGATGGGGGTCGCCTCGCGCGGAAGCACAATCACTTTTCCTCGCGGCGTAAACGTGTAGACCTCCTCCGGATATAAGTCCACCTTCAGAGTGGACATGAAGTCGGCCGGGTCGCGCATCTCGCTCTGCCATTCGACAAGCTGCCGAAGCCATGCGATGCGTTGATCGTCGTCGGCGGGGCCGCGGCGGCCCTCCTTATATTTCCAGTGCGCGGCGATGCCTTCCTCGGCGATGCGGTGCATCTCTTCGGTGCGGATCTGCACCTCGAAGTGGCGCCCGCCAGGTCCCATCACGGAGGTGTGCAGCGACTGATAAAGATTCGGCCGGGGAATGGCGATGAAGTCCTTGATTCTGCCGGGGATGGGGTGCCATTCGTTGTGGATCACGCCCAGAGCCGCGTAGCAGTTCTTCACCGAATCCGTGATGATGCGGACAGCGAGTAAATCGTATACCTGATCGATCTCGATCTTCTGGCGCTTCAGCTTTTGAAAAACCGAGTAAGGGCGCTTGACGCGCGTGTCCACTCGCGCGGGGATGTTTTCTCGCGCCAGGTGCCGTTCCACCGTACGCTTAATATCGTTGAGAAAAGCTTCATTCGCCTCGCGCTTGGCCTGAAATTCCTTGAGCAGATCGGCGGAAGCTTCCGGCTCGAGATACTTGAAGGACAAGTCCTCCAGCTCGCCGCGGATTTTGCCCATTCCCAACCGGTGCGCAATGGGAGCGTAGATGTCGATGGTTTCCTGCGCGATGCGGAGTTGCTTGTCCCGCGGCAGGTGCTGGAGCGTGCGCATGTTGTGGACGCGGTCGGCGAGCTTTACCAGAATCACTCGCAGATCGTTCACCATCGCGAGCAGCATTTTGCGGACGCTTTCCGCCTGCCGCTCCTCGCGCGAAGCCAGATTCAGCTTGCTCAACTTGGTGACGCCGTCCACGCAGGCCGCCACCTCAGCGCCGAAGTTTTTCCGGATGTCCTCAAGCTTGGCGCTGGTATCTTCGACCACATCGTGCAGCAGACCGGTCTGGAGACATACGCTGTCCATGTTCATCTCGAGGAGCTGGCGCGTAACCAACAGCGGGTGAACCATATAGGGCTCGCCAGAGAAGCGTTTCTGGTTGCGATGGCGATCGGCCGCAAAGCGGAACGCTTTCTCGATGGGCGCCAGATCTTCGTGCGGGCGAAGCTCGTGGATGCGCGTTCGGAGCTCGGAATAGAGCGTCTCTACGGGATCGGGAGGCAGGATTTCGTGGGCAGTCGCCACTATTACCAGTTTGTGGCGCCGGATTCGGTTCGCGCAACCAGATCGCCAGATCGCACGGGCTCGCGGCTACTGCCAAGTAACTCCCGGATTCTTTAACGCAGGGAGCTACTTAATCTCCGGGCTATTCACGTTGGCCGGTTCCTGGCTCCAGTTGTTACGGATCACCAGGGTTTGGTCCGAGTAGAAGGTGCGGCGCCCGGAGCCGTTGAACGTCTCGGGAATGGCGCTAACAGCGTACCCGGTGGGCGTTCCAGCTACGTTGAAGATGTATCCGCTCGCCTTGCCCTCCGACAAACCCTTGGGTATGATTTCCGCCGCATTCGGTCCCGGAGACCCGCTGGCGGGAGGCCCAAGCTGCGCAAGGCTGACCGCATATTGGCCAAATTGCGAATAATACTGAGTTTCCGCCTGATGAATCGTGGTCATCTGGCGAATCGCCGCCATCTCGTGCGCCGACATGAGTTGCTTGTTCATCTGGGGAACGGCGATCGCCGCGATCACCAAAATGATCGCGATCACGATCAGCAATTCCATGAGGGTAAAGCCCCGGCGGTTGCGTTGACGCTGCATGACTATAGTTTAGACGTATGCGGCGGGAGGAACGTGGAGGAAAATTGCCGATTAGTGGACGCGTTCGCGGATGCGCTCGCGCGTGACCAACTCGTCGAAAATCGCCAGAACCTGTTTGCGGTAATAGTAGACGCGCTGAAGCTTGGCCTGGACCGCGGTTTCATTCCGGTGACGACGTAAAAGCTTGACCAGCAAGGCCCTGGGGACGTCTATATCGCGGCGCAGCGTTTCCGCGGAATGGCCGCGCAGAAACAGCGCATAAAACAAGGCCGCTTCGCGCTGCGGCGCCTGAGGATCGAATTCGTCCTGATAAGCGTAGGACATCCGAAAAAAGCCAGTATAGAACCGAAGCGGCGAAGAGGCAATAGGCAAGTTCGAATGGAAGAGGTAGCCGAGCCGCGGGCCGATGGCGCCGCTCGCTCAGAGTCCAATCGCCGTTCCGCGTTTTCCCAGGCCGCACTCCTCGTGCACCGCGCGTACGGCCTGTTCCAGCCCGGCGCGGCGCACCACGATGGCGATGGTCAGCTCGCTCGACCCTTGCGCGATGGCGATGATGTTGATCTGGCGACGCGAAATTGCGGTGAAGATGCGGCCCGCCAAGCCGGGCGTTCCGCGCATGCCTTCTCCCACCACGGCGATCAGACCAACGTCCGTGTCCACCTGAAGTGGTTTGAGATATCCGTGCGCCAGCTCCAGGGCCAGATCCTGTTCCAGAAACTCCGTGGCTCTCTCGAGCTCGGATTTCCGCACCAGGAAGCAAAAACTCTGCCGGTAGCTGGAGCTGGTGATGGCGAGAAGCTCCACGTTGGCTCGCGCCAGCGACTCGAGCGACCGCGCCATGACCATCGTCCCGCTGAGGGCGGCGTTCGCCGGCTCGATGGAAACCAGCGCGACCTCCGGCATGGACGTGACGGCATGGGGGCCATGCGCGCTTTCAAGCCGCGGCACAATTCGCGTGCCTGGCTTTTCGGGAGCGAAGCTGTTCTTGCTCCAGACCGGAATTTCCCGCTCCGCCAGAGGCGCAAGCGTTCGCGGGTGCAGGACCTTGGCGCCGTTGTACGCCAACTCGGCCGCTTCCGCGTAGGTGACTGCGTCGAGCACCAGGGCGTCGGGAATCAGCCTTGGATCGCCAGTCATAATTCCGTCGACATCGGTCCAGATCCATAGTTCGGTGGCATCGAGCGAGGCTGCGACGATGGACGCGGAAAAATCGGAGCCACCACGGCCGAGAGTGGTCGGCCGGCCGTCCAGTGTCGAGCCGTTAAATCCAGTCACCACGGGCAATACGCGCCGGTCCAGCAGCGGCTTAAGAATTTTCGCGGCGTTTTCGCGCGTTTGCTCCATCAGCGGCGACGCGTTCCCGAATACGGCGTCGGTGGCGACCACCTGAGCCGCGTTCACGTCCACCGCGGGAACGCCTTCCGATTCCAGGTGCTCCGCGATCAACAGCGCTGAGAGACGCTCGCCCACAGCGACCGCCTCGTCCACCGAGCGCGGGGGGCGCTCACCCAGCAGCATCATGCCTTTCGCGATACGGGTGAACTCCTGGATCAGGGTTTCGATCCGGTCGAGCGCCCGCTCACGCCGCGGCTGCGGCAAAAGATCGCCGCATGCCGACGTGTGGCGCTTCGAAAGCTGCGCGAGGTTAGCCTCCATATCGCTCTCGTCGCCGGCTTCCGCCTTGCGCAGCGTGTCGAGCAGCAGATCCGTGATTTTCGACATCGCCGAAACGACGATCGCGACAGGGCGCTGGCGGTACTGTTCCGCGGTGAGCTGGGCGGCGACGCGAATCCTTTCGGCGGAGCCCATGCTGGTGCCGCCGAATTTCATAACTAAGAGATTGGGTTGCAAAGCGAGTTACAACCATTCTATCCGGGGGAGCAAGAGGACCCCAGCGGGCTTTTGGCCATGCACTGATGGGAGCCTCCAAATCTCTTCCGCGTTTCAACTGTTCGATCTCTGGAGGCGTTGCGCCTCTCCGCGAATCCGGCGCTGGGGAATTCATGAAACGACCGGCTGGTTGACTCGCGCCGCCAATCCGTGGATACTTTCCAGTAGGGGGTTCTTTATGCTTCGCCCTCGGCTCGCGGCTATTTTACCGGTCTTGGTTTTTGTCTTCTTGACGCCGGTTTTCGGCCAATCCATCATTTCTACGCACTCCGGAGTGATTTACTTCTTTGAGGGATCGGTCTTCATCGGGAACCAACCGTTGCAGCAAAAGTTCGGCAAATTTCCAGATATCGGCGAAGGCGGCGAGTTGCGGACCGAGCACGGCCGCGCCGAGGTGCTGCTCACTCCGGGCACGATGCTCCGCGTGGCCGAGAATAGCTCCATCCGGATGCTGTCTACTAGTCTTTCCGATACGCGCGTGGAGTTGCTCGGAGGCTCCGCCATTCTCGAAATGAACGAACCCGCGGGAGGCAATTCGGTCAAGCTGATTCATAAAACCTGGGAAGTTCGTGTTCCGCACGAGGCAGTTTTCCGCATCGACTCCGATCCCCCGCGCGTGACCGTCTATAAGGGGGAGGCCGACGTAAGATCGGGAAGCGAAGCGGAAGTGGCGGTGAAGCAAGGCCAGGATGTGCCGCTTGCGCAGGTGCTGATTCCCGAGCCCACAGAGCTCGCGTCCAGCGATCCCTTCAAGAGTTGGGCGATGAGCAGAAGCCAGGCGGTTTCGGCCGATAACGCCACCGCCGCGGGTATTTTGGACGACCCGACTCAGGCCGGCGATGGCGGATTCGCGGCCGGCGGCGGCGGGTTCAGCTACTTTCCGCCGTCGATTGTTCCAGGCCTGAGCAGCCCTTACGGGGTGAGCTTCTGGAGTCCATTCCAGTCGAGCTTGAGTTCAATGTATTTTCCGTCGTATCTGTACGGATACGGATCGTTATATCCGGCCTGGCCAGGTGCAATTCGTTACCCGCTCATCGTGATCCCCTCGCGAATCAATAGTCCTCTGCCTTTGCGTAGCACGAGTCCTTCGCGAATCGGGGCTCCGGCGCGCGTGGGCGTTGGAGTGCCTGGTAGCGTGATCACGCCGCGGGCTCCTTCCATGCCTCCGGTCGGAGTCGGGGTTCCGCGCACCGTTACGCCTCGGACCGCGCCCGCGCACATCGGCGGACGCCGTTAAGCGCTACTCCGAAGGAGCGTAATATCCAAGGCGCCAGCGGACCTTTAGATCGGGGACGCCCTTCGGCCCGTTGACCTTCACTTCAACTTTGCGGTACTTTCCATCCTTGGATTGATTGGCAGGAGAATAAGCGAGAACGTATTGGTTCCGCAGTTCGATGCCGATGCGCGTGGCGACGCTGGGAAGATCGTTGGGATCCGAGGCCGCGAACACCCGTCCGCCGGTTTGCTCGGAAATCTCGGCCAGCAGCTTCGGACCGGAGATTTCCTCTTTGCTGAGTCCGGGCAGAAAATCGGGCTCGAAGACGCCCATGGCGTAGACTTGCACGTCGGCTTGGCGCACCAGCGATTCCACTTCCTTCGCCGAATATTTGCTGTTATTGTCGCCGCCGTCGGAAATGACTAGCAGGGCCTTACGCGGATTCTTCGCCTTTTTCATTTCGCTCAAACCCAGCTCCGCGGCGTCCAGCATGGCCGTAAGACCGCCGGGTTGTAAACCCAACAGCTTGTCTTCGATCTCTTCCGGTTTGTTGGTGAAGCCAACGGTCAACTCGGCACGGTCGCCGAACTCAACCAGGAATGCCTCGTCCTGATCGTTCATCGTCTTCAAGAATTGAATCGCAGCGTCGCGGGATCTGCGAAGCTTAAGGCCCATGCTGCCGCTGATGTCGAAAACCAGCCCTACGGAAAGAGGCGCGTCCTCCCCGGAAAAATGCGTAATGGTTTGCTCCGCGCCATCTTCAAAGAGATGAAAGTCCTGCTTTTGAAGGCCGAGAAGAAAGCGGTTTGAAGGATCGGTGACCGTGGTGGGAATCAGCACGAGCGTCGTGCTGGAATTGAAGACCGGACTGGCGCCGGGCGCCTGACCGAAAGCGCTCAGACCGCAGAGCGCCGCGACTGCCGCAATGGCGAGACTGCCCCGCACGTGGACTCCTACTAGAGAAAGTTTAACAGCAAAACGGCACACGGAGATCGGCGAGCGAGATTAGCGGCGATGGGGAGATCCCAGGCCAAACTGGAATTTCAGGAAACGACAGATAATTTGCCAAAATTTGCCGCGCGACTCCCTTTTGGTAGTTTGTCAGGTTGTCTGGTTTCCCTGCTCTCTCTACGCTCGAAGCACCTGGGCGGAGAATGACGGCAGGATGCCTGGTTCGGTTACTTTTTTCGTGAGCCAAGGACGTTTCGTGGGGTAACGTTACGCGACCCGATTCGGGGGTTGACTTTCGCCGGATGCGGAGTCACTATCCAGGCAGGGAGGCCAATATGCAAGCAACCCCTTCCATGCTGGAGCACGGCATTGACCTTCAAGAGCCCGTCAGGCACGTGCTTCGTCAAAAGACGCGCGCGTTGTGGTATACGTCGCCGGAGTCGACCGTTTACGATGCGATCGAGCTGATGTCGAAACGGCATATCGGCGCCTTGGTGGTGCTAAGCGCCGGCAAACTCGCCGGGATCGTCACGGAGCGGGATTATGCCCGCAAAGTCATCCTGCAAGGCCGTCATTCGGACCAAACTCTGGTGCGCGAAATCATGACCACGCCGGTGCTTTTCGTCACGCCGGAAACGACTACGGGGGAATGCATGCGCCTGATGAGCGACCGCCGCGTGCGCCACCTGCCGGTGATGGAGAGCGAAGAAATCACGGGAATGGTGTCGATAGGCGACCTGGTGAATTGGCTGGTGACTACGCAGGACCACACGATCCGCGATTTGACCGGTTATATTACGGGCAAATATCCGGGTTAGCGGCAAGCCCACGCCGACAGCACTGGGACACGAAAAGCAACCGGGCCACAAAAAGGGCCGGGACAAAACGCGACCCGGCCCCAAGATAACCTGTCGTTACTGTTGTGCGTATACCTGGATGCCTTTTCCGGATACCGGCACAAAAATGCGATTGTTATTCGGATCCACGGCGAGGCTGTGCGTGGAGGCGGGAATGGCGGTCAAAAATTGATTCGTATTCGCGTCCACCACCGAAACTCCGACTCCGACCGTTGGGCCGAACGTGCCCACAAAGAAGCCGAAATAGGTGTTGTTGTCGCCCGGGTTGTACCAGATCTGGTCCCCCGCGACTCCTAACGTCACCCCCAGGCTGTTGCCGCTAGCGGCGTCGAACACCTGGCCGCAGGAGGTGATCAGGTGCTGACTCGGGGTCAGGACCAGACCCGCGGGGCTGCACTGGGTTTGCAGGCTCTTTTCCACCGTCATGGTGATGGGATTGATCACGTCGACGCTTCCCGCGCTATTGGTTGAGGCCGGCACGGAGATATAGAACCGCTTTGCCTTTGCATCCCATGCCGGCTGCTCTAATCCGAAGCCGACCTGGCTGGCGGGATAGGTATAGCGGCCCAGGACGGTTTGCGTGTCGGTTGAAATGAAGGTCACAAAAGGCGGCGAATCCTGATCGTTGGCGATAGCCACAATATGATCGAGCGGATCGTAGGCTAGTTCATCGGCGCGGCAGTTGCCGCCGGTGTGGATGATAGCTACGACAGCTCTTGCATCAAGATCCACGACCTTCACGGTGCTGTCGCCGTCGCCTACGTACAGCTGCCGCATCTGTGGAACCGCCACCACGCCATTCGGTCCGCTGAGGCTGCACCCCGGCGTCTTGGAGGGGACCGTTCCCGAAAATGCGATCTCGTTCGGAGTGCTGGGGATCGAATACAGGAATTTCATCGTGTCGGTGTCCACGACGTCGATGCGTCCCGTGCCTTTGGTGGCCGTCCGGTCCGCCAGATAGTAGCGTTGAGTCCCCGGATCGATCCAGTTGATATCGTATCCACCTAGCCCTCCCGGGACAGTGATGGTGGTCAGTAGTTGGAAGGACGGCGGCGTCCCCTGCCCAACGGCAACCGCGGACAGGGCCAGCGCCGCGGCTCCGAGAAACAGGGAAGATGCAAAACGTTGCGCGATTCTCATATGCTCCTTTCTTCCGTGTCAACGGAAGAGCGGTTATCCACCTCGCGAAACGCCAATCCCCGTTTGAAAAGACTGAGGTAAACGATATGATGCGGCCCCGATGGAGTCAATGTGCCGATCGGGCTATGTCAATCCTCCCCGAAATCCTCCGATCAGGCGAATCGAAGCATCCTTTGACCGGCTACATTATCAGGGAATATCCGTGCGAGCGTGGAGCCGGCCCAGCGCCGCGTAGCCGCACCCCACGATCGCCAGAAGCATCCCGAGCACTTCGCTATCGCCCCAATTCACTTCAAAATATCCGCCGAGCATAAAGGCAACGATCGCGGCGATGGCCCCATGCAGCATCCACCGGGCCTCCGAAGCCGCCGGCAGACGGCGCAGGGCGCGCGCGAAATCGTACAGCGCGCGTCCGAAGAACCAGAGCAGGGCCGCCAGCGCAGGAAGTCCGCGCTCGGCCGCGTAATGGAAGTAAATGTTATGGAGGTGCGCGTAGTAGCCGTTCGGCAGCGGCTTGGGAACTTCCGGGGGAAGATAGCGCTCGAAATTTGGACCTACCTGCTCAGGCCCTAGCCCCACCAGCGGATGGGCCTTGATCATTTCCCATCCCACGCGCCGCAAGATGGCGCGATGCTCGTTCGAGTCGACATCGGCACGCGGCCGAACGATGGAAACGATTCTTTCCCGGAGTTCGAAAGGATTTACCAGCAGCGCGGCGGCAAGCATGACGGGAAGCGCCAGGACCAGCCGTCGCCGTTTGAACCACAACAAATAGGCCGCGCCGGCCGCCGCGCCGCCCCACATGCTGCGTGTCTCGGCGGCGAGCAGGGCCGCGGCCACCAGGCAACCGGCGGCGATCAGCCATGGCCTCCATCGGCGGTCGCGCGAAAGCAGGACCAACGCCAGAATCAGCAGGAGCGCCATCATCGTCTGCCCACTGAACGTCATCCAGTGGTCCATGAATCCGGTGATGCGCGCACCCACATATGACATGTAGAAATCCACATGGGCTACGTGAGCGGCATGGTATTTCCTGGCGAATTGCTCCATGCTCCAGGCCGCAGAGGCCGAAGCGGCGGCTGTCCAGCCGAGGACGATGCCTCGAATCTCTCTCATTTCGCGCACCGCCGCGACTACCAGGAACAACATCAGATACACGTAAAATTTCTTGATCTGCGGAAGGCCCGCGTGGAAATCGTTATGGGAAGCCGCGGAAATCAGCGTCCAACCCATCCACGCGGCCAGCGGAGTCGCCACCGGCGGCCAGCGGAATTTCGCTCGCCCGGCGATCAACGCGACGAGAGCCATGCCCATCAGGATCTGGAAGGCGGCGATGGACACTTCGGTGGCGACGGCGGCTGCGGCCGTCAGATATAAGGGAGCCTGCTCCAACCAGGCGCGCTCGCGTAGCGCGGGGACAGCCGAGGTCGCCATAGCTCAGTTGTAGCGAGGGACCGAGGCGTCCACGGTGAGACTCCATGCGTCGATGCCGCCGGCGAGGCTTTGGCAATTTTCGATGCCCTGTTCGCGCAGCCAATTCACCACATTCAGGCTGCGAACCCCGTGATGGCAATAGACGATTAATGGCGCGTCTTCCGCCCGCGCTTCCAGGCGCGGCAGCTCGCCGGGGATTTGGCGCATCGGGATCGACTCGGCGCCCTTCAATTGCGCAAGGGCTAATTCGGAAGGCTCGCGGACGTCGATGAAGTTTAGCTTTTCGCCAGCCTCGATGCGGCGTTTCACGTCGCCCGGGGAAACCTCCATCGGCAGGGCCATATAGCTACACTAGCAATTGTGGAGAAAGAGCGCTCATTTCCGGAGAGGATCAGGCGCGCGATCAAACGCTTGTTGCGGAAATCGGAGCCTGGCCATCCCGACGATCCGTACGCACTGGTGGGCGCTCCGAAAAAGCCGAGGCCGCCCATCCGGAGTGCGTCGGCGGCGGTTCGCCCGGATCGGGACGCGTAGCCGGTAGTTGACAGATTAGGGAGCTTAAGCCGCGCCGCGAAAACTGGCAGGACCGGGCGCGAGGTCCTCTTACCCGATTCCCGGGGGTCCCTTTTGCGAGGCGAGAGCGAATCCAACAGCCGCGAAAGCGGAGGCGGTGAGTCCCCATCCCGTCAGCACTCCACGCTGGATCAAGAATCCCGCGAGTACGGGCGCCACAATCTGCGCAACCGAAGTCAACGATTGGGTAAGGCCGAGCACTACGCCCTGCTCTTCGCGCGCAGCCTCTTGAGTGATCAGGCTGGTTATCGTCGGACGAACGAGCGTGCCGATCGCCGTCACGACGGTTGCGACGATCAGCACAGGTAAAGAACGACAGAACGCCAGAATGCAGTAGCCCACGGCATACCCGAGGAACCCCACGCGGTTCAGGGGCCGCTCGCCAAAGCGTTTCACCAATCGGCCCAGCATCGGTCCTTGCAGGAACAGGCCGAGGAATCCGGCGAATGCCCAGATGTAGCCGAGTTGCACCGGTCCGAACGGCTTCCCGTCCCAGACCAGGCGCCGCTCCGCAAACAGGGGAAGGCCGGCGGTGAACATCGCGAAGCTGAAGGCGAAGCTCAGAAACTCGAGCAAGCGGCGCGCGAGCGCGGGACGGCGGAAGTAGTCCGCATACGCGCCCCACTCGAGCAGCGAAAGGCGCCGACCTCCGGGCCCCGTTTCCCCACTCGCCGCCGCGAGCTTTGGTTTGCTCGCGGGCAGAAGGAGATAAGTGGTCATTACGCTGGTAGCGGAAAGCGCGGCTGCGGCGAAGATCGGATCGCGGTAATCGAACCTCGCCAGAAATCCCGAAATCGCAGGACCGATCAGAAATCCCATGCCGAACGCGATACCGATGATGCCGAACGATTTTGCCCGGTCCTCCGGCTTGGTAACGTCCGAGATGTAGGCTTGCGCGAGAGACAAGTTTCCAGCCGTCGCGCCGTCAACCGCGCGAGCCAGAAACAGAATCCACAAATTCGGAGCGAACGCGGTAATGAGAAACCCGGCGAAGGTTCCTAATTGACTGACGATCAGCAGGGGCTTGCGCCCCATGTGATCGGAAAGCCGCCCGAGCAGAGGCCCGGAGACGAGCTGGCACAGGGCATAGAGCCCGATGAGCCAGCCGACCTGGAACGCGCTCGCGCCGAGTTTCTCGGCGTAAAAGGGAAGCAACGGGATCATGATCGTCAAGCCGAGCACGTCCACCGCGACGATCAGAAAAATGGGAAGGAGCGGAGAAGATCGCAAATCTCATGATGCCATTACGGGAAGGGTGGGCTTAGCGCGCTCCACATGCGGCTGCGGACGGATCGCCGCGTTGAGCTTTCGTTTCGCGCTAACGATATACGCTTTGGCGCCGCTCTTATTCGTCAGCCCGAGAGCGCGGCTCACCGCGTTCAGCGAAAGCTCCTGCCCGTAATGCAGGAGCATGACCTTCGCCTCGGTCTGGTCCAGCGTGTCCAAAATGATTCGCCAGCTTTTGCGGCGACTCTCTTCCATCTCCACTTGGGTGTGAATGTCGGCCGAGGCGGTGTCCGGTAAATCGGCAGTGATGGCTTTGGCGGCCCAAACCGGCTCCACCGAGCGCTTCTGCATGGCGGTCATACAGAGGTTGCGGGCGATCACATAGAGCCAGGTAGAAAAACGGCATTCCCCGCGGTAGCTATCCAAATTGCGGAATGCACGCAGCAGAATTTCCTGCGCCAAGTCGAGCGCGGATTCGCGGTCTCGTGTGAACCGGCAGCACCAACGCACGATGCGCGCCTGATGCCGGCGGAAAAGTTCTTCGATGGCCTCATCTCGGGCCGGCCCCCAACCGTCGCGGTACGCCGCGATCAACTCCTCGTCCGTGCATGTCTTCCAAGTCTCGAATCCGGAAGCGGAGGGAGGGTCACTAATAGGAAACGCTGGGATCACGATTTTCTCCTTACTTAGGCATCCTAAGAAGAAGAGCGGGGGTAGGTCGTATACAGGTTGTAAAAAAGTTGTAAAAAACTACTTGACGTCCCGAACCACAACGGCGTCGCTTCCGGTTGCGCGGATCTGCACGGCGAGGGCCTCGGCGGTTTCGCGAGTCATTTTTCTTCCCACTAGCACGCGCCACAACATAGGTTCCCCGGCGCTTTTCACCACGCGCGGGCTGAAGCGGGAGAGCTTTGCCGCTTGTCCGTCCGCCCGGGCGGACTCGGAGAACGCGCCGGCCTGAACGGCGAACTCGCCGGCCGACGCAAATTGTGCGATGGAACTGCTATCTATTGCAGGCTCATCTTTCTTTGCAGGCACGTCCTGGTCAACACGCACATCGTTGTTAGGTGGCTCGTCCTTATTAGGTGGTTCGGTTTTGCGCGGCCGCTCGTCTTGCTTAGTCGGCGGCTCTGGGTCCGCCGGCTCGTTACGCTTCGCGAGCGGCTCCTGCTTGGGAGCGCGGATCACTTTCAATCGGACGCGGCCGATTCCCGGCCGGACCAGATCGATCGCATCGGCCGCGGCGAACGAGAGATCGACGATGCGTCCGTCGATGAAGGGCCCGCGATCGTTGATGCGGACCTGCACGCGCCGCCCATTCTGAAGATTGGTCACCTCAACCCAGGTGTCGAACGGCAGAGTGCGATGAGCGGCCGTGAGCCGGTGAGTATCGAAGATTTCTCCGGAGGCGGCGGGCCGTCCGTCGTAGGGAGCGCCGTACCAGCTCGCGATTCCGGTTTCGGTCCAACCGACGGGAGCGGGCTTCGGGGGCGAAGGCGGCGCGTGAGTGGCGACGCGCTTTCCACAACCCGCCGCGAGCGCGATCGCCATGACGACCAGCGCCGCAGCCCCGTAAATCGGCCTCAAAACCACTAAAACAATTCTACTCGACTACGTTTTTTGGCGTCAAAACATACCGGCGGCGCACCACGTCGCGGAGAAAATGCCGGTTCGCGAGCGGCGCGTGTCTCGTCCGCGAGCGAGGCGCCTTCATTTTTCTCTTGACTTTCAACGCAAAGAATCTTATAAAGGGGACACAACCGCGCTCTCGGAATGAGCGGCGCGTAATCCGATGTAAAGGGAGAATCAATCGATGAAGAACGCAACCAAGAAAAAGGCGCCTGCGAAAAAGAAGGCTGCTCCGAAGAAAAAGAAGTAGCACAGCAGGCTCCAATAGGAGCGAATTCTACTACGCGGCCCCGAGCGATCGGGGCCGTTTTTATTTGATATGCGCTATAAGCGCCCATTGGCCTGCGCGCACAACTGATCGTACTTCATCGCGGCGAAAAACGGCTCCTGTTGAGCGGGAGCGACGAATCGCATTCTCCCCACTGAATCTTCCCAGACCCGCACGATGTCTCCCGCAAACTCGCAATCTTCTCCCGTGAACGCGATTCTCACTTGAACATCGAGGATCTCGAGGCAGGAGAGCGCGGGGGGCGCCGGCTTGCCTGCGGTCCCCGGCGCTGCTCCGAGGCGGCGCGCCGCCCTCTGTCCGCGCGCGAAGTGCACCAGGGGATTCATCCTTTGTCGGAATGCGTCCTGGTGAGTCCGAAGATACGCCGCACAATCGAAGAGCGGATGCGGATTCCCCGCAGGAACCGGACGCCTCAAAAAGTGGAAAATGGAGGGCTCGTCTCCATCGCGGGCCTCGGGGCAACAAAGAAGATAATAATCGTGATCGAACAAGGCGTGGGGCTTCCTTCCTTCGCTTGCGCCGTGCTCGAGATAGTGGCGGAACGGTTCGACGCCCGCGGCGGCCACGTCCGGATATTTCCGCAAATAGAAGTTCCCATCGAAGAGCCGCTGCAGGCTTCGGCAATGCGGCAGCGTTACCACAAGATTTTTTAGCTTCATACACCAACCGAGTCTGGCGATGGTATCCTCGGGAAGGGCTTACGGCCGCATGGACGTTCGCAAATTCCTTCTCGCGACGGTTATCATCGCCGCCGCGGCCGGTTCTGTGTGGGCTTTCCAACGCCCCTTCCGGGAATATCCCGCTATCGAATACAACGACTTTCCCCTGCCGGGGGATTACAAGCAGCCGGCTGAGTTCGCTTTTGCCCGGCTCATGTATCCTCCTGCGGCCACGGCGCGTTTCGACCAGGCCGGCCGCTATTGGGCGCAGGGCATGTCCAGTTGGACGCAGGATTATCCACGCGCGGACCGTCATCTTGCCCAGGCATTGCGGCGGCTCACCCGCATTGATACGCGGTCCGTGGAGCAAGCGGTGAATCTCGACGACGGCGACGAGGTTTACAACTGGCCCTGGATCTATGCGGTCCGCACCGGCGAGTGGGATCTCACGGACGCCCAGTCCAAGAAGCTTCGCGATTATTTGGATCGCGGCGGCTTTTTAATGGTCGATGATTTTTGGGGCACATTCGAATGGGATGTGTTCATGCGCAGCATGCGCCGCGTTTTTCCAGACCGTCAGCCAGTGGACGTGGACAATGCCGACGCGCTCTTCCATACGATTTACGATTTGAACGACCGTTTCCGCGTCACCGGCGCCTGGGGCCGTTTCGGACGCCCGTATCAAGACGACGGAGATACGCCTTACTGGCGCGCCATTTATGACGCCAAGAACCGCGTAGCGGTCGCGATCGTCGCGAATTCGGACCTGGGCGATTCGTGGGAGTTTGCGGACGATCCCTCCTATCCGGAGAAATGGTCGGGCCTGGGCATTCGCATCGCGGTGAACTACATCGCGTACGGGATGACCCACTGATTATTGGCGGCGCAAGGCGGCGATCGGATCGGCACGGCTTGCCCGCTCCGCAGGGAGCCAGACCGCGACCAGCGCCACGACCATAGAAGTCGCCGGCGCAGCGATGAAGACCAGTGGGTCCCAGGGCTCCACGTCGAACAGGAGCCCGGCGATGAGGCGCGCCAGACCCAAAGCCGTAGCAATGCCACAGATGACGCCTACCAGCGCCGGACGCGCGCCCTGAAGCGCCACCATGTTTCGGACATGACTCGAATCCGCTCCCAAAGCCAACCGGATTCCGATTTCTTGGCGACGCTGAGCCACCGAGTGCGCCATCGATCCATAGATCCCCACGCCGGCCAGCAGCAGCGCCGCACATCCGAAAATCGTTAACACAAACGTTCTGAACCTTTCGGCGCCTGTGGATCCCGCAAGGATCTCGTCCATTGTGCGCACGCTTGCGATCGGCAAGCCTCCGGTGGCTTCACGCAGCTCGTTTTGAATGGCGGCGCTCAGCGGCATCGGCGCGCCGCGGGTCCGGATCGCCCAGACCCATGGCAACGTCTGCAATAATTCTGTGCCGGTCATCTGATTTGCGAGCAGATAAACGTTGGGACGCGGCGCACGGCTAAGCGCATCCTCTCGCACGTCTTCAACCACGCCAACGATCTGGCGCGGAGACCCGCCGCCGGTGAAGACGATTCGATCCTTAAGCGGATCGCTATTCGGCCAGAACGTCTTCGCTAGCGTTCGATTTATCACCACCACGGGCGGACCAGTCTCGTCCCGTTGTGTAAACGCGCGGCCCGCCAGAACCGGAATTTTGAAAGTCTCGAAATAGCCGGGAGAAATCACGGCCCATCCGGTGAGGACCTGCGAGTCCGGTCCTTCGCCGCGCCCCACGATTTGAAACGTCCCGTGCAGCCGGTCCTCGAGGGGCATGCAACACGTGCTAGCCGCCATGTCGACGCCGGGCAGCGCACGGATTCGGCGAATTCCCTCGTCAATGGCGCGTGTGACGCTTGCCGCGGTTGCGAACTGAGGACCCACCAGCGACGTGCGCATGGTTAAGATATTGCGCGCGTCGAAGCCCGGATTCACCTGTCGGAGCGAGATGAAGCTTCGAATCAGCAGCGCCGCTCCGATCAAAAGTACGACCGCCAACGCCATTTCCGCGCCGTTCAGCAGAGCTCGCGTCCCATTGTGGCGGACGCCCGTGCCGCCGGGTCCGCCGCTCTCCTTCAAAGCGCCGCTCAAATCCCGCCGCGATAACTGCAAGGCGGGAACAAGTCCAAACAGAACGGCCGTGAGCAGCGATAGGGCGAACGTGAATCCCGCGACTCTCCAATCGAGGCCGACGCCGCTTCCTCCCGCCCCAATGCGAGGAATGTTGACGGGGCTCAGCGTTAGGAGCGCGCGGATTCCCACATAGCCCGCCGCCAAGCCCACGATGCCGCCCGCGAGCGAGAGCACCGCGCTTTCGGTGAGAAGCTGGCGGATAATGCTACCGCGCCCGGCGCCCACGGCGGCGCGAATCGCAAATTCCCGCTTCCGTCCGGCCGCCCGCGCCAACTGCAAATTGGCGGCGTTCGCGCAGGCGATCAGCAAGACGAATCCGACTGCGGCCAGCAAAATCAGCAGAGAATTGCGCACGCCGCCTACCACGGCCTCGCGTAAGGGCTGCGCGCCGAAGCTCGCGCCCGGAGTTAAATCCGTCCACTGGCGCGCATATTCGGCGTAGCCGGATTCGAGTTGCGCAGTTGCCGCCGCCAGAGCGATACCGGGTTTCAATCGTCCGGCGACGTTGAAGTAATGGCCGCGTTCCGCGCTGAGGGGATCGAGCTGAAACGGCAGATAGGCGTCCGGTGGCGAGTCGATCTCGATGTCTCCGGACAAGAGCGATTGCTCCGCGATCTGGTTGTTCTGCGGGCCGAGGACGCCGATGATTTGATAGCGCTCGCCGTTTAGCTCAATGCGCCGCCCGATGGCGTGGAAATCGCCTCCGAATTGCCGCAGCCAGAACGAATAGGCGAGCACGGTGGTTTTGGGCGCTTTGGGCTGATCGTCCGCGGCCGTGAACTCGCGGCCCGCGATCGCACTGGCGCCGCAGAGCCGGAAAAAATCCGCGCTCACCAGCATTGTGGGAATCTGCTCGGGCGCCGATTCGCCGGTGAAATTGGCGGCGTTGAAGGCGTAAGCCGAGACGTCCTGAAAAGCTCCGGTCTGCCGCCGCCACCAGTTGAACTCAACCGGCGCGGCGCTTCCGCTCCGGGTTCCGTCGCGAAACGTATTCTGAAACATCACGATCCGCGCGGGATCGGCGTAGCCGAACGGTTTCAACAGTACGGCGTTCGCCACCGAAAAAATCGCGGTGTTGGCGGCGATGCCCAGCGCCAGAGTGGAGATCGCGGCGATAGCAAATCCAGGCGTGCGCGCAAACGTGCGGACGGAGCGCCTCAGATCCCCGAGAAAAGCGTCCATATCTCAGCCATTTTATGGCGAGCTATTCGTAGCGCAGCGCCTGGATAGGATCGACTCTGCTCGCGCGCATGGCGGGCAGCGCTACCGCGGCCAGCGCCACCCCGATCAAGATCGCGGGGATGGTCGAGAAAGCCAGCGGGTCCCAAGCCTTCACGCCGTAGAGAAAACCGGCAATCAAGCGCGTGAGCCCGAACGCCGCGGCAAGTCCGCAAATCACGCCGGCCAACGCCAGACGCAGGCCCTGAAGCATCACCATATTTCGAATCTGGCCCGATCCCGCGCCCAAAGCCAACCGGATTCCGATTTCCTGGGAGCGCTGAGCCACCGAATACGCCATCAATCCGTAGATTCCGATGGCCGCCAGCAGCAAGGCGCAGCAACCGAAGATCGTCAGCACCAGCATGTTGAAATTCTGGGGCGCAGTGGAGCGCGATATGGTTTGCTCCATGGTGCGAACGGCGGCTACGGGGAGGCCTCCGCTGGCTTCGCGCAGTTCATTCTGAATCGCGGAGCTGAGCGACATGGGCGCCACCCGCGTCCGGATCACCCAAGCCCACGGAATGATCTGCGCGGCCAATGCGTTTTCGCCATCGGTGATCTGGGCCGAGGGCACGTACATGTTGGGACGCGGATCGCGATTCAACGCGCCGTCGCGGACGTCGCCAACCACGCCGATGATCTGGCGCGGAACTTCCTGGTCGAACGCGGGGCCGACGCCATGGCCGATGACGATCCGGTCGGCCAGCGGGTCGGAATTGGGCCAAAACTGTTTGGCGAGCGCCTGATTGATAATCGCCACCGGCGGGCCGCTATCGTCTTTTTCCGTATACGTGCGGCCGCGCAAGGTCGGAATCTTGAAAGTCTCGAAATAGCCTGCGGAGACCATCGTCCATCCGGCGCCGCCCTGGGAAGCAGGCCCTTGCGGCCGTCCGAGAATCTGGAACGGCAGGCCGAAGCCGCCTTCCAGAGGCACACAGCACGTGCTTCCCGCGACCTCGACTCCCGGCAGCGCGCTGATGCGGCGAAGGCCCTCGTGGACCAGTTGAGTCACGCCGGCGGGTTTGGCGAATTGAGGACCGGTCAGCGACATGCGCATGGTCAAAACGTTGTGCGGGTCGAAGCCGGGGTTCACTTGCCGGATGGAGACGAAGGTTCGGATCAGCAGCGCGGCGCCGACCAACAGCACCAGCGCCAGCGCGATCTCCGTGGTGACCAGCACCGCCCGCGTCTTGTTGTGCCTTAAGCCTGTGCCGCTCCGATTCCCGCTCTCTTTCAGCGTGCCGCTCAGATCCGCACGCGACGATTGCAGCGCCGGGACGAGGCCGAACAGAACGCCCGTGAGGACGGATAGCACGAGCGTGAATGCCAGGATTCGCCAGTCAAGCCCCACATTGGCGCCGCCCAGCCCGATGCGCGGAATATTGCCGGGGCTGACGCTCAGAATTCCGCGAATGCCGGCGTAGCCCGCCGCCAAGCCCAAAACGCCGCCCGCCAGCGACAGCATCACGCTTTCGGTAAGAAGCTGCCGCACGATCCTCGCGCGACCGGCGCCCACGGACGCGCGAATCGCAATTTCGCGTTTCCGCGCGGTGGCGCGCGCGAGCAGCAGGTTCGCGACGTTCGCGCAAGCGATCAGCAGAACGAAGCTCACCGCGCCCAGCAGAATCAGGAGCGAATTCTTCACGCCGCCCACCAGGACGTCCTGCAATACCTGTACGCCGAAACCCGTTCTCTGGGGGAAGTCGCCGGGCCATTTGCGGGCATATTCCTGATAGCCGGCTTGTAGCTGCGCGTTCGCAACGGCCAGCGTAATTCCAGTTTTCATGCGGCCCATCACGGTGAAGTAGTGGCCGTGATCCGGGCTATTGGGATCGAGCTGGAAGGGGATGTAAACGTCGGGCGGCTGATCGATTTCGATTTTCAGATTGGGTCCCACAACGCCGATAATCTCGTAACGCTCGCCGCTGAGCGTGATGCGTCGGCCGATTACTTGGGGATCGCCGCCGAAATGCCTCTGCCAGAATGCATAGGCGAGCACCGCCGTCTTGGGCGCGTTGGGAAGATCCTCCTGGGCCGTGTAGGTGCGCCCGCGGAGCACATCCGCGCCGCAGAGCCGAAAGAAATCCGCGCTGGCGCGCGTGGCTTGGATCTGCTCAGGAAAGGCTTCGCCGGTCAGGTTGGCGACGTTGAAAGCGTAAGCCGAGACGTCCTGGAAAGCTCCGGTCTGCTCGCGCCACCAATTAAACTCGGTAGGCGCGGCGCCTGTGCCCCGGCCCCCTTGCTGAAACAGGTTTTGAAAGAGCACGATCCGGTCGGGATCTGGGAATGCGATCGGCTTCAGCAGAACCGTATCGATCACCGAGAAAATCGCCGTGTTGGTCGCGATGCCGAGCGCCAGCGCCCCAATGGCGGCGATGGTGAAGGCCGGCGTCCGCAGAAACATGCGGACGGAATGCTTCAGGTCTTTGAGGAAGGCATCCATGTTTCAGTCAGAACTACGCGCCGGAGGTTCGCCAGGTTCCAAATTCCTCGCAAGTGGTGGAGCAGGCTTCAGCCTGCAACCGAGACTCTAGCCTCGGAAAAGGGTGCCCAGCGGGGACTGGAGTCCCCGTTGCAGGCTGAAGCCTGTCCTCATGGGCCTGCGGCCCACCAAAACTCATGAAAACGCTCTCGACGCGGGTGATACCATTTGGCCGAGCCGCGGGAACGGCGAGGTCGTTGGAGCAGTGGGGAAGTTGAGACCGAAAGCCTGTCTGATCCGGAGCGCGCATTCGTACCGATAATTGCGCGCGGCCGCCCCTGGTGTTGGGGAGCGGCCGTAGCGCGTGACGCTGCTTGTTGAAGGAAGCTTCGTGGCGCGCTCTCCGCTCCCGCAGCCAGGAGAGGGCGATGAACATTCACAGGATAGCGGGAATCGATGTGCACAAGAAAATGCTGGCCGTGGTGGTATGGGAGGCTCCCGAGCAGGGCGAATGGGTTCTCCAACGGCGCAAATTCCTGACCACGTCAGAGGATCTGGATGCGCGGGCGGCGTGGTTGGCTGCGCTGGAGGTCCAGGAGGTAGTGATGGAGTCCACGGCACAGTACTGGAAGCCGGTTTGGCGGGTGCTGCAGCCGCAGTGCCGTCTGGAACTGGCGCAAGCGCAATCCAATCGCGGTCCGCGAGGGCGCAAGAATGATTTTGGCGATGCCGAGCGGCTGGTGCGGCGGTACATGGCCGACGAACTGATCCTCAGTTTCGTGCCCGATCCTCGGCAACGTTTGTGGCGGGCCCTAAGCCGGACCAAGCAGACGCTGACGCACGATCAGGTCCGTCTCCGCAACCGGGTGGAGGGATTGCTGGAGGAGATGTGCCTCAAGCTTTCCAGCCTGGTCAGCGATTTGCTGGGCGTGAGCGCGCGGCGCATGCTGGCCGCTCTAGCCGAGGGCGAGACCGATCCGGACAAGCTGGCGGGCTTGGCGGATCCGGGACTGCGCGCCACCCGGGAGCAGTTGTGCGACGCCCTTCGCGCAGCCCCCTCCATCCCGCCGGCGTATCGTCGATTGTTGAAACAATATCTGGAGCGGATCGAGTTACAGGAACGCCAGATCGCGGAGTTGGACCGCGAACTGGGGACGGCTCTGAAACAGTATGAGGATGCGGTGGTGCGCCTGGCCGAGGTTCCTGGCTTGGGCGCGGACTCGGCTCAGCAGATTATCGCGGAAGTGGGTCCCCAGGCGGCGGTGTTCCCCACCGCGGCTGACCTGTGCTCCTGGGTGGGAACCTGTCCCGGGCAAGAGGAATCAGCGGAGCAATCTCGAAGCGACCATTCGCCCAAAGGCAACCGGCCCATGCGCCGAATTCTCGATCAGGCCGCCCAAGCCGCCATCAAATCCCAGGGCACAGTGTTTGAGTCGCACTATCGCCGTATCCGCGGGCGCGACGCCAAGAAACACAACGTCGCGGTGTGGGCTGTCGCCAATCGTCTATGCCGCTTGATCTGGAAAATTCTTCACCAGGGCGTCAAGTACGAGGAACGAGGGCATCGGACCAACCTGCGGGCCGTTCGCGAGCGGGCTACCCGGCTCATCCGGCAGTTACGCGGCCTAGGATATTCGGTGCAAGTCTCGGCTCCCCCGGCGGCGGCTGGCGCTGCCTGAGCGTTTTCGACGCTGCTCCACTTCAAACGCTCAGTGCAGAGTTAGCTTCTGAACTCTCCAGTTGCCGATCTCGCCGACCAGAAACTCGCTGTCGCTCCGGCAGCTAATGGCGTTCGCCGTGCCGAACTCTTTCGGAAGCTTGCCGGCCCGGCCGAATTTCCCCACGATCTTCCCGGTCAAATCCAGCTTATAGATCTCGCCGCCGGCGTCGATATTGTCCGGAGGGTTCGAATTCGAGCTGTACAGGAATTGCCGCGCGCCGGGCGTGATGCAGATCGCACCGGGGCTGCCGATGCCGGTGAACTGCGTCTTGAACGTTCCGTCGCCGTCGAAGACCTGAATCCGCTTGTTGCCGGCGTCCGCGACGTAGACGTTGTTCGCCGAATCGATGGCGATCCCATGCACCTGATCGAACTGGCCCTGCTGCGACCCTCGCGATCCCCACGACTTGATGAATTTTCCGTTCTTGTCGAATTTTGCGACGCGGGAGTTGCCAAGGCCGTCTGCGACGTAAATATCGCCAGCCGAGTCCCAAGCCACGTCCGTCGGACGCTGGAAGATGTCGCTCTGCGCTCCGGCTCCCGGAGGTCCACCGCGCCCGCGTCCGGCGGGAGCGGCGCCATTCAGCGGCGCAGCAGGCACGCGCTCCGCTTCCGCCTTTCTGCCGAGCAACAGTGCGACTTGCCCGTTAGGATCGAACTTGATCACCATGCTCGACATCTGATCCACCACCCAGACGTTATCCTGCGGATCGACCCGCACTTGCTGAGCGACCAGAAAGCCGTAGGAATCTTGTCCGATCTCACGGATATACTTCCCGCTCTTGTCGAATTCCAGCAGCCGCGAGCCTCCATGCGCGAACGGCCGCGAAGTGCCGATCGTGATCGTCGGATGGCCGGTTCGCGTGTAAACAAAAATATCGCCCTTGGAGTTAGTCGCCACTCCGGCCACTTCTCCGAGATAAATATTGTTCGGCAGCTTCAAAAAATCGGCGTTCGAATCGAAGGCGATCTCCTGAGCGCCCGCGGGAATGCCGCTGATCAAAAAGGCGGCAAGCAATGTGTATCTCATAAATCCCTACCTTGCCGCGGCAGATGCCGCCGGTCTCGCAGCGCCGGGCTTCAGCAGAAGCTTTTGCACGCGCCACGACTCAATCTCCGCAACGATAATCTCGTTCGGGTTCCGGCAATCCATCATATGAACCACCTGGAAACCTCCCGGGAGTTTCCCCGCATGTCCGAATTTGCCGAGGATCGTTCCGTCCAGCTCCATTTTGTAAATCTCGCCGGTGTTGTCCCAGGTGCCCGGGCCGTTGCCGTTCGGATTGGAGTTGGAGGTAAACAAATACTGATGCGGACCCGGCGATACGCAGACCGTCCAGGAAGTGCCGATGTTATCGTAAGTCGTCTTGAACTTGAGATTGTTGTCGAAGACTTGCATCCGGTTGTTGGAGCGATCGGCGACGTATACGTTGCCTTTTAAGTCCACGGCGAGGCCGTGCGGCAGGTTGAATTCGCCCGGCTGCGAGCCGGCCTTCTCACTGCCCACCTGCGCCAGGAAGCGGCCGTTCTTGTCGTACTTGACGACGCGATTATTAACGTAGCCGTCGGAAACGAAGATGTTCCCCTGCGGATCCCAGCCGACGTCGGTAGGACGGCCGAACGTATATTTGCCCGCGGGCTCCTTCGGAGGCGGCGGATTGGTGGCGACGGCGCCCGCGACCGCGTCGGGGCGATGGCCGAGCACCATCATCACGCGGCCCGCGGGATTGAACTTGATCACCATGTTAGTGCCCTCGTCGACGACCCAGATGTTGTCTTCGGGATCGACGCGCACCGAATGCGCGAACTCGAAGCCGTAATTCCCCTCGCCGATCTCGCGGACGTATTTCCCGTTCTGGTCGAATTCGAACAGGCGGGTGTTCGCGCTGCGCGTGAAGACGAAGAGGTGGCCTTTGGAGTTGGTCGCGACGCCCATGGCTTCGCCCATATACAGGCCGGACGGAAGCTTTATGTAATTCGGAACGGTATCGAACGGAATCTCGGGCACATTTTGGGCTTTGGCCTTGGCCTGAGCCAGCACGGGGCCGGACAGCAGGGCCGCGGCAATCCCAACGAGACAGGGAGTCAGGCAGCGCTTCATGGGGACCTCCAGGGACCGGGGACCAATCTATCACACCCGCTGCGCCGCAGAACCGCCAGTGATACCATCGTTGACCATGAACATGCCCCAGCGATGGTTGTCAGTCTGGACGGCGGCAATAGTCGCCGTGGTTCTGCCCGCCGGCTTGCGCGCGGCCGGCTGCGGAAAGATCAAGCTCGACGCGACGGATGCCGTCTCAGCGTCGCCGAATCAGCACAAGGTCGTTCTGGAAAACGACGCCGTCCGCGTGCTTGAGGCGACCGTTCCTCTGCACAGCAAAGAGCCTCCGCACACGCACCCCTGGCCCAGCGTGTTCTTCGAGCAGACCTCCGGGCGCGAAGAGCCTTGGAAAACCATGACCATCCGCTGGTCGATGGGCGGACCGAGCAAAGGATTCGAGAGCAGCGATCGCGACCGGCACAACCTGCTTATCGAAGTGAAAGACGTGGACTGCCAGCCCGCGGCCGCGGCGGAGCTGCCCGCCACCGATGCGGTCAAAGTCCACGATCCGAATATGACCGTCCCGCTCGAAAACGCCTACGTGCGCGTGCTCAGCGTCAAAATTCCTCCTGGCGAACGAGAGCCCATGCACACTCACACTTGGCCGGCCGTGGTCGTGTATTTCGGCCTGCCTCCCTCCGTGCGTTACACCGGTGACGGCCAGAAAACCGTGCGGGCCGAATTGAAGCAGTTGCAGGTGACCTACGATCCGAACGGCCAGCCGCTCCATTCAATCGAGAATACCGGGACGTTTCCGTATCAGGCGTATCGAATCGAGCTGAAGCCGACGACGCGCACTCCGCTGAAGTAATCCAGACGATTTTTGAGGAGGATTCGATGAGAACAGTTTCGATCGCCACATTCGGGCTGGCATTTGCGGCAGGCATTTGCCTCGCGGCCGAACCGCCGGCATGGGCTTACGCGATTGCTCCCGCGCCCGCAGTGGGGGCTCAGGCGGCGACGAAAGCCGCTCCCGACACGAGCATGAAACATCTTCCCGGCACAACGCTGTCGTTCACGCGCGCCCAGATCAGCGACGGCTTCGGCCCGGCCGATTGGTTCCCCAGCGATCATCCCAGCATGCCGGACGTGGTGGCGCACGGAAAGCGGCCGGACGTGCGCGCGTGCAGCCTCTGCCACTATCCGAACGGCAAGGGCCGCCCCGAAAATGCGGGCGTGGCCGGCCTCCCCAACGCTTATTTCATCCAGCAGTTGGAAGATTTCCGCAGCGGAGCCCGCAAGAGCGCCGAGCCGCGCAAGGCCAACACCAATACGATGATCGCGATCGCCAAGGGCATGTCGCCGGAGGAACTGAAGGCCGCCGCCGAATATTTCGGCTCCATGAAGTGGACGCCGTGGATCAAGGTAGTGGAAACCAGCACCGTGCCGAAGACGCGCATCGCGGGCGGCATGTACCTCACGCTGGAGGGCAACGAAAAGGAGTCGCTGGGCGCCCGCATCATCGAGACTCCGGAAGACGCGGAAGACACCGAGGTGCTTCGCAATCCCAGGTCTGGATTCATCGCCTACGTGCCGGTCGGCAGCATCAAGAAAGGACAGGCGCTGGTGACTACCGGCGCCGGCAAGACAACGCAGTGCGGGGTTTGCCATGGAGCGGATCTGAAGGGACTCGGACCCGTGCCGGGAATCGCGGGGCGCTCGCCCAGTTACATCGTCCGGCAACTCTACGATATGCAGCAGGACGCGCGCAATGGAGTTTGGACCAGCCTGATGAAACCCGTCGTCGCCAAATTGACTAACGACGATATGCTGACGATAGCCGCGTATCTCTCGTCGCGCATGCCATAGGACCTGAGCAAAATGCGCGTACGAAAGTCTCTGCCGATCGCCGTCGTTGGAATGATGTTGGCGCTGGCGGCCCAACCCGGCGCTGGCGCGACCCCGCCGAAATCGCTTCGCCTCTACGTCTTCGATTGCGGAGTCCTCGATATTCCCGATACAACGAATTACCGCTTCAAACCCGAAGAGCTGGGTTCGAAGAACATGTCCGTCGCGTGTTTCCTCGTGGCCCATCCCAAAGGCACGTTGATGTGGGATACAGGCGCCGTTCCCGACGGCAATTTCAAACCGGGAGCCGCGACGGCGACCCTACGCTACGCGACCTCGCGCAAGCCGCTCGAGGCGGAGCTAAAAGAGGTCGGCTACACGCCCGCCGATATTACCTATTTGGCTCTGTCGCATTTTCACTGGGATCACGTCGGGAACGCGAATCTGTTCGCGCGCTCCACGTGGCTCGTGCGCAAGGAGGAGCGCGACACGATGTTCGCCGATCCGCCCTCCACCCGCACCGAGCCCGCCAACTTCAGCCAATTGAGAAACAGCAAGACGATTTTCATCGACAAGAGCGACTACGACGTGTTCGGCGACGGATCGGTGATTATCAAGGCCGCCCCCGGCCACTCGCCCGGCCATCAGGTGCTGTTTTTGAAATTGAAGAAGACCGGCCCCGTTGTGCTCAGCGGCGATCTTTATCACTACCCCGAGGAGCGCAAGCTCCACAAGATTCCGACGACCGAGTTCAACGCCGATCAGACCGCCGCCTCGCGCGCCGACATCGAGGCGTTCCTCAAGAAGACGGGAGCCCAGCTTTGGATTCAGCACGACCTCATTGCGAATCGGAAGCTGAAGAAATCGCCCCAGTTCTACGAATAGCGCTCGGCAACTGGCTTTTTGGCCCGTGCGCGCCGGCCATGTAATCCCGGAAGGTGACATGGAAAAAACCGAAGCTCTCGCCGCGTCGTATCAGGAACAGCCGCTCCACTCCTTCCGTGAGAAAGCGCGGATAGCGCAGCGGCGCCAGCCCTCGCAGCCGAAGCCAAAGGAGCACAACGTAATGCCCCGCGGCAAACGAGACGAGGCCTGAACAAGCCCATCCGGCTGTCAGGGCAAAAGCGATTTTCGTAACCTCGCCTCGTCCGAAAATCGGCACGAATAAAAGCAGCGGCGCCAGCGACTGGACACAATTCCATAACGTGTAGCGAAACGAGCCGAACGTTCGGCGATCGACGCGCCAAAGCAGCGTTTGCATCCGAATTAACCACAAGACGCCGCTGAACGCGCTACAGACCGCGGCAACCCACCCGATGCGCCATGTCGAAACAGATCCGGTGTGCGCCGGGTCGAGCCCACCGATGACGGCGGCAGCGAGGCCATACGCCAAGGCGTTTAGAAAAACGCTCAGGATCAGGCCAACCAGGTCTCGGGCCACGTGGCGTCCGCGTAAGTCAAAACGCCAGCGTGAGTAGAATGTCCAAACAGGTTGAAAGACGTTAAGCGCCACACCGCCCAAACCGACCACCAAGCCAACGTCCGGCCCGCCGATTGATCCGGCAATCAGCCCGGCGATTGCGGATTGGAGCAGGGTCCCCGTCCATGCGCCTTGCCTTGAAAGGAGCCACAGGTAATCGAGATCCCCGACCACGAAGTCCACCTGATCGCCTCTCTTCATCCATTCCGCGAGTGCGCCAAGCCAATGAAGAAGCGAATCGCGGCTCGTCCTTGCCCTGGGCGAGTCCGGGGCCGTGCGGCGGATGGCGTACTCCACATAGCGCGCGTACAGACGGTCGCGGGGATTGGCGCTGGGATCGCCCACGACGCCGTCCGCCTGGGCGGCCCCGTATAGCACGTGCAGCCACAGCGGAGCGTCCAGGATGTCCCAGAGCCCTGGATCGAGTTCCAGCGCGCGTCGGACGTATTCCAATCCCGGTTTTGAAATTTCGCGTTCCACATTGTGCCGGGTCAGTTTTTCCACGCGAATCGCGGCGCCAAGTTCGAGCCTGGGAAGAGTCTCATATTCCGCCAGACGGCAGCAGACCGCCATAGGTCCCAGATTGCGGTTTTTTTGGTAGGAACGAATCTCCTCGACGCAGTCGGCGCGCCATTTTTCGGCCACTTCATCCAAGCCGTCCAGGAGCGGCACAATGCGATCCTGCCTGATCAGAGCTTCGGCGCCCGCCGGGGCGAGGCCATACACGTCGACGAGTTCGTCCTCTATCCAACTCGCAAGACTGCGATGAAGGACGGCGGTTTTTCGCAAGGTCCAGCCCGGCAAACTCAACACGACTGGGATTGGAAATGTGTTGTCGTTCTTCGCTCCCCCGATCAGGCTCGCCGCGAGCTCCAGCAGCAGATTGGTTTTGCCGGCGCCCGGCTCGCCCAGGATCAGCAACTGGCGGCCGGACTGTTCGAAAACCTGCTCTACCGAGCCCGCGGCGGGACGTTCTTCCAGCGCGCCCGATTCGAGTACGGCATATTCCTTGAGCCCGGCGGGAACCGCGCTCGGCATTTCCGTCAGTCCGAGGTCGACCCGAATGGCATTGCGCAGTCCTTGACGAAGGCCGGACTCGACCAGTTCCTGGACCCTCCCGAGCAGGCGGAGGCGCAAATCGGCGTCGAACGGCAGCTTGGATTCGCCCGATTCCTTCTTGCGATTTCTGCGGGAATCGCGCCAGGGAAGATACACGCCGACGGCTGTGGCGAGCAGGGTGAGGATCGCGATCCCGAGGCCGACCAGTCCGATTCTGTGATCGGTCAGGTTTTCGATCGTATTCAGCCACCGCTCGATCATCGGCTCGAAAGAGGATACCGCATCCGGCGCGCTCTGTTGTAATAGTAAACGGGATTTGAGTGGATGCGTCTTTGCTTTAAGCGCGCGAAATGATTAACGGCAAACGCATCGTAGTGGTTCTCCCCGCCTACAACGCCGCGAAGACTCTGGAGGCGACGGTGCGGGACATCCCCGATCTCGTCGACGAAAGCATTCTGGTGGACGATAGCAGCGCCGATGCGACGGTCGCGGTGGCGCGGCGGCTTGGGCTGACCGTAGAGGTGCACGCCGAAAATCGCGGCTACGGAGCGAATCAGAAGACCTGCTACGCTCGCGCGCTGGCGCACGGCGCGGACGTGGTGGTGATGATCCACCCCGATTACCAATATTCTCCGCTTCTGGTGACCTCCATCGCCGGCATGGTCGCGTATGGAGAATACGATCTCGCGCTGGGATCGCGCCTGCTGCTCGGCGGCGCTCTCAAGGGCGGCATGCCGCTGTTCAAATATGTGTCCAATCGCGCGCTGACAGTGTTTCAAAACCTTCTTACGCGTGGCCATCTCTCGGAATACCACACGGGCTTCCGCGCCTATCGCCGGGAGCTGCTCGAGGCGCTGCCTCTCGACCCGAATTCCAACGATTTCGTCTTCGACAATCAGATTCTCGCCCAAGCTATTTTGGCGGGCGCGCGCATCGGCGAGATTTCCTGCCCCACGCGGTATTTTCCGGAAGCCTCCTCAATCAACTTCCGGCGCAGTTGCGTATATGGCCTGGGAGTGCTGAAAACCTCCATCGCGTTTCGGCTCGCGAAGTGGGGCATTTATCGAGCCGACATCTTTCGCTTTCCGGCAAAAGCGCTGAGGCAGTCAGCCTTTGTCGCGTCGGGGGCGCGGAGATGACGGCCGCGCCTGGCGAACCCGCCAAGTCGCGTTACCTCACGCCTTTACTGATCGCACTGCTGGCCGCCTGCATCGTACGTTTTTGGATCGTTCCGCTGCCCTCCAGTTTTTGGGTGGATGAGATGGTGACCTCCTTCGTCATCCACTACGGACCGAAGCACGCTTCTCTGACTGTGGCGCCGCAGGTCACGGAAACTATCTACTATTCGATCCCGAAGGCCGCCGAGGCCCTGTTCGGTTTTTCGGAAGTCGTATATCGTGTTCCCTCGGTGCTCCTAATGGCGGCGGCCCTGTTTTTCATCGCGCAATTGGCCGCGCGGCTAATTCATCCGCAAGCGGTGTGGTTCGCGGTATTCGCGTGCCTTTCGTTGAAGGGCTTCAATTACCAGGCCGCCGATGCCCGCCCGTACGCGATGGGCACAGCCGTGGCCTCGGCCGCGCTGTGGTTCGAGATTCGCTGGCTGGATCGGGGCCGTTGGAGCGACGGACTTATTTTCACCGCGCTCGCCGCCGTCCTCTGGCGCGTTCACCTGATCTACTGGCCGTTTTATGCCATCTTCGCGGGCTACGCGATATGGCGGATCTTCGAGCGAAAGACTCCGGTAACGTGGCTTCGCGCCGCGTCGATTTTCGTACTGCTGGCATTGGCGCTCGTCCCGGTAGCGTTACGCGCGCTGGCGCTGGCCCGCGCCGCCGGAGCTCACGTGATCGTCCCCCAACCGACGTTTCGCGAATTGCGAAGCTCCTATCATTTCCTGCTCGCGTTCATTTGCTGCGGCGTCCCGTGGTTTCTGGCATGGTTTTTTCAATGGCCGCGACAAGCTTACGCGCGGCTCCTCTCGGCGGGCGGAGTGCTGCTGGCGTGGTGGCTGTGGTTTCCTCTGGCGCTATTCCTGTATTCGCGCGTCACCGGCAACAGCGTCTTCGTGCCTCGCTATCTTTCACTGGTGCTGCCGGGCACCGGGCTCGCCGCGACGCTTCTTGTGGCGTGCTTCATCCCGGAGAAAACATGGCGGCCGATGGCGGCGGCGTTAGGAATCGGCGTGCTGCTCTTCATGGGCCAGTGGAGCGTCGCCTTCCCTCGGCACGACAACTCCAACTGGCGCGAGGCCGCGCAGACGATCAAAGCCCTGAATCTTACCCCCGCCACGCCCGTTATCTATCCGAGCCCGTTCATCGAAGCAAAATCTCCGGTCTGGCGGCCCGATTATCCCCTGCCTGGATTTTTGTATTGCCATCTGCTGATTTATCCGGTGGGAGGCACGCCGTTCTTGTTTCCATTCGAGCGTTCCTCCGAAGCAGAGCGTTACGCGGCCGATCTTTCCGAGCAGACGCTCTCATCCGCGGATCGCTTCCTGATCTACGGCGGAGACCGCAACGTTCTGGGGTGGCAGAAATGGTTCCGGCAGAGGCCCGAATTTCACGACTGGCATTCCCGGCGGCTGGGCCCGTTCGGCGACGTGGAAGTGGCGCTGTTTGAAAGCCCGCGGCGGCCGATCAATTCTCTGCTGGCTTTTGCTCCATGTGATCGATCACCAGCACCCGCTCGGTCCGCCTGTGCGTCTCCAGCTTCAGCCCGAGTTGTTTCTCCACAGCTTCAGTAAATGAGATCGCGCCGGACGGATCGGACGGTACGCCGGGAGCCGCGGCGCCTCCCGCCCTTGCGGCAAGCACCGGCGGAAGATTGAGGATGACATTGTAGCTAAGCGTGAAATCCCACGCGCCCTGGATGCCGGTTTCGTCCAACACAGGATAGAAAATTTGAGAATCGAAGGCTTGCATCTGTTCCGCGAACTGCGCAATGGTGATGTTCTGGCACACAAGTCTAAGCGCAAGAGCCGAGCCCCCGGTGGGGTTCTGCCGCGTGCAGCCGGTGCGGTTCGAGGGGTCGGCCTTGGTTAACTTTATGGAGCTCGAGGACTTCGGCGCTGCCAGCGTGTAGGCGTCCATCAGCCGGTCTTCGTAGTGGACCGCCACCTGAAATCGATCCGTCAGCAGCGCGCGCAGCATGGCATTGATCACGTCCTGATATCCGCCAATTCCCTGCGCATCCGAAAACATGCCGGCGGGCGTCTTCGCCGTAATGTTGTAGCTTCCCGGATCCGACTCCAGCCATTTCGGCGCACCCTCCAATTTCTCGAAAGGAGCCAGATTCCAGGCTTGCCGAATCAAGCTTAGGAGAGGCATGCACGCCGCGGTCACCTGGCCGCCGCGCTCAAAGCGGGGCGCTATCGTCATGGGTCCCCTCTGGATGGGTCCCCTCTGGCAGGGTCTGAGCGACGCCACTTCAAATTGCGGCGGAGGAAGCGAAGGCAGGCCCGCCGCGACCTCGGGTGCATTCGGAGTGGGTTGTTCATTCACGCTCTCCACCACGAGGACCGGCTGTGGCGATTTCGAAAGCTCGACCTTCAGCCCGAGCTGTTTCTCGACGGCCTCAAAAACGCTGCCGCCGGAGCTTGCCGCGGCGCCGCCCCCCGCTCCCAGCGAAATGACGCGCAGGGGATATTGCAAATCGATATCGAATGCGCCGTCGATTCCGGTCGAATCCACGACAGGAAGACCGTTGAAGGCGCCGGAGGCGGACTGACGGAGCGCCGCCGCAAACGCGCCCATTGTAGTGTTGTGGCACTGTAGGCTCGCGTACGGGACATTATCGCGGATCGCCGGAAGCCCGCTCTGGCAGCCGCTGGGGACGGAGCCGTCGGCCGGCTTCAATTTCGGCTCGCCATTGCCCTTCGAGAGCAGATACGCCGGCGCGGGTTTCGTGTCCTTCTGGACCGTCAGCTTGAAACGTTCCGCCAGCAGAGATTGGAGCATCGGCCTGATCTGTTCAGGACGCGTTGCAGATGTTTTGACGATCACGTCGAAACGGTCGTAATCGAGCCAACCCGGCCCGCCATAGACCTTGTCGCCGTCGACTGCGTAGGCGAACTTGATCAAATCGAGCATGGTGGCCCGGCGCAATTCAAAGCGCCCCGGGGCCGGAAATCCGCTTTGCATCGCGTTGGTGGTTTTCTTCACCCAGGCTTCCCGTGGACTCACGTGAACGTCCGCAAGTTCGAAGGATTGCCCGAACGCCGCCGCCTCCGTCAGAAGGACGACTGCAAAAATACATGCGAACGTCCGCGCGATCATAGATCCTCCGCTCGCTTCAGCTTGCCGCCCGCTCCGCTCAAATGCAAGCGTCGTGGGCGCCAACGCTACCGCCGCCAGTCGAAGCCCCTGCGCCAATCGGTGTAGCCGTAGTAACCGAACCAACTGTCGCCGTGTTCCAGCGGCTCGGCGATCTGCAAGCGGCAGACCTGCGCTGCGTTCGCGCCGTTCGAATCCATCAGCCACAGCGATTTGTGGCCGTCGTAATCCATGCGGCCGAACAGAATGTGGCCGCCATCGCGCGACCATAACGGCTCTTCGTCGCGATATCGAGAATCGTTGGTGAGCCGCCTGGGAGCGTCGCGGCCCGTCGCGTCCAGCAGCCAGATCTTGCGCTGCTGCAAATAGACATGAGCCTCCTCACCTCCGGCAATGTTGATGTTCGAATCGGGCTTGATCGTCCTGGTCTCTACTTTTCCGTTGGGAAGAACGGCGCGATAAGAGAGGCCGGCGTTGGCGCGGTTGTAGGCGATATTGGCATCGGGTCCGGCGGAACAAGCGATATGCGACCCGTCGGGCGGCCATGCCGGGCACACAGATGCGATATCGTCCGGCATCGCGCGCCGGGAAACGCCCGTGTCGAGATCGACGATCGAGACGTGTTTGTCAGCCCAAGTCTCGCGGCCATCCCCGCCCGTGACGGCGAGCTTATTTCCAGCCGATTCGGGCGCGAGATCCAGCAAGTCTTCGTGATCCAACGCCGTGACATGCAAGTCGCGTATCATTCCGCTCGCAACGTTCACCGACTTGAGCGGCATTCCGTCGGCCCACGGCGATGCTCCCCAATCGTTACCGTCCCAATAGACGATAGATTTGCCGTCGCGCGACCAGGCATAGGCTTGCTTCCCGCCTTTTTCATCGGATACGAGCACCCGCGGTTCGCGATCCGGCGCGGCGAGCGAGGCGAGGCAAAGCTGGCCCACGCGCGAATCTTCCTCCTTGCCGGGAATCTCGCGCGAGAAAACGTAGCGCTGGCCATCCGGCGCGAAGACGTTCTCGGCGTTCAGCAGCGCGCGATCTCTGGGCGAAAGCCGCTCAACTGATCCCGAACGCCCATCACGGTCCACAACCAATTGCTTGTCGTCCCGGTCTTGAATCCCGATCCACTGGCCCGAGGGCGAGAATCGAGGCGAATGCCAGCCGGCGGCTGTCGCGATCTTCATGGCCGGCCCGTCCGGCAGTTCGCGGAACCACAGGCCGCCTTCCTCCACCCAGGTCAGCGTTCCAAGGGAAGATTGGGCCCTGGTTCTCCGCGGGGAGAGGGCCGCCGCACCCGCCGCCATCAGAAACGTGCGCCGATCCACGCCCAATTTTAACGCCATTTCCGCGCCAATAAGCGATACTGGGCATAATCGACTTTCCAGGCCGGGAGAAAGGCTCGCGAGATGCCAGCACCGCCACCGGCGGGACAAAGCGGTTCCGCGCGACGCAGGGAGGCGCCGCCCTCTGCGCAAACAGGCGGGACTGCGTTCCCCATTGCCGGCGTCGGCGCTTCCGCCGGAGGATTGGAAGCGTTCACCCAGTTATTGAACTCTCTGCCTCCGGATCCGGGCATCGCCTTCGTCTTCATCCAGCACCTCCAGCCGAAGCACGAAAGCATGCTCACTCTGCTGCTTTCGAAAGTGACCGGCATGAAAGTCGTGGAGGTGCGGCAGAGAACGCCTGTGAGGCCGAACCACGTCTATGTGATGCCGGCCAACGCCGATCTGGCGTTCTCCGGCGGAACGCTGCGCGTCTCGGCGCGGCAAGCGGCGCCGGGCCGCCACCTGCCCGTGGATCATTTCTTCCGCTCGCTGGCAAAGGCCGAGAAAAATCGGGCGATCGGCGTCATATTGTCAGGAACCGCTTCGGATGGGACGCTCGGCATCAAGGCGATTAAAGAAGCGGGAGGCATCACTTTCGCCCAAGACGCCGAATCGGCAAAGTTCTGCGGCATGCCTCAGAGCGCCGCACTCAGCGGCTGCGTGGACTTCGTCTTGTCCCCAAGTGAGATGGCCGCGGAGCTATCGAGAATTGCGAATCATCCTTCCGCGAGACATGCCTCGTTCCGCAAGACCGTTCCGCCAACCGGGGAGGACGATTGGACCCGGCTTTTTAAACTGCTGAGGAGCGCAACCGGAGTGGATTTCACGTTCTACAAGAGATCCGCAATCGCCCGGCGGGTCGCCCGGCGGATGAAGGCGCGAAAGACGGATCGGCTCGGCCAGTACATCAAGCGCTTGCAAGGCGATCGCGAGGAACTGGACGCGCTTTATCGAGACGTCCTGGTCCGGGCCGCTGGAGCGTTCCGGAAGCCGGAGCTGTTTCACATGCTGCGCCACAGGATCGTTCCCCAAATTTTGACTCGCAAGGCCAGTGGCGACCCGATTAGAGTCTGGGTTCCGGGCTGCTCTACCGGCGAGGAAGTCTACTCCATCGCGATCTGCCTGCTGGAGAGTCTGGGCGCCGCAGCCGTTTCGAGTCCCATCCAGATCTTCGGGACAGAGATCGACGAGGCGGCGATCCAGAAGGCGCGCGTGGGCGTATATACAAAACGTGGGCTGAAGGGCTTGTCCGAGGAACGCCTCCGGCGGTTTTTTTCCCCAGCCGACGGAAACTACCAGGTGAATTCCGCGGTGCGCGATCTGTGCCTGTTCGCCCGCCACGATCTGACCAAAGATCCACCGTTTTCGAAGCTCGATCTGATCGCTTGCGACAGGGTTCTTACCTGCTTCGAACCTGTTTTACAAAAGAAAATTCTGGCGAGCTTTCACTATGCGCTGAGAGACGCGGGCATTTTGCTGACTGGAAAATCGGAGAAGCTAGAGGAATCCACGGAGTTATTTGTGCGGGTAAACCGCGAAAATAGCTTCTTTGTCAGGACTCCAGGAGCGAAGGTTCAGGGGCCGGGAGGCGCGGTGAGCCATGGCGGGCATACTCCGGTCGCAGCCCATCGGCTTGCGGCGCACGCGATTGAGGAAACCGCCAAGCTCAATCTGGAGCAGCAGGCAGATCGTATGGTATGGGAAAGCCTCCGCTGTGCCGGACTCGTAGTGGATGAGGATCTGCAGATTTTGCACTACCGCGGGGACACTAGCCCCTATGTGCGTCCGATTCCGGGCAAGGCAAGCTTCCAACTTCTTAAGATGCTCCGGGAAGATCTGACGGTGGACGTGCTCGCGGCGGTCGCGAAGGCGCGCCGGATGAAAGGCGTGGCCAAGAGAAAAGCCGTTCAAATCAAGATGAACGGCGCCGTTCACTGCGTAGATGTCGAGGTTCGGCCGCTGAAAGGACTCAAATCCTCCGGCAGGCATTACCTGATTCTGCTGAGCGACGTTACTCCTATGTTGGCAGCGGAGGCTCGCTCTTGGACCCAACGGGAGACGGCTTCGAATGGGGATAAGCTCGAGATTCGAAAAGAACTCAAACGGACCCAAGACTATCTCGAGGCCATCATCAAGAAACAGGAGGCGAATAACGAGCAACTGACTACCGCGAACGAGGAGGCCCAATCCAGTCTGGAAGAGCTTCAGAGCACGAACGAGGAACTGGAAACGGCAAAGGAAGAGCTTCAGTCCAGCAACGAGGAACTCGTCACGCTGAATGAGCAGCTTGAGAGCCGGAATTCCGAGCTTGGCCGCCTGAGCGACGACCTCGAAAACGTCCTGACGGGACTCAGCATACCGATCCTGATTCTAGACGAGGGCCGCCGCATCCGCCGCTTCACTCCCGCGGCCGGAAATCTGCTTCGCCTGCTTCCCGGCGATATCGGTCGTCCCATCGGCAATCTCGAGATCGGCATCGATCTTCGGGATTTAGATGGACTTATTTCAAGGAGCATGCGGGGCTCCAGCGGCGCTGACCGGGAAGCCAGGGCCGAGAACGGACGCTGGTACTCGGCTCGAATACGTCCTTTCGTGACCGCCGAAGGGAAAGTGGATGGCGTATTGATCGCGTTCGTGGATATCCAGGAGGTGAAGGAAGCCCACGACAGGTCGATGCGGGGGCAGAAGCTTTCAACGGCCATTCTGAACGCCGCCCAAGGCCTGATTGCGATGGTTCTGGACCGCCATGGCCAGGTCGTTCAATTCAATCGGGCCGGCCAGGCCATCAGCGGCTACTCCGAGGAGGAGGTGCTTGGAAAACCGTTCTGGGATGTGTTGACCGCGCCTGAGGATAGGGGGCTGGCGAAGACGAGCTTCGCGAACGCGATGAAAGGGATTTCCAACCAGGGAGAATCTCACTGGCTGACAAAGACGGGGCAGCGCAGACTGGTGGACTGGTTCAATTCCTTGGTGAAGGATGGCGAAGCCGTGGAATGGGTGATCCGTACGGGCGTAGACGTTACGGATCGGGAGGAGGCGCAGACGCTCGCTCGCGAGAGCGGCGCCACGGTTCAAGCGCTGTTAGACGCCGCGCCCCAAGCCGTCCTGATCTTCGACACCAAGGGTCAAGTGGTTCTTGCGAATCCCGCCGCGGAGGGAATGTTCGGTTACAGGCGCAAAGAAATGATCGGCCTTCCGCTTTTCAAATTGATTCCGGAACGCTTCCGCCAGATTCACGAAGTGCACATAAAGGGTTTTTCGGGCAGTCCCGCCCGCCGCTTCTTGGGAACCTCTGCCTTCTTTGGGCTGCGAAAAGACAGCTCGGAGTTTCCGGCCGAGGTCGGATCGAGCTACGTTGAGACCAGGATCGGGGAGCTGGGCATCAGTTTCGTTTCCGATTTGACGGAAACCAAGAAGAACGAGGCGGCTTTGGTCCGATATCAAACCGAGTTGCGGAATCTTACGGCTCGTCTATTAGGCATGCAGGAAACTGGGAATCGAGAGCTAGCCCGGGAATTGCACGACGACTTGAGCCAGAAGCTTGCCGCGCTAGGGATGGAGATTTCGACGCTTCTCCAGCCTGCCAAGGCTCCCAACGAATTCGCGGAGCGTGTGCAGGCGCTTGGCGCCAGAGTCAACGGCTTGGCGGAAGAAGTTCACGCGCTGTCCCGCAGGCTGCATCCCGCGATCCTCGATGAGCTCGGATTGCGAGCGGCCGTGAAAGAGGAATGCATCGGCTTTTCCAGCCAGACGGGCGTTCCCGTCCAATTCGAATCCAGGGAGCTGCCGGCTCACATCCCGGATAGCGTCTCCCTGTGCTTATGCAGGGTGGCGCAGGAGAGCCTCCGGAATATCGCAAAGCACGCGGGAGCGGCGGAGGTCCGCGTGGAAATTTGGGGCGCCAAAGACGGCATTCATCTTCGGGTCGTGGATAGCGGACGCGGCTTCAACTTGGACGAAGCCAAGGGCAAGGGGCTTGGTTTGATCAGCATGGAAGAGCGAGTACGGCTTGAGAATGGAAATTTCGCCATTCTCTCGACACCTGGGCACGGAGCGGCCGTGGAAGTGTTCGTCCCCTTGAGATCCAAATGAAACGCTGGAGAATCCTGCTCGCCGACGACCACGACATCGTGGTGGAAGGATTGCGCCGCGTCTTGGACGAACCCGATTTCGAGATTGTGGGCGTGGTTCACGATGGACGCGCCCTGATTCGCGCCGCCGAGGAGCTTCAGCCCGACGCGATCGTCGCCGACGTCACCATGCCGCTGCTGAACGGGATGGATGCGGCCAGGCAAATTCGTCAGAAGAATCCGGATGCGAAGATAGTCTTTCTTACCATGCATCCGGATGTGACGTTCGCCACCGAGGCGCTCGCCGCCGGAGCTTTGGGCTACGTGCTGAAGAGCTCGGCCGGGAGTTCGCTGGCGGCAGCCGTGCGCGAGGCGTTGGACGGCCGGATCTACATCTCCGAAACGATCGCCGGCGAAGTGGCGCGCAGTCTTTCGGCCAGAACGTATAGCGGGCGAGATCCGCGGGACAGCATGACTGCGCGTCAACGCGAAGTGCTGCAATTGCTTGCGGAAGGGCGCCACGTCAAGGAGATCGCGCTCAAGCTGAATTTATCTCCTCGCACCGTGGAGTTTCACAAATACCGCATCATGGCTCAGCTGGGCGTTCGCACGGTCGCCGATCTTGTCCGGTATGCGACAAGGCATGGGATTGTAACGTGAGCAGTGGAGGGCCGGTCCCAAGTTACGCGTCAGGGCGCGGGTGAACTTATGTCGAAGTCGGCGCGCAGAAATTGCCAATCCGGCAGCTCATACAGGCGGAGTTTGGTCATTGCGTTGGCCGTGACGTCCTTTGTTTCCTGAGGTCCGAGATCCGGGATTTTAGCGTCGAACTCGGTGATCGGCGCGTCTCCTGGTTTGAACGTCGACGTCACCAGCCGTACTTTGACGGCTAAATCGCCCATGTCCGCCTCGGAGTGATTGGTCACCGCGAAGATCACTTTTAGTTTCCCCGCGCCGTTTTCGGACAAACGAAAGCCGGAGAGCTCCAAATACTTGTCGAGCGGATTTTTGCCCGAAGCAGCTGCGGGACCGGGTCCGAAAGCATCGGGAGCTTTGGCTTGCTTGGGCTGAGGTTGGGCCGGCGATGAGCAGCCGACCAGGGACAAGAGCAACGCGGCGAACGCGCACCAAGCCACCAATCTACTCACGATCTCAGTATATGCTTTCCCCCCGCTGGTCACTTTAACTCGATTTGAACCTCGACCGCCTGCTTTTCACCGATGTTCTCGGTCTGGTGCTTCATGAAGTCGCGCCAGGCGACCTCGCCCGGGTGGCGGGGATTATCCACGATTTTTCCATCCGCCAGCGCCATGGTGGTGTGCAATTCCGTAAGATAGACAACCACATAGTGCGGATGCTCATGCATTGGGCTCTTCAGATGAGGCTCCAGGATCGTTCGCAAAACGCGCACGCGGCCGTTCTCAAATTGCACCAGATGATGCGTTGGATCGAGCTTTACAGGATCGAGCGTTACTCGATCGAGCGGCGCTAGATGCGATCTGGGCGTGTCAGGCTTCAGTTCCACCACGATCTTTTCGAGCGGTTGGTCCGACAGATTTTCTTCCCCGTATCTCGCCGCCTCGCGGTAAGAAACCTGACCCGCCTTCGATGTGCTGGCTTGCGCGGCCCCGCCGCCAGAAAATCTCTCGCGGGCATCGGTGAGAAACACGGTCACCGAGGCGGGATGCCGGTTGGCCGGCAACTTCCCGTGTGGCGCGAGTTTCATCCGCTGCGCCTTCACCCACGCATTGTCTATTTCCGTCGTGGAATCCTGCGCTGCGAGCGGCAGGGCTAGCAGCAGGAGCAGGGAGAGCATCGCTATTCGCTGGATTTAGAGGCGGCCGCGGGTTTGGATTCCGCCTTCGCCGTCTCTGCGGTTGCGGTTTTCGATTCTTTCTTCTCGTCCGATTTTCCGCCGGACTTGCCGTCGTCTTTCGCGCCTTCGCTCTTTTTCGCGCCCGAGTTCTTGTAATCGGTAATGTACCAGCCGCTTCCCTTGAACTGAAATCCTGGCGCGGAGATCAGACGCTCCACTTCCCCGCCGCATTCTTCATGGGTAGTAAGAGGCGCGTCGGAGAATTTTTGGAGCACCTCGAATACCTGGTGGCACTTGGAACAGCGGTATTCGTAAAGAGGCATGATTCGCTGTCACTACTCCGGCAGGCTCAGGCCTTTGCGAAGAATCAGGTCCGGACCTTGCTTCACCGGGGCGGCGTCTTGCAAATCGGGCGAGACGTTGTCGTCTTCAACCGCGGCTTCTGTTTCCGCCTGCGGCACAGAAGGCGTCACGCCGTTATCCTGAATGGCTTTGCCGGCGGGACCATAATACTTGGCGACCGACAGGATCAAAGCGCTGCCATCGTCTAGAGTGACGGCTTTGCGGATGGAGGCGTCGCCGAAGGTGCGCTCGCCCACAACCTGAGCGCGCTTGGATTCCAGCAGCGCCTCCGCGGCCACTTCAGCGGCGCCCGCGGTGGCCCGGTTCGTCAGCACGACCAACGGCAGTTTGGTTACCTGTTTCGAAGCGGAGGCCTGGAAGTCCGTCCGCCCCGTCTTCTGCCCTTGCGTGTAGGCGATCAATCCCTTGTCCATGAACAGATTCGCCAAGGCGACGCCTTCATCGTCGCCGCCGCTCGAGCAGTGGCGCAGATCCAGGACGAGCCGCTTGGCGCCTTGCTGTTCCAGATTTTTGATCTGCTGCGAGACCTCGCGGACATGATCGGCATCCAGATCCACTACGGAGATGAGTCCGCTAGGAATCGGCCCCTGATCGGTAATCAAGCGCGCAGAGACTTGAGGATAGGCAATGTTGGCCCGGACCAAAGCGAATTTCTGCGGATCCTGGCGGTTGGTGCGCAGCACGCTCATCTCGACCGAGGTCCCAAGTTCGCCTTGAAGGATAACTTCGGCGAAAGCGAGAGGCATATCGCGCGTGGCCACGTTGTTGATCGATTCGATAATGTCGTAGCTGGCCAACCCGGCCTTGGCGGCAGGCGAGCCGGGAACCGCGTCCACGATCATCATGTAGTCGCCGCGCTTGGCGAGCAGCAATCCCACGCCCGCCTTCGGGTTCTGCCGGGCCGCGAGATACTGCTTATACTGATCGGCGTTCAAATAGCTGGCGAAAGGATCCAGCGACGCCAGCATGCCGTTGATTGCGCCCGCAGTGACCACTTTCATGTCGGGCTCTTCCACGTATTGCGTTTGGATATGCGAAAGAACTTCGCTGTAGACGCCCAGATGCGTGTAAGGTCCGTCCGGTGGAGCGCTGCGGCCATACCCCGCACCGAACAGAAGAAGGCCGACGACTAGCGTCGAGGAGCCCACCACGGCCACTTGAAAGCGTCGATTCATGCAATGCACCGCCCGATCACCAGCATAGCAAATCAACCCGTATGGGCCGATGTTTGGCGGCCGGTTCTCAGGGGACCGCCGGGGCCCCGGCGGGAGCGGCCTTAGTCGCGCCTTTGAGTTCCGAGGCGGACTCTGGGGTTGACGATTCGTGTTCGTCTGCGTTCTGGTAACGGACGATCACGCTGATGCGCCGGTTAGACGCCGATTCTGGATGATCTTTGTCGCGCAGATCCTGGGAGGCGAACCCGCGCACCTGAAGCACCTGGCCAGACCTCAGCCCGGTATCTTCCATCAACCGGCGCGCCGCGTTGGCGCGGTCCGTCGACAGTTCCCAATTGGAGTAGTCCGGCCGCCCCGCGAATGGGCGCGCGTCGGTATGACCCTCAATCACCACGTCGTTTTCGAGTTTGCCGAGCTGCCCGGCCAAAAGCGCGATCAACTCCTTACCCGCCGGCGTTGGCAGAGGACTGCCGGATTGAAAGAAAGTGCCCTTTTCGCTTTCGATCAGCTCGATACGCAGTCCCTCTCCCGTTACGCTCATCTGAACGAAATCTTTCAGTTTTTCGAATTCCGGTTTTTTCTTGAACGCCTGCTCTAAGTCATCTTTCAAAGAGGCCATGTTGTTTTTATTTAGAGATAGGGCTTCGCCCGTCCCGACAGCGGCGCTTCCGGCATGCTCCCCGGTTCCGGAAGGATCCCGAAAATAGGCGCTGATCGCTCTGCGAATCTGTTCGCTAGTGTTCATCAGCCAGAGCACGATGAACAATGCCATCATGGCGGTGACGAAGTCGGCGTAGGCGACCTTCCAGGCGCCACCGTGGTGGGCCGCGTGTCCCGCTTTTTTCCGCTTAATGACGACGGGAGTCGAATTCTCGTCGCTCATTTGGCTGCGTCCTTGGAGGTCCCCGCCGGGGAAGTCCCCGCCGGGCCGCTGCGAATGGCGGTTTCAAATTGTTTGAACGTTGGCCGTAGCTCGCCGGGTATGCCGCGCCGCGCGAACTCGACCGCCAGCACCGGCGGCGATCCCTTCACGAATGCGATCAATCCATGCCGCAGACAGCGCAGATAGTCGGTTTCGGCATCGTTGATTTTCTGAAGATTGGAAGCCAGCGGACCCAGGAATCCATAGCACATCAGAATCCCCAAAAACGTTCCCACCAGCGCCGCCGCCACTTTATGTCCGATCTCCTCCGGCGGACCTCCCAGCGCGCCCATGGTGATCACCACGCCCAATACGGCCGCCACGATTCCCAAGCCGGGCAGGGAATCCGCCACGGTGCTCAGCGCCGTCACCGGCTGTGACGCTTCATGATGATGGACGTCCATATCGGACTCCATCATCTGATCCAAATCGAAGGCCGCGACGCCGCCGCTGATGGCCATGCGCAGTGTATCGCAAACAAAGGCGAGCGCGTGATGATTCGCGAGAAAACCGGGATATTTCGAAAAAATCTCGCTCTTGGCCGGGTTCTCCAGGTCCTCCTCCAGCTTCACCATGCCCTGCTTGCGGGCCATGACGAATAAATCGTTGAGCATTTTGAGCGAACTCAGATAGAAGGCCGGATTATATTGGCTCCCTTTCAGTACTCGCATCACTCCTTTTAGAATCCGGACGATGGTGGAGAGGGGATTGGCGATGAGCAGCGTGCCCAGCCCCGCTCCGCCGATGATGATCAGTTCCGCCGGTTGCACGAGCACTTTGATCTGCCCGTGTTCCATCAAATACCCTCCGACGACCGCCCCCAAAACGACAACAATCCCGATAATGGCAAACATGATGTGTGGCGCCGCACGCACGCGATAGCGAGAGAGCGAGGGCGCTAAGCGTTCTTATCGGCGCGCGCGGCCAGTTTTTGCGGCCGCTCCGGCTCAATCAGGGTCTGTTTGAGAGACAGCCAGGTTTCGAATCCCTGCTGCTCCTGGCGAGCGCGAGCCAGAGCCCCGCGTGTGCGCTCCGGTGCCGGACCGCCTACAACCTTGCGGATTCGAACGAAGTGCTCGGGGTCGAGCGCTTCGAGAATTTCCGCAAGGCTGAGCTTCAGCGTGGGACGGATGTTCATGAGCGCCGCCGCCATCGCCTCCGGATCATCATCGGCGCCGCACGCGTGAACCGCGTCGGCCACCAGATCGTGAGCGTCGCGGAAGCAAAGCCCTTCGCGCCGGACCAGCGTATCGGCAAGCTCTGTCACCGTTAGAAAATCTCTCGCTGCCCGCCGCGCCAGACGGTCGCGATCCACTTCGATGGATCTCATAACTCCGGCCAGAAGCTTCAACGCGCGAAGCGCGCTGGAGAACATCGCCATCGCCAGAGGCTGGAGGTCGTCTTCGCTATCGTTAATATCGCCGAAAGGAGTGTTGTGGGCGCAGCCGAGCACGGCCTGGGCCTCGCCCAGCGCGCGGCTGGCCAACACGCGCGCGTGCTCCAACGCCACCGGATTCCGCTTCTGCGGCATGATGCTGGAAGCCTGTACGAAGCCGTCGGGCAGGCGCACGAAGCCGAACTCGCGCGTCGACCATAGCAGCAAATCCTGCGTGAGCTTGCCCAGATTCACCATCGCCACCGCGATGGCCGAAGCCGTTTCCGTAAGGTAGTCGATGGCCGCGATGGCGCCGTAGGAATTTTCCGCCAATCCCTCGAACCCCAAGAGCCGCGCGGTGAACTCGCGGTCGATAGGGAAGCCGGAGGTGGTGATGGCGGCCGCGCCCATTGGGCTGAGATTGACTCGCCCGAAAGCCGCCCGGATGCGCTCGCAATCGCGAGCCAGAAATTCGCAGGCGGCCAGCAGATAGTGCCCCAGAGTAGTGGGCTGCGCGGGTTGCGTGTGCGTGTGCGCGGGCATCACGGTTTCCAGATGTTGGGCCGTCAGGTCCAGCAGGGTTCCGCGCAGATCCGCGATCGCATGCCCAACCTGCAAAAGCCGCTCGCGCGCGGCCATGCGGAAGAGCGTCACGGCGATGTCGTTGCGGCTGCGCGCGGTGTGCATCTTTCCCGCGAGATTTCGTCCGCACGCCTCTTCCAGCAGACCCTCGACGAAATAGAACACGTCCTCGTAGCCGCCGCTGCCGCCGTCGGTTCGTTTTAAATCCAAACTGTCCAGGGCCGCGAGCAACCCGCGTTCCTCGTCTTCGGTAAGAATTCGCTGGCGCCCCAGCATCCGAGTATGGGCGTGATGAATCTGCAACAAAAACCCAAGGAAGTGTTTCTTCGCGTTCTCGAAATTCGGGTCGAGCACCGTCTCGGAATAGACCGGCGCCGGAAAGCCCGCGGAAAGGGGGTCCGCCATGCAATTTCATAATAGGACGCCGAAGTCTTTGCTATTCTCGCTAGATGCTCGGCCCAATCGCTCTGTGGTTCGCATTTGCGGTCAGGCCGGACGCGCCGCTTACCGCGCAGATCGAGCGGATCGCGCAGACGATTCCGGGCCGAGTAGGCGCGGCCGCCCTTGTGCTCGAGACCGGGCAATCGACGGCGGTGCACGGCGGCGATCGATTCCCCATGGAGAGCGTTTGCAAGCTCCCCATCGCGATGATCGTTCTTAGCGACATCGATCGAGGGCATCTGACGTTCGACGAAAAAACTCGCGTGCTGCCCGCGGACCTCGCGCCGCCCGGTTTTCACAGTCCGCTGCGCGACAAGCATCCATACGGCGCGGAAGTCTCCATCCGCGAACTGCTTGAGTACACGATCCAGCAGAGCGATGGTACGGCCTCCGACGTGTTGCTTCGGCTGGCCGGAGGGCCGCGGCGAGTCACCGCCTTCGTCCGCGGGTTGGGGATCGAAGGTCTCTCGGTTCAATTCTCTGAAAGCGCCATCGGGCGAAGCGACGGGGCGGGATATCGCAATTGGGCGACGCCGGAATCCGCCATCGCGCTGCTTCGCGTGTTGGCAGAAGGACGCGGGCTCTCTCCCGCAAGCCGCGCGCTCCTGCTCCAACTAATGAGCACCAGTTCCACCAGCGTGCATCGGATTCAGGGCTTGCTGCCGGAGGGCACATACGTGGCGCACAAGACCGGCACGTCCGGAACGGATCACGGCCTCACGCGCGGCACCAACGACATCGGCCTGGTTACGCTGCCGGACGGGCGTCATCTGGCGATTGCTGTATTCATTGCGGACTCGCGAGCTGACGAAGGGTCGCGCGAAGGCCTCATCGCCAAGATCGCACGGGCGGCGTGGGACCGCTGGGTCACAGCCTCGCCACGACCTTAGCGAGCAGGGCCGTTCGATCCGCAATGCGATGGATTAGAACGCTCTCGTTCGAGGCATGCGCGCCTTCACCGACCGCGCCCAGGCCATCGAGCGTCGGCACGCCCAGAGCCGCCGTGAAATTTCCATCCGAGCCGCCGCCCGAGAGCGATTCTTCCAATTCGATTCCCATTTCCGCCGCCAAATCGCGAGCGATTCGGAATAACCGGCGAGTTCCCGCGGAAGGCTCCATCGGAGGCCGATTGAAGCCGCCGCTCACTTCAATCCGGCACCGCTTGTCGAATGGCTTCAAAGATCGAAACTTCCGCTCCAGGTAAGCTGCATCGGCCCGGCGTTGAATCCGGACGTCGATTTCGACAGAGCATTCGTCCGCCACGACGTTGCTGCGCGTCCCTCCCTGGATCACACCCGGGCTCACGGTAACGCCGCGATCCAGCCGCGTGAATCCCGCGATGCGCTCGATCTGCCGAGCCATTTCGACAATCGCGTTTGCACCCGCAGTGAAATCCATGCCGGCGTGCGATGCCCGTCCGCGAATGGTCAATCTGTAGCCGCCGACACCTTTACGCGCCGTCTTTAGCTTTCCTTCAAGCCCCGTCCCCGGCTCCAAAACCAGCACGGCCGCACTTTGACGAGCCGCATCTTCGGTGAGGTGCCGCGACGAAGGACTTCCGACCTCTTCGTCCGAATTGATCTGAAGCACGACCTTGCGCCCAACGGGAATATCCAAATCCCGCAGCGCTCGCATCGCATGAAGAAGAAACGCCAACCCTGCTTTCATGTCGAACACGCCCGGCCCCCAGAGCCGCCCCTGCGCTCTCCGGAACGGCATGGAACGAATCGTGCCGCGCGGCCAAACTGTGTCGGAATGCCCCAGCGCCAGGAGTCCCCCTTCTTGTTTGACACCGGGCAATTGAAACTCGCACCGGAGGTGCTTTCCAAAGCCTCCGCCGGGAAACGTTCGCGGTTTGGCAATATCCCTGGCGCTTTCGGCAAGCAATTCCACGAAACGGTTCACGCTGGCCGCATCGTCGCTGGGCGATTCGCACTCTACGAATTCGCGAATCGACGCGATTATGTCATTTTGTTTTTCACGGGCGTAGCGGAGCAAGGAATCCATGGCTGACAGGATAGCGGCAGACATGATAGCCGCTGATATAATGGCCACACCGCGCATGCCTGTTATGGATATCCAGGCGATCCGGGCTATTCTTCCGCATCGCTACCCGATGCTGTTGGTGGACCGGATCGACGAGCTGGAGCCGGAGCGCGTGGTCGGCGTGAAAAACGTCACAGCGAATGAGCCGTTTTTCGACGGCCATTTTCCGGATTATCCGGTCATGCCCGGCGTTCTGATTGTGGAAGCGATGGCGCAAGTAGCGGGCGTGCTGGTGCTCAGCCAAATCCCCGACCGCGAGAGCAAGCTCGTGCTTCTGGCTTCGGTGGAGCAGGCAAAATTCCGCAAACCCGTCCGCCCTGGCGATCAGCTCCGCATCGAGATGAAGGTGGCCAAGCGCAAGGCCACTGTCGCCAAGATGTTCGGCACGGCGTGCGTCGATGGAGCATTGGTGGCGGAAGCGGAGATGCTTTGCAAGCTTGCTGACCGGGAGTGAGCCGCCGCTTGATCTGAATCGTGGCTATTCACCCCACCGCCATCGTCGATTCGAAAGCCAATATCGCGGAATCGGCGGAAATCGGACCATATTGCATCGTCGGCGCGGGCGTCTGCATTGGGTCAGGAACGCAGGCTAAAGCCAATGTTTACTTCGAAGGTCCGCTCGAAATCGGCGAGGACAATGTTTTCTATCCCTATTCCACCGTCGGCGTCGCTCCACAGGATTTAAAGTACAAAGACGAGCAGTCACAAACGCGGATCGGCAGCCGAAACAAGATCCGGGAATTTGTCACCATTCATCGGGGCACCGAAGGCGGCGGCATGCTCACGTCTATCGGTGACGACAATCTTCTGATGGCCTACGTACACGTCGCGCACGATGTCTCGGTCGGGAATCATACCGTGCTCGCCAATGCGGCGACCATCGGCGGCCACGTGATCGTCGGCGACTGGGCCGTCGTTAGCGCGGGCAGCGCTATCCATCAGTTCTGCAAGGTCGGCCGGCACGCCATTATCGGCGGCTACAGCGTGATCACCCAGGACGTGCTTCCGTTCTCGATGACCGTTAGCGAGCGCGAGGTGAAAGTGTTCGGGGCGAACGCCACTGGGCTCGAGCGCCGCGGCTTCCAGTCCGAAACCGTCGAGCGCCTGCAAAAAGCCTTCCGCCTGCTGACCCGCTCCGGATTGAACACCTCGCAAGCGCTCGCGCGCATCCGCGAGGAGATTCCCCCTTCCGGGGAGATCGAAGAATTGATCGCCTTCATCGGCGCCTCCGCGCGGGGCTTCATCAAATAATGCGCTGTGGAATGATCGCCGGCAATGGCCGGTTCCCAGTGCTGGCGCTGGAGTCCGCGCGCAAATCTGGCCTCGAAGTGGTGGTGATCGCGATCAAGGGAGAGGCGTCGCCGGAGATCGAGCATTTGGCTTCGCGCTGCCATTGGATTTCATTGGGCGCGCTGAGCCGGCTCATCGAAATCTGCAAACAAGAGTCGATCTCCGAGCTGATGATGTGCGGGCAGGTGAAGCACGCCAAGATTTTTTCATCGATCGTGCCGGATTGGCGGCTGGTGAAGCTGTTGGCATCCCTCGACGCGAAGAATACGGATGCGCTGATCGGGGGTGTGCGGAAAGTGCTCGCCGACGAGGGGATTACTCTAACCGATTCGACGCGCCTGCTCAAAGACTTGCTCGCGCCCGAAGGTGTCCTGACGCGCCGCAAGCCCTCTGGCGATGAGACTCGCGATCTTGAGTACGGCCGCCGCATCGCCGTTGCGCTCTCGGCTCACGATCTCGGTCAGAGTGTCGCCATCGCCGAGCGCGCATGCGTCGCGCTCGAAGCCATGGAAGGCACCGACGCCATGCTTCGCCGCGCCGCGACGCTCGTGGAAGGCAAACCGCTACGGCTTGTCAAAGCATCGGGCCGTCGTCATCATCTCCTGTTCGACGTGCCGGTGATCGGGCCGCTCACTATCGACGTTATGCGGGAAACCGGCACCACCGCGCTTGCTATCGACGCGGGCCGCACGCTCCTCCTCGACCGGGAAGAAATGCTCGCACGGGCAAATGACGCTGGAATCGCGATGATAGCCTTCTGAAGGACAAGCCTCGCTTACCGATCGAGCAATTCAAAGTAGCGCTCTCGCGATATGCCGGCCGCCCGAAGATTGTTCTTGATGATGAATACGGGCACAGAAGCATACTTGGGAATTACCAGCGGCCGAAGAACACCAGGCTTCGTGAACACCATGTGGTCGCCTTCTGTCCGGACGCAGATGAACCCATCGGCTTCGAAGACTTTGACCAGCCGCTTGCAGGAGACTGGCCTAATGCTTGGCATGCGCCCGAGTGGGCAGAGACAGATTCATCTGTTGCAGGCTGATAAATTTGGGCGCGGCCAGTTTCCTCCGCGTCTTCGTGTAGCCCGCTTCTTCCAATACGCGCTCAAGCGTCCCCATGCTCTCGGCTTGCTCAAGGAAGAGCCGAACCGCGTGCCCTAGGTTGTCGATGGCTTTTTCTTTCGTGCGGCCGCAAGAAGAGACGTCCAACTCCAAAGCGTGCGCCACAAACGCGCCGCCTTCCTTGAAAACGCGCATTGTGAACTGAATTTCCATGACCGGACAGGCTCGTTCCGCAATCGCAGTGTAGCATCGGCGGGGAGCCGGATTGAACCGATCCTACAGCGACTCCCTCAGCACCTTCTCCGACTGCGCCTTCCAGAACTCGTTCAGCTTCTCACTCAGCTCCGCCCGATGTGTCGCTATGTGAAAGCAAATGTGTGAAGAGAGCTGGCAGAGAAACATAACGTCCCTTTTTGGGTGCTAAAACCGAGGCATACTCGCGCGTTGCTCCAGCCCCCGCAGGTATAGGCAAACTTTTTGTCCGATACTATCAAGCAGGACAGGGGGCAATTCGAATCGACACCAGAGTCGGCTAATTCAAGCGTCATGAATCATCCACAAGAGCTTCCGGCCCGGTCAGAAGAGATCGCGCGTGTTCCTCGGTGGGCTCAGGCGCCTGTCGGGCTCATGCTTGCGGGGTTACCGTTGCTATGTTTGGCTGGGTCGATCATGATGGTCTTCGTCCCGACCGAGGAGGCGCCTATCTGGGTTCGCGCCCTCATGTCGGCGTCTTCTTCCGCCTCCGTTCGCTAGCGTCACATCGAGAGCGACACAACGCCTAGCCGCAGGACTGCTTCTGATAACCCAAGCCTTATGTGAAATTTGGGTTGCCGAAAATCCGACGTTAAAGAGAGTGCCTCTATAACGTCTCCCTCAGCACCTTCTCCGACTGCGCCTTCCGGAACTCGCTCAGCTTCTCGCTCAACTCCGCCCGATGTGTCGCCAGAATCGCGACCGCCAGCAGCGCGGCATTGGTTGCGCCGGGCTTGCCGATGGCGAGCGTACCCACGGGAATCCCTCCTGGCATCTGCACCGTCGACAGCAGCGAATCCATTCCCTTGAGCGCCGGGCTCTCCATCGGCACCCCGAGCACAGGCAGAATCGTGTGCGCCGCCAAAACGCCGGCCAGATGAGCCGCGCCGCCCGCCGCTGCGATAATCACTTCCATCCCGCGATCGCGCGCCGAGGACGCCCATTCGGTCGCGGCCGCCGGGGTCCGATGAGCCGAAAGGACCCTCTTTTCGTGAGGCACGCCGAATTGCTCGAGCGTGTCGCAGCAGTGGCGCATGGTTTCCCAATCGGACTTGCTCCCCATCACCACGCCCACCAAGGGTTTCGAATCCATATCGCTATTGCCCTTGCGCCAGAGTGAATCCGGGCTTGCCGTCGTAGTTCCGCAAGTTCTCGGTCATCGCGATTTCCAGGCCCAGGTCCGTCACGCGCCCAATCAACGCCACCACGTCTTTGGGAGTAGTTCCGTTTTTGTCGATGAAGCGGCAACGATAGGAATCCGTGCAGAAGGTTTCCGGCGCGCCGTCCGGCCAGACCTTGGTGCCGCGATTCGACATCATCTCGAGGTTCAGGCCATTCGAAGAGGCCTTGCGAACCAATTCCGCCAGCGCAGCCGTATTCTTCGACGGCCATTCGACGTAGACGTCGATGCCCACCAGGCGCCGCGCCGGGGCGGGCCGCTGCGAGGGAGGAGGAAGAGGCCTCTGCGGAGCCGTCGAATACTCAACCGGTTTCAAAACCTGAGGCTTTTGGCCGAGCCGCGCGGCCACGGCGACAGCGAATTCCTTGGTCCCCACCTTCTGCTTACTCTTGCCTTCCTCGTAAATATCGTAGGTGTGGATTCCGTCTTCCATCGTTCGCAGCCAGGCGTTATGAATGCGCTCGCCGACCTCCGGTAGCCCGATGTGTACTAGCATCAATAGCGCGCCGTGGAGCAAGCCGGAAGGGTTCGCCAGATTCTGTCCCGCGCGGCGCGGCGCCGAGCCGTGAATCGCCTCGAACATCGCCGCCTGATCGCCGATATTCGATGAGCCGGCCAAGCCTACCGATCCCGCGATCTGCGCCGCCACATCCGATAGAACGTCGCCATAGAGATTCGGCATCACGATCACGTCAAAAGCCTCTGGGGTATCGGCCATTTTCGCCGCGCCGATATCGACGATCCAGTGTTCTTTCTCGATGCTGGGGTATTCCGCGCCGATCTCATCGAAGATCTTGTGAAACAGGCCATCCGTCATCTTCAGGATGTTGTCTTTGGTGAAGCAGGTGACCTTTTTGCGCTTGTATTGCACCGCATATTCGAACGCGTAGCGGACGATTTTTTCGCTCCCCGGCCGCGAAATCAGCTTGATCGCCTGAATCTCATCCGGGCTGGTTTGATATTCGATTCCCGCGTAGAGGTCCTCTTCGTTTTCCCGCACCACGACCACATCCATGACGGGATGCTTGGTTCTAACGAAAGGATGATAGGAAACGCATGGACGGATGTTCGCATAAAGCCCGAGCATCTTACGCGTCGTAACATTCAGACTTTTGTAGCCGCCGCCCTGTGGGGTTGTAATGGGCGCCTTCAAAAAAACCTTCGTCCGGCGGAGCGATGCCCACGAGCTGGGATCGATTCCTGACGTATTGCCCGAAAGATAAACTTTTTCGCCGACTTCTATGGTCTCGATATCCAGCGGCGCGTCAGCCGCTTCAAGGATATGCAAGGTGGCCGCCATGATCTCGGGGCCGATGCCGTCGCCGTGCGCGACTGTAATGGGGATGCGGGTAGCCATGATTCAGGGAAACGGTGAAATGACTACGATAGCACGCGAGTAGGAAAAGAAGGCTAAAAATGCCGTTTTAAGTCGGTGAAGCGCTCCACCTGGAGGAATCGCGCCCCTTCCGGCGCTCGCAGTTCCTGCCGCTCCAGAACCCAGGTATGCGCGTGCGGCACCAACACCGCTCCGATGCCCGCTTCAAGCGCCGGATTAATGTCGGATTTGGGCGAATTTCCGATCATCCAGGTGTTGCCGGAAGGCAATCCGCGAGCCCGGAGCACATTTAAGTACGCCGTCGCATCTTTTTCTTTCACGATCGCCGTGTGAGCGAAATATCGCCCCAAGCCGGACCGGTCCACTTTTAGCCGCTGCTCCTCGGCGTGTCCTTTGGTGAACAGTGTGAGATTATGCCGCTCCGCCAGATCCGCCAGCGTCTCCTCAACACCGTCAATCAGCTCGACCGGCTGCTCTAGGATCCGCTCGGCGAGCGACATAATGCGATCCAGGTCGTCCTCGCGGATTTCGCGCTCTGCAAGACGCCGATACGCTTGTTGAAGATTGCGCCCGAAATTCCTGGATCCGTATCCGTGGGTCTTAGCGTTCACGACCTCGATTTCGTTCAAGATCTCTCTGACCTGTATCGGCGTCAGCTTCGAGTGCGCTAGAAAGGCGCAGAAGTCGTCGAATGCGCGCTCAAAATAAACGTTGTTCTCCCAAAGCGTGTCGTCCGCATCGATGAGGAGAAACTTCATTCCTCTTCGAGTGGCCGCCCATGCCCGTTTCGCGGCGCAATCTCCTTGATGTGCTGAATCCGCCTCTGCTTAACTACATAGCTCGGCAAAAAATCCGCGAGCTGCCGCAAACGCTCTGCTTCGCTGCGCATGGAAAGGAGCGCCTGCCTGAAGCCAAGATCCGGCACCGGCTGCGCGAGATAAAAGCTCAATTGCGGATTCTTCACGTCGTCGGCTCCCAGCGGCTGATTGGAAGAGAGAGCCTGCAAATCGTTAAAGCCCTCGATCGCCCGTTTCCGGATTTCGGCCGAAGGCGGCGACGCATGTTCGTCGTCGAAGAAATCCACCGACCCGCGGAGGTAGGAACGCTCGTCGTTCAACAACAGAATCTCGAAGCGGCGCCGCCCGCGCGCCATGATATCCAACCTTCCGTCGGGATAGCGGCGCAAAATCTTATCCACCGTCGCCGTGCATCCGGTATTAACGATGCCTTTCTCGCTCGCCAGCACGACTCCGAATTCGTGCCGGTCGCGCATAACCTCCCCGATCATCTCTTTATAACGATCCTCGAAGATGTGCAGGGGAAGCTCTCCCCCGGGTAGTAACACCACCTGAAGGGGGAATAGCGGCAACAAGCCTTGTTGCATGTTATTATTATCGCTTCCGAAAGCGCCGGATAAACGGCGCCGACAACTCCCTTCGAGTTGTGTGCGGGTTCTCCGCCCACCGAGGCTCGGATGCGAAGGGAGCGTAGCCATAAGTAATGATTCTCAAGCTCAAGAGAACCCCCGGCATCTACCTCGTAGGGTTCATGGGATGCGGCAAATCCACGGTCGGCTCGGCGTTGGCCGATGAAGTCGGTTGGCATTTCTTCGATCTGGATCATGAGATCGAGCGCTCCGAAGGCGCCACAATCGCCGAGATATTCGACTCCCGCGGGGAGGACGAGTTCCGGAAAATGGAATCGGCCGCGCTGGAGCGGTGCATCCGTCACGTGCAGGCGGGCCGCCCGCACATCATCTCGTTAGGCGGAGGCGCATTTTTAAGCGAGGACAATTTCCAGTTGGTCTCGAATAACGGCGTCTCGATTTGGCTGGATTGTCCTCTGAACCACATTGAGAGGCGGCTGGCGGCGGCCAATCACCGGCCTTTGGCGCGCGATCCAGAGCGTCTTCGCGAACTGTTTCACCACCGGCGCGAAGGCTACGCCCGCGCCGAGCATCGCATTGAAATCGACAGCGACGACGCCGGCGCGACCGTCACGCGAATACTCGCTCTTTCGCTGCTTTGAAGCTATAGCTCCAGTTTTCCGCGATACATCATGTCTTTCAGCGGAAACTTCGCCTTCATTTCCAGCGGGCCCATCTTGGTGCTGAATGCGATCTCTTTGTTCGCCAATGTGATCGGATCGAGGCGCGGAAAATAGAATCGGATGCCTGTGGCGATCTGCTCGATTCGCGCCAGATAAATGGGGCCGTCGCCCTTCCGGTCCAATTTGGTGTACTCGCGCAGCATCGCCTGCCTCTGCTCGCGCTCGGCTGGATCGTCGTCGGAGCCTGAATTCGGGAAGTCGCCAACCGCCGCGAGCACATACGCGTCGGTGTCCTCAATCGTATCGATCTTTTCCGCTGCGCGAATTGGGCGCGCCGATTCCCACCGGATCGTGGCCTGAAAAATCACGTTTCCGCCGCCGCTATCCGGAACTTTACCGGTTCCTGCGCCGCGCGCCCCTCCGCTGCGCGTCGCTCCGCCACGCGTTCTTCCGATCCCGCCCAAAGTTGGCGCGCCAAATCCCGGCGCGCTGTTGTTGAGCGAGATGGCGGCGGGCTTGGCCCAGGGCGATTGATTGAGTATCTGCTGGATTTCCTCGGGGGTCCACTTGGACGGATCTTTATCGTCCCAGAAGCTCCGGGGGGCGGCGGCAAGCGGAGCGCCCGCCAGCATCCACAGAACAGTCCGCCGTGTCATCATAGTTAAGATACGCGCCGGCTGAGCCGGAGGTTTCGCGCCTCAGGGCCGCGGCGTCCGGAGTACATTCGATGGCCCTTGCCTTTCTATTGTTGGTGCTTTTACTCGTCGTGCTGTTGATCACGTTTTTCATCTTCCCGCCCACCCGGTGGGCGAAGAGCATGACTAAGAACGATAAAAAATGAGCCTGTTTGTCAGATATCTTGTAAATTCCAAAATCTCTTACGGCATTCTAGAAGACGGCGCGATCGCGGAGCTAACTGGTGGTCTCTTCGACCAAACCTTCGCGGGAATCGAGCGTAAGCTCCGCGACGTGAAGCTGCTCGCCCCCTGCGTTCCTTCCAAAATTCTCGCGGTCGGCCGCAACTACAGAACTCATCTCTCTGGCCCGGTAAAATTGGCTGAGCCGACTCGGCCGGAGGTCTTCTTCAAGCCGGTCTCTTCGCTCCAGGATCCCGAAGGCCCCATTGTCGTTCCCACCGATTCCATCGATCTGCATTTTGAGGGCGAATTGGTCCTGGTGATCGGCAAACGTCTTCGGCGCGCCTCCAAATCCGAAGCTGAGGCGGGGATTTTCGGAGTGACCTGCGGCAACGACGTGAGCGAGCGGAATTGGCAGCGCGGGCCTGACAAGGACCTCCAGTGGTGGCGCGCAAAGGGCTGCGATACGTTTGCTCCCATCGGGCCGGCGATCGCCACCGGCCTGAATTATGGAAATTTGTGGCTGCGCACGAGGCTTAACGGCGAAGTGGTCCAAGATCAGGGAACGTCGGATCTGATTTTTGACTGCCTTACCGTTGTGAGCTCCATCAGCCGCTACATTACTTTGGAGCCGGGCGATATCGTCTTCACCGGTACTCCCGGCCAAACCCGGCCCATGAAGCCGGGCGATAGCGTGGAAGTGGAGATTGAGGGCGTGGGTGTACTGCGAAATCCCTTAGTGGCTGAAGCGTCGGCTGCGGCACAAGCCTAGCCTTACGGATCGGTGATCGCGCCGCCCATCATCAGCGTTTCGCCGTTCGGGCGCTTGCCGCTCACCCACATTCCGCCCTTTTCGCCGTCTTTCATGGGACGGAAAGTGACCGTGAGCTTGTCGCCGGGTTTCAACGTAGCTCGGGTCCACCCTCGCCTGCCGAGATAGTTGGGGCTCATGCCTTCGAAACCCCAAGTGTCTACGCCGCCATGCTCGTTCGGCACGTCCAGCCACACCCAGGTGTGGGGATTGGTGTAATCGAACTTCTTCACCGTCCCGGTGATCTCCTTCTGGGTCGTGACATCGAATGCCGCGAACGAATGGTGAGCCGTCGCCAGGCCCGCGGCGCACAAACTTAGGCCGGCGACGATTGCGAATCTCTTTATGGTGCTAGTCACGAACGCTCTCCTTGTCCTACTTCGGCGAAGCCAACGGATTATCGAGCCTGATTCCCGCCTTACCATTCGCATCGGCGAAATTGCGGTTATTTTCCTCACAAACGTATTCGGCGATGGTCCAGCTCCGGTGGCGTTTCAAAGTCCTCGATCCCATCGAGTACGGCATGTTCAGAGCTTCCGGATCGGCAATCGTCGTCTCGATGGTCATCGTGTCGGGATCGGTCAGCTTGAACCGCTCCAGCACTTTCATCTTGTCGCTGTAAGGGAACGACAGCCCGCGGGGAACCTGCTCGAACCCGGCGGATTCGGCCACAAGGGTATCTCCCTCCCAATGGCCTACGGATGTGCCATAAAAACTCGGGTCGGGATCTTCGGGGAGCGGGCGTCCATCGGTGTAAATGTGCCGCACCTGGCTATATGCTTCGATGACGATGGTCACCAAGCCAGGCGTCATCAGGAATTCCATCGGATACGGCTGCCCCATGATGCCGGGCATACCTGGAGGCAGACAGTTCGCCGTTTCGTTTTCCTCTGGCCGCGGAGCCGCTCGCATCGCCTCAGCTTTTGCGGCATATGCGGGTGTAAGAGATGGTCCGGACGGACCGCCGCCCCGGCCTCGTCCCGCGGCGGCTCGTCCCGGCGCCGCGCCTTTGGCCGCTCCACGCGCAGCTCCTCCCCGGCCTCCGCCGCCTCCCAGCCCGACTTCCCATACGCCGGTGAGATCCGGAAGTTTCGCCAGCGCGGCCCAATCGCCGGGCGTCGGAGCCTTGCTCACGGGCTTTTTCGCGCTGGGCGCCTGGCCGAATGCTAGCGCGGCCGCGACCAATCCAAACAGGAGCGGGGAGAACGTCTTCATGTTAGCCACATCAATTTTATCCAATTTTGCGGGAGTAACATAGTCCCCATGGCGCTCCGTTCGCTGCTTTGTCTTCTGGCGCTCGCATGCCTGGTCGCTGCACAGTCTAAAACGGCCAATCGCAGAACTCGCGAAACCATCCGCTATGGCCGCGTCAGCGTGGACGTGATTGAGGAAGGGAAGGGCCCCACCGTCGTGCTCCTTCCCTCGCTGGGACGGGATTCCGAAGAATTCGATCCGGTGGCGGAACGCCTCGCGACCGCGGGTTTTCGTGTGCTGCGCCCGCAGCCCAGGGGCTATGGCCGCAGCGCTGGCCCGATGGAAAAGATTACGCTGCACGATCTCGCGCGGGACGTGGCCGAAGTCGTCCGGCAGAAGAACGCCGCGCCGGCGATTCTCGCCGGCCATGCATTCGGCCATTTCGTGGCGAAAATGACTGCTGTAGATTATCCGAAGCTCGTTCGCGCCGTAGTTCTCATCGGCGCCGCTCAAAAGACGCCCGATCCGGCCGTGCAACGAGCCGTCGCCATTGCCACGGACCCGACGCAGCCGGAAGCCGAGCGTCTCAAGAATCTGAAGCTGGTCTTCTTCGCGCCAGGTAACGACGCCACGCTGTGGCTCACCGGATTTCACGCCAACGTGCGCGCGGCGGAGATTGTGGCGCGTGATTCCACTCCGCAAGCGGAATACTATGCCGCGGGAACCGCCCCCCTGCTGGATATTCAAGGCGACAACGATCCCTACAAGCCGCCCTCTGCCGCCAACGAACTCGTGAACGAATTCGGCGCCGCGCGTGTTTCCGTCGTGCGCATCCCTCATGCCGCGCACGCAGTCATCATGGAGCAGCCCCAAGCCGTAGCGGACGCGATTGTCGCCTACGTGCGCAAGCTGCGCTGAACTTCGACGACCTTGGCCGGACGGTTCCGGAGCGGACTCGATATCTGATGCGCGTCGCGGCGCAAGCGCCTCTGACCGGCGGCTTCGCGGTCGAAGCGCGGCGGATGCGCTAATTATCCGCTGCCGCCCGGCATTACTGGCCCAGGCACACGTCCAAACCCCGTGGAACTCGTGTCGGGTATTTCGCTTTGAGCCGACTATCTGCCCGGTCGGTTGGGTTGATGCGCGGCGTCTTTTTCGTTTTCCGAGCAGACGTGCTCGAACACATCAGTGTCGGGCAATAGCCGTTCGACGAAATTGATCGTAACCGGTTGCGTCAATACCTTGGGATCGGTGACAGTCACCGTCGCCTCCAGGTGGCCGAAATCGCGCCGGTGAAATCGCTCCTGGACGCGCATCTGCTCGCTGTGGCCATGTCCGCGCGCATCCAGCCAACTGGAATCGTTGAATCCCATCGTGTCGATCACCATGGTATCGCCGTCCCAATGCCCAATCGAATAGCCCAGCCATGTGGGCGATGGGTCGGCGGGGAGTTTGCGCCCGTCCGTAAATACCTGGCGAAATATTGTCTCCACTTCGTAAAGAAACAACATCTCGCGGGGCGTCTGAATAATCTTGAACGGCTCCGGTAGCAGATCAGCATGCGGAACGCCGTCCGGCAGACAGTTCAGAGTGGGATTGAAGGCGCCTGGTTGTCCGTGCTTGCGAAGGATCTCCGCACCCGCGGGCGTAAGCGGCGCCTCGGCTGGTTTGAAATCGGAAAGGATGTCTCGAAAGTATTTGGAATTTGGCGATTCCCCTAACCCGTACAGGCCGCCGGGGCCTCGCGGCTCCGCCTCCGCCTGCCAGATGCCCGAGAGATCGGGCTTTCCGTTCACACGGGGGACCGGCCCCGTCATATTCACCCTGCCATCGGGCGTACGAGGAGCCCCGGGAGTCGGCTCGTTCAGCCACTGGCCGCGCGCGCTGAAGCAGGCTCCGGCAAATAAAATTCCCATCCAGACATAGCCACGCATGTTCTTTATTAGACTACAACTCGCCGGTTCGAACGAGTCGAGGCAGATCCGGTGAGCGGCTCGCCTCATCGGTCCGGTCACTCCTTAAAGGGCGAGTAACGCGCCGTCGAGCGTCAAAATGCGATACCATAAGTAGTTGCACGGCCTTTCCATGAGATCGAGATCGGCATGGATAATTTGGGTCTTGGGAGCTCTGCTCGTTACGGCCACACTCGACGCCCGGCCCGATCCCCCGGCCGTCAGTCCCCGTCCCGCGGCGTGCAAGGTCTTTCAGTTTCACGACTGTTACTGCCCATTTCCGCCGCTGCGCGGTGAAATTCTCATTGCGGCGAGTCATCCGCTTCTGATCGCTCCCTTAGCCCGCGAAAGCGGCGAGCCCCGCCGTCCAGTCGAGCGCGCCGTTTTGGCTGGACAAGCCGCAGACCCCTCGCCTCCGGCGCTGTAACTCGCGCCTTAACTTCTCAGTCCAATAGGGCGGTAGCCGGTAGGGTGTTAGCCGGCCACCGGCCCGCGCCCGTTCACCTCGGGCCGATCCGAAGGACTTTCGCATCGGCTTCATTTGACGGGGAACATCGGCGTGCCGGCAGTGTTAGACCCGTTTGAAGATAGGATTCCTTGTGAAAACTTCTGAAGTCATTCGTGCCTGGGGCAAAATCCTCAGGGGAGAGCGCCCGTCGCTCTCCCTCGAAATTACTCGTGAATGCCCACTGAAGTGTCCAGGTTGCTATGCCTACAACGACGCCCATTTGGGTAGCGGCGCCACATTGCGAAGCCTCAACGATCGCACGGGCCAAAACCTGGTGGACGGGGTGCTCGAACTGGCGGACCGGATCAGACCGCTGCACCTGTCCCTGGTGGGAGGCGATCCGCTGGTTCGGTATCGCGAACTGGAAACGATCATTCCGCGCCTGCTCACGCGCGGGATTCACGTGCAAGTGGTCACCAGCGCTTTCCGCCCCCTGCCGGCCGCCTGGGCGGAATGGCCGCGTTTGAACGTCGTGGTTTCAATCGATGGACTGCAGCCGGAGCACGATGTCCGGCGCGCTCCCGCAACCTACGACCGGGTGCTTAAGAACATTGCAGGCCAGAGCGTCGCCGTTCACTGCACCGTCACAGGTCAAATGATGAAGCGGCCCGGCTACTTGCGCGAGTTTCTCGAGTTCTGGACTCCGCGTGCCGAGGTTCGCAAAGTATGGTTCAGCTTGTTTACGCCGCAGTTGGGGGATTCCCTTCCGGAAATGCTCGGCCCCGGAGAGCGGAGGCAAGCCATCGCCGACATGATGGAGCTCCGGAAACAGTTCTCTAAGCTCGACATGCCGGAAGCCCTGATCCGGCAGTTTAGCGCGCCTCCGCAAAGTCCTAAGGAATGTGTCTTCGCGCTGACTACTCAGACGCTTTCGGCCGATTTGAAGACGAAGATCGTTCCGTGCCAGTTCGGCGGCAATCCGGATTGCGGTTCCTGCGGCTGCGTCGCGTCCATGGGTTTGGCCGCCTTGGCCGCGCATAGATTGGGCGGCGCCATTCCTGTGGGCGCGATTTTCAAGGCTTCGACAACGATCGGGCGGCTTCGCGCGGCGCGAATTCCCCCAGTGGAAGAACAGTTTCGAGTGTTATCTCAGTCCTGATGGGGAGGTGTGAATTGCAACGGCTACTGGATCTTGCTCAACGCGTCGGAAACGACCCACTGCTAACGCAGGGGAGCACCGGGAATATCTCGGTCAAAAAAGACGGCGTGTTGTGGATCAAGGCGTCGGGCAAGTGGATGGCCGACGCCACGCGCGAAGATATGCTTGTTCCTCTGGGTCTTGACGATGTCAAGGAGTGCCTTCAACGCCGTGTGGACCCCTCCCTCACTTATCCCAGCGCATCGCTTGAAACCGCTTTGCACGCCACACTGCCGCACCGCGTGGTCCTGCATGTACATTGCGTGAACACCATTGCTTGGGCCGTCCGGAAGGATGCGCCTCTTCAATTGCGCAATATTCTTGAAGGGTTAGTTTGGCGCTGGGTTCCTTACCTACCCTCCGGGCTGCCACTGGCCGAAGCGGTCGAATACTCTTTGGATTCTTTTCCTTCGCCGGACGTCTTCGTGCTTGGCAACCACGGCTTAGTCATCGCTGGAAAGGACGGCGCGAGCGTCGAAGACTTGCTGAGCGAGGTAAGACGGCGGGTGGCCATTCATCCTCGACCGCCACTCCGGGCGGATTACACCGCGCTCTGGGAAATCTGCCAGGATGCGCGATGGGAGCTGCCCGACGACGATTCACTCCACTCGCTGGGCACGGATCCGATCTCTCAAGCGATTCTTGAAGGAGGCTTACTGTATCCATGCCAGGCGATCTTTGCCGGCTCGGAGGCGGAGCTATACCGTCCGATCTCCTATAACGATCTGGAGGAAGACTCGCGGCGATATTGCAATCGCCGCTTCCTAGTGATACAGGATCGCGGAGTGGTCGTGAGCAGGTCCATTTCCAGGGCGGAGCTTGCCATGCTCGGCGGCTTGGCGCAGGTGGTCCGGCGCCTCAGCCCGCATGCGCCGCTCCGGTACCTCACGGAGGACGAGATCTCCGGCATCCCCGCCGAAGCGAGTTTCCGTTACCGGGAACTCGCAAATTACCGCCCGGATTGGCAGAGCACAACCTCGGGTTAGATTTTTGCGAGATCCGCTAGTCCCGTTGGCTGCCGCTTTTCAAAAACGTTCCACGCTCAAGCTCTGTGAACGCCTGCCGTAGCTGTTCCTGGGTGTTCATCACGATCGGTCCGTACCACGCCACCGGCTCCTCGAGCGGTTTTCCCGAGACCAGCAGGAATCGGATGCCGTCGTCCCCCGCCTGCACCGTGACTTCGTCGCCGTTGTCGAACAAGATGAGCGAACGATTATCGGCTTCAACCGGTGGGGCAGTATCGGCCCATCCAACCGCTTCCGTGGGCACAGCCAGCGGGCCGGACGCGTTCGAAAATTTCCCCGACCCGGCAAAGACATAGGCGAACGCATGCCGCGAGGTTTCCACGGGTAGCGTTTTTCTGCGTCCCGGCGGCACCGATACGTCCAGATAAATCGGATCCGCGGCGACGCCCTCCACCGGCCCCTTCGTTCCCCAAAAGCTTCCGCAAACGATTCGAACGTGCGTGCCGTCGTCGTCGGTGACGACGGGAACGTCGGGCGCTTTCACCTCCTGGTAACGGGGCGGCGTCATCTTAAGCGAGCTTGGCAGATTGGCCCACAACTGGAATCCGTGCATGCACCCCGCCGCGTCGCCCTTGGGCATTTCCTGATGGATAATTCCGCTCCCGGCGGTCATCCATTGGATGTCGCCCGCGGAGATGACGCCCTGGTTGCCGATGCTGTCCCCGTGCTCGACCGTTCCAGCGAGCACGTAGGTGATGGTTTCGATTCCACGGTGAGGGTGCCAAGGGAACCCCGCGAGGTAGTCCTCGGGCACATCGTTGCGAAAATCGTCGAGCAGCAGGAACGGATCGAAATCGGTGGTGTTACCGAAACCGAAAGCGCGGCGAAGATGCACGCCCGCGCCTTCCAGAGTCGGTTTGGAACGGATGAGGCGTTTAACCGGACGGAGAGACATATAGTTACCTATATTGTCACTCACGGCCGAAGCGCGGCTAAAAACCGCGCCGTCGCGGTTCGCTATATCGCCGTCAGCAGACTCTCGGCGAACGGCCACTCCCGGTCGATCCACTGGGCCATGCAGCGAAAGCCGGAATTCTCTGCCATCCGCACCACTTCTAGGGGAGTGTATTTGTGGCTGTTCTCGGTCCAGATGGTCTCGCCTTCTTCAAATCGCACTGACAGCCGAGCGTGGCGGATCTGCACCGTCTGCGCCCGCGCTGAGCGCAGATGCATCTCCACGCTTCTGGTTTCGGAGTTGAACCTGGCTTCGTGTTCGAATCGATCGAGCGAAAAGTCGCCGTCCAGCTCGCGATTGATGCGGGCGAGCAGGTTCAAGTTGAACGCAGCGGTGACGCCCAGCGGATCGTCATAGGCGCCGATAAGCCGATGAACCGGCTTTTCCAGGTCGCTACCGAGCAGGAGACAATCGCCGGCTTTGAGGATCAAGCGGATCTCGCGCAGAAAGTTCAGGTCCGCCGGGTGGCTGAAGTTTCCGATGGTGCTGCCCAGAAACAGCACCAGGATGCGCTGCCCATCGCGCCGCCGGGCCGCGACTTCCAGAAGTCCATCGAGATATTCACGTTCCAGGCCGACAATGCCCACCGAATCGATGTCGGCCAGCTCGCGCTGGCAGGTTCGCAGCGCCGAGGGAGAAATCTCGATCGGAAAGTAATAGGTGTGGCGGCGCCGCGACAGCGCTTCCAAGACCCAGCGTGTTTTGGAGCCGCTGCCGCTGCCCAGTTCGCTTAAGATCACGTCCCCCGGAATTCGCTGGACGATCTCCTGCGCGTGCGCCCGTAGGAGCCGCTCGTCCGCTCGTGTCAGCCCGTATTCGGGAAGCTCGCTGATGACTTCGAAAAGCTTGGATCCGAGCCCGTCGTAAAGGTATTTGGAAGGCAGCTCTTTCTGTCCATTCTTCGTCAGACCTGCTCGAACGTCGGCCGCGAAGTCGCTAACCGCATCGTCGGCGACGAGCGCGTTGATGATCATAAGAATCCCCCAGACCGGGACTAAGATCCCGTCGCAGGCTTAAACCTGCTTCACCCGTTTCACTTCGCGCAGCGGAATCCCGCGTAAACGTACTGATAATGTGCCTGGAACCAATTCCTGAACGAGCGCCGCAGCATGCTGCTCTCCGTGCGGGCCGAGCCCCCCTTCATCACATAATGCAAGCCATCGAAGAAATTCGACGAATAGCCTTCGTAGAAGGGGAAAGGCGCAAAGCCCGGAAAAGGCTCAAATACGCTCGACGTCCATTCCCATCCGTTCGCCAACATCCCCTCCACTCCAAATGCGCTCTGGCCGCGGGGGAACGCGTTCACCGGCGAGGGATCCCATCGCCGCAGGCCAAAATACCCGTGATCGGAGTGTGGAGCTTCGTCTCCCCAAGGGAAAGAGCGCTCGGGGCCGTCAAACGTTCCATAGGCCGCTCGATGCCATTCCGCTTCGGTTGGCAGCCTTTTACCCGCCCATGCGGCATACGCGGCGGCTTCCGCCCGGCTCACATATACAGGCCAGTCGAGGGGCAGAGGAATTTCTTCGAACATTCCCCGGTACAGCCACCCTCCCGAATCTCTCCTCCAGAAGACCGGATGGACGATTCCCTGCCGTTCCTTCCAATTCCAGTCCGCCTCGCTCCATAAGCCGCGGTCGCCATATCCGCCGGAGCGCAGAAACTCGAGATATTCGCCGTTGGTGATTTTGTAGCGGTCGATGGCGAACGCGGAAACTTCGACGACGCGGGTTTCGAATTCGTTGTCCCAACCGAAACTTCCCTCGGAGTTCGAGATTCCCAGCGTGGCGCGACCCGCGGGAATCTCCACCATGCGGGATCCTGACGCCCCGGCCGATGAAAGCCGCGGCTGAGCTTGCGGCGCTTTCCGGCCCACCGGCAATTGGTGAAGCATGTACGCAAGAGTTTCCACGTGCATCAGCCGGTGCTCGATCGCGACGTTCATCAACTGGCTATCGACATCGCCATTCAGCCGCGAATCCAGGCCGGCTCGCGCGCGCCGGACGTAATCTTCCACCTGCGGCTGGCTCGGCCAATCGCCAGGCCCGTCGGAAGGCAACCCGCCATCCACCGGGTCGATTCCAAATGCGAACAGCCGATCGAGCGAAGCGTCGAAGGTTTTCAAGCCCGCCATCTGTGGCTGAAGCAGGTTCCAGTCGAACGCTTCCAGGTGGCCAAGGTAAAAAATAATTCGATGCCGTTCTGGAATGGGCCGGTCGTACAACGAGGCCGGATGAACCAACTGAAAAAGCCGGTCAGATTCCACGCGGGCCGCCGCTAATCGTTGGAGAAGCGTGTGGGACACGGTACCTGCGTTCCGCATGCTTTAGCTTGTCCTTTTAGATCGGCTTGAGCTCGCCCAGCATGGTCGGAATCAGCTCCGAGACCGTGGGATGAATATGCATTGCGCGCTGAATAACTGTATAAGGGCTGCCGGCGTACATTACATCGAGAATCGAATGAATTACTTCGTCGCCGGCCGTTCCCAGAATAGCGGCGCCCAGTATTTTGCGCGACTCTCCATCGATCAGAATTTTCATAAACCCTAGGGTTTCCCCCTTTTCCACCGCGCGCCCGACCTTGGTCATCGGCCGGCTGCCCTTCAGTACTTGTTTGCCCGTTCTTTTCGCGTACTTGACCCCGTCCCGCTCCGTCATCCCCGCGCGGCCGAGAGGCGGGTCGATGTACAGGTTGTAGGCGAGAATCCGGTCGCTCACTCGCCTCGGATCATTGTCGAGGAGATTGGCGGCCACGACCTCGAAATCGTTGTATGAGGTATGCGTAAAACCCCCTTTTCCGTTACAATCCCCCAGCGCCCAGATGCCGTCGACATTGGTCCGAAGCTGGTCGTCGACCTGGATGTACCCGCGCTCGTCGGCGGCAACGCCGGCCTTTTCCAGGTCAAGATCGTCTGTATTCGGCCGGCGCCCGGCGGCCACCAGAAAATGCGAGCCACGCACTTCCGAACTCTGGCCGCCCGTTTCCAGGCTCACGATAATATCATTTCCTTTCTTTGCAATCCGGTTGCACTTTGAGTTGAGGCGAATGTCGATCCCTTCCAACTCCACAATTTCCCGGATCGCGTCCGAAACGTCTTCGTCCTCGTGTCCGATGAGGCGTGGTCCCGTCTCGAGAATGGTCACTTCGCTGCCGAAGCGCCGGAACATTTGGCCGAACTCCAACCCGATGTAGCTTCCGCCCAGAATAATCAGGTGGCGCGGGAGGAAATCGACTTCCATCATGGAGCTATTCGTTAGATATTCGATTTCCTCCAGGCCTGAAATCGACGGAATGGTTGCCCGTCCGCCCACATTAATGAAGATTTTTTCGGCGGAGAGCGTTTCATCGCCAACTCGCACTTCGCGCGGGGATTGAAACCGGCCATGCCCCTGGAAAACCGTGCAGTTCGGCAGGTTTTTGAGGTGATTTTCCGTTCCCAGGCGAGATTTATTCGAGATCTCGTCTTTTCGGGCCTTCACTTTCTTCATGTCCACCGCGACCTGGCCGGGGACCTCGATGCCGAAATCCGCGGCGCGCCGGACCATGTGCGCGGCGTAAGCGCTGGCGACCATGGTTTTCGTCGGGATGCAGCCGGTGTTGACGCAGGTTCCACCGAATTTGCCCCGTTCGATAATTGCCACTTTCTTTCCCACGGCTGTGAGCCGGTCGGCCAAGAACGGCCCCGCCTGCCCGGTCCCAATGATGATTGCGTCGAAACGGTTGCTGGAGTCGGTCATGCCCTCCAAGCATCGCACGAGCGTCAGTCGGTGGCGACAAGCTGAAGCCCGTCCTATCTCACGTCGAAAGAATCCACCCAAACCCACGAACCCGCGGACATAGCGTCGCGCGTGCCCGTCACCTCAATGGTTAGCGAATGAGCGCCGGAAGTCAGATCGCCGCTGTCATACGCGACCGCCTGGGGCTGCTCCGCGGCGGAGTACAAATCGATTTGTCCGGCCAACGTTCCGTCCAGATATACGTTGGCGATACCGGACCACTGATCGCGGTAGCCTATCCATTTGACTCCGGAGCCGTTAAAGCTGATCGTGGCTCGCGAGCCTTGATCGACGCCCTGAACGGCGGTCCCTCCGCTCAGCGCGGGGTTCGTAATCAGAAACCACTTGCCGGTGTAGCTGACGCTCGGATCGTTTTGTTCGATTCGACCTGAAGCCGCGCTCACGCCTCCCGGCAAACCCGAGCCGTTATCGATATCGAACGCGTTGATCCAGATCCACGAGCCGCTGGTTTGATCGTCGCGCTGATGGAGCACGTTTATGGAAAGCGTGTGCGGCCCCGGCGCCAGCCCATGCACCGCAAACAGCGGCTGCTGATATTGCGTACTTGAGCCGTAGGTGTCCACGACGTACAACGTTCCGTCGAGATACACGTTCGCCATTCCCGAATATGGATCGAGCACGCCGATCCATGTAATCCCGGTGCCGGTGAAACTGAGCATGGCTTCGGCGCCTTTCGCGTTTGTCAAATAGGACTGGCCGCCAATATTGGGTGACTCTTGGTTCGTATACCACATGCCCGTATAGGTGATGCTCGGGTCGTTTTCCAGAATTCGCGTAGCGTCCGCGTATGCCGGTTTTAGGCACACGCACCCCGCGATAGTCAATAGAAAAAATGCGCGCAAACTCTTCATCGGAAGCATGCCTCCCACGCATACTGAGAGGGGTTTCGCACGTCTGGCGCCGTTGCGGACTCGGGCGCGCGCATTGTATTTTCAAACAGTTGGAGGGGGATTTCCGCCGGTTGCAGCCTTATCGGACAGCGGGAATATTTACTGCCACTGCACGATTCCTTCAAGCGGGGTAGGGCGGGCTTCACCCTAGGGTGCGAATCCCATAACCCTAGGGTGGTCTCCTAATTCTCTCCATCGCCTTCGTGAAAAATAATGTTTCTTGACGTTCAATTCACGCGCCGTGGGGCAGGCTGAAGCTTATTAGAGCTAGTGGGCAGGAAGCGGCATTCCGGGGCGATAACTTGGGGAGCCGCGGGAACCGATCGTCTTTTCCCCACTCGTCCGCGGACCACGATTCGATGGTGTGCCCCACCCGGAAAGGACAAGTGGAGGGTGTCCCGCGGGAAGGTGAGAATTCTCGTTGTTAGCTCGCCGCCTTTGTCGCGATTGATCAAGCACCTCTTCGAAGGGCGGCCTGATTTCGAAGTAACGACTGCTAGAGGAGGTCTGAAACGTTTAGCGCCCCGCATTGAGCGGTTCGGCCCCAAGCTCATCGTGGCGGACGTGAAGCCCGTCGGGACGAATGTGCTCCAAACCGTGCGCGCGGTTAAACGTTCGAGTCCATTGTCGAAACTGATTCTCATTTGTCCGCTGAGTACGTTCGCAGGCCGGGCCCGCCAATGCGGAGCCGACGCCTGCCTGGAGCCGGATGAATTAGTGCGCCGGCTCCTTCCCGCGGCAGCCATGCTGTCGTTCGGCCCCGCGGCGGCGATCTCGAAGCAGACCGCCCGTTAACCCGCGTCACCTCCGTTCAAAAGCCAAAAGGAAAAGTGTATGAAAAATTACCTTAAGCTCGTTCTGTTTTCGATCTCTATTTTTTCCTTAGGAAGTGCCTCCGCTCAGCTTACTTCCACTAGTCCGCTAGCTCCGCCTAATTACAATACGTTTATTCCGCCGGCCGTGGGCCAAGCCTATACGGATCCCGTCTTCGGCGCGACGATCAAGCGCGTATCGAACGCCCTCGCGACGCCCAACGCCGACCAAGGCGGTTATTTAACATGGATCGAAGACGAGTATTCCACGGCGAGCGCCTTTAACAACGACAATTCGAAGTTCATCCTGTTGCATCAGAGCTATTTCGGACTGTATGACGGCTCCACCGGCTTGTATATTCACGATCTCCCTCTCGAAATCAGCTCTTCCAGCGAGCCGCGCTGGTCGCGGAGCGACTTGGTTACGATCTATTACCATCTCGGCAACGAATTGAAGAGCTACAACATTTCCACGGGCGGCATCAACGTGGTTCACACGTTTAGCCAATACACGTCCATCAGCGGCCTGGGAGAGATGGACATCTCGCGCGACGGAGATCATTTCGTGTTCGTGGGCGATAACAGATATGCCTTCGTGTATCAAATCAGCACGGGCCAGGCGCATACGCCCCTGGACATGAACGGACACGCGTTCGACAGCGTGTATATCACGCCAAATAATAATGTGATCGTGAGTTGGATCGCAACTGGATCCACTCGCTACACCGGCCAGGAGTTGTTCGATACCAATATGAATTTTCTGCGCCAGGTGGGCCACGCCGACGGGCACAAGCACTTGACCGTGGACGTTAACGGCCAGGAAGTTCTTATTTGGACCAATTCCAACGATGCGCAGCCCATCGCGAATTGCCAGAACGGGATCGTAAAAATCGTTCTTGCGACCGCGGCGCAGACTTGTTTGCTCCAGTTGGATTGGAGTCTGGCGGTGCACATCACGGCTCCGGATGGAAATGGCTCGGCCTACATCGATACCGAGGCGCCGAGTAATCCGGCTCCAGGAAGCGCCGGCTGGGTTGCGTACACCAACGAGATCGTCCAGGTGAAGCTCGACGGCTCGGGCGCCATCCGTTGGGCGCAGCATCGGAGCCGTCCCTTGAACAGCTACAATTGGCAGCCGAAGCTCACCGTCAGCCGCGACGGAACTCGCCTGCTCTATGCCAGCGACTACGACTTGCAGTCCATCTACGGCGATCCCACAGATTACGGCGACACATACTTGATTACGATGGGAGCTTCCACTTCCGGAGGGTCCGGCAGCGGCGGATCGACTACGGGAAACGGCTCGGGTAGCGGTTCGACCGGCGGCGGAGGTTCCAGCGGATCGGGCGGCGGATCCGGATCTTCAACTGCCGGCCAGACCATCCGCCTCGAGCAAAATAACGGAGCGGTCCAATACAGCGGATCGTGGTTCCCGAATGGAGCATCTTTCAATAGCGGCGGCTCCGCGGTTCTGGCGATGGACGCCGGCAGCATCGCCAAAGTCACCTTTAGAGGAACGGGGGTGAAGTGGATCGGCTTCAGCGATCCCTGGTCTGGAATCGCGCAGGTATACCTCGATGGCGTTCTCATCGGCTCGATCGATACTTATGCGGCAACTCAAGCGGCGCAGAAGGTGCAGTATGCGGTCGCGAATCTCGCCAGTGGCGTCCACACGCTGACAATCTCTGTCACCGGACAGAAAAACAGTAGCTCGGGGGGAGCATGGGTGTGGGTGGATGCTTTCGATGTGACCAGCGCGGCGACTTCGGCCAGATCGTCGCCCAGTTCCTCTGGTGCGCCTCTTCAGTTGGAAGGTCCAAGAACGCTCGCGAGGGTCCGTCTTCCCTAGTGTTCGGAAATTGCCGCACACTTCGCAAGGGAGCCGCGTACTTACAATCGAGCACCAAGCGGTTTCAGCGCCACGTCTTCTCTCGGAGGCGCCGCGACGGTTAGCAGGAAAGTTTATCAGACCCCAGGCTCAGGCGAACCAGTGGAATTCCGCCGCCAGAACGATCAGCGCGATTCCCACAACGATGCGGTACCACACGAAGAACGCCAGGCCCCTGCGCCGCAGGAATTCGAGAAAGAAGGCGATGGTCACGCAGCCGGTGATTGCGCTGACCAAAATTCCCAATCCGAAAGACGTCCGCATTTCGGGAGTAATTCCGCCCTCGTGCCGCATCAGATCCCAAAAATCCTTCGCGGCGGCGCCCATGATGATGGGCGTCGAAAGCAAGAACGAAAAGCGGGCAGCGGAGGGCCGGTCGAGATCGCGCAGTAATCCCGCCGAAATGGTGATGCCGCTGCGCGAAACGCCGGGGATCACTGCGATCGCCTGCGCCACGCCGATGATGATGGAATCGAGCGCACTCACGTGGGAGAGATCCCGCTTCTTTTGTCCGATGGAGTCCGCCATCCACATAAAGATTCCGATCGCGATCATAAACGCGGCGATTACATACGGCCCGCGCAGGTCGGTTTCCGCGCGCTTCTGAAATAAGAGTCCGGCAATCCCGCCCGGAATGGTGCCCAGGATCAGAAACCAGAACAGCATTCGGTTGCGCTGTAGCTCCGGATCGGCGCCGCCTCTCAGGCCTAGTCCTTGGCCGATGAGCTGAATCCAGTCGCGGAAAAAATAAAGCAAGACCGCGGCCAGCGTACCGACGTGCAACGCGATGTCGTACGAAAGACCTGGATCGGGCCAACCGAGCAGCTTGGGTACGATCACCAGATGAGCGGTGCTGCTCACTGGCAGGAATTCCGTCAAGCCCTGGACAATGCCCAGGACGATCACTTCTATCAGGGGCATAAGCTCTTAGGGTAAAAGCCGTTGACGGAGTGTGCAACCTCGGTCTTTGGGCCTCATCCAATAAACGGAGAGAAAGAGAGACGATCATGTTCAAGAGACTTGGACTCTCGATAGCCGCCGCATTGGCGGGGTTGGCTCTCATCAGTCCCGCTACGGCGCTGGCGGCCGAACATCGGGATCGTGGGCACGGACATTACGCCCGTCACGAACACTTTCGCGATCACGACCGGCGGTTCTATGGCGGCGTCTATTTTGGGCCTTCTGTAGGTCCCTATTATGGCCCTTATGCCGACGGCTACTACGACCAGTGGGGCATCTGGCATCCATATGTAGGGTTGAGCTTCGGCTGGTAATAGACAGCGCGTTCCGGGAAGGGCGATGCGGCGTGCAGGACACTGCGCGCCGCTTTTTTGGAAGAAGGCTCCTATCGAAAGGGCAGAGGACTTCCATTGATCGCCCGCAAACCCGCCACGTTGACGCGATCGCTTCCCCGGTACGAAACCAGCGGGATCATGCCTAATTCGATCAACGCCTGAACTTCAGATTCGCTTATGAGCGCCTCGGCGCACGGCGTAGATTTCCACTCGCCTTCTTCGTGGTAAGTGTGCAAAGGCAAGCCGCTCAGCTCCGGATTCCCGGCGTCTTCTCCAGCCGCTATGGCAAGGCACGCGAGCGCTGGGTTGCCCCATAAATAATCGTCGTGTGTGGGCAAGCCGGGCATCTCTTCGAATTCGAACGACTCAATGGCGCTAGTCCGGGCGCCGTACGGCTGCCGAAGCAGCAAACGAGGCATGGCGAGTCCGAGATAGGCCGCTTCCGGGACCGAACGAAGCTCCTCCCAATACTGGCCCATATCGACCGAGCCTTCGGAGACAAAGGGCGCATGCGCGTTTGCAGCCAGCAAGGCGGTGCGGCCAAGCAATTCGATGTCAGCTGCGCTCGCGCTGAAGGTATAAAGGCCGAACACGCCGCGCCATTCACGGGCGCCGAGCAGGAAATGGAGGCGAGTGGATTTGAGGTCTCTCGATTCGGCGAGATCCGCAGTCAGATCCTCGCGGGAAAATTGCGCCATATATATGCGGGCCGATTCGTCGTCGATGCGCCGCAGGACGAACTCGATCCCGCGCCAAACGGCCTCCAATGCCTGAAATTGCCGCTCATGCAAAAGCGCGCGCATTCGCCGGTTGAGCGTTTCCACCCTCTGCGGATTCGCCGCCGCGGCGGGCGCCGCGTACGCGCGGGACAAATCGCTCAAGAATTGCTCGAACGGCTCCGTTTTCGCAGCGGGACCTTCCACGATTTGATCCAGCAGGCTCGACGACTGGAGGATCTCTTCCATCTCCGGACGCCGCGGACTCGGCTCGGGAGAGGGGTCTATTTTCCGCTCGAACTCTCGCAAATCGTCAAACAGTTCCAGGCGTTGGTAGAGTCGATCCGGATGAAAATCTTCTATTTCGCGAATCGGGACGCCGGCCAATTGCACGCCCATGATGTCGAGCACGCCGTCGAGGGTGTCGCGATCGATGGGTTTTATGCCCTCCGCGCTCGAACCGAAGTCCCCGATGATCAGATAATTCGAGGCTTCGCGCGTTCCAGCGCTCGCGGCTTGCCGCTTGGTCTCGACATCGAGCCCAGCTATGTCGATCTCAATCATCGCCTGATTATACGGTAGGACAAGCTTCGGTTGGTTCTACTTGGTTACGATCAAATTCCCCACGGGGTCTACCCGGAAGCGCCAACCTCGCGGCACAAGGGTTGTGGACCCATAGTCGAGAATCAATGCGGGTCCGCCGTGAGCGCCATTTCCAACCTGTGACCGCTTCCAAACCGGGACGCGGCGCCATCCTCCATCCACCCAAACGCGGTGTATCCGCGGCCTCTCCGCGTGATGAGGACCGCGCAAGAGCTTCGGCTTAGCAATTCTCGTCCGCGCGCGCACGCGGATCGTGACGATCTCCACTTCCTGGGCGGGATTCGAGTATCCATAGAACCTGGCATGCTCGCGGTGAAACTGCGTCACGGCCCGACCGCCGGCCCAAGCAACGTTTAACTCGTAACTCTGGCCGCGATAACGGAGATCGGCGCCGCGCTCAATGGAGGCGCCCGGGGATTCGCGGCGCGCGCGGCGTTCCAGCGCGGCAAAAGCCCCTTCGATATCCGTCCGGCCAAGCACTCCCATGGAATAGTCGCGCGTGGCGTCGGCCATTAGCATCCCCAGCGCCGAAAGAGCCCCGGCGTGCTCGGGCACGATCACGGCGCCGATCCCCAGCTCGCGCGCGATTTCGCACGCGTGCAAGCCGCCGCATCCGCCGAACGCGACCAGCGCGAAGTCGCGCGGGTCGTGACCACGCTCCACAGAGACCACGCGAATGGCGCGCTCCATATTGGCATTGGCGACGCGAAGGATTCCGGCGGCGGCTTCCTCGCAGGAAAGGCGCAGCCGGCGCGCGATCCGGTTTACGGCTGTGGCCGCTCGCTCCGCGTCGATCCTCATCGTGCCTCCGAGCAAAGCCTCCAAGCGACCGAGCACAACGTGTGCGTCCGTGACCGTGGCTTCCGAGCCCTTGCCATAGCAGGCCGGGCCCGGGTCCGCGCCGGCGCTCTCGGGCCCGACGCGCAACAGGCCTCCGGCGTCTACGCGCGCGATGGATCCGCCCCCCGCGCCGACCGTGTGAATATCAAGCACGGGGACGCGGATCGGAAGACCGTCCACATAGGCCTCGGTGGTTTCGCGCGGCCTTCCCTCGGCTAGGCTGACATCGGTGGATGTGCCGCCCATGTCGAAGCCCAGAATCCGGCGGAATCCGCTGGCGCGCGCATCTTCAAGCGCGCCCACAACGCCTCCGGCGGGACCCGAGAGTACGGTGCGCACCGCTTGGCGCCGCCCATCGCGCGCAGAGAGAAATCCCCCGTTGGATTGCATTACCGAGATCCGAAATCGGCGCGCACGGCCTAACTCCGACAAGTATGTCTCCATGAGCGGCCCTACATAGGCATTTACAACCGTGGTGGAGGCGCGTTCGAACTCGCGAAATTCGGGGCTGATTTCATAAGATCCACAGACATACAGCCCCTTGCGTTCGAGGGCCTTTAAGGCGGCGCGTTCGTTGGCCGCGTTCCGGTAGGAATGCAAAAAGCAGATGGCGATAGCGCGCACGCCCGTCCTTTCGATGCTTGAGGCGAGCTTCTTCAGCACCGCCGCCGATGGCGCGCGAGCCACGGCGCCGTCTTCATAGGCTCGCTCGGGCACGCCGAAACAAAGATGGCGATCGACCAGCGGACGGCGGGGACTGGGCCTCAAGTTGTATAGCTCGGCCCGGTTCTGCCGTCCGATTTCCAGCAAGTCCTCGAATCCGGCCGTCGTAACGAAAGCCGTTCGCGCTCCCTTCCGCTCTAGCAGAGCGTTCGTCGCGACGGTCGAGCCATGCACCACTTCCGCCCGACCGCTCGCCACGGCTTGCGCCAGCCCGGCCAAAATCACTTTCGCGGGCGAGTCCGGATCCGATTTGAGCTTGAAGCTGGAAATGCCTCCGGCATCATCGAGCACTACGAAATCGGTAAACGTTCCGCCTGCATCGACGCCGATGCGCATGAGAATTTCGATTGTACGACACCACCCGGAATGTAACCGCTAAGATAGCGTTTATGACGAAATCGCTGCCCCTGCTCACGGTGGTGGCCTTGCTCCACTTGACGTCTTGCTCCAAGTCGCGCCCGACTGTCGACGACGCCGCAAAGTTTCTCGCCGGCACGGAAGACAAGCTCCTGGCGCTGAATGTCGAAGGTCAGCGCGCCGACTGGGTCCACGAAAACTTCATCACCGACGATACCGAAGCCCTGTCCGCCAAAGCCGACCAGCGCGCCATCGACGAGACGGTGCAGCGCGCGAAAGAATCCACTCGCTTCAACGGCCTGGATCTTCCGGCCGACATGGCTCGAAAGATGAAGCTGCTCAAGACCGGGTTGGTGCTTGCGGCGCCCTCCGATCCCAAGGAAAGCGAGGAAGTGACGAGATTGGTTGCTTCGCTCGACGGCGCCTATGGCAAAGGCAAATACTGTCCCGAGCGCCTGAAAAATGCGAGCAATAAGTGCCTCGACGTGGAGGACATTACCAAAATCATGGCCACCAGCCGCGATCCCAAAGAACTGCGCGACGTCTGGACAGGATGGCATGCGATTTCTCCACCGATGAAAAAGGATTTCTCCCGGTTCGTCGAGTTGTCGAACAAGGGCGCGCGCGAGCTTGGGTTCAAGGACACTGGCGAGTTGTGGCGGTCGAAGTACGACATGCCCCCAGACGATTTCGCAAAAGAGCTCGACCGGTTATGGGACCAGGTGAGGCCGTTGTACGTCTCCTTGCACACCTACGTCCGCTCGAAGCTGCGCGAAAAATATGGCGATGTGGTTCCGGCCAGCGGCCCTCTGCCCGCGCATCTGCTGGGCAATATTTGGGCGCAGGACTGGACCAACATTTATCCGCTGGTCGCCCCGAAAAATGCCGATCCACGCTACGATCTGACGCAAATTCTGAAATCGCGCAAAACCGGCCCTCAGGAGATGGTTCGCTACGGGGAGAATTTCTTTAAATCGCTGGGATTCGCGCCGCTGCCGGCGACGTTCTGGGAGCGCAGCTTATTTTCGAAACCCAGAGACCGGGAAGTGGTGTGCCATGCCAGCGCGTGGAATATCGATTTCGTCGAGGACCTGCGCGTCAAAATGTGCATCGATCCCACGGCCGAATATTTCACTACCGTGCACCACGAGTTGGGCCACAACTTCTATCAGCGCGCTTACAACATGCAGCCGTTTCTGTTTCGCGATAGCGCCAACGACGGATTCCATGAAGCCATCGGCGACACCATTGCGCTATCTATAACGCCGGAGTACCTGGTAAAGCTGGGCTTCATCAACCAAGCGCCCGACGCGTCGAAAGACATCGGCCTGCTGCTGAATAGGGCACTGGATAAGATCGCGTTTCTACCTTTTGCGCTGGTGATCGATCAATGGCGGTGGAAAGTCTTCTCGGGCGAAATCACGCCCGATAAATACAACCAGGCGTGGTGGGATTTGCGGCTGAAATATCAAGGCGTCGCGCCGCCCACGGCTCGCAGCGAAAGCGATTTCGATCCTGGAGCGAAATATCACGTGGCGGCGAATATACCCTACATGCGCTACTTCCTGGCGTATATTTTGCAGTTCCAGTTTCATCGCGCATTGTCGAAGGAAGCCGGCTGTCCTGCCCCTGGGAGCGACACGCCGCTGCATCGCTGCTCGATCTATCAAAGCAAGGCGGCCGGCGACAAGCTCAACGCGATGCTCCAGATGGGAGCCAGCAAGCCTTGGCAGGATGCGCTCTACACAATCGCCGGTGAAAGACAAATGGACGCGGGCGCCATACGGGACTATTTCAAACCGCTCGAAGCCTGGCTGAACGAACAAAATCAGGGAAAGCCAGCCGGCTGGTAGACCCTACGGCGCTTTCCACGCTTCCGAGCCGCGGCTCAGCGCGCGCGGGAAACAAGATCTTCGGCCAGGGACGACGCGCGCCGCGCTAGCTCGACGGCGGTTCCCAGATCGCGCTCGAACTGCTCCTCCGCCTGTTTTTTGAAGGTGACAATCCGCTCCATTTCGTCTTTTTGGTCCGCCGAAAGCCTTCTTTTACTCAGCGTGTCCAAATCCCGCGATACCTGGCCCAGGAACTCGTTGTAAGCGCGATTGTAGTCGGCAAGCTGCGCCGGGCTGTAGATCTGACTGATCCTCGGCAGAGCGGATGGCGGCGGCTGGGGCGGCGCGGTCTTAGCCGGAGCGGCCCGCGGCGGCGTCGGCGAAGGCTTGGGAGGCGGTGCCGGTAGATCCGGCATCTGGAGGATCGCCACGTCCGCCGGATTCTCGGGCGGGGCGAAATCCAACTCGGGTCCGAACTCAGAGATGTAAGCCTGCACGATGACGACCGGCTTAACTTGAATGGGCGGCGGACGGAAGGCCCTGGGAGCGGGCTTGGCGTGCGCGAAAAGGCATCCGGTTGTGGACAGGGCCGAAGAGAGCGCAAGACAGGCAACCAAGCCTGTGGACTTCTTCCCCAATACGCAAAACTCACGCATTCGCTACCATCGCCGGGAATTGGAGGCGGAATGTAGTGCCTCTGCCTTCCTCGCTTGTAAAGCCGATAGTCCCATTATGCAACTGCACCGCGCGGTACGTCAGGGCGAGGCCAATCCCCGATCCTCTCGTTTTGGTGGTGAAGTAGAGTTGAAATACCTTATCGCGGAGATCCGCGGGGATTCCAGGTCCCGAGTCCGCGATCTCCAGAGAGACCGACCCCTCCGGCACGTCCACGCTCACGCGCAGGTCGCCGCCATTCTTCATGGCTTCCATCGCGTTGGAGATCAGATTGAGGATCGCCTGCTTCAGCATGTCGGTATCGGCGCGGAAACAGGCCGGCTGTGGCGGAGTCTCCAAGCGCATCGCAATTCTCGCCACTCTAGCCTGAGGCGCCATCAGATCGACGATTTCCTTGACCAAGGCGGAAAGGTCCGTCTCTTGAAAGTGCACTTCCACCGGTCTGGAAAAGTCCAAGAACGTTTTCACCACCCGGTCCAGCCGCAGAACCTCTTTGGACAAAACATCGATTTCCTTGACGACTTCCTCCTCGGGCCCGCCAAGCTTGGTGCGCAAAAGATCCAAGCGCAAGGCGATCGCGTTCAGCGGATTTTTAATTTCGTGCGCCACGCCGCTGGTGAGTTTGCTGATGGCCGCGAGCCGCGACGCCACGTCCAACTGCGAAGCCATCCTCTCCAGCAGCGTATCGACATTGTGACGAAGCTCGCTGGCGTTCTCGCGAGCCCCCAGGAACTGCTGGCCCAACAGATTGAGCTTGCTTTCGACGACGGCGAATTCCTTGGCCAGGCCGCGGTCGTCTTGCGCGGAGCCATAACTCCCTTGCGCGATGCGATCGATGGTCGCTTCGATTCTCTTTACCGGCCGCAATATGCGATCGGTGGCGAGCACGGTGACTAGCAGCGTTAGGAGAATCGCGCTCCCCGCGACTGCGGCCAGATCGCGCAATTTTTCGGACAATCCGCGGCGCAAGAGCACGTTCGAGGTGACCACCTGCACCAGGAAAATCGGGCTGGCCTGGCCGATTTGACCGGACCTCTGCAACACCTGATAGTCCGGGCGGCTGGTAATGAAATCCATCAGCCGCTTCGGTTTCGGCGCGAGCTCCCAGGTATCGAAGTCCCGAAGCTGCCTCATCGTCGTGCCCCTACGATTCGGATCGTTGGACGCCAGAATTTCCCTCGAAGAGCTCACGACGTTAATCTCCAGAATGTAATTGGAGTTCGCCAGGGTCGTCAGCAACATGGTGGGGATGTCCGGATCACTTGAGATGATCTGGTACACGAGCGCCCTGGTCTCTTCTTCCGTGGAGACCCGCTCATAATCTTGGGAGTCTTCTTTGATGCGATCGAGGAGGAAGGTCGTGATCTGTTTGCTGGCGAGCTTACTGCGCTCAATGGCAGCCTCGGACACCGAGTCTACCAGGCTATCGACGTATAGCGCCGAAAGCGCCACAGCCACCAGGGCCACCAGCGTAACGATCAGCAGGATCAAACGGACCCGCAGCGACATGGACGTTCAGTCGGCCTCTTAGTCGGCGCTCGCTCCCTGCGCTCCGTATTCTTTTAATTTATTGAATAGAGTTTTCTGGCTGATTCCGAGAATTTCGGCGGCGCGGGTTTTGTTGTTTTTTGTATGCTCGAGCGTCAATTCAATAAGGGCGCGCTCGGCTTGCTCGATCGTATAACCCACGGGGATCCGCAGATCGCCGCTGCCGGAAGGGGTAGGCAACGGAATGGGCGTCCCTCCAAATCCCGGAGGCAAATGGGCCAGTTCGACCGTGCCTTCGCCCGCCAGGATGGATGCGCGTTCCAGAACGTTGCGGAGTTCGCGAACGTTGCCGGGCCACGAGTGGGCTTGGAAACGCTCCATCACCGGCTCCGAGACGTCGGTTACCTTCGTGGAATGTTTGTGATTCAGATCCTCGATCAGGGCGGCGGCGAGAGCCGGCAAGTCGTCCTTGTGTTCGCGTAAAGGGGGAAGCGGAATGGGGAATACGTTCAGCCGGTAGTACAAATCTTCGCGGAATTTCCCTTCCTTGATGGCGGAATCGAGGGGTGAATTGGTGGCGGCGATGACCCGGACGTCGAGCTGGGTTTCGGTCTTACCCCCGAGCCGCCGGACGCGCCCGTCTTCCAGCACGCGCAGCAGTTTCGCCTGCGTGGCCACCGGCATGTCTCCGATTTCATCGAGCAGGACGGTGCCGTTCTGGGCCAGCTCGAAACACCCGGCGCGGCGTTCCACGGCGCCGGTGAAAGCTCCCTTTTCGTGCCCGAAAAGCTCGCTCTCCATCAACGTGTCCGGCATGGCGGCGCAATTGATGGCGACGAAGGGCGCGGCGCGGCGCGGGCTCAACATGTGGATGGCCCGCGCGGCGAGTTCCTTGCCGGTGCCGCTTTCTCCCGTGATCAGCACGGCGGCGCGGCTGGGCGCCACCTGCTGGATAAGCGCGAACACCTCCTGCATTTTGCGGGACGTTCCGACCATGTCGCTTAGCAAGCCGCGGTTGCTGAGCTGCCGCTCCAGCCGCTCGGTGTGTTCCGTCAATCTTCCCTGGTGCGCCGCGCGTTCCAACAGCAAACGCAGCGCCGCCGACTGCACCGGCTTTTCCAAAAACCAAAACGCGCCTAGATCGTGAATCGTGGAAACGGCCGTTTCCAAATTGCCGAACGCCGTTTGCACGATCGTTGGAATCTCCATCCCCTGCGCGTTCAAGCGCCTGAGCAATTCCGAGCCATCCATGCGCGGCATCATCAAGTCTGTGACCAGGACGTGAGCGGGAAACGTTTCGAGTTTTTCCAAAGCCTCCCGCCCATCGGCGGCGGTCTCCACTTCATATCCCCAAAGGCCGACCATTCCCGCCAGCGCGGTTCGCTGAGACTCCTCATCGTCAACGACAAGAACGCGCGTAAGCGGACGTTCCGTATTCATCCTTCCTACATTCTGACAGGAGCAAAATGGCAGTTGCGGAGGGGCCGAATCCGCATTGCGAAAGCCGCGCGGCCCGTCCGGGGAGCGGCCCGGTTCGCTTTTCGGTTTTGCTCTCCTTCTGTTATCATTCCCCAAATGCAACTGCGCCAATCGCTGAAGGCCATTAAGCTCGGATACACGCTCTGTCTGCTCCTGGAGTTGGCCATTGTGGTTTATTGGATCGCGGCCAAGCCGCCGGCGGAAATTCCGGTATGGGCGCCAATGCTGGTCCCCGTGGTGCTCGCGTTTTTCGTCGCGGTCCGGCACATCCGCCGCCGCATGACGATAATTACGGTCTCAGTCGATAAGCTACGCTACGAATCCGGCCTGTTCTCCAAAACCACCCGGACAGTCGAGTTGATGAAGGTGCAAGACGTGCGCGTGGATCAGACGTTGGCCCAGAGGATGTTCAATATCGGCGATATATCGCTCGAAACCGCTGGCGGCTCCAGCCGCATTGTGATGACCTCGATTGACGACCCCCAGACGGCCGCGGATCATATTTTGAAGATGGCGCAACGGGCAGCGGCGAACCCCGGAGTTTAGACGCTCGCCAGGTCCGGCGGAGGAGACCCAACTTCGTGCTACATTCGTTACGGCGCGCCATGCCCGGGTGGCGAAATCGGCAGACGCAAGGGACTTAAAATCCCTTTTCCGGCAACGGGAGTGTGGGTTCAAGTCCCACCCCGGGCACCAAAGTGAGAGGCCTTTGAAGCGCCTATCCGTTTCACGCTATCCTGTACGGCTAGATCGTGGTCATTTTTCAAGTATCGGAGGTTCATGTCATGAGGAAGAAGAATCGCTCGTTCCTTCCGATGGCGTTGCTTTCAGCATCGTTGCTCGTCAGCATGTTCACTATCGTGCAGGCCCAGAATTCTGGAGCGACGGCAGCGAAGGCGACGAAGTGGTCTGATCCGGCGACCTGGCCCAATCGCAAGGCGCCCGTGGCAGGCGACAAGGTCACCATCGACGCCGGCAAAGAAGTGGTGCTCGACGTCAACACCCCGCCGCTGAACGGTCTGACGATCAACGGCAAGCTGAGCTTCGCGAACAATAAAGACGTTGAACTCACCACCGAGTGGATCATGGTGCACGGCGAGTTGGAGATCGGCACGGAAGCCAAGCCCCACACCAAGAAAGCCACCATCACCCTCACCGACAACGTCAAAGACGAAGATTTCGGTGGACTGGGTGGAAATGACCGCAGTGACCGCGGGATCATGATGATGGGTGGAACCCTGAACCTGCACGGTAATCGGACGAACTCCTGGACGAAGTTGTCCAGGACCGCCGACGCCGGCAGCACCTCGATTGAAGTCTTGAACGCCGCGGGCTGGCGCGTCGGCGACGAGATTGTCCTCGCATCCACGGATTACGATCCCCGGCAGGCCGAGCGGCGAACCATTTCCGCCATCAGCGGAAACACGATCACGCTCGACAAGAAGCTCGAGTACATGCACTTCGGCAAGATCACCTTCGACGTGGATGAACGCGGCGAAGTCGGCATGCTTTCGCGCAATATCCTGATCCAGGCTTCGCCGGACGCAGACGCGACGCTCTTTGGCGGCCACATCATGGCGAT
>DATBIA010000020.1:0-166544 GCA_036557165.1 Bryobacteraceae bacterium
AGGTCAATTCCAGTGAACCATTTATGGAAGAGTCTCGTTCTCACCGCGTTCGTCGCCATCGGCATGGCCGCGAGCGCCAAGGCCGATATCGTCGTGGCTGACGGCAACGGCAACAGTTGCGTCATCGGGCGTCGCGGCACTTCTGTGATCCGCAACGCGTGCTTCACCGGCACCACATTTGCGTTTCTCCGCGAGTGCAAAGTCGTCGCCGGCACGGACGGATGCGGCGGACGATTCCTCGGCTTTGTCTTCAGATTGTTCGAGACCAAGGCGGGAGTGCGGGAAGCGATCGTTTCCGTCAATGGCGGCCCCCCGCAACGTTTCATCCTCTGATTCCCACGGCGGGTTTACGGCCTTCTCTGCTGGATCGCGCCGTCTAGGGCGGACATCCTGGAACTGAGAAGCGGCTCGGACCGTGGGCAAGGTAGGAGCACACCCGAAGAAATTCAGCTCGAGCGCCACTGGGGTGCTCGAGCTGAACTATGATCGCTCCCGAAAAAGCGACTTTACAACCGGCAGATCAAAAGCTCGCGCTCATAGATCATCTCCGGAGGAAGATGATCGTGCAGCGAGAGAAACAGCTCTTCGTGCGCGATCACTTCTCCCTTCCACGTGTCGCGATCGAATGCCTGGAGGCGGTCGAACGTCTCTTTGGAGAACGATTCCAGCCCTTTCCACTCCAGGTCTTGGTAGCGAGGCATCCAGCCGATGGGGGTTTCCCGGCCAAGTGCCCTCCCGTGCGCGCGATCGACAATCCATTTGAGCACCCGCATGTTTTCGCTGAATCCGGGCCACATGAATTTGCCGTCCGCGTCCTTGCGGAACCAATTGACGTGGAAGATGCGCGGCGTCTCGCTCAGGCCCCTCTGCATTTTGATCCAGTGCCGGAAATAATCGCCCATGTGATAGCCACAGAAAGGCAGCATCGCCATGGGATCGCGCCGGACCTTGCCGGTCGCGCCGGCGGCAGCTGCCGTCGTTTCCGAGCCCATCGTGGCGCCGGTGTAGACGCCCGCGCTCCAGTTAAACGCCTGATAAACCAGAGGCATCGTGGTCGCGCGGCGCCCGCCGAAAATGAGCGCGCTGATCGGCACGCCTTCTGGATCTTCCCAGGCGGGGTCGATGGTGGGGCACTGCGAAGCCGGCGCAGTGAAGCGGGAATTCGGATGCGCCGCCTTTGCGCCCGTCTCTCGCCCGATCTCCGGCGTCCAACGATTGCCGTGCCAGTCCAGACACTCGGCCGGGGGTTCGTCCGTCATTCCTTCCCACCAGATGCCTCCGTCGGGCGTCAGCGCCACGTTGGTGAAAATACTGTTGCGGGAGAGCGAAGCCATCGCGTTCGGATTGGTTTTGTTGGACGTGCCCGGAGCGACTCCGAAAAAGCCGGCCTCGGGATTGATCGCTCGCAGACGGCCGTTGGCGTCCGGCTTGATCCAGGCGATATCGTCCCCTACCGTCCACACTTTCCAGCCCTCGAAACCCTTGGGTGGAATCAGCATCGCGAAATTCGTTTTGCCGCAGGCGCTGGGGAAAGCGGCGGCGACGTATGTTTTCTCGCCCTGAGGATTCTCGACACCCACGATCAACATGTGCTCGGCCATCCATCCTTCGTCGCGCGCGATGTTGGTGGCGATGCGCAGCGCGAAGCACTTCTTGCCCAGCAGAGCGTTCCCGCCGTATCCGGATCCATAAGACCAGATCTCGCGCGTTTCGGGAAAATGAACGATGTATTTCTCTTTGTTGCACGGCCAGGCGACGTCCTTCTGTCCAGGCCCTAGCGGCATGCCCACGCTATGCATACACGGCACCACGCGCTTGCCGTCCTTATCGATTTCCTCGATGACGGCCATTCCGATGCGCGCCATAATGCGCATGTTCACCACGACGTAGGGCGAATCGGTGAGCTGGACGCCGATCTGAGACATGGGCGAGCCGACCGGCCCCATGCTGAACGGCAGTACGTACATCGTCCGCCCGCGCATCGAGCCGTTGAATAACTCCTTCAGCTTCTTGCGCATCTCGAACGGATTCACCCAGTTGTTCGTGGGGCCGGCACTATCTTTGGACAAAGAACAGATGAAGGTGCGGTCTTCGACTCGAGCGACATCGCCAGGGTCGGAACGCGCGTAATAGCATCCCGGCCACAGGTCTTCATTCAACTTGATAAGAGTGCCGCTCTCCACCATTTGCCCGTAAAGAGTGTCGCGTTCCTCCTCGGATCCGTCCACCCAGTGAATCGATTCCGGCTTGGTCAATTCAGCCATCTTCTCGACCCACCGGAGAAGATGCTTATTTGTACTGAGAGGCTTTGAGACGTCGCGGGCAAAGCTGATCGTAGCGGTTGACATGGTCCTTTAATTTTAACGCGAAGGGCTGGAACGGCTCAGGCAATGCAGTCACGACTAGTAGCGCGCGAGGGTTGAAACTCTCCGCCGATGGCCCTTAATCGGCGAGTAGCGGAAAAACTCCGTCGGTTACAGCGGGCGATACCACGGCTGGAGCGTGGGCGCCGCGGCCCAGCACCGCCTCCAAAACCGGCCTCATCCCGGCCACGCGCTTCGCGCGAAGAATGAGATCCCACAACGGCTCGAACTTTTTCCATCCCGCGGCGTAGGCGAAATGGCGAAGACGGCCCGTCCACGAGGGCTTGGTCATCGCGCCTTTGACGATGGCGGGCCAGCGGTAGAACTCCCGGTAAGCTCCCCGGTATCCCTCCTCTAACTGTTCGGGAGTCAGCTTGGCCGGGCGGAATACGGCGTGGCGGGTATCGTACAGGTCCCAGTCGCGATGAAGGAGCCTGCCCTGCGCCGCCATCCGGTCATACAGAGCCGTGCCGGGATAGGGAGTCAGAATGTGGAAGGTTGCGGTTTCGATTCCTTGCCGGACGGCCCAGGCAACGGTCTCCTCGAAAACGTCCGGGCCGTCCTCGTCCATGCCGAAAACAAAGCTGCCATTCACCATAATGCCGAGGTCGTGGAGCCGGGCGATAGCTCGGCTATAGTCGCGATCTAGGTTCTGATATTTGCGCTGTTCTTTCAGGCTTGCGGCATTGATGCTCTCGAACCCGACGAACAGACTTCGGAGGCCGCACGCGCCTGCCTTCTCCAACAGGCGCGGCTCCAGGCGGGTTTCGAGAATCGAATTGACTGTCCCGGCCGCCTGCCAGATGCGTCCCATGCCCTTCATTCCTTCGAACAGCGCGGCGGCGAAACGGCGGTCGCCGAACAGGTGATCGTCCAGAAAGTAAAGATGCCGGCCAGGCAGCCGTTGGATTTCGGCTAGCGCCTCATCGGCGGTCTGCGTGTAGAACGACCGTCCTCCCTTGAAGAATGCCTCCTTGTAGCAGAAGTCGCAAACGTATGGGCAGCCGCGCGAGACCACAATCGAATTGGGCACAAGATAGAGGCCGCGCTTGATCAAATCCCGGCGGATGGGTGGCATCCGAGCAAGGGATCGATCGCGCGATTCATATCTGGACAAAGGGCGGCCGGCCCGAAAGTCATCCAGAAAGCGTGGCCAAGTGTCCTCTCCCGGACCAATGAAAATGGCTTCCGCGTGCCGCGCGGCTTCTTCGGGAAGGGAGGTGACGTGAAGCCCGCCCAAAGCGACGAATACTCCGAGACTCCGGTAATGATCGGCGATCTGGTAGGAGCGGCGGGCGCTCGTGATATAGACCTGAACTACCACCAAATCGGGCTTGTCGTCCAGGTGGAGAGGCTCCACGTGCTCATCGACGATAACGGCTTCGTCGGATGGTGAAAGATAAGCGGCCAGAGTTGCGAGGCCCAGCGGAGGAAACAGGGAGTACTTGATGGGCCGGAACAGGGGGCTGGTGGCCTCGGTGAGGGCGGGGAGGATGAATTTCACAAACACATCCCAAGTATGAAGTACTTTATATTATGAAGTCAAGGCGGCCTAGCTATACAACCACGCTGGATAGCGCGCCTTCACCGGGCCAATCTTCCGTCCGACGGCATAGATGCCCTCCCCGCGGTGCTCTTTGGTAAGGTAGTAGCGATCCAGCAGATGCTCCACCCAGGCGTATTCGGGCTTGGGTTCATCGCGGAACGGGCCGGTTTCGAGCAGCGTCACTTCAAAGCCCGAATTTTCCAACAGTTTGCGAATCTCGCCCGGCGTATACTCGCGGGCGTGCCGCGCGTCGACGACTCCGTTCTTCGGCTGAATATAAGCGCTAAACAGTTGAGGATGGAAGCCTTGCAAGATCCCCGCCAACGCGCGCAGCGAGACGATATTTGGAGTGGTCAGAACGAGCGAGCCGCCGGGCTTCAGGATGCGGTTGAGCTCTCCCATCATGTGCATGGGGTCCGTGACAAGATGTTCCAGAAGTTCGCAGCACAAAACGGTCGAAAAGTGGTCGTTTTGGTACGGAAAACAGTCCTTTTCGGCGTCAAAAAGGTCGATTTCGCACTCGAATTCTTCCCCGGCTTCGCTGGTCACCACGCGGCGGTGGCTCTCGCCGGCCTTCCCGAAATAGCAGCCCCGAACCTCGTCATAACCCAATTGCGTTTTAAGCGCGGGCGTGATTTGGAGATAAGCGCCCATCTCCAATATGCGATCGCCGGGAGCGGCCGGAGGCGTGATGGCCAACGTCCTCTGCAGCCGACTGATGTGGCTTTCGACGTAGGCGCGCGACCCGTCTTCCACCGGCGCCCAGACTTCGATGGATTCGGGGGACGGGGGACAGGGGTCGGGGGTCGGGGAAACTGGGACAGGCGCCGGGGTAACGTGCATGGTGGGGGAAGCGGAACGGGGGTTCTCTAAGAAATCGAGATATTTGCGCGCGGCGATCTCCCAGCTGCACTCTTTTTCCACCCAGGAGCGGGCTTTCGCGCCCAGTTCGCGCGCAAATTCCGGCCGCGACGTTAGCAAGTTCAGATATTCGAAAAGATGCTCCTCTTCGGACGCGTCCACCGGCGCTTTCAAACAGATCTCGTCCGGCAGTTCGCGGAAAGAACCCACGTCGGAGACAATCGCCGCCTTGCCCATCCCCAGCGCACGAAGTAGCGTCCCTGAGCTTTCGCCCACGGTGGGATAGCGGAGATTTAGCACGATGTCGCAGGCCGCCAGCAATCCGTTGAATTCCTCGATCGGGGCGAAATCGAAATGGCGCGCATGGGCGGCCAAATCCATCGTGTGAATCATAGATGCGAGCGGCAGCTCCGCGTGCGCCTCGCCCACCAGGATCATCCGCGCCTCGGGGACGAGGCGGATCAGCCGGCGGAAGGCTCGCAGCGATTCGGCGATCCGCTTATAAGGCTTCAGAAACCCGAAGATGCCGATCAGAGGCGTGCGCTCATCCAATCCCAGGCGCTGGCGGCTCTTCATGCGATCGCCATCCACAATCCAGGCGCCATGCGGAATAACGCCAACCGGGCCGGCGAAGCCCTGCTCCCGAACCACTTCTCCCACAGCGCCGCTATGCGCGATCGCGGCCTGCGACCGCTCCAGGATCGTTCGCAGCATCGGAATGTCATACTGAGGACCGCGCTCAAGCGTCGTCACGTAACGCCGCGCGTAATCGAGCGCGTCCCCGCCCGCGTTATGTTCAAGCTCTCGCAAGTATGCGCCCCAATCGCCCTGGCGAATTGTCAATTCGGCAATCAGGTGATGCAGGTTGGCTTCGTGCAAAACCACCACGCCGGGATGCTCCAACGCCGCCTCGTAAACGAAAGCATGATGAGGATTATTCCCCAACTGATAAACGCATACATCGTAGCGGGAGCCATCGAACGCGAGCGGCTTGGAGGAAAACGTGTCGATTTCAGCGAGACGCGACAGAGATTCGAGTAGCGCGGCCGAATAGTCGGCGATCCCGCTTTTTGCCGGCGGGAGGGGAGAAAAGAAAGCTATGCGCACTAATGCGTCAGCTCCGCGGTGAAGGTTCCCAACGATAGGGGAATCCGCACCAACAGCGGCGTGCGGGCGGCGTCTTTCGCGAACAGAATCTGCACTGTAAAATCGCTGGAGCGGCCTTTGACGGTTGCCTGGACGCGATCGGCCTGCACGGGCTTGCCATTGTTCTTCACTGTTTCCGTGCCCGAGAATTCGATACGAACGTTATAGGAGCCGCCCAGCACCACCGCTTGCTGCGGAGCGAGCCGTCCGGAAGCCAGCTCATTTCGCACGAATTGAAGGTAGGCCATGGCGTCGCGCGCGCAGGCCGAAACGGAATAGTCGCTCTTGCCGCCCGGCGCCTTGGTTTCGCGCGTCACCTTGCCGGCTTCCTGATCGAAGGTGTCGGTTTCTTCAGTTTTCCGGGAGCCGCGCTGCGTGGTTTTGACAAGCTTGGAGGAGCAGATCTGCGGGTCCGAAGCCTGCGACGTGTAGTGGTCGCGGATGGAAAAGCCGGGGACGCTTGCGTCGAGATCGAAGCCGAAGTTCCAAGATTCGGCGTGAGCGTTGGGTCCAGACTGGAACATCACGTGGCTTGAATCGAGCGTCGCCTCACCCAGACTCAGACCGCTCGGCCAATTGACAACGTAGTGTAGGGTCTCGCCCGAAACGGGCAACAGAAGAACTGAAAAAAAAGCTAAGTACTTCATAATGCGCGCGCCCGAGCCATTTCTTGAGCGGGAACTTTCCCTTGCGCCACGCGTTGGTAAACTTCGAGCGTCCGACGTGCCGCCCTCTCCCAACTGAACTGAGCCGCGCGCTGGGCTCCCAATCGCTCCAGGCGGAGGCGCAGTTGAGGATCGAGCAGCACATCGCAAATCGCGCGGGCGATTTCCGGGGTTGAATGCGGATCGAACAGAATTCCGGCAGCGTCCGCAACCTCGGGCATGGCCGTGGTGTTGGAGCAAGCCACGGCGCGGCCGCAAGCCATGGCCTCTAGAATCGGCAGGCCAAATCCTTCATAGAAGGATGGAAAAACGAACAGATCGCAGGCTCCGTAGAACTGGACCAGGTCCGCGTCGTCCACGAAGCCGGTGAAGTGCACCCGCCCGGAGACGCTCGATTCGGCTACCGCGCGGTGCAATTCCTTCGAATACCACGTTTCCTTGCCCACGAACACCAAGCGGTGCGCGAGCTGGGGATGCGCCCGCATCGCGTCTTCGAACGCCTTCAGCAAGCCGAGGTGATTCTTGCGCGGCTGCAAGTCGCCGACGGTCAGCACGAACGGCCCCTGCAATCCGAATTTCTTCTCGACGTTCGCCAGCGCGAGCTTCCTGTCGATCGGGCGAAATTGCGACGAGACCGCGTTGGCCGCCACGACGACTTTGCGCTCGTCGATGCGGTAGTGGCTGAGAATCGCGCTCCGGGAAAATTCGCTGGGCGTGAGCACGGCCGCCGCCTTTTGCAGGGTTTGCTTTACCGTGAGCCGGAGCTGCGTGGAGCGATATCGGGTGAAATATTGGGGATATTCCAAATAACTCACGTCGTGAACGCTGACCACGAGGGGAGTCTTACACCAGACGGGCGCCGTGTACTGGACGTGCAGAAGATCGGGCTGGTCTTTCAAAAGCCGCCGCGGGAGATCCCACCCCAGGCGTTTGTAGGGGTTCTCCGAAACCCGATGTGTGCGAATCCGGCCGGCCACATGAGAGGGCGCATCCGCTTTGGAGACATAGGCGACAATTTCCGCTTCCGGCGCGAGCCTAGCGAATTCATTGAGAAGATTGCGGATGTAAACTTCGTTGCCGGTCAAATGACAGCCGATCGTGTGGGCGTCCACCGAGAAGCGCATCGTTACCTGTTCCAGTATACCGACCTAAATACTTAGGACAGCAACGAATAAAGACGCGGAACCCGGAGCGACCGTTTCCGCCGATGCCGCGAGCAGGATCAATGAAGCTTGTCTCTCAACCCCAGAAATCGCGGATACATCAACGAATTCAAGGGAGAGATCCCGCGCGGAGGCAGCGGCCAGAGCGCGATCAGCTTGCGAGCCTCTTCCTTCCGTCCTGTCTCAAGCAGCGCGGCGGCATAGAGCGTCCTCGGCAATCCGTCGTTGACGGGGTCGGCGCGTTGGTAGAGCTGCCGTAACGTATTAATGTCCGAGGCCACGGCCGCAGACGGGTTCTTCCAGGCGGCAAGCTGCCGCTCGATAGCATCACTGGCAGGCTCCCGACTCAGCAGCGCCACCGCTTGATCCCGCCGGCCGGTTTGGTAAAGCCAAGTCGCCTGCCGCCAGGTTTTCAGCGGACGAGGGTCGCGCGCTCGCGCGTTTTCATATCGTGCCGCCAATTCATCGGCGCCGCGGAGATCGCCGCCCAGCCAGCGCGCGTGCGCGGCCTTCCAGAGGTCCGCCCCGTCCAGAAACGCGGGGTCTTTTTGGTACGCCTCCAGAAACGCCTTCTCAGCATCTGCGAACCGGCCATTCAAAAACATCGCTTCACCCAGGGAATCGAGGGCGTTGACGGCTTGGCCCGGCCGCTTGCCGTATTGCTCAAGCGAAGTCCGGGCCTGGTCCGGATGGCCGGCGCTGGCTTGCGCATAACCAAGGAAGTTGAGATCGGCGGCGTTTGAGGGATCTTTCTGAAGGAGATCCTGGTAAAGGCGCGCGGCATCGTTGAAGCGCCGAGCCGCGAACTGCGCCTGGGCCAGAGTCCGCAGGGCTCCGAGATCTCGGGAAAACACGCGGGACAACGTTTCCAGCGCTGCGATCCGGCCGTCATTATCGCCCCGTAAACCCGCGGCCAGCAGTTCGATTTGGGTTCGCTCGATCTTCGACCGCAATCCGGGTCGCGCAAGCGCTCGCGCGGCGACATCCTGGGCGCGGAGCGTATCGCCGGACGCGGCCAAACTTTGCGCCCAGGAGAGCCATGCGGCGCTGAAATCCGGATCGAGATCCACGGCGCGCTCGAAATTCGCGCGGCCCCAAGCCTCCACCGCTTGGGGGTTTGCCGAGGAAAACGGAAGAGCGTCCGGCTCGATCCCTCTGGCGATTTCTGTCATGGCTTGCACCGGATTCCAGCCGGCGGAGTGCTCCGCGGCGATCTTGTGACGCGCGGCGTCTTCCATCACGACGCGGAAGCGCAGGCCAGCGCCGCGTTTTTCGAAATAGCCGTGCGCGAATCGCGTGGCGCGCTCAAGATAGCCGTCCCGCACCGCGCCAGCCAGCAGGGCCTGCGTAGGTCCATTCCACTCGGAGGCAAGAATAGCCGGGGCAGCGGCGGCGATCCAATCGAACGACGCATCACCCGTGAGATTTTCGAATCTGAGCACCGCGATGCGCTCGACGGGCGGCGCCGGCGCGCGCGAACACGATCCCGCCGCGGCCGCGGCGACGACAAGCAGGCTCGTCCGAATCCGTCTCAGAGAACCTTTTGCTCCGTGGCGATGAGTTCCTTAAATTCGGGATCGTCCTGCAAACCGGCGAATTCAGGATCTTTCACGAACTTTTCGCGATCCTTGAAGCCCTCTTCCAGCGCCTTGCGGACATAGAGGATCGCCCGGTCCTTCACGCCGGCGTGAGCGTAAGTCTTCGCCAAATAATAGTGGAATTTGGCGCGTTCTTCCACGCTTTGATCCTGGAGGAGAGTGCCCTGCGAGCTTCGCCGCTCAAACACCTCGGGATCGAGCCCCAGCGCCTGCTCGTAGGCTTGGCTCGCCTCCTTGTAGTCCTTGCGGGCGAAATACGCCGTCCCCAAATTGCTGAAGATGGAAGCCGAATCGGGGGTAATGCGCAGAGCCTTTTTATACTGGCTAATCGCACGACGGTAGGATTTTCGAGCGTAAAAAATAGTGCCGAGGTTATTGATCGCCTCCGCGTACTTGGGATTGAGCTTAGTCGCCTTCTCGTAATATTTCCGCGCATCCTCCAAATCCTGCAGTTGGTGATAGGCGATTCCGGTCTTATTCGCCAGCACGGCCGATTTTTCCGCGCCGGGCTTGTAATAGTCGAGAGCGTCGCGGTACATCTTGCGCGCCATCATGATGTCGCCGCGCATTTCCGGCGTGAGATTCCCGGCGGGGGAAGCCGATGAAGAGGCGGTTGGAGCGGTGCTGGCAGCCCGAACCGGCGCGCCCGCTTGAAACGCCAAACCCATCACGAGAACCAGCGGAAAGACGGCAGGCATACTACGATCCTCGACTTGTTCTTAATGTACCACTGGCGGCGCCTAAAGTTCCCCGTTGGGTAGTGCCGCGAAGTCCGCGGGCTTGCGGTTACTCGTTAAACTCCCTCAGAAATCGGAGCCAAAGCTGCAATTGCTTCCCAAAACGACGCTCAAAGAAAGCAGAGGATTCCTTTGTCCGAGGCTAATTGCATCATCAGTAGCCACCCCTATTTCCCGATCTAAACGCGGAATCCTGCTAGCTATGCTCAGGGTGGCCCAAAGCTGAGCTTTCCTGTGGCCGCATTCGTGCTTATGTAGATTGACTAGCATTATCAAGGTTTTGCGGCTTTGGCCTATTGAGAAATCCATGAAAAGCTGGTATTCTTCCTGTGGTAACGTATGCCCTCCCCCAAGAGGAACAATTTTTGGCGTGGCTTTGGTAGCGTGCTGTCAGTCTGCCCGAGCTGCGATCACCCTCTACTGGGCAGCCTGGAGAACTCGCCTCGACTCAGCATAATCTTTCGAGGCAGAGAAATAATAGGAACCAAGAGTGAGGACGCAATCGCTTCCGATTGGAAGAACGTCGGCTTCTCTTTAGGTGCGGTACTTCAGCACCAAGAAGAACTCCAGCATCAAGACGAGGATGAACTCCTCCGAAGATAACCCAGCAGCAACTGCAAAAGCGTTGGCTCCGGCAGATCCACCGGTTAGCGTAGATCCCCCACCACGGCCCCCTAGTCAAAGTATTGCCGGTAGCGTTATCGCTAAGTCGGTCCAGATGCAGTTCTCAGGACCGATGCCGCACCCAGAGCTTTTGGGAAGATACGAACAAATCTGTCCTGGTTCCGCTGATCGAATCATAAAAATGGCGGAACAAGAAGCGGAGCATCGAAGATCAGCAGAATCCCGAATCATTGACGCTCAGATCTTGGACATGAACAAGCAACATTCCGACACCCGCTGCGGCCAAATCTGCGCTCTACTAATTACTCTTTCAGCGCTGGCTATAGGAGCTTATACGGCGCGCGCCGGTCACGAGATCGCTGGAAGTATCATTGGAGTTGGCGGGATCGGCGGCATCGTCACAACCTTCATACTCGGTCGCGACGACTCGCCACATCCAAAGGAAGCACCGAAACCGGACAATCCACAAACGCAAAAGAAACGCCGAAAATAGCAGCTTCGCTAAAGACATACGCACTCCCCCCCCGTTGCAAGCCACCCGGAAAGGTCCGAAACCGGAAAGCCCGCTCCACCAGGGGCCTCGCTACTATGGAATTTGAGCCTTCTTCGGTTTGATCGCGTCAGCAAAGACTATGGGACTGTGCCGGCTCTCCGCGAGGTCTCGCTGGAGGCGCGGGAGGGTGAATTCCTGGCGTTCGTCGGACGAAGCGGCTGCGGAAAAACGACGCTGCTCAATCTGGCGGGCGCGATGGACTTTCCGAGTTCGGGCGAAGTATATTTGGATGGCGTAGTCACCGCTGCGCTCGACGATGCGGGACTTGCGCGCATCCGCCGCGAAAAAGTCGGCTTCATTTTTCAGTCTTTCCAATTGTTGCCCACGCTTTCCGCCGGTGAAAACGTCGAACTGCCTTTGCTGCTGAGCCGAACTGCCCGTGCGCGCGAGGCCGCGATCGAGTCTCTCGAATGGGTGGACATGGAGGCCTTTGCCCATCGCATGCCATATCAGCTTTCCGGCGGCCAGATGCAGCGCATCGCCATTGCCCGGGCGATGGTCCACTCGCCCCGCCTGCTCCTAGCCGACGAGCCGACCGGCAATCTCGACAACGCCACCAGCGATCATATCCTCCGCCTGCTGCGCCGGACGGTGGACGAAAAGAAGATCACGCTGTTGATGGCCACCCACAGCGCCGAAGCGGCGGAGATGGCGGATACTATCGTCTATCTACGCGACGGCCGGATAGAATCGCTCAAGAGAGCGAAAGAAGCGTCTTGCACCATTTGACGGTTTTTTACCGGCTGATCCTTCGGCCTCTGCGAAGGGATCGCCTTCGCACTTCTCTCACTATCGCCGCAGTCGCCCTGGGCGTGGCGGCGGTGCTGGCGATCGAACTGGCCGGCGACGCGGCCGCGGGCTCGTTTCGCTCCTCCATGGAGACGCTGATCGGACGTGCGGATTTCGAAGTCACAGCCACTGGAGGAGTCGCACCGGAAGCGCTCACCCGTCTGGCGCAGCTTCCCTACGCCCTCAAGCTTCGTCCGCGTATGGAAGATTACGCCGTCGTGGGAGATTCCGCCCGGACCGTGCCGCTCCTCGGTATCGATCTTGTTTCGGAATCGACGGCGGCTGGCGCCGCGGATGCCTCGCAGGATTCTGCCAACGCCATCTGGACCGGCCGCGATCTTCCGTATAAGAAAGGCGATCGCATCACGCTGCTGGTGAATGATTCTTCGAGTGAGGCCTTGGTGGGCGGCGTTCTGGGCGAGAATTCCGGAGACACGATCGTCATGGACTTGGCGGAAGCGGCGCGTCTGCTTCATCGCGAGCGGCTGGACCGCATTCTGATCGAAACGCCCGCGGGGCGAACGGCGGAGGAATGGGAATCGCTCCTCCGACCGGCCCTGCCTCAAGGAACGTCTCTCGCGCGCGAAGGCGAGCGCAGCGACGAAAACCGCCGCATGCTGGCGGCATTTCGCTGGAATTTGCGTGTGCTGAGCTATATTTCCCTGGCCGTCGGCGCCTTTCTCATTTACAACACTATTTCGGTTTCCGTGGTGCGGAGGCGCGTTGAAGTGGGCGTTGTTCGGGCGCTTGGCGCAACCCGCTCGGCTGTGATGCTGGCTTTTCTGGGCGAGGCCGCCGTTCTCGGTATGCTGGGCGCGGCGGCCGGCATCGGTCTCGGACGCGTTATGGCGGGCGGCGCGGTGCGGCTGGTGGGGGCGACAGTTCAGTCGCTCTATGTCAGCAGCCGCCCGGCGCCCATCGCGCTTGGCTGGAGCGATATGGCCCTGGGGCTCGCCATCGGGATCGTCGCGTGCGTAATTTCCGCGCTGATGCCCGCGTGGGAAGCTTCGCAAGTGGCGCCGGTGGAAGCCATGGGCCGGGCGCGCCGCGAGCACGACGCCCGGGTGCACGGAGCGCGCAATTTGGCCCTCGCCGCCGCGCTCGCCCTGTGCGCCTGGATCGCCTCGCGGCAGGCGCCGCTAGACGGCAAATCCGTCTTCGGCTATCTCGCCGCCGCGCTGCTGCTGGCCGCATCGGCGTTCGCAATGCCGGCGATGGTGTCCGTATTCGCGAATTTGACTGCCCGCTTGACCCGGAGGCTCTTCGGCGCCGAAGCCTTGCTCGCCAGCCGGGGTCTCACCGGATCTCTTCGCCGAACCTCCGTCCTGGCCGCCGCTCTTTCGACCGCTGTGGCGATGCTTGCGGCGGTGGGAATTATGGTCGGCAGTTTCCGCGAGACCGTGGTGTTGTGGATGGGCGATCGCGTTCAGGCGGACTTCTATGTTCGTCCCGCCGTACCCAATGGACCGGATCGCTACCCGACCATGTCGCCCGAACTCGCGCCGCGGTTGCGTGCGCTTCCGAACGTCGCCGCGGTGGACCAGCTTCGCTCCTATCCGATCTCTTACGATTCGCTCCCCGCCACGCTCTCCGGCGCCGATGTGCGGATTGATGGGCGCTACGGCACGCGCGGATTCCTTTCGGGCGCCAAGCCGGCGGCTGTGTTCGAACAGCTTGTTGGCCGCGATGCGGTCGTGGTCAGCGAGCCATTCGCCAACAAGCACCACGTTCTCGCGGGCGATTCCGTCACGCTTGCAGTGGCGGGCGCCAATCGGCCTTTCCGCGTTATCGATATTTATTACGACTACTCGGGCGAGCGCGGAACCGTTTTCCTGGACCGGGGCACGCTTCTGAAATACCTGCCCGATCCCGCGCCTTCGAATATCGCCGTTTACCTGAAGCCCGGCGTCTCACTGGACGAAGGCCGGCGCGACATCGAGGGCGCGCTGGCCGGGCACCGCGTCGTGGTCGCCACCAACCGCGGCTTGCGCGAGGAGGGCATCCGCGTTTTCGACCGTACGTTTGCGATTACGTACGCGCTGGAAGCTGTCGCAGTGTTCGTCGCGGTGATGGGCGTCGGAGGGGCCTTGCTCGCGCTGGTGGTCGACCGCCGCCGCGAGTTTGGCTTGCTGCGATTTCTTGGCGCCGCGGGCGGCCAGCTCCGGAGAATGATTCTCTTCGAAGCCGCGCTGCTCGGCCTGCTGGCCAACGCCGCGGGCTTGATTCTCGGCTTCTTTCTTTCGCTGGTCCTAATTTATGTGATCAACAAGCAGTCCTTTGGGTGGACGATTCAGTTCCACTGGCCTGTCGCCGTGCTCGTCTCCGCACTGACGATCGTGTACGGCGCCACGATTCTCGCCGCCCTCTATCCCGCGCGAGTCGCGACGCGCCTGGTCCCGATCGAGGTGGTGCATGAGGAGTAGATTCGCTCCTGTTTTCCTTGTGGCCGCTCTCGCGCTCGGCAACGTTGGCTATCGCCTCGCCGTGCCCGGCTACCATTACGAATTCCCACGCGACCACTTCAATCACCCGGATTTCAAGACGGAATGGTGGTACTACACCGGCAATCTTCACACCGCGGAAGGCCGCCGATTCGGCTTCGAGCTTACTTTTTTCCGGCAGGGGAACGAGCGGGCGCCGGCAGCTTCCACTGTCTGGGACGTGCATGACGTTTGGATGGCGCATCTCGCTCTCAGCGATATCGATGGAGGGCGTTTTCTTCATACCCAGCGTCTAAACCGCGCCGCCGCGGGACTCGCCGGCGCGGATGTTGCTCAGCGCCGCATATGGAACGGAAATTGGCGCGCGCAGTGGCTCGATTCGAATTCGCAGCAGCTTGACGCCGTCGCAGAGAATTTCTCCTTCAAGCTCGCCCTGAAATCTCAAAAGCAGCCGGTGATTAACGGCAAGAATGGCATCAGCCAAAAGGCCGCGGGCGAAGGACGCGCCTCGCATTACATCTCTCTGACGCGCTTGGCCGCTTCGGGCGAAATTCAACTCGATGGAAAACGATTCGACGTGGAGGGCTTGAGCTGGATGGATCACGAGTTTTTCAGCGATCAACTCGATCCGAACCAGGCCGGATGGGACTGGATCAGCCTGCAAATGGGCGACGGCTCGGAGATCATGCTGCTCCATCTGCGCCGGAAGGATGGCTCGCCCGATGCATACTCGTCGGGAACCTACATCGATCCGTCGGGCCGCAGCCGGTTTCTCTCCGCCTCCGATTTTTCGCTGGAGCCGGGCAAGATGTGGACAAGTCCCGAAACGCATGGGCGATACCCAATCGAGTGGACGGTACGGATTCCGTCGCTCGGTTTGGAAGCGGCGGTCGATACGAAGCTGCGCAATCAGGAACTCGCAGGCGGCTCGCTGATTCCATCGTATTGGGAAGGCGCAATCGACGCCATTGGAGTGAAGCAGAACAATTCGCTGTTCGGCTCCGGATATCTGGAGATGACCGGCTATGCGGGCGGACCGCCGCGGCTGTAGGACAGGCTGAAGATTGTCCTATTTATGCGGCGGGCTTCATCGCCTCGACCTCCGCAAACGCTCCCAATTTCCCGCCTTTCAGCACAGTCTCCGCATCCAGGCTCTCGAATATTTCGATAAGTTTTCCGACGATGCCCGTCCAGCCGGTCTGGTGGCTGGCCCCAAGGCCCGCGCCGTCCTCTCCGTGGAAGTATTCGTAAAAGAGAATGTAGTCTCTCCAGTGGGGATCCGTCTGGAATTTCTCGATTCCGCCGTATACGGGGCGGCGGCCGGACTTGTCTCGCAGGAAAATCCGCTCGAGCCGGTTGGCGATTTCACGCGCCACCTCGAACAGATTCATCGAATTGCCCGAGCCAGTGGGGCACTCGATCCTAAAGTTGTCGCCGTAATACAGATAGAACTGCATCAGGGCGCGGATGATGAGCACATTCACGGGCATCCAAACCGGCCCGCGCCAGTTGGAATTTCCCCCGAACATTCCCGAATCCGATTCGGCCGGGAGATAACTCACCCGGTATTCCTTGCCTGCCACTTGAACGCTATAAGGATGCTCGGCGTGATAGCGGGACAGCGCGCGGATGCCGTACGGGCTCAAGAATTCGTTCTCGTCCAGCACGCGCGTAAGAATCCGGCGTAGCCGGTCCTGGTTCACCAGCGCGATGATCCCACGGTCCGCGACGCCGAAGTGACCAGGTCCGGTAACGTGCATGCCTCTCAGCAGCTCAGGCATGCGCCGGAGCCGCTCGGCGAAGAACGCCGTGGTGCGAGGGAGGCGCTCGCGCTGCCACGGCTCGACCACCGAGGTGGCGCATAGCGGCAATAGCCCGACCATGGATCGGACCTTGAGGCGCTCCGAACCGCCATCGGGAAATCGCAGCACGTCGTAGTAGAACCCATCCTGCTCGTCCCACATGCCGTCCGGGCCGGTGTGGTTCATGGCGTTGGCGATCCACAGGAAATGGTCCAGATACTTCATCGCCATTTCCTCGTATGTTGGATCTTGCGCCGCCAGCTCCACGACGATTTCGCCCATGTTCTGGCTGAACATTGCGACCCAGGCGGTGCCATCGGCTTGTTCCAGATGGCCGCCATTGGGTAGCGGGGCGCTGCGGTCGAACACGCCGATGTTATCCAGCCCGAGGAAACCACCCTCAAACAGGTTCTTGCCAAAACGGTCTTTACGGTTCACCCACCAACTGAAGTTCAGCGCCAGCTTGGCGAAGGAGCGTTTGAGGAATTCTATGTCCCCATGCCCGTAAAGAGCCTGCTGCGTGCGATACAAAAAGATCGTGGCCCACGCATGAACCGGAGGATTGACGTCGCTGAAATTCCACTCATAGGCCGGAATCTGCCCGGTCGGGTGCAGAAAAAATTCGTTCAGCATCAGCCCGAGCTGCTGTTTCGCGAAATCCAGATCCACTAGCGTGAGCGCGACCGCGTGGAAGGCCAAGTCCCACGCCGCGTACCATGGGTATTCCCATTTATCGGGCATGGAAATGACGTTTTCGTTGACCATGTGGAACCAATCGCGATTCCGGATATGCTCGCCGCGGTCCAGGCGGATGGGATCGACGCCGTGCTCCTCCAACCACCGATCCACATCGAAGCCGAAGTATTGTTTCGTCCACAGCATTCCCGCCATCGCCTGGCGGAGGACGCGGGCGCGATCTTCGCCGGCGCTCGGCGGAGTGATGGCCTTATAAAACTCGTCCGCTTCGCGTTGCCGCCTCTGCACGATCTCCGAGAAGCCCTGGAACGGATCGCCCACATCGCCGGGCGCAAGTTTCGTGATGCGCAATTGGACGGTGGCCGAGTCGCCAGCCGCCACATTCACCTTATAGTGGGCCGCAACCTTGGTGCCCTCCCGCGCGGGATTGACGGCTTCGCGCTTTCCGTTCACCACATATTCGTGGATTCCGTCCTTGACGAAGGGCGAGGCGTTGGGCTTGCCGAAAAGCCTCTGGGTATTGGTTTCGTTCGCCGTGAAGAGCAGCGGGACATCTCCTTCGCAGTACAAATAAAGCTGCGCCGGGTCCGCCTCGGCATGGGTCAAGGACACGACCGCGCCATGCTTTCCTTCAACCTGTTTGAGAAGGGGCTTGGAGACGCCTGGGCCCCACGACCAGACGTTGCGGAACCACATGGTAGGCAGGACGTGCAATTGCGCCGCCTCGGGTCCCCGATTGAACGCCACGATTTGCACCAGGATGTCCGTGGGGGTTTGCTTGGCGTATTCAATGAAGACGTCGAAATAGCGATCTTCGTTGAAAACGCCGGTATCCAGGAGCTCGTATTCCATATCGCCGCGCCCGCGCCGCTTATTGGTCGCGACCAGATCGTCGTAGGGAAACGCCGCTTGCGGATATTTGTAGAGGTACTTCATGTAGGAATGCGTGGGCGTGTTGTCGAGATAGAAGTAATATTCCTTCACGTCCTCGCCGTGATTGCCTTCGCTGTTTGTGAGGCCAAACAGGCGCTCCTTCAAAATCGGGTCGCGCCCGTTCCAAAGCGCAAGCGCGAAGCAGGTGAGCTGGTTATCGCCGCTTATGCCGGCCAGGCCGTCCTCGCCCCAGCGGTAGGCGCGCGATCGTGCCTGGTCGTGAGTGAAGTATTCCCAGGCGTTTCCATCGGGGCTGTAGTCCTCGCGGACGGTGCCCCATTGGCGTTCGCTTAAGTAGGGTCCCCACTTCTTCCAAGGAACGCCGAGATCGCGAGCTTCCGCGAGCCGTTTGTGTTCGGCGGTCAAAACCTGTGAACCTGCTTGGATTGCGGACTTCATGGCTGGGATGTGTGGGTGGGGCACTAGACGCGCGCCGGACCCTGTGAACCGACGATGCGGACACCGGCATTAAGGCATAAATTTTTCCGCGGGCAGGGAGAGTTTCATTCGCCGGCCGGCGTCGCGGTCGCGCCGTTCTTGTGTATAGGACGGACTTCGGAAGGAATAGCCGGGCTCCAGCCATCGCCCGGATCGTATTCCGTCATCGCCGCCGCTAGCTGAGCGGTGATTTCGCCCATATCCTTTTGATAGACGATCCCATCGGCGCCAACGATGAACGACAAGATTCCAGATTCTCTATATTCAACGGGATAGGCGAGAACCGCGAAGCCGCGGGTCAGTCTTCCATCGGACATGTAGTCGCGGGCGCCGCCTTTGGCTTTATCGCCTTGCCGGGTGAGAATCCGATAATCGTAGCCTTTGAATCGCTGCGGCCCGTCTTCGCCGTCGAGCGCCTTCGCAAAAGTTCCGAAGCGGCCCAGAGGGCTCAACGGCTCGCCTCCCCCGATCGGCCAATACAGGCCATTCCGCTTGCCCGGATCGCTACCGAACTTGCGGGCGTATTGTTTCACGTTCCCGTCCGCATGGGCCTCGGTGAAGTAGCGTTGTTCCGCGCCTGCAAGCGCTTGGCACGCGGCGATGGCCGTCCGCTCGCCGGCGCCGATGCGCCGCGCCAGAATTTCATCCTTGCCCGCGGCCGTATCGAAAAACCATTGGCCCGAAGTATTCTGCGCGAGCGGGATCGGAAAGGCATAATTGTCCGCGCCGATATAGAGGACCTCGCCGCCGGCTTGGATTTTGCTCCAACGGTGCATCTGGGTATAGGCGGCCGCGAAATCCCGAAGATTCTGTTCATCCTGGGCGGCATCTCCCGTGAACAAAGCTTTCCCTCCCTGGGGGCCGAAGAGTTTCGCCAGCGCGCGTCGATCGCCGGATTTGGCGGCTACGAAGAACGCGTTGGCCGCGTCGTCCGGCGATGGGAAGGTCTTCTGCAGCGTCTGCTCGTCCGAGTTTCTCGGCTTTTCCGCGACTTGACCCATTCTGTTGCAGGACGCGAGCGAAGAAAGCAACGCCAACGTAATCGCCATGCCCAGGCGCAATCCTTGGATGTTCCGTTTCCGATACTCATGCCACATAATGCGCCCCGCCTGGAGTTCCGTTCGGCGTGCGTTAGCGACGGAAACCGCCGTGGAATCCTCCGAATCCGCCGCCGCCAAATCCGCCTCCGCCGAACCTGCCTCCACCGAATCCGCCGGCGCGCATGCTTTGCCAGCCGCGGAAGCTATCGGCCCTGGAGGCCCAGCCGCCGCCACCGAATCCGCTGAGATGTCCGCCCAGGCCGCTGAAGGCGTTCCATCGTCCGAATTCTCCGGCGCCACGCGACCAAGACTCCGAGCCGAGGGAGCGGTCTTCAAGAAGATTGCGGCTGACATTCGCGTGATAGGCACCCGCGCGATAGGCGCCGCCACCGCGCGGAACCGCATCGTAGCCGTTGTAGTAGCCGCCATGCCAGGCGCTATTTCCGTAAAAAGCCGCGTGGTTGTACACGACCGCGCCGTTATGCCAATCGCAATTCCACGAACTCCATCCCCATCCGCAGCAGCCGCCGGACGTCAATGCGCCTACGGCGACTCCCGCGCCGAAACTCAGCGCGCCGGCCGCCGCCAATTCTCCCGCGGTGTATCCGGGCGTCACATATCGCACGCCGTAGACCACAGCCGGATCGTATGACGGGACGTAGACGACCTGTGGGTTCGTGGGCTGAATCACAATCGTCTGGGGCGTTTGCTGCGAGACCGTTATTTGAGGACCCGAGTTGAGATTGCCCGCGGCTTTCGCCTGGGCACGCAGCGTCTGCACCGCTTGCATGACTTCGGACGGCTGGTTGTGGTAAGTCTCCCCCAGCGAGGAGGTCCAGTTGAGATTTTTCGCCATATTATCCAGCACGGAAGGAAATTCGGTGAGAGCTTTCACGCTGGCATCCCACGATTGTTTGCCGACGGCTCGCATGAGTCCTTGACCGCTCAACTGCCGGTTCTGCTGGAGCCAATAGGCGGCAATGGCGACCTGATCGGGAAAGGTCGAGGCAGATAAGACCTGGGCGAGCAGAGCGTCCGGATACAAAGCGATCGGGGCGACCAACGCCTGTAACTCGCTTGCGTCCCTGGGAGCCGTATCCGTTATGCCTCCGGCTGCTTGTTGAAATGCACGCAGGGCCGGGAAAAAGGCGAGGGGCAGCGCCAGGAGGAGCGCCAGGTTTATATGTTTCGATCTCATGTGCCCTCCCCTTCCGGCGCGGCTGGAGTCAAGGTCCGGGCTTGCTTGCCTGGCCGTTCCGCTTGCGGGAAAAGAACCTGTGATTGATATCCGGCCAAAATTCCTTCAGAACGTTCCCCGCCATATCGAGGCCAAGCTGGATGCCGAGTCTCGACGCGGCGTTTGAAGCGGTCCGGTTGTCGACGTAATAGGCGTTGGAAATCGCGACCGCCGTGGAGTTTCCTAAGATCTCCGAATAATTGAATGCCGTGCCGCCGGAATCGGTATGAGTCCAGAAGATCTGGCCGCAAGCGTATCCAAACCGAGACCATCCGCTTCCCTTGCCGCGCGCGAAATATCTGGGATCCTGCCGGAACAGCGTGGGATAGATGCCTTCCGTCATGAAATTGCCGATGGCCAGGTCGGCATAGGACGCACCCAGATACTTTCCATAGCCCTGCGCGCCTTGGCCGAACGATTTGTTCGCGTTGCTGAGCTGGCTGCCGCCGGCGTACAAAGCAGCTAACGCGAACGTGCCCGGGTCGAAGGCATCGTCGCGGGCAATTTTGAATTTTTCCGCAGTAGTCAGCGGCACGTAGGGATCGAGCGTTGGGGAGGCCCGGTGATTCGGAACGATCCAGAAGATTCGCTTATTCTGCGGCTGAATTGCGTTTGCGGACGATGGCGTCTGCTGGCCGGCGCAGAGAGTTGGAAACGCGGTGAGAATCGCGGCCGCAAACGCGCGGGAACGGACATTTGCCATCGGCATTCTTTAGGCACGATGCCCATATCACGCCGCGGACGTAGTTTTTCCGCCGAATAAATTACCGCCGAAGCTTCGGCCGGGCATCTCGACAGCAGGCTGGTGGAACTGGCGCGACGTTGGACGGCGACGGCGCCAACGGCGTCCCCATCACAAAGAAAAGGAACAACCATGGCTCGCAAAAAAAGATGGGAGCTGTTGATCTCGATTCCCGTGGCCCTGCTGCTCACAATCGGCTGGCTCTATGCGAACCGGGTGGTCGGGATGACCGGGCAAGAGGCGGCGGGAATCGCGACCGACGCTTACGTGTACGGGTATCCGCTGGTCACGACGAAGATCACGGGGCTTGCCTTCACCAATGCAGTAAAGCCCGATCCGACGACGTTCCAGGCGCCCATAAACCAATTTGTGAACCAGTCGGGGTATCCGCCGGCAACCTACCGAGGCGTAACCGCTCCGAACGCCGACACATTGTATTCCGCGGCGTTCCTGGACCTTTCCCAGGAGCCCATCGTGCTTTCGTATCCCGACATGGGGCAGCGGTATTTTCTATTTCCCATATACGACGCGTGGACTACGGTGATCCATTCGGCGGGCGCCCGCACCTCCGGAGGAGCGGCGCAAAATATCCTGATCGCTGGGCCATCGTGGCACGGCAATTTGCCCCATGGAACGACACTGGTGCGATCTTCCACCAACACCGCGTTTGTTATCGGCCGCGTCTATTCGGACGGCGCGCCGCGGGATCTCGCGCAGGTGCACGCTCTCCAGGCGCAGTTCAAATTGACGCCGCTCCACGCGTATGGGAAACCGTTCACGCCTCCTCCGGGAAAGGCCGGAGGACAGTACACGCCCAAGGAACCCGTTCGCGAGGTCATCGCCAGAATGAACGCGTCCGAATATTTCAACGTCCTGGCGGAGGCGATGAAGGAAAACCCGCCCGTGCTGCCACGCGACGCTCGCATGGTCGCGAGGATGGCTAAGATCGATATCGTTCCGGGCAAGCCTTTCGACATGAATCAGCTCAGCCCGGACATTCGCAAAGCGATCGAAGAAGCGCCGCGAACTGCGACCGGCCTTTTGAATAGGACCGAAGCTCAGGGCCTCGGCAAGAACGCCGGAGGTTGGCAAATACCGTCAGGATGCGGCAAATTTGGCGTGGAGTACCTCACTCGCGCGGTAGTTTCGGATTTCGGGTGGGGCTGCAATCTCCCCCAAGATGCGGTCTATCCCATCGCCAAGACCGACGGCTCCGGCGACACGCTAAACGGCGCCCACGTTTACGCGATGCATCTCAAAAAAGGAGAGATGCCGCCCGTGGAAGGCTTCTGGTCGATCACGATGTACAACGGCGACTATTATTTCTATCCCAACGCGCTGAACAAGCTCACGGTGAGCCCGCGCAACAAGCTCCATTACAACGCCGATGGCTCGCTTGATCTCTATTTTTCGCACGTCCAACCGGCTGGAGTCGCGGAAGCAAATTGGCTGCCGGCGCCCGAAGGCGATTTCATCTTGACCATGCGGCTGTATTGGCCGAGAAAAACTCCGCCCTCGATTTTGCCGCCGGACAATCCTTCATGGACTCCGCCGCCGGTAAGGGAGGTTGTGAAGGGATAGGCATTCCAAATATCTCGCACCCACAGAATTCGAATCGTCATCGCAATATCGAGTTCGAGTGGTCGCGAAAAAGAAGGGAAGAGCCAAGGCCAGTAAGCTTCTTGTGGTCACTCATGCCACAAGCGAAGACGTCATTAGGGCGAAAGACATACTTGGTTCGATCGGCGGAAACGTCCCGGTGTTTCCGGCCGAGCCGGAACTGGCTCCGGCGCACTGAAACGACGGTCAAGGCGCCTTTCATCACTTGAGCGTTGAGGGCCGCAAGGCCTGGCGGGGTTGGGATGGCTGAATTTCTGACACTATTGGTTTTATTTTGCGCGGGCGACGCCGCGCCGGGGCTTCAGGTGGCGTATTGCCGCGCCGTTCAGGCGTGGGCGCCCTACCGCGCGGAAATCCGCGAGGTGAAATGGTGCGACCCGGGCGAATGCGCGGGAATGGGCGGCGGAATGTTTCACTACGACTCGCGCGTGATCGCGATCGATCCGAACTGGCCATTCACCGGCGACGAATTGCTGCTGACCATGGAGCACGAGTATGGGCATGCGCTGGGCCTCCCGCATCGTTGGGGACACTCGATCATGAAGCCGGGATGGGATCCGCCGTTTGCGCCCGGTCCGACGGACGAAGATTTCGGAGAGCTGAAGAGGCTGCAAGTCCGGGCGCCTCAGCGGTGAAATATTGCACCGGCTGCCATGACCGGCAAGCGAAATAGCAAAGCCGGCAAGGCGAACGGAAACCCCTCGTTAGCTCCACAGCCCTCTCGCCGCATCCAGAACTGACAGAGGCAGTTCACATGAACCGTAACAACCTGGTGTGGCTATTCGGAGGGATGATCGTTGGCGCCCTCGGATTGATGTCGATTGCAAGCATCGCCGTGGGCGGCGGAAAGGCCGCTTATGCGCAAACTGCTCCTGGCCGGTCTTCGAAGGTATTTCGCCTGCTCGCGGCTCAACGTCAGGATGCCGCTCCGCCGGAGGGCAACGGCTCGCAAAAGCCGAACATCCTGTTCATCATGGGCGACGATATCGGCTGGATGCAGCCCAGCATTTATCATCGCGGCCTGATGGTAGGGGAAACGCCCAACATCGATCGCATCGGCCGCGAGGGTGGAATTTTCATGGATTATCTGGCCATGCAAAGCTGCACCTCCGGACGCAACGCGTTCTTTACCGGGATGTATCCGCTGCGCACGGGTATGATCCCGCCGCAATTGCCCGGCAGCCCGTCCTATCTGCGTCCGGGCACGCCGGCGCTGGCGAAGTTCTTATACGATCTGGGCTACACCACCGGCGAATTCGGCAAGAACCACCTGGGCGACCACACGGCCGCGCTTCCGACCGCGCATGGCTTCCAAGAATATTGGGGCTATCTTTATCACCTGGACGCGATGCAAGGCGTGAGCTTTCCCGACATCAACAGCACGCCAACAGATCAGAGTGTCGCGCCACCGTGCAAGAACACGCCGATCCCCGGAGTTCCCGAGGTCGCCGGCGCCGTCGATCCTAAAACCACAACCTGCCTGACGCCTCCTCGTCCCGTCCTCTCCTGCCATTCCGCCGATGGTACGGAGAAAAACCAAACATGCCAGGATCAAGGCCCGCTGACGCTGGAACGCTCGAAAACGGTGGACGAGGAAATCTCTTCGAAAGTGGTCGACTTCCTCGATCGCAACGATCCCAAGAAAACCAACAAGCCCTTCTTCGTCTGGTACAACCCGGCGCGCATGCATATCACGACGATGCTTTCGCCGAAATACGAAGCGATGCTCGGAACCAAGGGCGGCAAGGACTGGGGCATCAACGAAGCCGGCATGAAGCAACTGGACGACAACGTCGGCGTGGTGCTAGCGAAATTGGAACAGATGGGGCAATTGGACAATACAATCGTTGTCTTCACCACCGACAACGGCGCCGAGGCGATCACCTTCCCCGATGGCGGCGTGACGCCATTCAAGGGACAGAAAGGCGAAGCGTGGGAGGGCGGCTATCGCGCTCCCTGCGTCGTTCGCTGGCCGGGACATATCCCTCCCGGAACTGTGTTCAACCAGATGTTCGCGGCGCTCGATTGGGTACCGACGCTGGTGGACATCGCCGGCGGTCCGCATGGGGACGCCTTGAAGAACCGGATCGAATCGGGAAGCTACCCAGGCATTGTCAAGACGACCTTGGATGGCTTCGATCAGCGGGATTACCTCGAATGCAAAACAGGCCAGTCGGCGCGCGATCACTTCTTCTATTTTTCAGGCGCGACGCCATCCGCGGTCCGCTATAAGAACTGGAAGATGTACTACACCATGTCGCAGCCGGGACCCGCGGGCTGGATCATGCCTCTGACCCCATTCCATTTCACTCTGGTCCAGAACATCAAGCGCGATCCTTTCGAGCAAGCGGTGGGCGTCGACCAGAAAACTGCATTGAGCATTGGCGGCGCGCTCGGCGCCCCAAGCACGGCTTTCCTCTACGACTGGAACATACTGCCGATCGGGCAGCAGCTATGGTTGGAGCACTTGCAATCGTACGTGAAATATCCACCGATGCAGGAGGCGGCGTCATACAACCTTTCGCAGGTTCTCGAACAGGTGAAGAAGGCTCAAGCCAGCACTCCCAGCGAGTAAAGGCGGACGGGATTTGAGCGAGGCGGGGGAGCGCAATTTTTTTACCTCGCCTCGCCGCCGGAATCCATCGTCGGTTTAGGAATGCGAAGCAGCGGCGTGAAAGCCCGCGTGAAGTTATCCTCAGCGTGCCTGTGCCTCCTCGTCGTTGCGGCCGGCTGCGCGACCCCCCGGTGGGCGGGAGGAAGCGCGCCGGCCGACCCGTTGCCGTCGTGGAACGATGGACCGGCCAAAGCGGCGATCGTAAACTTTGTCCGAACCACAATCGACGAAAGCAATCCGAAATTCGTGCCGCTGGAAGACCGCATCGCCACGTTCGACCAGGACGGCACAATTTGGGTGGAGCATCCGGCCTACTCGCAATTACTGTTCGCATTCGATCGCGTGGCCGCCTTGGCGCCGCAGCATCCCGAATGGAAGGCGCGGCAACCGTTTCAGGCGGTGCTCGAAGGCGACAAAGACGCGATGGGCAGATTCACGCTCAAAGATTTAGAAACGATCGTGCTTGCGACCCATGCCGGCATGACAACCGAGAAGTTCCAGTCCATCGTAAGGGATTGGATGGCGACCGCGAAGCATCCGCGTTTCAACCAGCCCTACTCGCGGACTGTATATCAGCCAATGCTGGAGCTCATGCGCTACTTCCGGGCTAACGGCTATAGGACTTGTATTGTGACCGGCGGCGGGCAAGCGTTTGTTCGGGCGTATTCGCAGCAGTTCTACGGAATTCCGCCGGAGCAGGTCATCGGATCGGCGCTGGCCACCAAGTACGAATACAGCCAGGATGGACAGGCTATCCTCATGCGCGAGCCGAAGCTGCTTCTCGACAATAACTTTTCAGGAAAAGCGGAAGATATTTATCTATTTCTCGGGCGTCGCCCCAGAGCAGCATTCGGCAACTCCACCGGCGACCGGGAGATGCTCGAATACGCGCAGGGCGGCGAAGGATCATCGCTCGAGATGCTCGTATTGCACGACGACGCCGTTCGCGAATACGCGTACGGCCCCGCCGAAGGACTGCCAGACACAAAAGCCGGCACGTTCACCCAGGGTTTATTCGACGAGGCCGGGAAAAAGGGTTGGACAGTCATTAGCATGAAAAACGACTGGAAGCGCATTTTCCCGCCCGGCGCCGGCTGATTCGCCGCCATTTCAGGAGGTTCATGTCAATCGCTCGCAATTTTGGAAATAAATGGACGTTGGCTATCGCGGGGGCGGTCGTGGGCTCGACGCTGAGCGGAGTCTCGATCTACCATTGGCGCCGCGACCGCGCCGCGCAGCTTGCCGCGGCCGAAGGCTCGTACTGCGATCGAGGGATCGGCGCGGCCAAGGGCTATAGCGGATCGGCGGCGCCTATGTCGATGGCGGGGATGTCAGCCTCGACCGATGGGCAGATCGCGTGGGTCCCCAAGATAAACTCCACCAAGCCGGCCGACGCCGCGCCCACTGGGATGGTTTGGATTCCCGGCGGCGAATTTTGGATGGGCGCCGCGGATTCACACATGGCGGATGCGCAGCCTTGGCACCGCGTCTACGTCGACGGCTTTTGGATGGACAAGACCGAAGTCACCAACGAGCAGTTCGCCAGATTTGTGAAAGCCACGGGATACGTGACGGTGGCGGAGCGAAAGCCTCGCGCCGAAGACTATCCGCAGGCGATTCCGGACAAGCTGGTGGCCGGCTCGGTGGTCTTCTCGCCGCCGGATCATCCGGTCGCGCTGGACAATCACTACCAATGGTGGAACTACATTCCCGGCGCCAACTGGCGGCATCCGGAAGGGCCGGACTCCAACATTAAAAGCCGCATGAATCATCCGGTGGTGCATATCGCTTACGAAGACGCTTTGGCGTACTGCAAATGGGCCGGCGCGCGGCTCCCCACCGAGGCCGAATACGAATTCGCCTCGCGCGGAGGACTCGATCGCAAGCCGTATGTCTGGGGCGACGAATTCATGCCCGGAGGCAAGCATATGGCGAACACGTTCCAGGGCCATTTTCCCGACGCCAACACCGGCGAGGACGGCTATCGCTCCACCTCTCCCGTGGGGTCTTTTCCCGCCAATGGTTACGGGCTCTTCGATATGGCCGGCAATGTGTGGGAGTGGACGTCGGATTGGTACCGCCCCGACTACTATCAAACATTGGCGGCCAGCGGCGAGATCGCCAGGAATCCCAAAGGGCCGGCGGATAGCTTCGATCCGGCTGAGCCCGGAGTGCGGAAACGCGTGCAGCGTGGGGGTTCGTTTCTCTGCACCGATCAATACTGCTCGCGCTACATCGCGGGCGGCCGGGGCAAGGGTGAACTCGACACGGGGACAAATCATCTGGGATTTCGTATCGTGCGGGAGCCGTCGAGGCCGCATTCGCAACTCGCGCAGTCTTACTTAGGCTCCGGCAGCGAGCCAGGCAGCGTATACCGGAAGCCGAGATAGACCATGTTCAGGTTGGCGCTGTTGGGCCGCCCGGGAGCAACATACCAGGGATGGCGAACCAGCCAGGAATATTGGCCGGCGAACTGGAAGCTGCCGTAGTTCGGATTGCTCCAGAATATGCGATGGAATCCCGCCGTGACCTCTTGGATAGTCCGGTTCTGGCTGTCCGGAGATCCGACGTAGCCGTAGCCAACGGGTTGAAGGGCGCCGGGGTCGAACGTCGAGATGCGCCCGATCCAGGTTCCTCCGTAGTAGCCCCAGAACTTCCACTTCGGCACAGGCTCGTATTCGAATCCATTCACAGTGGATCCTGAAGGCAATAGCGAGGGAGCCCCAGTCGCTTGAATGACGAGGTCGGGAGCTTCCCCGAAAATATAGTCTCCTCCGCCGTTGTTGTAGTAGTTTGCCGTGACCAGCGTCAAGTGCGGCGCCGGTTCAAAAAGAACGTTGAACGCGCCCCCCGCGCCGCTGATAGAGAAATTCCGGTTATTGAGCGGGTTATAGAAGAAATAGCGATTCAGCACGCCCGCAAGCTCAATGTGGATGGGCCGCGAGCCGGCCTTGGGATCGAAAGCGATCTTCCCAATCCAATCCAAATTCGGATTGGGAACGCTGTTTCCGTTTTGCGTCGACGTGTCAACCTGGCCGAAATAGTTCGGCGCGAGAGCGGCCGGCAGAGTGATCACGCCGGCGCCCGCGGATCCGCCGGCATAAGTATCGCCCGATTCAAACGACAACCCCATCGCGACGCTTCGGCTGGCGTGGAACACGAAGCGCAGTTGAGGCGAACGCGCCCAGACCAGGCCCGATTGGACATTCGGATCCAGATCCTGCGTCAGGAAAAGCGTGTCGGGGAAGGGGGAGATTCCTTTGCGGGCGGGAGTGAGCAGGCTCCAGTTCTGGCCCGCGAGCAGTTCCCATCTGTTCTTCCTGAGGTCAATGAAGGCGAGGCGCAGCCGGAAACCGTAGGAGTTCGAAGTGGTGGCGACGTTGTTCGGAACGTAGCCGTTAAAATCGCCCTCGACCAGTCCCAAAACGTCGAAGCCGAGCACGCGAGTATTCATCCGCAAGCCAAGGCGTGTGTTCTGGGCGCTGGAAAGCGTCTGCCGCCGATGGCCGAGGACCGTGTCGTTGAACGGAATCGCGGCGAAATTCGTCGGCAGTCCGCTGGTGACGGTTTTGGACCTCCACACCTGCGCCAAATTGATGAAGCCGGTAGGGGTGAAGGTGACGCCGCCGAGCTGGAGCGATAGAGGCGCACTTACCGGAGCGGAATCGGGTGGGGCCGCCGGCGCGGCGCTTGGCGCCGGAGACGGTGTGACGGCCGACGGCGGCTGAGCCGGCGCATTTGGGAGCAGCGTTCCTTCGAGCAGCTTTTGCTGAGCATCGAGACGGCGGCGAAGCTCGTCGATCTCTTCCTGCTGCGTCCGCACCTGGGTTTTCAGGCGCTCGATTTCGTCTTGCTGCGGGTCGGAATTCCCAAAAGCCGGAGCGGCCAGCGCGAGCAATAGCGGTAGCCACCGCTCCATTATGGCTGCGGCGCCGCGCACACGGAACCGGTGATGAGCCGCGCGCGTCCGCAAGCGGTCTTTCAGCCCCATGGCAAAAGATGTCGCGCGCGTGGGTAGCGGCGCAGAATATTCGCCGCATTGATCCGCTACGACAGGTCCCGCTCGCCGCTCCACAACTCCTTGCGCCGGCTATAGATTCGAGTGATCACGCCGAGAATCACGGCGGTGGACCAAGTCATCATCAGGGAGCCAATTAACGCTTCGACGCCGCCGAGCAGCCTCCATTCCTCGTTGAGCAGCACGTCGCCATAACCGAGCGTCGTATAGGTAACGATCGAGAAATAGAGGGAGGTATCGAAGTTAGAGAAACACTGCTTGTAGCTGAAGAAAGCCGCCCAGGCCCCAATTTCGGCAAGATGCACGCCCAACAACGCCAGAACCACTCCCATGATGATCGCGGTGTTGTGCACGAACCCGAAATGGCGCTCGATCAGCTGCCGGAAGCGAAACACCGTCCACACGATAAGAAGCGTGCCGGCGGAGTGAATGACGACGGTGGCGGCGATGAGCATGATGCCGTCGCCGATATGGCGGCTGAGAACGACATCGTTCGCCCATCCTTGCTCCACCGGTCCCAAAGGTCCCTATCTGCGGGATGTGGGAGCGGGGCGCAGGGCGGGAAAAATGTTTGGCGGATCTAGCTTAGAGTTAGTTAGTTTAGCTTAGCTAGCGCCTCAACACTTGAATCGAGCCATTCGAGGTGGACAGATCCAACACCGGTCCACCGGCCCCAACCGTGCCTTCGAGCCTGTGTTTGGAAATCAGCCCGTGCGTGGTCACGTCGAACTCGGAGTGAATCGATCCGTTGGAGGTGCGGGCGTTGATGGAGGCATCCGGCGTTCCCGGCAGACGGAGGGTGATTCTTCCATTGGAAGTCGAAGCGTGGACCTCCCGGATCTGGTCGAAGCTTAAACTCACTGAGCCGTTGGAGGTGTGGGCGGTGGTGGGGCTGCTCAGGTCGGTGAGATCGATGGCGCCGTTGGAGGTTTGCAGATCCAGCATGCCCGTAATTCCGTAGCCGCGGATCGCGCCATTGGATGTGTGCAGGCGCGCGGGACCGTCGATCGAATCGGCGTGAATGGCGCCATTGGAGCTGGAGATCCGGGCCAGCTCGGAGTGGCGCGGAATTCGGATTGAATACCGCACGCCGCTACTTCCCCAATGGCCCGGGGGACGGGTGGTGCGAATGGTCACCGAGTCAGCCGTGTGCGTTACCTCGATCTGCACGTCCTTCAGACGGCTCGCGTCGCCGGCATACTTGGTTCCGCCGATCTCCACCGTGTTTTGATCCCAGCCCGAAATGTCAATGGAGCCATTGAAGTTATCCACCTCGATCTTTCCGCCCGCAACAAGCGGGTAGCTGTAGTGGAAGTCCTCCTGAGCGCGGTTCCAGGCGCCGTCCAGGATTTCGTCGCAGGCCGATAAAACGAAGCAGGCGCCGGCGAGCGCTCCCGTAAACCCAATGACGCGAAGTCGTGACAACATACATTCTCCTACGAATGAGCTACCGCGGGAGTTCCGGAAAGTTACCGTCTGCTCGGCATCTGGGAAACGGGCGTGACACGCGGGCTCGGGACACACAGGATTGACAAACGGCCCTACACAGTGGCATACTCATATCAAAAATCTATGGGTCGCCCACAACAACCCGGCACGGACTCGGTCGGAACGCTCGATCTGCTAATCCTCTCCCGCCTGGCTCGCGGACCTATGCATGGATTCGGAATCGCGGAATATCTCCACGGCGTCTCCGACGCGTTGCACGTGGAAGAGGGGTCGCTCTATCCGGCGCTCCACCGGCTCGAGTCGCAGGGCGCGATCGAGTCGACGTGGGGTGTTTCGGAAAATAACCGCAGGGCCCGCTTTTACAAGCTCACGCCTCGCGGGCGCAAGCAGGTCACTGCGAAGATCTCCGATTGGCGGCGGATGGTGGAAGCCATTAACCGCGTGATCGAGCCTTTGGTATCGTGATGCTCCGCCAGCTTTGGATTGACGCACGCATTCGATTCGCCGCTCTGTTCGCCAGGCGCGGCATTCGCTCGCGCGCGGACGAAGAGCTGCAGTTCCATCTAGCGATGCTGGAGCAACGTCACATCGAGGGCGGCCTTGCTCCCGCCGAAGCTCGCGCACAAGCCCGGCGTCAGCTCGGAAATCCCACGCTCATAACCGAGAACACGCTGGATTCATGGAGGTATGCGTTTGTGAGCACGCTGATTCAGGACGTCCGCTACGGTCTGCGCGGGTTCCGCAAGAACCCGGGCTTTGCCGCAACTGCCGTGCTTTCCCTGGCCTTGGGCATCGGCGCCAACACCGCAATCTTTCGCCTCTTCGATGCGCTGCTTTTCCGGCCGCTTCCGGTGAAGTCGCCCGAGGAACTCGTGCTCGTCACGCGGCATATAGGCGATCAGCGATCGCTGATGCTCAATAACGCAGAGCGCGCGGCTTTCAGCGGCAGCGAAACGCTTGCGGGTTTGTGCGCCTCCCGGCACTCGCGGATACGCATAACGAGATCGGGGGAATCGCAGTTCGCCGAAGGCATGTTCGCCGGCGGAAACTGTTTCGCGCTTCTTGGCGTGGGCGCCATTCTCGGCCGAACGATCACTGAAACGGACGATCAATCGTCCGCCGATGCTCTCGCCGCCGTTCTGAGTTACGGTTATTGGCAGCGACGGTTCGGCGCCGATCCGAATGTTATCGGCCAGAACATCGATCTGGACGGACGGCCGTTTACGATCGCCGGCGTGGCGCCGCCTGGATTTATCGGGCTAGAACCGGGTGCACCGGCCGACATAATCGTGCCGCTGACCAGTTTCCACAGTCCATTGCTTACCAATCCGGACGTGTATTGGCTCCGTCTCCTCGGCCGGCGGAAGCCGGGCGTGTCGATCGAACAGGTGCAAGCGGATCTCCAGGTACGTGCGTCTCGCATACCCCAGACGTCCCAGGCGAATCGTGTCAGGCCGCCGGACCGGCTGGAAGTGGTCCCCGCCGGCAGCGGATTCGGTAGCGCTCGGATGGAGTTTTCGCTTCCGCTGCGCCTTCTGATGGGCGCCGTCGCGTTGGTATTGTTGATCGCATGCGCGAATCTTGCGAGCCTCCTGCTCGCTCGGATCGGTGGCAGGCGTCAGGAAATAGACTTGCGGATCGCGCTTGGGGCTGGGCGCGGAAGGCTCCTGCGCCAGCTCCTGACCGAGAGCGTGCTGTTGTCCGGACTGGGTGGTCTGTTAGGAACGGGAATCGCATGGGTGACGACTCCAGTGTTGGTGCAAGCAATGTCGCGCGGCCGGACGGCAATCGCGGTAGATCTTTCCATGGACGGCCGGACGCTCCTGTTCATTGGCGCAACCAGTCTGGTGACCGGAGTCTTGTTCGGCATCCTGCCAGCGCTCCGCGCCATCCGGCATACAAACATCGGCGCGCTGCACGGAGCACGCCTCAAGACCGGCTCCCGGCGCTGGTCCACCGCGCTGATCATAGCTCAGGTGGCATTTTGTGTCGTCGTGCTGGTCTCAGCAGGCCTGTTGCTGGGAAGCCTTCGCAAACTTCAGCAGGTGGATCCCGGCTTCCGCAAAGAACACGTACTGCTGCTGACAATTCGGCCCGACAACTACAAGGGACAATCGGCTATCTCCCTGCATCGCGAGATTCTGCATCGCTTGGCTGCGATTCCCGGAGTCGAGGTGGTGACCACGTTCATGGATGCGCCATTGGGGGGCTCCTCTATAATGACGAAGGATTTCAGCATCAACCAGGTTGGCCCCGGTTTTTTCGAAGCCATGGGGATACCGCTTCTCGCGGGCCGCGCGCTGACCGAACAGGATGCCGTGGAGGGCCGGCCAGTAGCAGTCGTCAGCGCGAGGGTAGCCCGCCAATTCTTCCCGGATCGGAGCCCGCTGGGCCAGCACCTCGATGTATTCGGGCACGACAGAGTGGTCGTCGGCGTAGTAGGAGACGCCCGTTATCGGAGCTTGCGCCAGCCCGCTGAAGCCATGGTGTACGAACCTGTGTTCGGCCCCGGCTCTTATGCCCTTCGAATAGCGGGCGATCCGCGGGCGCTGGCCAGTTTCGTACGCCGTGAACTTCGCGACGTGGCGCGAGACGTGCCGGTATGGTCCCTGGGCACCCTCGATGCTCTGGTAGACGGGACGCTGGTCCAGGAGCGCATGGTGTCCAGCCTGTGCGGCTTGTTCGGAGTGTTTGCGCTTCTCATCGCTTCAATCGGCCTGTACGGCCGGCTCTCCTACTCGGTCGCCGAGCGAACCGGCGAGATCGGAGTGAGAATGGCGTTGGGAGCGAAGCGATCGGGTGTCTTGTGGATGGTTCTTCGGGATGCCGTCATACTCACCTTATGCGGCATCGCCATAGGCGTGCCGCTCGCTTTGGCGTCAACAAGGCTCTTTCGCACATTGCTGTTCGCGGTCGTGCCCACCGATGCTACAACTTGGGTAGCCATTGCAGCCGGCATTCTGGGGGTTACTACGATCGCCGGCTATATTCCAGCGCGCCGAGCCGCGAGCGTAGACCCGGTTGTGGCGCTGAGGGCTGAATAGCATCTTCCCTTGTGGTCGCGGCTCGGCAGCCGCTGCTGAGCCACGATCGCAGGGAGCCGTGGCGAGAGTCAGACCGGGATTTCGGTCTCCTGCGACTTTTCCCGCCGATGCCCCTCTCGCAGGCGCTCATTGGGCAATGCGATGTGCAGAACCACAGCGAGGGTCATGATCACGGCGCTGGCGAAAAAGATCGTCTGCAATCCGCGAAGCAAGGCGGTGGGGACGGCGGCCAGCAGCGTGTGCAGCAGATCCGTTCCCGGCTGGCCGTATTGGCCGAAGGCGGCCTCAAGCTGCGGCCGGATGAAACCGAGCCTCAGCGGATTTGAGAATGGCGCCAGTGCGACATCGGGAGTGCCGGGAGGAATGGCGCTCGCAAAATCGCGATGGTAGCGCGTCAGCAGGATGCTGCCGAAAAGGGCCACGCCCACGGTGCTGCCGATGGAGCGGAAGAACGCAGTGGAGGCCGTGGCGGCGCCCATTTGATGGCGCGGCGCGACGTTCTGCACCGCGACGGTGTACACGGGGTTCAGCAGTCCCATACCAAACCCGCCGATGATCATCCCCCTGATTACTTCGGCATGAGTGGTCAGCCCGCCCATGCGCGCAAACAGGATCATTCCGGCCGCGACCAGGATCGAACCGACGACGGCCGCGATCTTGTAGCTGCGCAGCTTCAAATTCATCTGGCCGGAGATAATGCTTCCCGCCACCGCTCCCATCATCAGAGGCGTGAGGAGATTGCCGGAGCGCGTCGCAGAAACCCCTAACACCCCCTGCATGAACAGCGGCAGATAGATGATCACGCCGAACATGCCCATTCCCAGCACAAACACGGCCACCGAGCAGATCGCGATCACAGGATTCCGGAACAGCGACAGCGGGATCAGCGGCTCGACGGCTTTGGTTTCCGCATAGAGAAAAGCCGCCAGCGAGACGGCGGAGAGAAACAGGAGCGACTCGATTCGCGTCGAAGACCAGCCATAATCGGTTACCCAGGTGAGGGCCAGCAGCAACGAAACCACGCTGACGGTGAGGGTGACCAGGCCGCTCCAATCCAACACGCGCTTGATCCCTTCGGCGTGCAGCGCCGGAAATTCGAGATAAATCGCGGCGATCACCACGATTCCCACGGGTAAATTCACGTAAAAGCAGGCGCGCCAGGAAATGTTGTCGGTGAGCCAGCCTCCCAGGGTGGGGCCGAATATCGAGGCCAGACCCCACACGGCCGCGAAGATGCCCTGATATCGCCCGCGCTCGGCCGGCGAAAAAATATCGCCGATGATGATGAAGATCAATCCCATCAGCACGCCCGCTCCGAATCCTTGGAGCCCTCGAAACAGGATCAATTGGCTCATGCCGTCGAGGGGAAGAAAATTTAGCTTGCCCGCCGCGCCGCAGAGAGCCGAAGCCGCCACGAACATGGCCGCGCCGCCCAGAAGAAACCACTTTCGACCATAGATGTCGGACAGCTTGGCGAAGATGGGAACCGCGATGGTGGAGCTGAGCAGATACGAGGTAGCGACCCATGGATAACGGTCGAATCCGGAAAGCGTGGCGATGATTCTCGGCTCGGCCGTGCCCACGATGGTTTGGTCGAGCGCCGAAAGCAGCAGCCCGAGCAGCAAGCCCGTCATGGTCCACAGCAGTTGCGGACGGGTAAGCGGAATCAATCCCGAAGTATGGTATTTCGCATCCCCGACGGCAGCCATCCCTTTAGAATAGTGGATGCATGAAGCGCTCACGCCGCGATTTCCTGATGGCCGGCGCCGTCGCGCTGGCGGGAAAGATGGCGCGGGCGCAGCAAACCGCGCAAGCGGCTCCGGCGGAAGATGCGGGGGCGGAGTTCTCCACAGGCATCAAGGTCGTGAACGTGCTCGCGACGGTGCGAGGCAAAAACGGAGCGCTGATCCGCGACCTGACGAAAGACGACTTCGCGGTCCTGGAGAATGGCCGTCCGCAAACGATCCGCTATTTCTCGCGCGAAACCGACCTGCCCTTGTCGATCGGCCTGATGGTCGACACCAGCTTGAGCCAGGGAAAGGTGCTGGACGCGGAGCGCGGCGCGAGCCTCCGTTTCTTCGACCAAGTACTACGCGAGGACAAGGACCAGGTGTTCGTGATGCAGTTCGATCTGGCGGTACTGATGCGCCAGGATTTCACGAATTCGCATCAGAAACTGGAGGAGGCGCTTGCGTTCGTCGATATGCCCAGCCGCCGCGAATTGAGCCTGCAACGGGGCGGCGGCACATTGCTTTACGACGCGGTGATCGAAGCCGCGAAGGCGATGAGCGGGCAAAAAAATCGCAAGGCCGCGATCGTTCTGACGGATGGAGTAGATACCGGTAGCGATGCGAGCATCGACGGCGCCATCGACGCGGCCCAGCGCGCGGACTTAATGATCTATTCGATCCTTTTTTCCGACGAAGGCTATTACGGCCTTTTCGGCGGAGGCGGCGACGGCCGGCGCGTTCTGATGCGCATGGCCAAGGAAACCGGCGGCAGCTTTTTCGAAGTATCCAAGAAGCTGGGGATCGAACGGATCTTCGACGCGATTCAGGACGAGCTGCGGAGCCAGTATAGCCTGGGCTTCGTTTCCGACGTCCCGGTACGAGTTTCCGAATTTCGCAAACTTCAGTTGACGGCTAAGCCGAAGGGTCTCACCATCGAGACGCGGGACCGGTATTGGGCGCAGCGTTAGGGCAGAGAAGGCCGACGAAAACGGATCGTCTACTCCACTCAGTTTTCGGTGGGCGTCTTGTTCGCCTGATCGATCACGAGCACGTCGAGCGGACCTCGCTTTTTGTCCAGCTTTAGCCCAAGCTGCTCCTGGACGGCGGTGAACAGGCTGGGGGCTTCGCTCTGGTCGCCCGTCGGGGCCGGGCCTGCGCCTGGGCCGGGTCCGGCAAAGCCTCCTCCTGGAGGTGGAGGCGGAGGCGGAGGCGGAGGCAGGCCGGCGAGCAATCCTCCGCCTTGTACTGACTCTCGCGAAAAATCCAATGTGTAGTCGAATGTCCCGGCCAGCCCGGTCTTGTCGACCACAGGCGTTCCCAACTGGTTTCCCAGCACATCGGCCAGGGCGGAAACGGGCTGCACCCGGCCCACGAGACGGAACCCTTTGGGGCTGATCGCAATGAACTGAGCCTTTTGCCCGGCGGGCGGCTCCGGAAATCCGTTCTTCCCGATGGGAGGGGGACCGGGAGGGGGAGGAGGTTGCGCCCCGGCGGCGGGCGCATTCGGAGCCGCCTCGGACGCCTTCAGTTTCGGTCCGCTTTTCGCTACCGAGAGTTCATACAGCGGGAAATCTTTCGTTTCGTGATGCAGCTTGATGCCGAACCGGTCGGTGAGCAGATTCTGGAGCATCGCCTGGAACTGCTCCTTCGTCGCGCCTTCGGGAATCGTCGCGGCAACGTCATATCGTTCCGAATCGAGCCAGGCGGGTCCGGAAATCTGATACGGCTTCACGCCGTACGCGTTGGTAAGCAGCATCTTCAGCGAAAAAAAGTTGTAGGTAATCCGCCCGGGATCGGGGCTTCCCGGGCCGCCGCGGGCGCCGATGAAGAATTTCCCGTCGGTGGGAGGAGGCGCCGGCTTCACCGACGCCGCTTCAAACTCGAGCTTCTTTTCCGCAGCCTGCCCGAAGGCGGCGCCGCCGCAAGCCAGCAAGCCGATGAAAACAGCCAGGCGCATGACGGTAATCTCCTTGTCTTGAAGTATGACGGACCGCGCGGGAAAGCGTTGCGGTCTTTACTCCGGCTCGTAAAACATGGCGGTTTTTTCGCGGCGGAAGGTGGCGAATCCCAGGCGGCCGAAGAATGAGGTCTGGCTGGTAACGGCGAACAGTTCTCTGATCCCGCGCTCTTTCGCCCTCTCAATACAACGCTGGACGAGCATCGACGCGACTCCCAGATTCTGGAAATCCGGGTGAACCGCGAGGCTCCGCACCTCGGCCATCCTCTTCGAATAGATCTGGAGGGCGCAGCCGCCGATGATTCGGCCGCCCGACCAGGCGACGAAGAAAGAGGTGGCGCGCGGGAGATTCCTCTGAAGCAATTGGCGGGGAAACAGGCGGATCAGGGCACGAACGTCCGCCATGTCTTTTGCCGCCGCGGGACGAATTTCCACGCGGCATGCGCGCTTCGACATTCATCAATAATCGCAAACGCAGGCAGGCTTGCGGTTGCGCCGTATTAGAATCGAAGGAATACTCCAGAGGTAATCGTTGTGTCACAGCATTCAACATCTAAAGACATCCCCGTTGTGGCGGACAAAATGACGCTCGGCGTCATCGGGGCCGGCGTCATGGGACAGACTCTCATTCGCGGACTGATTGCCAGCGGCGTCATCGCCAAGGAGCGGATCTGGGCCGGAGATAAGAACCCCTCGGCTTGCGCCAGGGCCGCCGAAGCATTCGACGTCCCAGCCGAAAAGGATTTTCAGCACCGCGTCCCGACGGCAGACCTGATCCTGATCTGCGTGAAGCCCGCCGACGCGCCGATCGTTTTGGCGACGCTTCGGCAGGCCGGCTTGCGCCGGGATACGCTGCTGATTTCGATTCTGGCGGGCGTTTCCACGGACCGCATTGAATCGCTGCTGGGCACGGAAAACCCGGTGGTGCGCGCCATGCCCAATACTCCGGCCGTGGTGGGCGAGGGCATGACTGTGGTGTGCGGCGGATCGAGCGCGTCAAAGATTCATCTGGATCGCGCCGAGCGCATTTTCGAGGGAGTCGGCAAATGTTTGCCGCTGGATGAGGTGCATTTCAACGCGGTGACGGCCTTGAGCGGCAGCGGCCCCGGTTATCAGTTTCTCATCATGGAGGCTCTGGCCGACGCGGGAGTGCGCGTGGGCTTACCCCGGCAGCTTGCGCTGACTTTGGTCGCACAGACTGCGTTGGGCGCGGCGCGCATGGTGCTCGATTCGGGAAGGCATCCGGCGGCGCTTCGCGACGATGTCACCACGCCGGCGGGCTGCACGATCGGCGGCTTGCTGATGCTAGAGGACGGCCGCATCCGCTCCGTGCTCGCGCGCGCGGTGGAAGAGGCGACCAAGATCGCCGCCCACCTGGGCGCTGCCACTTCAAAGATCTCTGAGAGCGCCGCCGGCCAGCGCGCGGCCTCGGGTGGCGGCGACTAGCCGGAACCGATTCGATGGCGCAACCCAAACCCCGAACGCGGGCCGAAGAACTCATTTCCACCGAGGACCGATGGGGCGCGCATAACTACCATCCTCTGGACGTAGTGGTGGAGCGCGCCTCCGGCGCCTGGGTCTACGACGTCGATGGGCGGCGCTATCTCGACTGCCTCAGCGCGTATTCGGCGGTCAATCAGGGCCACTGTCATCCGCGAATCGTTCAGGCCCTCAAAGAACAGGCCGAGCGGGTTACGCTGACCTCGCGCGCTTTCCGCAACGATCAGCTTCCCCTTTTTGCCGCCGACCTCGCGCGGGCGTGCGGCATGGAGATGGTGCTTCCGATGAACACGGGGGCGGAGGCGGTGGAAACAGCGATCAAAGCCGCGCGACGGTGGGGCTACACGCGCAAGCAGATCCCTTTTAACCAAGCGGAAATCATCGTGTGCGAGAACAATTTTCACGGACGCACCACCACCATCACGGGCTTCTCCTCCGAGCCTCTTTACAAGGACGGCTTCGGCCCCTTCACGCCAGGCTTCGTGACGATTCCTTTCGGCGATGCCGAGGCGCTCGAACGCGCGATCACCCCGAACACGTGCGCGTTTCTGTTCGAGCCGATCCAGTGCGAAGCCGGCATCCTGATTCCGCCCGAGGGCTTCATCCGCGACGCCGCGCAAATCTGCCGCCGTGAGCAAGCGCTGCTGGTAGCGGACGAAATTCAAACCGGCCTCGGCCGCACGGGACATTTCCTCGCCTGCCACGGCGAAGACGTGCAGCCGGATGTGCTGATCCTCGGCAAAGCTCTGTCTGGCGGAACGTATCCGGTATCGGCAGTGGTTTCGAGCCGCGAGATTCTGGGCGTGTTCCGTCCGGGCAGCCACGGCAGCACATACGGCGGCAATCCTCTGGCGTGCGCGGTCGCGCGAACGGCGCTGCAGGTTCTAGAAGACGAGCGACTGGCGGAGCGGTCTCAAGAGCTCGGCGCGTGGCTGCTCTATGAGCTGAGGAAAATCCGTCATCCTCATATCAAGGAAATCCGCGGCCGCGGATTGCTGCTCGGAATCGAGCTGCTGAGTCCCGCGCGCGCCTACTGCGAGCGCTTGAAGGATTTGGGCGTCCTCTGCAAAGAGACGCACGATTACGTGATCCGTCTGGCTCCGCCTTTAGTCACGGCGCGTGAGGATCTAGCGTGGCTGGTGGGCCAAGTGCGGACGGCCTTCGAGAGCTGAACTGCTCGTACGCCGGCTATTGGACGCGCCAGGGCGACTTGTCAGACCACTTGCCGAGCATCGCGGTCGCCCATGCTGGGTCCTTATCGGTGTGGCAGACGTTGCAGGCGTTGGGAACCTTGTCTTCGGCCGTCATCGAGGGCGGAACCCAGCGGAACGTGTGCGACCGAACGTTAACGCCGACAAACTCGGTTGCAATCTTCGGCATGTGGCAATTCACGCATTGATCGCCTGCCGAGCCCGCCGCGTGATGCGTGTGCGCCTCGATGGTGGGCGCGTGGGGGCCGTTTGGCGAGGATGGCCCATGGCATTCCAGGCACAAAACATTCGCCGGCTTGATTAACTGGGCGTTGTTGCCGGTTCCATGGACATCGTGGCAGGAAAAACACGTGACGCCGTGAAGATACATCTCGCTTTGCACGAAATCGTTGCCCTGCATTCGATTCTTGTGCGCGGTGCCGTCGGCGAAATGCGTGAAGCTGGTTTCGCCGACTTTATGCGGCTCGAGCCTCCAATAGTCGCTCAAGTGTTTACCCATTTCGAAGCCGACAGGCCAATCGTAATAGACGCCGTTGAGAGGCCGCTCGAGCGGCTGGCCCTGGGAGTGGCACTGAATGCAGGTGTCGTTCGCGGAGACTTTATCCAGACGCGCAGGGTTGATAATGTTCGCCACAGAGGGGTGCGCCGCGTGATCTCCCCCCGGACCGTGGCAGCGTTCGCAGCCGACATTCCATTCCGTGACGGTCTTGGTTTTCACATCGTAGTTGACCGAGTGGCAGCCATCGCACAAAGCGCCAGTGGGCCGCTTCATATTGTCGGGCGGATAAAGCGGCGCCCACCAATCGGCGTTGTTTTCGACGAAAAACGGCCGCCAGACGGCGTTTTTTACGTCCCATTGAGCGGGCTCGACGTAGTAATCGTTGCCGATCTTCGTGAAGTACCGCTGCTTCCAGAGGCTGCCGTAGACCAGCGCGATGTCTTCTTTTTTGAATTTAACGATCGCCGGATCGGCTTTGGAAAAATCCGGGATGATGGCTTCGGGATGCTCGCGTGGGTCGCGGACGATATTGGCCATCGGCGTCTTTTGCCAGCGTGCGTAAATCGCCGGATGACAACTCTTGCACGCCGCGGAGCCAATGTAAGCCGTGGCGGCGGAGCATGGCAACTCAGCCAGAAGAGCCACCCCGCATAACAGAACGATGGGTCTCATGGACTCTCTAGTTTATCGCCTCATGGCTGGTTGTGATCCCGCCGGTAGTGTCCTAATGTTGTGTCCCTAGTCTATGGTAGCCTTCATTGGAATGGCGGATGAAGCACGCTTTCAAGTTCTCTATGACGGAGACGCACTGCGGAACGGACAGATGGATGTTCGTCAACTGGCCCCTGCGCTGCTCGCCGTCGGCGAACTTCTTGAGGAAGTAAATCGCTCCCTGAACGGTCCAGACGTACCGACTACCGTAAACGTGAGAGCGGACTTTGAAAGAGGATCTTTCGGAGTCGATCTCAATATCGTACAGAGCATTCTAGACCATGCGAAACACGTTTTTCTGAATCAGGAAATTAAGGACGCGAAGGATGTGCTCACGGTTGCTGGGTTCTTTGCAATACCAACCTGGAAAGGATTTCTGTATCTCAAGAAAAAACTTGAGGGGCGTCCAATCGAATCCGCAACGGCCCTACAAGATGGAACGGTAAAGATTAGTTTCGCTGGCGGATTCGAGGTCACCAAGCAAGAAGTTGTAAACCTCCTAAGGAACGACCGCGCAAATAGCGCGGCTGAAAAAATGGTAGCGCCTCTAAATGTTAGCGGCATCGAAGAAATGCAGGTTATAGACGACCAAGAGCGCGTGGTTGAAACCGTAACAAAGAGGGATCTGCCATCGTTCGGAATTGGTGCAGAGGGCGGCGCGAACATCCCCACGACCATTTCTTCCGTCACCCGAGAGGAACGCCTGATAAGCAGGCGAGAAACAATCCTGCGAATCCTGAAGCCCTCTTTCGAGCGTGGGAAATACCATGTCGCGGAGGGGCAGATAAAGTTCTACGTGAGCATCGAGGATAAGGTTTTTTTGGCTCAAGTTGAGAACGATGAAATAGCCTTTACGGCGCACGGGAAAATGCGCGTAATTCTCAGGCAGGAGGTAAACGCACTTGAGGACACCACTAGCTACATAATAGAGAGCGTTTTGCAATACATTAAGGCTTCGAAACAGACAAGCCTTATGCTTGAAGAAGGTCCGCGATCTCCCACACCTTCGCAGTGATTCCAGCTTCCATAGCTGGAGTTACCCTTAGCGACCGATGGGATAGGAAATCGCGCCGGGCGCGAGCAAAATCAACTGCTCGAAGTTTCGCCCGTTCAACGGAAGCTCGCGCATCTGGCTTTGGTTGACCAGCGACGATAGCGACGAGGTCTCCGTCTCCACCTGCGAAACCGCGCCTTCCACGTTGACTGTCTGCTCCGCCTGGCCAACGGGCAACTGGAAATCGGCGACGGGCTGGCTTCCCACCGTGAGAACGATGCCCTTCCTCACCACCGATTGGAATCCCATCATTTTCGCTTCCACGTCGTAGTCACCGATGGCGAGATCGGGAAGATTATACCGGCCCTGCGCGTCGCTGACGGTGGTGCGCGTTACGCCTGTGCCGTTGTTTTTCGCGTTGACGGCAGCGCCCGGAATTACAGCGCCGGAACTGTCCGTGACAGTCCCCGTGATGCTTGCCGTTGCAGCTTGTCCATGGAGCGTCTGCGTGCTTAGCCCGGCCAGAAGGCACACGGCCAACGCAGAGACGATCCGAATTCTCGAGAATTGAGTAAACGTCACCCTTACTCCCCCCTTGCCCCGAGCGCGTGATTCGGCCCTCCCCCGCAAGGACGCGAAAGCGCTCTTTGAAATTATCTGAAGCTCACATGATTATAGTGAATTCGAACCGGCGTCGCGATGCGACGCTAGTGATAGCGGCAATCAGTTCGATTGATGTAGGATATCTGGGACAGGCTGAGTCCCGTCGCCGTATGAAACAACCCCTCACCGGCCTTGTCGCCACCGCTCTGATCATTGCGATCTCGCTCGGCTTTATCGCTCTGTTCGATTTCGAGACTTTTGCCGGATGGGTGACCTGTGGGCTGATACTTCTGATTCCTATGGAAATCGTCGTCGGCGTGACGTGGGCCTGCAAATTCCCCGCCTTCGCCGCAAAGAAGAACCAGCCCCTAAAAGGAATCCTACTGGCCTTAATCCTTCCCGTGATAGGCGCCATCTTCGGCGCGATTTACTTTTACACTGCGGGCGGCGGCATCGGTCCGCCTACGCCGATGCTGGCAATGTGCATCATCGTTTCTGTGATCGTCACGTTCTGGATGGCGATCATGTGGGGCGGCTGGCCGTTCACCGCGCTCATAAAGAACACGCTGCTCGCGGGATTGGCGCTGGTCGCGGCGGCCTATGCGGTGAACTACCTGCTCTTTCGGATCTTTTTTAACTACGAATTCATGCGAGGCGCTCCCGTGTACGTCGCCTCGCTCGATCCGCACGGCATGTTCAACGCCTGGAGCGCCCTGGTGTTTCAAATGGCCGCGCTCGGCGTCATGTTCCTGATGCTCCATTTCGATCTATGGCCGCTGACCAAAAACGCGGCGCTAATGAAGCAGCCCGTGCTCGGGCTGGTGTGGACGGCAATCGCGCTGGCGCTCGGCGGGATCGTTTTCTATGTGTGCGTCGATTTGGCGGGAATGGATGCTGTGGCCTTCATGAACCGCTTTCCCGTCGCGTTCATCTTCGGAACCATCGTGGTGTTGAACATGTTGCAGGCGTCGCTGTTTGAGAAATTCGCGCAGCCGTTGAAGGGTGTGTTAAGCGCGGCCGCAGCGGCGGCGATCGGCGCCGCGCTGTCCTTCGTTTACGGCGCCTTGGCCCCAACAGTGACCGGTCGATTGGCGGCTGGCCCTCCCGGCTACGATTTCGAGCGGTGGCTCGCCTCGGCGCTGTTGGGGGTGACCTTCCCCCTGTTGGTGCTGTACGCGGAATTTTTCAAATTCTGGCCGCTCCAGAAGGCGGAATAGCCCGGTTGATCCCGATAGTGCGGAGATGTTACATTTTTGAATGACTCGACGCCTACACAGGCGCACAGGAGGCCTTTCTAAATGCGAGCTAAGCTGGCTCTGTTCGCCGCCGGTTCCGGTCTGCTTTTGTCCGCCCTACCGGCTCTTGCACACCACTCTTTCGCGGCCGAATACGACGCAAACAAGCCAATCAAGGTGACGGGCACCGTCACAAAAATGGAATGGATGAATCCTCACGCCCGCTTTTACGTAGACGTGAAAGACGCCGATGGCAAGGTGACCAACTGGAACTTCGAGCTAGGCGCCATTCCGGTCCTGCTGAAGCAGGGCTGGCGGAAGGACTCGCTCAAAGCCGGCGATCAGGTCTCGGTAGAAGGCTCCATGGCGAAGGACGGCTCAAAAAGCGCCAACGCCCGGTCCGTGGTTCTAGCCAGCGGCAAGCGCGTGTTTGCCGGATCATCGGCCGATACTGTCAATCAGTAAAGTCGCCCGGGGCGACTGGGTTCGCGCCCGCGCCCAAAAGTCGGCATCTATTCGATTCCGTCCAGGACCGCTTGGCAGACGTACTCCTGTAGCTCCCACCCCGGCGCCAAGGTGAACGTTCGCGTGAAGCTATAGGGCTTCGTGAAGGCTTTGGCATCCTCGATTGTGAGAGCGACGTTCATGTGGCCCAGATTCGGGCGGCTGTAACGTTCGATCAGGTGCATATCCTCACTGTGAGGTTTTCCGGTCGGATCGAGCCAGGTTTTGTCGTTGAAGCCGACAGTGTCCACCACCAGCGTGTCGCCATCCCATTTGCCGATGGACTGCCCTGTCCAACTTTCAGGCTCGATATCGAGATTGTGCTGGCGGCCATCCAGGAAGAACCGGCGATAGCTGTGCGTATTGCCCTCCCATAGAAGCGCGATGGTGTCGGGGCGCTGTACGATCTTATACGGCAGCGGGTTGAGGCGAACGGCGCCATCGGGCAGGCAGAACTTCTCGGGATCGTCTTTGCCTTTGCTCGCCTTTCGCTCGTCGTAAAGCTTTTTCGCCCAGGGCTGGTAGGACGGGTCGCTCGGCAGGCTCACGCTTGCCGGAACCCAGACTCCCGAAAAATCCACGTTGCCGTTTTCGGTGTGGGGCGTCGCTCCCGAGGGCGGCGCCGGCGCCTTGCGGGCCTGGACCGGAGGCACTCCGTTGGCCCTGCGAGCGGCGGCCTCTTTCCCGAGGGTGGCGTCTAAATGCGCAGGGTCCTGATTGTTCTCATTGCAGACGTACTCGGTCATGTCGATGCCGGTCTCCAGCGTAGTGGTCCTATGGATCTTCACAGGCGCCTGGAATGCGCCGGCGTCGTCGATGGTCACGTCCATCTCCATATTTCCGTAATCCTGGCGGTGAAACGTCTCGATCAAATGATAATCCTTGGTATGCGGAGTACCGGCGAAATCGAACCAGGATTTCTCGAAAAAGGCCACCGAATCGACCACCAGCGTGTCCCCGTCCCAATGCGCGCGCGAGTCGCCGTAGAACGTCGGCTTAAGATTCTTCGGATGATCGCTGCCGTCGAGGAAAAGCTGGCGATACATATGAGTGTTGCCCTCAAATAGAATCAGCACCAGCTTGGGCGTTGCAAACAGCGCCGTGTGGTACGGAGCGGCGCGCGGGGGTCCGCCGGGAAGGCACCGCGCTTCATAATCCTCGGCGCCGTTGTGCGCTCTACGCTCCGCAACAATCTGGGCCGCCCATGGCTGAAGGTTGGGAGTTTGGCCGCTGCCGCCAAATCCATTCCAGATCCCAGTTAAATCGGGATGTCCGTCGGACATGCGCGGCAAGGGGCCGGCGGGCCCTCGTCTGGGGGCGCCACGTCCTCTGCCTTTCCCTTTCCCCTGAACCGGCGGGGCCTTATCGGAAGCTTGGTCCTGGGGCGGAGCTGCAGTGGCCAGAGTCCAACCTACTGCCGCAGCAACTGGGATTGCGAGAAATTTGAAGAGGGTCTTGTGCACCGCGGGTCTCCTGGGTATCTTCTATCATATTCGACCCGCGGTTTGCGAAGCGCCGGCGCGCCTACACCGACAACAAACGGTCGAAGAACGACCGGTACCGGCGCAGGGCCTGGCGCAAGTCTTCCGTGGAGACGTCCTGGCCCTTCGACCATTCGTGCTCCAGCGTGTCCCGCTCGCCTGCGAATACCTCCGCAAGGCGCTTGACGACAGAGGCGACCAATTGATCCGCTTCCTCCACGGCGTGTTTGGGCTCGTCTACGAAACGGCCCTGAATTTCGTGCCAGCGCGAGCGGAAATCGTCACCTTCATTTTGCGGGAAAAGGGCCGGGTGGGAACTCCCGGCTCCGTCGGGGCTCATCCGATCCGGGCGATTTCCGGCCGGGTTGCGATTGATCAGGTCCGCGGTGCTGGCGGGTTCGCCCTCGCGAACGTCCGGCATATCGGCTACTTGGTTCTCGATCATTGATGCACCTCCTCACGATGCGTTACGGGAACGTCCAAAATATCTTCAAAGAGATTGCGATAGCGCTGCATGGCTTTGCGCAGATCTTCCGTGGTCGCGTGGCCGCTTTGAGCGTGCGCGGCGACGTCGTGCGCGATCCGGTAATTCTCCACCACTCCGGGATGTTCGACGGAGATGTCGGCGGCGCGCTGCTCGAAATCGCCCATGGGATAGCCCCGGGCCTGCAGAGCCTCATTGACCAGCATGTCCGCGCGCGAAACCGCGCCGCGGGGATCGTCGACGAACGTTTCCTGCACCATGCGCCATTCGCCGGCGAAACGGTTGGCCGCTTCAGGGCTTAAGCGCTGGATGTTCAGTTTGCCGACGCGACGCTGCCGGTCCATCAGAATAGCTTCCGCGCGGCGCTTGTCGCCGCGCTCCTGTTGCACCAGCCGATCGTATTCCGGGCCGAATTTGGCGCGGAGTTTCCGGCTGCGGTCCCTTTGCCAAAGCGCTACAAAAACGATGATGACGATGACCACGATGATGGCGATCGCCGCTGGAGAGTTCATAGTTCCACTCCTCAACCATGTGTGAGCAGAACGCATGCCACGGCGTTAAAGCGCGGGAAACAATACCACTCCGATCGTGCTATCTGAGAAGATCTGTAAAAAGTGGAGTCCGCCCTGCCTGGACTGCAGACGAACTGCGCAGAGGGCGCCGCCCGGTTGCGCTTACCGAATTGCGGAAAGACCCGGCTTGAGGCTCGCGCTCAGATCGGGCTTGCTTTCAGGCGCCATCAATCGGCCCTCCAGCCGATTCGCCGAGATCCGCTCCACCACCAGTTCCATAGGCCGCAGACCATTGCCGACATGAATCCATAGCGGCTGATTCAGCCGGAGGCTCTGAGCCTCCAGCTTGACGACGTCCGACGTGAGAGAAAGGCTTACGGCGTTTCGTCGAAGATCCATTGATCGGATCGATAGCTTGACCGGCCCTACTTGCTTGAACTGACTTGAAAGCGGCAGTGCAAAACGGTAAGTGCGCATGTCGAGGCTCTGGCTTTGAGTCCCATCAAACGCCATAGCACTTCCGGACGTCTTCTTTGGCGTGACGTGCAACGCGGCCTGAGGCTTCCTTCGCGCTTCTCCGGGCTTGTGCCAGCCCGGTTGGGCCGCGGCGGCCGGTTTCCCGCTCGCAGGCGCTGGGGATACCTGCTTCACTTCCCGAACGGCGGAATATTGGGCGATTTCACCACTCTCTAGTCTTCGGCCCAGCAATCGGAGCATGTCGCTTGTCCGTTCCAAGGTGGCTCCGAATTCCTGGCGGCCGTTCTCCAAATCGCGCAGTTGTCTCTCCAGGCCAACTATCGAAACAGCCATGGCGCAAAGCATGACTGCCAGGATGACCGGCAGGCTGAATTTCCAAGCTGCGAGCGATCGCCAGAAAGGCTCGCGAAAAAATGCGGCGGCGCCCACCGGTCGGGTCCTCGCCACGGATAGTTCGCTGCGGCTATTGAATCGCGGATCGCATTGGTCGAACCGAAACTCCAGGTAAGCCATTCGGGCTTCCAGATAACGTTCGAAGGCGGCGCGCTGTTTGGCTTCCAGCGAGACCGAGAGCTCCGGCTCGCCGCCGGATGAATCGTCTGCCCAAGAATTCTCCTTTTCGAGGGCCTGGGAAGCGTTCCTGTAATCCGCGTAAGCGGATTGCATGGCGAGCCAACGATCGTGTTCTTCGCTCCGCGGCGCGCGCGACCCGTCGGGTTCAAGCATGAACTACCTCTTGCTGAGACGCATGCGAATGATGCATGCGAGGCAGTAGGAGATTTATTAAATTTTATTGAGGCCCACGGCAGGGACTAGGTTCGAGGAACGCCTTCAAATTCAGCCGTCCCGAGGGCGCTTTACCAGATTCTGGCAGGATGGATCTTGCTGCCGTCCGCGGCTATGTTGTTCACGAATCAGTGTTGCAACACCGGCGCGCGGGGCCAAACGCGCGCTAACGTCCATCCGATATTCCGGGGATTTTGAGACTTAACCTCCGAGAGTCTCAATCGCCTGACCATCCGCCCGGGCAGGAAGACCGAGGGACGACAAGGAACGGTTCAAGGAAGAGATACCGTGTGCGGCGCCGTTCCCGGCGCAAATCGAGGGACCGGAAGAGCAGCGCTGGGTTTATGCGCCGCGTTGGCGAAAACCGCACTAAGTGCTTTTCCAACAACAGATTAGAAGTGGCGGAGAGAGAGGGATTCGAACCCTCGATAGAGTTTCCCCTATACACGCTTTCCAAGCGTGCGCCTTCAACCGCTCGGCCATCTCTCCGGAACGCGACACAGCGGGACCGGGTCGCAGCCTTCAGTTTAGCTCAACCGGCTAAGATCTCTAACGCCTCTTTTCCGCAAATCCGCGACAGCTCCGCGCAGAATTCCTTATCCGGGCGCACCTTGGCGCCCACATCGATAATCACCGAGAAATCCCGGGACTTCTCCAGCCGCAGCCGGACCTCGGTTGCCCCGGGCTTGCGCTCGAACAGGTCGTGCAGAGCGGATGCGCGGCCCGCTTCCGCCGATCCATTCAACGGCACTCGGATGGAAATCAACGAGGGAAGATGAATGCTGGCCACATCCAACGGAACGATGTCCTGGATGGAAACCTTGGGCGGCGCATTCTCCTCGGGAAGCACCAGTCCGCGCACCAGCACGGCTTGGTCTTCGTTAAGCGCACTCAGCAGGCGTTCGTATTGCGTCGAAAACACCATCGCTTCGATCGAGCCTTCCAGATCCTCTACCTGAAGCGCGGCCCACAGCTTGCCTTCCTTGTTGCGCTTGCGCTGGATCCCGGTCAGAATGCCGCACAGCGCGACATCGGCGTTCTTGGCCAAGCCCTCCAGCTCGGAGGTGCGGTGCGAGGCCAACTCGGCCACCTTGTTCATATACTGATCGAGCGGATGCCCGGTAATGTAGAAACCGAGGATCTCTTTTTCGCCGGCGAGCTTCTCCTGGCCCGTCCAATCCGGCACTTTGGGCAAGGGTTGTTCGGCCGGGGGCGCTTCGGCCATGAGCGTCGCGAACAGGCCGGACTGTCCGTTGGCTCGGTCGCGCCCGACTCGCGCGCCGTTCTCCATGGCGTTGTCGATCACCGCAAAAAGCTGGGCTCGCGAGCCTCCCAGCGAATCCATAGCTCCCGCTTTAATGAAACTCTCGATCAAGCGGCGGTTCACCGTGCCCAGATCCACGCGCTCGCAAAAATCGTAGAACGACTGAAACGGACCTCTTTCGGCGCGCGCCCGCACCACGCACTCCACCGCGTTCGGGCCGACGTTTTTGATCGCGCCCAGGCCGAATCGAATGCCTTGCCGCTCGCCCTCCGTGACTGGAGTAAACGTGAATTCGGAGGAATTCACGTCGGGCTGCAACACGCGAATGCCCATTTCCCGGCATTCATTGATGTATTTCACGACCTTCGAGATGTTGCCTGTTTCCGACGTGAGCAGGGCGGACATGAATTCGAGCGGATAGTGCGTCTTGAGATATGCGGTGATGAAGGCGAGGTAAGCGTATGCCGCCGAATGGGATTTGTTAAAACCGTAACCGGCGAACTTCGCCATCTGGTCGAAAATCTTTTCGATTTTGCGCTGTCCGTGGCCTTTCGCCTTCGCCCCGGCGAGGAACCTCTCGCGCTGCTTGGCCATCTCTTCGGCCTTCTTCTTCCCCATGGCGCGGCGCAGCAGATCGGATTCGCCAAGCGAGTATCCCGCCAGGCGGCTGGAAATCTGCATCACCTGTTCCTGGTAGACGATTACTCCAAAAGACTCTACGAGGATGTCCTTCAATTCGGGGAAATCATAGGTCACTTGCTTCCTGCCATGCTTGCGATCGATGAAGTCGTCGATCATGTCCATGGGACCGGGCCGATAGAGCGCGTTGAGGGCGATCAAATCGTCGAGCCGGTCGGGCTGGTAACGCCGCAGAATATCGCGCATGCCCGAGGATTCGAACTGAAAGATGCCGCTGGTCAGGGCCTTGCAAAAAACGGACCGATAAGTTTCGGGGTCGTCGAGAGGCAGATCCTCCACCCGGAGCTTTTCGCCGCGATGGCGCTGGATCAGCTTCAGCGCGTCGTCGATGATGGTGAGCGTGGTCAGCCCGAGAAAATCCATCTTGAGCAGCCCGAGCTTCTCCAGGCCGACCATGTCGTACTGCGTGACAATTTCGTCTTTGTTCGTCTTATAGAGCGGGACAAGCTCCTTTAGCGGCTTGGGCGAGATCACGACGCCGGCCGCATGAACGCTGACGTTGCGGGCCACGCCTTCAAGACGCTGCGCCACGTCCAGAACGTCTTTAACCCGCGGCTCTTTGGCGGCCATCTCGTCGAGTTGCGGTTCCATCTTCCGCGCCTCGGAAATTTTGATATTGAGCGGCTGCGTGGGAATGAGCTTGGTGATACGGTCCATGTCCGCGAAGCTCATATCGAGCACACGGCCCACATCCTTGAGCGCGGCCCGCGCGCCCAACGAATTAAACGTAATGATCTGCGCGACCTGCTCGCTGCCGTATTTTTCGGTGACGTACTGGATCACCTCGCCGCGTCCTCGCGTGCAGAAATCGATATCGATATCCGGCATGCTGATGCGCTCCGGATTCAGGAACCGCTCGAAAATCAGGCTATATTGAAGCGGGTCGATATCGGTGATCTCCATCGCCCAGGCGACCAAACTGCCGGTCGCCGAGCCGCGCCCCGGCCCTACCGGAATTCCTTTTTGCTTGGCGAAGCGGATGAAATCCCAGACGATCAAAAAATAACCTGAGAATTTCATCTGCTGGATCATTTTGATTTCCCGATCCAGGCGCTCGGCGTATTCCGCCAGTTCGTGTTTGAGCTGGCCGTGCGCCGCCGACGATTCTAAATGCGGCCGACGTTTCTCGAATCCCTGCCGCGCGACGTACTCGAAATAGGTGTCGGCGGAGTGCCCCCGCGGAATGGGGAATTTGGGGAAAGGCTCGCTGACAGGGTCGAGCTGAAGCTGGCAGCGCTGCGCTATGTCCCAGGTGCGGTCAAGCGCGTCCTCGATTTCCCCGAAAAGAGCCATCATTTCCGCGCGCGGCTTCAGATAAAACGCGGGCTGCTCAAACCGCATGCGGTCCGTGTCGGACATTTTCTTTCCGGTTTGGACGCACAGCAGAATTTCGTGCGCGCGGGCATCGGTCTTGCGAAGATAATGAGAATCGTTGGTGGCCACCAGCGGGATCCCCGTTTCCGCCGATAACCGGCCGAGCATCGGCAGCACTCGCCCGTCCGGCTCCAGCCCGTGATCCTGAACCTCCAGGAAGAAATTCTTTGGTCCAAAGAGATCGCTGTATTGGTAGGCGAGGCGTTTGGCGTCCTCGTATCGATTGGCCAGCAGCGTTTCGTTGATGTCGCCGCGCAGGCACGCCGAAAGCGCGATGAGCCCTTTGGAATGGCGCGAGAGTAGATCTTTATCGATGCGCGGCTTGTAGTAGAAGCCGTCCAGATAACCCGTGGAAACCAGATGAATCAGATTCTGGTAGCCTTCCTGGTTCTCGCAGAGCAGCACTAGATGGTTGTAGCGGTTGGTCTCGCTCTTAACGGTGTGGCCCTGCTGCGCGACGTACACTTCGCAGCCGATGACGGGATGGATTCCTTTCTCTTTGGCTTTGTTGTAAAACTCGACTGCGCCAAAGAGATTGCCATGATCGGTCATGGCGACGGCGGGCATCTTCTGCTCGACGGCGAGGTCCATCAACTGCGAAATCTCGCACGCTCCATCGAGCAAGGAATAATCTGTGTGGCAGTGCAGGTGAACGAACGCGGCGGACATCGGCATCCAATCCTTAAGTCGCGCACAACGCCACGTGCCGGCTGTGCGCTCACGCCCGGGGGAGTGATACCAGTATAGCGGGATGGGCGAATATCGGACGCCGTTTACAATCCAAGTTCTTTCAGGAGAGCCTCGGCCTTGTACACTTTCCGCAGAGCCTCGGCGATGCCATCGACGGAAACGTGCACCGCGCGGGCTTGATCGTCGCTGTAGAGATAGGCGTCCGGCAGACTTTCGAGATTTCCATCGAAGGTGATGCCGATCAGCTCGCCGGCTCGGTTCACCGCCGGACTTCCGGGATCGCCGCCGCCGATATCGCAGGTGCTCACAAAATCCAGCGGCTTGGCCAGATTCAGCGATTCCTTCAGCTCCACCCAGCGCTGTGGGACTTGATACGGCCCTTGATTGTCGTGACGGTAGTAAAGGCCACCGAACGTCGACGCGGCCGGCATAGCGACGCCCGCCCGATCGGTATAGCCTTTCACGACTCCGAACATCGCCCGCGGAGTCCGGGTGGCGTCGGGGTAATCGGCGGCGCCGAACAATTTGAACCGGTACTGCGCGATTTTCTCGGCCGCGGAAGTTTCCAAAGACCCGATGACCTCGTCGCGCTTCTTACGTATCCGCCGCGCGGGCTCGTCAAGCAGAACGGCCAGGCGGATCATTCCATCCTCGGATTTGACGACGGCGTCGTGGCTCTGCGCTAGCGATCGGCGCGAGGATGGGTCGTTTAGCTTGCTCGATTTAGCCAACGCCTCCGCCGCTTCTTTCGGCGTCTTGCCATTCAAAATCGTTTTGATGGGAGCGTCTTTGTCGCCCAGACTTTTTATTTCGTCCAAATATTCCGCGAGAAGTGCGGTTTCCAGTGCTTCATTGGCCGGCGGGGCGGCATCAAGCGCCGCCTGTGCGGCCTCCAGACCGGCGCCGCGGTATTCCGAGAGGCGCGCATCGTTCGCTTTGGCTCGCTCTTCGGAAATGCGGACGATCTGGCGCGCTGCGGCGAACAGGCTCGATCCAGGAGCGGGATCTTCCTCCAAAAGCTGATAAGGCTTCTCAAAAGGAGTCCAGGTTTTATACGCGGCCGCGACGTCGTCCCATACCTTATTGGCGTCAGTGCCCAGTTTGGAATCCGCGAGCACCGCCCGTCGGATTTTGCCCTCGAAAACGGTCTTGCGCGTCACCAGCCGGTCATCGCGCAAGCCGATGAGCATTCCAGCGCTGGCTTTGTAGCGCGTGAGAATCGACGCGAGCACAGGTTCGGCGGCATCCAGATTTCGCGGGCTCTGCCCGGCAAATTCGCTCAATTGACGAATCCGCGCCTGGAACCGGCTCACAGTCAGGGGGAGCTGCGTATCGCGATAAAACGTGAGTTGCGCCGAGGTCGCCAAACGCATGGTCGGCTCGGGGCTGCCGAACGAAAAAATCAGGTCGTCTTCCTTAACGTCCTCGCGGCTCCATTTCAAATAACCCGGCGTAGCCGCGGGCTGGCTGTTCTCGTAGGCGCGCAGGAAGGCGATATCCAGTCCGTAGCGCAAATAAGTGATGCTGTCGCGTGCACGCCCGAAAAACGCGAGATCGTTTTCGGGCGCGAACACCAACCTCAAGTCGGAATAGGTTTTGTACTGGTACAGATCGTAGCGCCCGCCGGAGAACAGCTTCACCACGGAGCAGCGATTGTGAGTCTTTGCCGCGCATTCCTGTTCGAGCCGGGCGCTTGCGGCGTTGCGCTGCTGGAGCGCCTGCGCCGCGGGAGTTTTGTCGCCTGCCGCGGCCTTCACCTGTTTCGTGATGTCTTCCACGCCCACCAACACGCTCGCGTCTACGCCGGGACAGGCTAATTCGGCTTGCCGAGTCGCGGCATAAAAGCCGTCCTTCAGATAATCGTGTTGTTTATCGCCGAGCTTGGATAAGCACCCGGTAATGAGATGCTGATTGGTTAGCAACAGGCCATTGCCCGATACGAACGCGCCGGATCCCCCCGCGATTCGAACCGTAGCGGCTTGCAAATGTGCGAGGAATTCCGGCGTTGCGTCGAAATTATATTTCTGTTTGATGGCGCTGCCTGGGAATTGGTCCACCAGCCAGGTTCCTTCGTCCGCCGCGAGGGGCAGAGCTAAACCGATCAGAAAAAGTGCGGTAAGGCGCATGACGTCAAGCTTGTAAGACGTCCCCCGAAGCGCGTTGTGTTACCGCCGTCTGAGACAATCGAGCGAGGAGGGTTCGTGAAGCTGGCCGGTTGGCTTCTATTCTTGGCGCTAACCGCGGCACTGGCTCAGACCCCGGGGCAGAACGGCATCCGGATTGGCGCGCAGACCGTCTATTTCACCGCACCGCTCGCCGGCGACAGCAACATCCTGGCCGCCGCGGCCCAACTCAACGCCGCCCGAGCTCGCGCCACCGGACTCCTCGCCCCAGCCGTCGCTCCCACGACTCCCACTCCTCGCGCGGATTTCGAAACCTGGGTCGAGGGCATCAACCGCGAGTACTCGGAAAGCGTTTCCCCGGGCGTTGCCGACGTTCGGAGAGAAGCGGGTAAGGTCACCATCGAGCGCTACGTGCGCGACAATTTTCGTCATTTATACATCGCTTATTCGATCACCGTCGAGCTGTTTCCCGGGGACCTGAGCTATCGCGCCGCGTTCGGCGATTCGCATGCCGCGCCGCCCCGGCTCGACGCCGGTTGGACAATGCCTTCGCCGCGCTATCCCGCCCCGCAGCTCGTGCTCAACGGCGATACGATTCCGCTGGATCTGTATATCAATGGGACACAAAAGCTCGTCGACTATATTCATTTCGGCAAGCTGCCTCCGGTCCTGCGCCGGGATCCGCCTCGCGATGTTTACACCGACGCTCCGGAGTTCGACATTACGGAGCCGCGGCTGCGGTTCAATGGCGTGGCGCGGAACCTGGACGCGCCGCCCGCGCCGGAGCACGGACAGGCGCTGTGGATCTACATTCCGGGCCAAGGCCGCTTCGATCTCTCGTTTAAGGCCGGTCCCGATTTCGAGCCCGCCGGACAATCCCTGGGAACTTCGCTGACCATCGCGAGCGGACGCGATTTGCTGCGCCTTGAAAGCTCCGAGCGCATCGCGGCCGCCGGTTCCGCGCCCTATCGCGTCTATGTGAAAAGGAATCCGGAATGGACGCCGCCCGACCCGGCCGACCGGCAGCGGGCGATCGTCGGCGTCCAATGATTCACCGGTTCGGGAGCATGGGCTTGCCTTCGTGCTCGATTAGCAAATCGTGCATGTCGTTGGCGTGCTCTTCCTCGTTCGTCAAGATTCCCTCCATCATCACGCGAGTCGTGGGATCTTTGTCGCCGAAATAACGGATCAACTCGCGATAGTGCTCGCACGCGATACGCTCGGCGACCAGATTCTCCTTGATCATTTCAACCAGATTGCCGCCAACTGCATATTGCGAAGCGGATCGGGTGGCTAAGCCTTCGGGATTGAAGTTGGGCGTTCCGCCGAGTTGGTTGATCCGCTCGGCCACCTCTCGCATGTGTCCCTGCTCCTCCCCGGCGTGGGCGTCGAATTCTTTCCTCACGCTCTCGCTGGAAATGCCGGTGGCCGCGACGGCATTCATGGTGTATCGGAGCACGCACACGATTTCCGTAGCCAGAACAGATTGCAGGATCTCGATCGTCTGATTGACGTCTCCTTGATAAGCGGGAGTGACCGCACCTTTTTCGATGCTGGCGCGCGCCCTGGATCGAAGCGTTTCAACGTCGGTGAGGAATGAATTATCGCTTGGCATTTCTTCTATTTTAGGCGGGGAATCCGGCCGAAAGACCCCCGCCTCCGGACGTAGGCACGGCTATGCATCTCTGCCTATGCAACGGATTCCCGCGCGCGGGGATCTTTCCTACTGAGGGCGAATAACGCTGAGCCGGAAGGCGCTCGCCTCGCGGCCCACATGAACCACGACTCAGTTCCCCAGAGCGGCCATTCTTCCAACGCCCCGTCACCCGATTCGCCATCCTGGAATCCTTCCAGAATTTTCATCCTTCGGCCCGTCGCCACGTCGTTGCTGATGCTGGGAATCCTGCTGGTGGGCCTGGTGGCGTTCCGGAAGCTGCCCGTCTCCGCGCTTCCCGAAGTGGATTATCCGACCATTCAGGTGGTCACGTTCTATCCGGGCGCGAGTCCGGATGTGATGGCGTCGTCGGTCACCGCTCCGCTGGAACGCCAGTTCGGGCAGGTGCCGGGACTTCAGCAGATGACCTCCACCAGCTCGGATGGCAGCTCGATAATCACGCTGCAATTCAACCTGAGCCTGGATATCGACGTGGCGGAGCAGGAGGTGCAGCAATCCATCAACGCGTCGGGCACCTATTTGCCTCCCGATCTGCCGACCCCGCCGATTTACAACAAAATCAATCCCGCCGACGCGCCGATTCTGACGCTGGCGCTCAGCTCCAGCACCATGCCGCTATCGAAGGTGGAGGACCTGGCCGACACGCGCCTGGCCCCCAAAATCTCGCAGCTTCCGGGCGTGGGGCTGGTGAGCATCAGTGGAGGACAGAAACCGGCGGTGCGAATTCGCGTGAACCCTACCCAGCTCTCCTATTACGGACTGAATCTGGAGGACGTTAGAAGCGCCATTACCGCAGCCAACGTGAATCAAGCCAAGGGGAGCTTCGACGGCCCGCATCAGGCCTACCAGATCGACGCCAACGATCAATTGCTCTCCAGCCAGGATTATTCGGGCCTGATCGTCGCCTACCGCAACGGCGCTCCCGTAAAGCTTACCGACGTGGCCGCCGTTTTCGACGACGTGGAGAACGTCCGGCAGGCGGCCTGGAGCGGCTTCGGCGCCTCGGGCGCGCAGGTTCCCTCGGTCATCGTCAATATTCAAAGGCAGCCCGGCGCCAACATTATCGAGGTCGTGGACCGCATCGCAGGACTGCTGCCGCAGCTCACCTCCACTCTTCCCGCCGCCGTAAAGGTTGAGGTTCTGACCGATCGCACCAATACCATCCGAGCCTCCGTGAAAGACGTGGAATTCGAGCTGATGCTTACTGTGGCGCTGGTGGTAATGGTGATCTTTCTATTTCTGCGGAACCTCTCCGCCACCGTCATTCCCAGCGTTGCCGTGCCTCTATCGTTGGTCGGAACCTTTGGCGCGATGTATCTGCTCGGCTACAGTTTGAACAACCTCACCTTGATGGCCTTGACCATCGCCACCGGCTTTGTGGTGGACGATGCGATCGTGATGATCGAGAACATCACTCGTTATGTCGAGCAGGGCGTGCCGCCGCTGGAGGCCGCGCTTCGAGGTTCCGCGCAAATCGGATTCACCATCGTTTCGTTGACCATCTCCTTAATCGCCGTTCTGATCCCGCTGCTATTCATGGGTGACATCGTGGGCCGGCTGTTCCGTGAGTTCGCGATTACCCTGAGCGTCACCATTCTGATTTCAGCCATCGTCTCCCTGACGCTCAGTCCAATGATGTGCGCGAAACTCCTGAAGCATACGCCCGAAGAACGGCGGGGGCGCTTCTACCGCGCCTCCGAGCGCCTCTTTCAGAAAACCATCGACACGTATGGCGGAACCCTGCGTGTGGTCCTCCGTTACCGCGGCGTGACTCTCCTGGTGGCTCTGGCGACCCTTGTATTGACCATCGTTTTGTACATCGTCATTCCCAAAGGTTTCTTCCCGATCCAGGACACCGGCGTGATTCAAGGAATTTCCGAAGCGGCGCAGAGCGTATCGTTTCCGGAAATGTCGGCGTTGCAGCAGAAGCTCGCGAAAGTAATCTTGCAGGATCCCGCGGTGGAGAGTCTTTCATCGTTCATTGGAGTCGACGGGACGAACGTAACGCTAAACAGTGGGCGCATTCAGATCAATCTGAAAGCGCGCGATCAACGCGACGTGAGCGCTTCGGACGTCATCCGGCGACTGGAGCCGAAATTGTCGCAGATTTCCGGCATCGCATTGTACATGCAGCCGATACAGGATTTGACTGTGGAGGACCGCGTCAGCCGCACCCAGTTCCAGTACACCCTGGAAGATCCAAAAACCGATGAGCTGAACGCTTATGTTCCGCGCATGATGGCGAAGCTGCAAGCGTTGCCGGAACTGCGCGACGTGGCCAGCGACCGCCAGGATCAGGGTCTGCGGGCGACCCTGCTCTATAACCGCGACGCTGCGTCGCGCCTGGGAATCACTCCCTCGGCCATAGACCAGACATTGTACGACGCCTACGGCCAGCGCCAGGTCTCCACGATGTTTACGCAGTTGAATCAGTACCACGTCGTGCTGGAGCTAATGCCGGCTTTCCTGGCGCGTCCGCAGGACCTAAACGACCTCTACATTCGCACGGGAGCGGCGCCCACGACGGGGAACGCGGGCCTGGTCGCCGGCGGATCGTCCAGCACCGCTCTTTCGAGGGGCCCCATGAACAGCGCGGCCAACGCGGCGACGACGATCGTCACAGGATCGGGAGCCACCCCCGCGAGCACGGTCTTCAACGGCGTGGCGGCTTCCTCGCCCGTGTTTGCCGGCGGGCAGGAAGTTCCCATCAAAGCCTTTTCCCACATGGAGCTCTCCTCGGCGCCGCTAACCGTAAATCATCAGGGGCAGTTCCCGGTGGTCACGCTCTCCTTCAATCTGGCGCCGAATGCGTCGCTCGGCGCGGCCATCGACGCGGTGAACAAGGTGAAGGATGAGCTTCGGATGCCTGCGAGCATCCAAAGCGCTTTTCAAGGCGCTGCCGCGGCTTTTCAGGCTTCGCTGTCGAACGAGCCGATCCTGATTCTGGCCGCTATCGTGACCGTCTACATCGTGCTCGGGGTCTTGTATGAAAGCTACATTCATCCGCTGACGATTCTTTCCACCTTGCCGTCGGCCGGGGTGGGCGCGTTGCTCGCGTTGATGCTCTTCCGCGACGATTTCAGCGTGATCGCGCTGATTGGAATCGTGCTGCTGATCGGAATCGTGAAAAAGAACGCGATTATGATGATCGATTTCGCGTTGGATGCCGAGCGGCACCAGGGCAAACCTCCGGAAGAGGCCATCTATCAGGCGTCTCTGTTGCGGTTCCGCCCGATTATGATGACCACGATGGCGGCGCTCGGCGCCGGCATTCCGCTCGCGTTCGGCTCGGGCACGGGATCGGAGTTGCGCCGCCCGCTGGGCATCACCATCATCGGCGGATTAATTTTCAGCCAAGCATTAACGCTTTACACCACGCCCGTGATCTATCTGTGGTTAGAGGGCTTGGCTCAGAAATTCCGCCGGCGCGGGCAGAGGCCGAGATGAAGTGGCTACTTAGTGAGCCGGATTTCACCTTCCTAGGTGGAGCAGGCTTTAGCCTGCAACCGAGGCTTCAGCCTCGGCACAGCGCCGGAAACACAGCGAAGCGGGGACTAACGTCCCCGTTGCAGGCTGAAGCCTGCTCCACCCCATGAATATCTCTGAGCCATTCATCCGCCGGCCCATCGCCACCACGCTGCTGACCGCGGCCGTCGCGCTCTCCGGCGCCGCTGCTTTCCGGCTGCTTCCGGTTTCGCCCCTTCCCGAAGTCGATTTCCCCACTATCTCCGTTAGCGCGTCGCTCCCCGGGGCGAGTCCGCAGACGATGGCGTCGTCCGTCGCCACGCCGCTTGAGCGGCAGTTCGGGCGGATCGCCGGCGTGACCGAGATGACCTCCTCCAGCGGCCTCGGCTCAACATCCATCACCCTGCAATTCGAGCTGAACCGCGATATCGACGCGGCGGGACGCGACGTCCTGGCCGCCATTAACGCCGCGCGAGGATACTTGCCGTCCAATCTCCCTAGCAATCCGAGCTACCGCAAAGTGAATCCGGCCGATGCGCCGATTTTCATCGTCGCGCTGACCTCCGATACCGTGCCGAAGCGCGACATGTACGACGCGGCGTCCACCATCCTGGCGCAAAAGCTTTCGCAGATCACCGGCGTTGGGCAGGTGTTCACGGGCGGCAGTTCGCTGCCTTCCGTCCGCATCGAACTGAATCCGCAAACCGTCCAAAAATACGGCCTGAGCCTGGAGCAGATCCGCACCGCTCTGGCCAGCGCCAACGTCAACACCCCTAAAGGCCAGTTCTCCACGGGTCCGCGCAGCTGGGAGGTGGACGCCAACGATCAGATCTTCAGAGCGGTGGATTACCAGCCGCTGGTGGTGGCCTATCGCAACGGCGCTCCGGTGCGCGTCGGCGATCTCGGCCACGCCGTCGATGGGGTCGAGGATCTACGCAACGCCGGCTACGCCAACGGCAAGCCCGCCGTGCTGGTCATCATTTTCCGCCAGCCTGGAGCTAACATCATTCAAGTCGTCGACCGCTTGCGAGCCACCCTCCCCCAGCTTCAGGCCGCCATTCCAAAAGGCATCGACATGCGCGTGGCGATGGATCAAACCGTAACCATCCGCGCTTCCGTCCATGAGGTGGAGCTAACGCTCCTGATCGCGATTCTGTTGGTGCTGCTGGTGGTCTTCGCCTTTCTGCGCGAGCCGCGCACGACCTTCATCCCCGGCGTCGCCGTCCCGGTCTCGCTGATCGGCTCGTTCGGCATCATGTACCTGGCGGGTTTCAGCCTGGACAATCTTTCGTTGATGGCCCTCACCATCTCCACGGGATTCGTGGTGGACGATGCCATCGTTGTGATCGAAAACATCACGCGATACGTGGAGCAGGGAATGCTGCCCTTCGAGGCGGCCCTTAAAGGCGCTCAAGAGATCGGCTTCACCGTCCTGACCATCAGCGTGTCGTTGGTCGCGGTCTTTATTCCCTTACTGCTGATGGGCGGCATCGTGGGCCGGTTGTTTCGCGAATTCGCGGTCACGCTCTCAGTGGCCATTGCCATCTCTATGATGGTCTCGCTCACGACAACCCCCATGATGTGCGCGCACCTGCTGAAGCACCAACAGCGTCGAGGGTGGTTCTATCGCAGCACTGAGCGCGGCTTCCGCTGGATGGTGGACGCGTATGGGCGCACGCTGACCGTGGTGTTGCGCTATTCCATGGTCACTTTGCTGGTCCTCCTGGCGGTGATTGCGCTGAATATTTATCTGTTCGTCCGCATCCCCAAAGGTTTTTTCCCGATTCAGGACACGGGCAGGATGAACGGCAATATTCAGGCGGATCAGGACACTTCTTTCCAGCAGATGGATCAAACCCTGAAGCAGTACGTGAGCATCGTTAACTCGGATCCCGCCGTAGATACCGTTATCGGCTTCACTGGAGGAGGCCGCGGAGGCGCCACCAACACCTCGCGAATGTTCATTTCTCTAAAGCCGCTGGACGAGCGCAAAGCCAACGCAAGCCAGGTCATCCAGCGCCTCCGGCCGAAGTTGGCCAAAGTGCCGGGCGCGTCCGCGTATGTCAACCCTACGCAGGATCTTCGAGTGGGCGGACGCCAGTCGAACGCGGAATACCAGTTCACCATGCGCAGCGACAATGTGCAGGACTTGATCGACTACGGTCCCCGCATGCTCGAAGCCTTGCGCGGCATTCCCATCATCAATGACGTGAACACGGATCTGGAGGATCGCGGTCTGGAGGTTTACGTCGATTACGACCGCAAAACCGCGGCCCGCTTTGGCCTTTCTTCGCAACTGATCGATAACACGCTCTACGACGCTTTCGGACAGCGCCCCGTCTCCACCATGTACACGCCGCTGAATCAATATCACGTAATTATGGAGGCGGCGCCTCAGTATTGGCAGAATCCGCAGATCCTGAACCAAATCTACGTGCATTCGCCCACGGCCGGCTCTACGTCCGGGCCGAATCTCGGGCAAGTCCCGCTAGGCGCCTTCGCTCATTTCGCGCCGCGCACCGCCGCGCTCTCGGTAGCCCATCAGGGCTTGTTTCCCGCGGTCACGATTTCGTTCGATCTCCAGCCAGGCACGGCGCTCGGGGATGCGGTGAAAGCCATTCAAGCCGCGGCAAGCCGGGTTCATCTTCCCGCCAGCATCCAAACGTTTTTTGCCGGAACCGCGCAAGCGTATCAAGAATCGCTCGGCAACGAGCCGTTGTTAATTGCGGCGGCTCTCATAACCGTGTATCTGGTGCTGGGCATCCTCTATGAGAGCTACGTACATCCGGTAACGATCCTCTCCACGCTTCCATCGGCGGGCGTGGGCGCGCTGCTGGCGCTGCTGATCACGCGCACCGATCTCACCATCATTGCGATGATCGGCATCATTCTGTTGATCGGCATCGTGAAAAAGAACGCGATTCTGATGATCGATTTCGCCCTGGCCGCCGAGCGCAACGAAGGTAAGAACTCGCGCGATTCGATTTACGAAGCATGCATGCTGAGGTTCCGTCCGATTTTGATGACCACCATGGCCGCCATGCTGGGCGCGCTGCCGCTGGCCCTCGGAACAGGCACCGGATCGGAGCTGCGTAGGCCCCTTGGCGTCTCGATCATCGGCGGGTTGATTGTTAGCCAGATGCTTACGCTCTATACGACGCCCGTGGTGTATCTGTATTTCGATCGCGCGCAACGGTGGTTCTCAAACCTGCGCGGAGGGAGGCGGGCATGACGAATTCGGTTCTCGCAAAGCCGCAAACTAAACACGGGGATGCTCGCGCCTTTCATCGCGATCTTTGCGCCTTTGCGAGAAAAATATGGTTATTCGGACTGGCTTGCCTGTCGCTCTCCGCCTGCCGTGTGGGACCCAACTACAAGCAGCCTTCCGCTCCCGCTCCTCCTGCCTTCAAGGAGCCTCTTCCCGCGGGCTGGAAAGAATCGCACCCCAGCGACGGGTTATTGAAAGGCAAATGGTGGGAGATTTACAACGATAAGCGACTGAACGCGCTCGAAGAGCAGGTCGGCATTTCCAATCAAAACGTGCGGCAGGCGGAAGCGACGTATCAGGAGGCCCGGGCCGCCGTGCGAGTGGCGCGCTCGGCGCTATTCCCCGCGGTTGGAGGGAGCCTTTCGGCGACGGCCTCCGGCACTGGCGCCAGTGGTGGGACGCCGGTCGCGGCCGGCGGCGGCGCGGTGATTCGATCATCCTCAGGGACAAGCACCGCATTCTCATTGCCCTTCAGCGCTTCCTGGGAGCCGGATCTGTGGGGCAATATCCGGCGCGGAGTCACGGCTAGCGTCAATACCGCGCAAGGCGCGGCGGCCGACATTGAGAACGCCAAGCTCCTTTACCAAAGCGAGCTCGCTCAGGATTATTTCGGAATCCGCGGCATCGATGCCGAGGCGTCCCTGCTCACGCGAACCCAGACTTCCTATGGCGAGTATCTCCAACTCACGCAAAATCGCTTCGCCGGGGGAATCGCGTCCGGTCTCGACGTCTCACAGGCGCGGACGCAGTTGTACGACGTTGAGTCCCAATTGATCGACTTGGGGGTTCAGCGGGCCGCTTTCGAACACGCGATCGCCATCCTGATCGGCAAGCCGCCTTCGGAAGTGAGCGTTCCAACCGATGCCTCGCTTACCATCCCACCGCCGGTGCCAGTGGGCGTTCCATCCGAGTTGTTGGAGCGCCGTCCCGATATCGCCAGCGCGGAGCGAAAAGTGGCCGCCGCAAACGAGGAGATCGGCATCGCGATGGCCGCCTACTATCCCACGCTAAGCCTAACGGCTGGGACGGGCTTCGCGAGCTCCAGTCTCCGGACTTTGATCAATTGGCCGAGCCGTTTCTGGTCGGTGGGAGCCTCGCTCGCCGAGACTCTATTCGATGCCGGCCGGCGCCGGGGAGTCGTGGACGAACAGCGCGCCGCCTATGATGCGACTGTGGCCGCATATCGCCAAACCGTGCTGACGGCCTTCCAACAGGTGGAGGACAACCTTTCGGCGTTGCGGATATTGCAGGATGAATCCGGCAAGATTCAGCAGACGATAGAGGCCGCGCAGGAGACTCTTGGGATCTCCACAGCCCAGTACCGCGCCGGCACAGCCGACTACCTCACGGTGATCAGCTCTCAGGCCGCTTTGCTTAACTCCCAGGTGACGGCTAATACCGTTTTGACGCGCCGCTTGACTGCGAGCGTGGGTCTGGTAGAGGCGCTGGGCGGCGGATGGGATACGTCAAAACTGCCCTCGCGGCAAGCCGTCGCGAGCAGGTAGCGGCTAGATCGCGCGAGTTCACATCTGATTTTACGATTCATTGCAGTCACAAAGGGCCGCGAGTAAACCGCGCGGGACTGACCGCTTTCGAACACTCCCGGACCAATGCCGAACAGCGGGGTTGCCTAAACCGCGCAGACGCGGCCCCCGACACTGGCCAGCGAATTGCCACTCGTAAAACCCATGGGATCGCTCTGGCAGGATTTGCGCTACGCAGCCCGCGTTTTGCGGAAGGCCCCGGGATTCACGGCCGTTGCCGTGGTCCTTCTAGCCCTGGGGGCAGGCGCGAACACCGCGGTGTTCAGCGTGGTCTATTCCGTTTTGCTTCGCCCGCTTCCTTATCTTCAGCCGGAGCGGCTAGTACGAATGGTGCGATCGGCCGACTCCGGAGCCGTCACCGTTCCCGAATATTTGTTCTGGAGAGATCACGCCGCAGCCTTTGAATCTGTGGGCGCCTATCGCGCGATGCTGGATCGCAGTCTCGATAGCGGCAGCTCAGTCGAGTGGATCCGAGCCATGCTCGTCACTCCCGGATTTTTCCGCACGCTGGGCGCCGCGCCCGCGCGGGGCCGCGAATTCACGGACGAAGAAGCCGCGGCCGGAGGTCCGCAGGCGATCGTTCTCACCGACAGCTTATGGCGGAGGGCATTTGGTGGCCGCGCCGACGCCGTCGGCAGCACCGTTCTCTTGGACCGCGAAAGCTACCGCGTGGTAGGCGTGCTGCCCCCCAACTTCTGGTTCCCCGATACCCCGGACGCCTTCGTGCCGCTGCGGTTCCTGGGCACGATCACGGATTCGGGAACCAACACGGCCATGATTGCGCGGCTTAAGCCCGGAATCGGCCTACAACAAGCCGCGACCGAAACCCAGCCGCTGACGGAAGCTTTTCTTCAGACTAAACCTCAGTACCTCACGCGCGGCTATCGCGGACTCTCCCCGATTTCTTATCAGGATTGGCTGGCGCGCGGCGGCGATCTGCGGACGATTCTGCTCGCGCTGCTGAGCGCGGTGTTCCTGCTGCTGCTGATCGCGTGTTCGAACCTGGCCGGGTTGTTGCTGGCTCGCCTCGCCAACCGGCGGCGGGAAATCGCGGTCCGCCTGGCGTTGGGAAGCAGCGCATCGCGGCTGCTGCGGCAGTTCTTGCTGGAGAATATCCTGACCGGCGCGATGGGCGGGGTGGCCGGACTACTGTGCGCGACCTGGCTTCTTCAGGCGCTTCTCGCGATGCTTCCGTTCCAGCGCCTTCCTGTCGCAGAGCCGGTTCGCCTGAATCTTCCGCTGCTTTCCGTCATGCTTGGAGCCGCTATCGCCGCGAATCTGTTGTTCGGATTCGTGCCGCTGCTCGGTTCATCGCGCGCCCCCATCGCGGAGGCGCTGAAATCCGGTAACCTGCAAACCGGAGAGCGCCAGAGAATGCGCGGCGCGTTCGTCACCGGCCAAGTGGCGGTCTCCGTGGCCTTGTCGATTTCGGCCGCGCTGCTGATTCAGAGCCTCTATCGCTTGCACCAGCAAAGGCTCGGATTCTCTCCGGAAGGGGTGATGACTTTTTGGACGCCGGCTTCCCTGGAGCGACGCGGCAAGCCCGAAGAGTTTCGGAGGTTCTACGGGGCGGTAGCCGATAAGCTGCGCGGGCTTCCGGGTGTCAGGAGCGTGGCCGCCGTGAACACGCTGCCCCTGACGGAACCCAACAATTTCCCGACGCAGCGCGACGGCCATCCCGAGCAGAGCGTCGGCGGAATGGAAATTCGAGCGGTCACGCCCGATTACTTCCGGACGATGGGCACGCGTGTCGTTCGTGGGCGCGCGTTCACCGAAAGCGACGCCGCCGGGACCGCGCCGGTAATCCTGGTGACCGAATCGCTGGCCCAGCGCTGGTGGGGCCCGGCGGACCCGGTCGGCGACCGCGTGGACATCGGCTTATTTCGGGGGCGGCGTCTGACGGACGACCCGCCGCGCGAAGTGGTTGGAGTCGTCGAAGACTCCATGCGCCTGAGCCTGAAGTCTCCATTTCAGCCCACGGTGTACGTTCCAGCGGTTCAATGGACCTCCGGTAATATCAACTGGGTGCTGCGGGGCGATTTCGGCCCTGATTTCGCTCAACAACTGCGCCGGGCGATCGCGGAAATCGATCCTCGCCAGCGCGTCGAGCGCATCCAGGCATTGCGGGACATTGTCGCGTTAAGCACCGCCGATTCGCGCTTCGACGCGTGGTTGTTCGGAAGCTTCGCAGGCGTGGCGCTGCTTTTGACCGCGGTTGGAATTTACGGCCTACTCTCGTTTTCGGTCGCGCGCCGGACCGGGGAAATCGGAACGCGCGTGGCGCTGGGAGCGAATCCCGCGCACGTGCGCCGGCTTGTACTCCGGCAAGCCGCCGGGCCTGTGGCTCTTGGCGTGGTGGCGGGAATTGGCGGGGCGCTGGCACTCACGCGTCCGCTCCAAAGCTTGCTCTTCGGCGTGCATGCGGTGAATCCATTTACCTATACTGCCGTGCCGGCGCTCGTTTTCGCCGTAGGGCTGCTGGCGAGTTATTTGCCCGCTCGCCGGGCCACGAAAATCGATCCGCTGATCGCGCTGCGCACCGAATAGCGCGCTCCGATAGCCATATCCGTGGCCGCAAGCCAAGGAAGGCGCGGGCTTATAATGGATTCGGACCTCCCCACAATCAAGTCTGTATGAATCTGTCGCGGAAGCTGGGTGGGTATTTCAATTCGGCGGTCCGAGCGCGAGGTCAAGAGTACTACTGGCAGGGCCGTGTCCGCATCGAGTACGGCTCGGCGGACTCGGTTGGCGCTCACGTTCGAGGCTCCCGCACCTACGATGTAAAGCTGGACTGGGTACACGGCGTTCTCACGGGGTGGTGCGATTGCGCTTACTTCGAAACCGACGGCGCATGCAAGCACCTGTGGGCCACGCTGCTTGCCTCCGAAGCCAAAGGCTGTCTCTCCGCGGCCTCAAGTCGCAGCCCCGTTTTCGAGGAAGCGCTGCGCGATCCGGATTTGGGAATGGAGGTCGACGAGCCACCCAGGCTCGGACGGCGCGGTCCTGTGGCGGTTCCGAAACCGCCTCCCAAGCCGCCTCTTTGGAAGACGCAGATCGAGGCCTTGGCTCATCCGAGTGAGCAGCCCGCTCGCGCCGCGGAGACCTGGCCACCCAAGCGGGAGGTCCTCTACGTCATCGAAACACAGGCCAGCGCGAATGCGGGGCGCCTGATTCTCTCTCTGGGAAGCCGCGACGCCAAGGCCAATGGCTTGGGCTACAACCGCGCCAAGGCTCTCAGCCCTCGGCGCAGCCTGATTGCCAAATTACCCGAGGCGGACCGGGAGATTCTGGCGGCCATCGCAGGCGGAGTTCAATACTACGGCTGGGGCTATTCCGGCGACAACGATCAAATTTCAAGCTCCCGGATACTGGACCATCCTCTGGCGCGCATTGTCATCCCCTTGGCCGCCCGCACGGGACGGTGCTTTCTTCGAAGCGGCAGCGATTGGGCGGATTTGACGCCGATCCGGTGGGACGACGCCGGACCATGGAGCTTCGCCGCCGAGCTGCGCCGGGGCGAAAAGAAAGCGTGGGCGCTGACGGGATATCTGCGGCGCGGCGCCGAGCGCATGGAGTTGTCCGAGCCCTCTTTGGTGAGCCCGAGCGGATTTTTGCTGACCAGAGATTGTGTGGCGCCGCTCGCCGGCGACACTCCATTCGAATGGATCTCGCATCTCCGCAAAGCCGGTCCGATTGAGGCGCCCGAGAAAGACCTGGAGCAGCTACTTTCGACGCTGCTATCGGCGCCAGGGCTTCCGCCGCTGGAGCTGCCCGAGGAGCTGAAATATGAGGAGGTTATCTCCGCGCCGCGCCCGGTTCTGAAGATTCGCAGCGCCCGGCGCGAAGACGCCAAATTGCCCGCGGATCTGGCGTTCGAATACGATGGACGGCTGTTCCCCGCGGAGGAGCGGGCGCGCGGCTTCTACGATCCCGCCACGCGGCGCTTCCTGCGCCGCGACCAGGCGGCGGAAGAAGCGTCCACGGACCTTCTCGAAAGAGCCGGCTTGCGGTTTCACAAACCGGAGTATTGGGACCCCGAGCCGCGCTGGGAGCTCGCGCCCAATAAGCTCCCCCGCGCCGTGCGGACATTGGTGGAATCCGGCTGGCATATCGAGGCCGAAGGCAAAATTTTCAAGCGTCCCGGAGAATTCCACATGGAAGTCTCCAGCGGATTGGACTGGTTCGAGTTGCATGGGCGCGTCGAATACGGCGAGACCACGGCCAAGCTGCCCGCGCTTCTGGAGGCTCTGCGCCGTGGAGACAATATGGTGCGGCTCGACGACGGCACCTACGGCTTGCTTCCCGAGGAGTGGCTGCGCCGGGTCGGCATGCTGGCCGGAGCAGGTTCCGCGGAGAATGGCCACATTCGCTTTCGACGCAGCCAGGCGGGACTGCTGGACGCGTTATTAGCGGCGCAGCCCGAAGCTCGCTGCGACGAGACCTTCGCGCGCATTCGCCGGGAATTACGTGAATTCGACGGTGTTAAAGCGGCGGAACAGCCGGCGGGATTCTCGGGGAGGCTCCGCGATTACCAGCGCGAAGGCCTGGGATGGATGGAGTTCCTGCGCCGCTTTTCCTTCGGCGGATGCCTGGCCGACGATATGGGCGTAGGCAAAACGGCGCAGGTGCTGGCGCTGCTGGAGACGCGCCGCGCGCTGCGCGAAACCGGAGAAAAAGTGGCGCCGTCGCTGGCGGTGGTTCCCCGCTCGCTAGTCTTCAATTGGAAAGAGGAGGCAGCCCGATTCACGCCTCAGTTGCGCGTGCTCGACCACACTGGCGCCGAGCGCAACGGGAACGACTTTTCGGCGTACGATCTCATCCTCACCACCTACGGCACGCTGCGGCGCGATGTCGCCGAACTGAAGGACGTCGAATTCGATTACGTGGTGCTCGACGAGGCGCAAGTTGTGAAAAATGCGGGAACGGAGTCGGCCAAGGCCGCGCGTCTCTTACGTGGGCAGCATCGGCTGGCTCTGAGCGGCACGCCCGTCGAGAATCATCTGGGCGAGTTGTGGGCGCTGTTCGAATTTCTGAATCCTGGAATGTTGGGCACGGCCCAGGTCTTCAAGCTGGCCGGGCCCGCGGCGCGCAATCCCGACGAAGAGACGCGCCAGATGCTAGCCCACGCTGTCCGGCCATTCATCCTGCGCAGGACAAAAGAACAGGTGGCTCGCGAGCTTCCGCCCAAAACCGAGCAAACCATTTATTGCGAGATGAAACCCGAGCAGCGCAAGCTCTACAACGAGCTCCGCGATCACTATCGGGCGGCGCTGCTCAATCGGATTGCGGTAGAGGGGCTGGCGAAATCGAAGATTCAGGTGCTTGAGGCGCTGCTGCGCTTACGCCAGGCCGCGTGCCATCCGGGGCTGATCGACGAAAAGCGCCGCGGCGACAATAGCGCCAAGCTGGAGGCCTTGCTAAATCAGGTGAAAGAGGTGTTGGACGAAGGACACAAGGCGCTGGTGTTCTCTCAATTCACCAGTCTGCTCTCCATTGTCCGCGACCGCCTAGATACCGATGGCGTGACTTACGAATATCTGGACGGCGCTACGCGCGATCGCCAGGGGCGGGTGGAGCGGTTTCAAAACGATCCGGATTGCCGGCTATTTCTAGTCAGTCTGAAGGCTGGTGGATTGGGCTTGAATCTCACGGCGGCGGAATACGTCTTCCTGCTCGACCCATGGTGGAATCCGGCGGTGGAGGCGCAGGCGGTGGACCGCGCGCATCGCATTGGTCAAACGCGGCAGGTGTTCGCCTACCGGTTGATCGCGCGCGACACAGTGGAAGAAAAAGTCCTGGAATTGCAGAAGAGCAAGCGCGACTTGGCCGCGGCCATCATTAGCGCGGACAACAGCCTGATTCGCAATTTGGGGCGCGAAGATTTGGAGCTGCTGCTTTCCTGAAGTTGGAGCATGCCGCAGCATAGCCACCAGCTCGAAGTACGGACTCGTGGAAAGCGCCTGTACCCATTTACGGGAGAAATCGCTACGTGGGTTCGCTCGACGGGCGTGCAGACGGGATTGCTGACGGTGTTCATCCAGCACACCTCGGCTTCGCTGACGATCCAGGAAAACGCCGACCCGGACGTGATTCTCGACCTTGCGGACTTCTTCGAGCGGCTCGCGCCGGAGGACGATCCGCGGTACCGCCACACGATGGAAGGTCCCGACGACATGCCGTCGCATATTCGCGCGGCGCTGACGCAGACGCATCTGTCGGTTCCGGTGATCGGCGGCCGCATGGCTCTGGGGACCTGGCAGGGGATTTATCTATTCGAGCACCGGTCGGCGCCGCAGCGCAGAAGCGTCGTTCTCCACCTGATAAGCTGACTGCTAAAATCGGGGTTCCAATGCCGGCGCCGCAATCTCAGCGTCAAGCCCGCGACGGCGTCTCCGTTCGCAAATTTTTCGGTAAAAGGGGCTTGCTGTCGAGCTGGCATCCCAACTATGAATATCGCGAGGGTCAGCTCGCGATGGCGGAAGCCGTGGAGAGCGCGCTCGCCGAGAACAAGCACTTAATTGTCGAAGCGGGAACGGGTACGGGGAAAACGCTGGCGTACTTAGTGCCGGTAATCCTGTCCGGCCGGCGAGTAGTCGTCTCCACAGGCACGAAAAATCTGCAGGAGCAGCTTTTCTTCAAAGACGTTCCGTTTCTTCAGCAGCACCTGGGCCCCGTTCGAGTCAGCTACATGAAAGGCCGCTCCAATTACGTCTGCCGGCAAAAGATTTACGATGCCGAGAAGGAACCGGTCCTGGAAGGCCTGGAGGAGTTCGCCGATTTCGAGATTATCCGCGAATGGGAGAAGACCACTGAGACCGGCGACCGCGCGGAAATCAAGACGCTTCCCGAAAAGAGCGCGGCCTGGGGCAAACTGGACGCGCGCTCGGAATTGTGCACCGGCCAGAAATGCCAGCAGTTCGAACGCTGCTTCATCACCTCGATGCACCAGCGCGCCGCGGAAAGCGATCTGATCATCGTAAATCATCATCTTTTTTTTGCCGACCTCGCCGTCAAGGAAGGCGAGCGGGGCGGAATCATTCCCGAGTACGACGCCGTGGTCTTCGATGAAGCTCACGAGGTGGAAGACGTCGCGGGGCAGTATTTCGGCGTGGCGATTTCGAGCTACCAGTTCGACGATCTGATCCGCGACATCTCAGCCGTGGCGAGGCGGAAGGAATTCGGCTCTCAAGAGCTGGACCGGACGCTGGCCACGCTCGGCGAAAAGTCCGCGGAGTTTCTCTCATTGTTCCCGGCCACCGAGGGCCGCACCGGGTTCCGCGCGCACGACGCATTTCTGGAGCAGAACGAGCAGGCGTATCGCGATGTGCTTTTCGCGCTGGAGCTGGTCGCGTTGCAATTTGAGGTGCTGAAAGCGCCGCCGGACGAGGCGGCTCCCTTGATTTCGCGAGCCCGCGAAATGGGGCGGCGGCTGCATTTCTGGATGGAATCGGGCGATCGCAGCTACGTTTATTGGATCGAGCGGCGCGGCCGGGGCGTTTTTCTCCAAGCCACGCCCATCGATGTCGCGCCGATGCTGGACGAGAAATTGTTCGACCGCGTCGATTCGGTGATCCTGACATCGGCCACGCTCGCCGTGTCCGGCGAATTCGAATACTCGAAACTGCGCCTCGGGCTGCGGAACGCCCGCGCGCTCGTGGTTCCGAGCCACTTCGACTACGGACGGCAGGCATTGCTATACGTGCCGCAATCGCTGCCCGATCCGCGCAATCCGGCGTTCCAGGCCGCCGCAGCCGAGGAGATCGTCGAATTGTTGATGTTCAGCCGCGGCCGCGCTTTCGTGCTCTTCACCAGCTATCAGCAGATGCGATCGATCTACGACCGAGTTTCGCTGGAGGTGCCCTTTCAGACGCTGCTGCAGGGCACGGGTCCTCGCAGCGCTCTGCTGGAGGAGTTCCGGTCCACTCCGAACGCGGTTTTGTTCGCCACGTCGTCTTTTTGGCAAGGCGTCGACGTGCCCGGCGATCAGTTGAGCTGCGTTATCATCGATAAGTTGCCGTTCGCGGTTCCCAGCGACCCTGTGGTGGAGGCGCGCATCGCGGCGATTCGCGAGGAGGGCGGCGAGCCGTTTTTTCAATACCAGGTTCCGCAAGCGGCGATCGCGCTAAAACAGGGTTTTGGACGGCTGATCCGGAGCCGCTCCGACCGCGGCGTGTTGGCTTTGCTGGACCATCGGATCACGCGCACTCGCTACGGCCAGATTTTTTTCGATAGCCTGCCGCCCTACCGGTTCACAACCAGGCGCCAGGAAGTGGAGAGTTTTTTCTCGCATGTTTGAAGTCTCAGTGGAGCAGACGTTCGCCGCGGGACACGCCCTGCGGAATTACAAAGGCGCGTGCGAAAACGTGCACGGCCACAATTTTCGCGTGCGAGTGACGATCGAAGGGCAAAAACTCGATCAGACGGGCTTGCTGGTGGATTTCATCGATCTGAAGAAATCGATGGGAGAAATCATCGCGCGCCTGGATCACGTATTTCTCAACGACATCGCGCCCTTCGACGTGAAGAACCCCTCGGCCGAAAATATCGCCGAATATTTTCATGCGGAGCTAAGCCGACGCTTAACGGCGAATCCAGTGCCGATAGAGATTCGCGAAGTGAGGATTTGGGAAACGGACATCCAAAGCGCGGCTTATCGGCCATAGCTGCGTCGGCTCAAGCTGAGTGTCAGGGGGCCCGCATCTTGCCAGATTCCTTGCAGCATCAACTCTCCGTCCGCCAGAGCAGAGATCCCGTCAAAAATCCGGTCCCCCTTCCGGCGCCACGTTTCCCACATCTGAATGCGATGAGCGGACGCGTCAACTTCGAAATGATGCGTCCTATAACTGCCGTGGCTGTCTTTCAGCACCGCCATGTGGGCTCGATTGTATTCGAAGAAAATTGTCTTCGGAGCTTGCGCGGCTAAATTCTGAGGCTCGATCCGAACCACGTCCCACGCGCCGTCGATGGGCGTGGGCTCGCGATTATTGAAATTCGCGATCCAATATGTAAAGACGAAAGCCGCGCAAATCATAGCAGCGCGGGTTCCCCATCTGGCAAGATTCCGAACCAGCGCTTCCGATCCGCCGCCTTTGGGTGGAACGAACACCGTCAGAAGCTCGCTCCAGTGAGGAGCGATCAGGCCGATCATCGCTACGAAGAGCATGAATGCGATGGCCGTGGCGGCCGCGTCGACTCGGTAGCATAAGTCGATGAGCACGATGTTTAATAAAATGGGAGCGAGGGCGCAGGCGCCGAGAAGCGTGGTCCTTTGAAACGTCAATAGAAGGGCGCCGGCGATTTCCGCGATCGCTATGAAGGTTCCGTAGACGGGGGAAAAGCCGAAATAGTACCAAGTGAGCCAAAACCCGCTCACTTGGCCTATAGGTTTGTCTAATTCCGAATCGAGAATCGTGAACTGGGAGCCGTTGATCTTCGCAAAACCGTAAAACAGCAGAACCAGTGCCGAGGCGTACCGAACGAGCCTTCGCGCCATTTGAACCTCGATGTCGTCAAGGGACCAGGGATGGCCGGTCCGGCCGGTTTATTGATGGTACGTTCCGACGTAGGTGCCCTTGGCGCGCACGTGTCCCTGCATCGCCTTCAACAAGTCGGCGCGCGAGGTAGTCGCGGGCAGGCTCAGCTTCTCGTCCAGCGCGTAGACTTCGAAGATGTAATGATGCGTGGTCGGCGGCGGCGGGCAGGGATTGAAATATCCCGGCATTCCCGCGATGTTGTTCATCTGAATGGCGCCATCGGGCAGGTTGGCCGTCTTGGCAAGGTTTTCCGGGAGCCCGGTCGAGGAGCCAGGGATGTCGAAAATGGCCCAATGCAGCACGTCGTCGCCGTTGGGCAAGGCGACGTCGGTATCGTGGAAAATAACCGCGAAGCTCATCGTGCCGGCGGGCGCGCCGCTCCAGGAAATCGCAGGCGAAACGCCGGTATTCTGACCGCCCACGCAACCGAATTTAGACGGGATTGCACTGCCGTCGGAATAACCCATGACGCTCAGCATTAGCGGCGCGGGAATCCCGCCGCCCTTGCCCTTGCCTCCGCCCTTGCCCTGAGCCGCCGCCGTGCCAACGCTCACCGCCAGCGCTAATCCCGCCACAGCCAATGTCTTCCCGATTCGCATTTTGGAATCTCCTTAACGAAATTTACTTGCCTGTGTAGCTGACCTTCCAAATGGACGCCGATCCTTCGTCGGTTACATAAAGGGCGCCGTCCTTGCCGGTCGCCACGCCGACGGGCCGACCCCAGGGCGCGCCGTCCGGAGTGACAAAACCGGTCAGGAAATCCTCGAAAACGCCTGTCGATTTTCCCTTATTGAGCGGCACTCTCACCACTTCGTGACCGGACCGCACGGAACGGTTCCACGAACCGTGCTCGGCAGCGAACAGGTCGCCGCGATATTCCCGAGGAAATTGCGAGCCTTCATAGAATGTCAGTCCAAGCGAGGCGCTATGGGCTGTGACCAGTACGTCCGGGACGATAACTTTGTCTATCGTCTTATCTGCGGGGCGCGCCATTTTCGCCCGGGGATCGTCGTGCTGACCGATGTAAAACCAGGGCCAGCCATAAAAGCCGTCTTCTTTGACGGACGTAATGTAATCGGGCACCAGATTATCGCCCAGGTTGTCACGTTCATTCACCGAGCACCAGACGTCGCCCGTGGTCGGGTTGACTCCCAAGCCAACCGGATTGCGGATTCCCGAAGCATAAATCTTCACAAACTTTCCTTCGGGCGTGTATTCCAGAATATTGGCGCGATGGTCTTGCACTGCCTGGTTATCGCTGACATTGTCCGCCGAGCCCACGGCTACGAACATTCGTTTGCCGTCCTTTGAAAAGACAATATCCCGAGTGCGGTGATTGCCCATGGGAGGAAGATCCGAGATTAACGTCTCGGGAGCGGCGCTGGCCTTTCGGTCGCCGTTTTTATAAGGGAATCTCACAACCGAACCAGTGTTTCCGAGGTAAACCCACTGCGGATTGGGTCCAGGGGGATAGAAGTTGATCCCGAACGGCACTTGAAATCCGCTGGCGTAAACGGAAATTTCGGGCTTTCCCGAGTTGTCGTGTACGACCAGAACTTGGCCCGCGGCCTCCTCTGCCACGAAGAAATCGCCGTTGGGAGCCATTCGGATTTGGCGAGGCGCCTTCAGATTGTCGTGAGCGTATTGCTCGACTTTGAATCCCGGAGGGGCTTGCGGCATGCGATCGCCGCGCGGCGCCATCTTTCCAAAATTAGGAGTGCCTTTGGCAGGCGTCGGAAGATCGGTGGCCGTGATCTTCCGGAACGTTCCTGGTTTCTGGTCCTTTGAACTGACGAACGCTGCCGGACCTGTAAGGGGCGCCGCGATTTTCGCGCTATCGGCAACGAGCATCGCTCCAAACGGCAGCAAAAAAGACCCGGCGGCGGCCAGCCAGCGAAATTTCTTCATCATCTCCTCCATCGGCGGGAACAGTCGAATGAACCATTCTACTCCTACGAGGCGCCGGATCCGGCTCTAAGTTACTATTGGTGGTGCATCTATGACCGCCCCAGCCCTCCCCTTGCCGGTGACCGCCCCGTTAAAGAACGAAGACCGCGAAAAATTAGAAGACATTGGCTATCTCACTTGCATGACGCTGGTCCTGCTGGGCAATTATTCCCAAACGGGGCACTTCGGCGGGCCTCTCGCATATACCCCTTACAACATCGCGACGCATCTTGCGGGGCCGGAGTTGGGCGGACTGCGCTTCGATTATCGGCGGCCCAAGCATCCCTATGCCGATAAATTCATGCTTGCGGGCGGCCATTGCATTCCCACTTGTTACGCGTTGTGGATGATTATGGGGCAGGCTTTGACGCGTAAGTATGAAGCTACGGGCGATCGCCGCTATTATGTGGATCCCAAGCTGGCCATGCTGCCGGTGGACGCGTTGGGTTTCCGCCGCGGAGCGGGCGCGCTGGCGACATTGCTTCAGAAGCACCGCCTGGCCGATCATCCGCTGTTCGCGCAGGCCAAGCTGCGAAGCGGCGATTCCGGAACGCCTCGCGGCATCCGCGCACTGGCCGGGCACGCGGAAAGCACCGATGTGACAAACGATGTCAACGGAGGGCCTTCCGGCGTGGGAATCGCCAGCGCGGCGGGAAAGGCGGCTTTCTGGGATTTCGTGGGCGCGCCCTCGGGCCGGCCGAAAGTGATCGCGTTTGAGGGCGAGTTCGCATTTACGGAAGGCCACGCGCAGGAGTTGAAAACGCAAGCTCTCGCCCTGCAATGCGGCAAGCGATTGCGCATCCTTTTTTCCAATAACAACGCCGGCATCGACGATGCGCTGATCGGGGGCGTAGTTCCGGCCCAGTTCGACGGCTACCGGCTCGTGGATCAGTGGACATCGTACGGCTGGAACGTTCTCACCATGGACGATGGAAACGACTACGGGCAAGTCGTGGCCGCGCTCAAAACCATGGAGGACTGGGACTCGGCCGACCGCCGCCCGATGATCGTCATCGGCAACACGACCAAGGGCTATTGGCCCGGCGCCGTAAATGGCAAAATACCGGAGTTCGGTGAACAGGTGGTCGGCTACCCGAGTCATCCCTATGGAATGAAGATGAACTCGGATTATTTCGTCGCTTTGGCGCGGACCTTCGAGCGGCATTACAGCGTCGAGTTCACCAGCATTCACGAAGGCGCCGTCGCCGATCCGCGCGAGCGCCTGATTCAGTTCAAAACGAATATCGATGCTGTGATGTCGGTATTGGAGCGGAAAGGTCTGGGCGACTGGCTGGCGGACCGGCTGGTGGAAATCGGCGAAACCGTTAGGGACGACTTCCCGCTGCGCATCGACGTGACGCGAGATCCGTTCCAGGACGATCGTCTGCGAGTGGCGAACCTGCCGGTAGAGCAGCAAAGCGTTACGGTGAAAAACCCATTGTCCCGCGAGGAGAAACACGTAAACGTCGCGCTGTTCCGGAAGCCTGGCGAAGCCGCGGGAGCGAGGCGGGCGATCTCCGAAATCGTCAAGTGGGTGAACTACGTCACGGAAAACCGGTTCCTGAGCGTGGCGGCCGATCTATCCGAATCGGTCAATCTTGAGCACGGAAGCTTGTGGGGGCATTACGATCCCGAGTTGAACCCGCTGGGCACGCGACTGAAGGCTGCGATTCAAGAGGCGGGCAATGTCTCGACCGCCATCGGTTTTGTGGGCCAAAACGCTTCGGTGGATCCGGCGAAATTCGCCGGAGTTTGGGCCATCAGCGGGACGTACGGCGCGTTTACGCCGTTGATGTATCTTCCCGCGCGCGTCTGGAGCCAGCAAAACCAGGACAGCCGGTTTCGCGTTGGCGTTCTGCATATCCTCTCGGCGCACTCCGGGCCAGAGACGGCTGCCGATGCGCGGACGCACTTTGGGATCTTTTCGCCTCAAGTGTGGAAGCTGTTTCCCCGCGGGCAGGCGATCACCTTGAATTTCTGGGACTACAACGATGTCGCTCCAGGCTATTTCGCGGCGGCCGAGATCGCCGCGCGCGATCCCAAGGTCGGCATCATTGCGATTGAAGTCGCGCGGCCTGACTTCGCGGTGGCGGATCGCTCGAAATTCGCCGACAGCGATTTGAAGGCTGCGGCGAAGGGCCTGTACGTAATTCGCGATTTCGCGGCGGGGCAGCCGCGGCATGGATACGTGCTCACCCAAGGCGCCAGCTCGACGGCGAATTTAGTGAGCATCTTGCCGCGTTTGGAGCAAGCCGGCATTAACGTGAGAGTCGTGGCCGCCGTCAGCGAAGAGCTTTTCGATCGCCAGCCCGAAGAATACCGCAATTCCGTGCTTCCGCCCGAATCGCGCTACGACCTGATGGTAGTGAGCACCGGTACCCGGCGCATGTGGCCGGTCCGGGACCTGGGGCCGCTCACGGACCAATATTCGCTCACCTCCGATTGGGATAATCAGTGGCTCACGGGCGGTCTGGAAGCGGATGTGATCGCGGAGGCGCATCTGGATGCGGACTCAATTTTTGGGGGGGTTCGGCGTTTCGCGGCGGATCGGGATGAGCGGCTCGCGCGCCAGCGGGCAATCTTGGGCGCATTGGGCCAGGGCGCTTGATTCAGAGGCCATGGAGGACTCGGCCCTAGAAGCTCTCCTTACAGACCTGGAATCGGATCGGGTCGAAAGAAAAGCGTCTGCCAGTGACGCGGACAAAATTGGCGAAGCCATCTGCGCGTTTTCTAACGATCTCCCGGATCATCGCGCCGCGGGGGTGTTGTTCGTCGGAGCAAACGATGGCGGAGGCTGTGCCGGGTTGCCCGTTACCGATGAATTGCTGCGCAATTTAGCCGCGTTTCGCGGCGACGGCAACATTCTGCCGATTCCATCGCTTGTCGTGGAAAAGCGAACTCTAAGGGAATGCGATATAGCAGTAATATTGGTTCAGCCTTCTGACGCGCCGCCGGTCCGCTACAAAGGACGAACATGGATTCGTGTCGGCCCGCGGCGGGCAATTGCGTCGCCCGAAGAAGAGAGACGGCTGAGCGAGCGGCGCCGCGCGAAGGATCTTCCCTTCGATCTGAGGCCGATTTCGCTGGCTACACTCGCCGATCTAGATCTGGAATTCTTTGAAAAGAGCTATTTGCCTTCCAGCATAGCGAGCGATGTTCTGGCCCAGAACCAGCGCAGCCTGGAAGAGCAACTCGCCTCTTTTCGCTTCGTTTCCCCGGGACCGGCCCCGGTTCCGACTGTCACGGGCCTGTTGGCCATAGGCCGCGACCCGCGGCAGTTCCTGGGCGGGGCGTACATTCAGTTTCTGCGCATCGATGGAACCGGCCTGGCCGACCCGATTCGCGGTCAGAAGGCGATCGGGGGCCGCCTTCCCGAGATGCTCCGCATGTTGGACGAGGTGCTGGCGGCGAATACCTCGACAGCGGTCGATATTACATCGAATCCGATCGAGCAGCGCAGGGCCGACTATCCCATCGCGGCGCTTCAACAAGTGATTCGTAACGCGGTGATGCATCGTAATTACGAGGGCACGAATGCGCCCGTGCGCGTGACGTGGTTTTCCGATCGGATCGAAGTATTGAGCCCAGGAGGCCCTTTCGGCCAAGTCACTCCGGAGAACTTCGGGACGCCGGGCGTCACCGATTACCGGAACCGTCATTTGGCGGAAGTGCTCCGCGATCTCGGCTACGTGCAGCGATTCGGCGTGGGAATCGAAATTACGCGGCGGGAGATGGCGCGGAACGGAAATCCGCCGCCGGAATTTCAGGCCACGCCCGCCAACGTGCTTGCGATTTTGAGGCCGCGCCCATGACAGCGCCGATTATCGCGTTTTTCAACAATAAGGGCGGCGTTGGCAAGACGTCCCTGGTCTATCACTTGGCTTGGATGTTCTCCGATCTCGGAGTCCGCGTCCTGACCGCTGATTTGGATCCGCAAGCGAATCTCACGGCGGCATTTTTGGACGAAGAAACGGTTGAATCGCTGTGGAACGCAAGAGGAACGATCTTCTGGGGTGTGGATCCATTAATCAAGCGAACAGGAGGCCCCAAGCTGGTCGGGACTTGGGAGCTTAGCCCAACGCTTCATCTGATCGTGGGCGATCTACGACTCGGGGAATTCGAGGACCTTCTTGCGACTGGCTGGGGCGAGTGTAGAGGCGGTCAGCCTGGAGGCTTTGTGGTGACGACTGCCTTCTGGTGGATTCTCACTGTGGCCGCCAGGCAGACAGGCGCGGAAATCGTGCTGCTGGACCTCGGTCCAAATATTGGCGCGATCAACCGATCGGCGCTCATCGCCGCTGACTATTTGGTCGTGCCTTTGGCTCCGGATCTATTCTCGCTGCAAGGCATGAAGAACCTCGGTCCCACTGTGACGCGGTGGAAGGACGAGTGGAGAAAGACCGTTGAGTTCAGCCAAGCCCCAAGCGACATCCCCGCGGGGAAAATTGAGCCTATTGGCTATGTCGTTCAACAGCACTCTGTACGACTTGATCGCCCTGTAAGGGCATATGAAAAATGGATTGAACGCATCCCGGAAGAATTTCGGAGATCGGTGCTGGGAGCCACTCTTATTCCCTCCGATCTCAAATCCATCGGCGAAGATTCCTGGTGCCTCGCATTGCTGAAGCACTATCACAGTCTGATGCCTATGGCGCAAGAGGCGCGGAAGCCGATGTTTCATCTGAAAGTCGCCGATGGCGCAATCGGGGCGCATTTTCAGGCCGTGCAGGAAGCAAGGCGGCAGTTTCAACAGCTCGCGGTAAAAATCGCGGAACGCACCGGCGTACCTTTGGCGCAGTTATCCGCATGACGAACTCTTCTCTCGATCGCTATTTTCGCCAGAGCCGCTTCGCTCCGCTAGGGGAAGAAGGCCAGCGGCGAATTGGCGCCGCGCGCGTGGCCATCGTGGGGATGGGGGCGCTCGGCTCGGTCCAGGCGGAGCTGCTGGCGCGGGCGGGCGTGGGGTGGCTGCGGCTCATCGATCGCGATTTTGTCGAGCTGAGTAACTTACAGCGCCAGTTTTTATATGATGAAGCCGACGCCGAGGAGGCGCTGCCTAAAGCCGTCGCGTCGGCGAGGAGGCTGGTGCGAATTAATTCCTCCATTCAGATCGAGCCCGTAGTCGCCGATTTGGAGCCCAGGAACGCCGCTGAATTACTCGAGGGCGTGGACATTGTCCTCGATGGCACAGATAATTTCGAGACGCGCTATTTGATCAACGATTTCGCGGTGCGCGAAGGAATCCCCTGGATCTACGGCGCGGCAGTCGCGAGCTATGGGCTCAAATTCGCAATAGTCCCCAGCCGCACCGCATGTCTGCGATGTATTTATCCCGAGTCTCCCTCAGGCGCGCAGCCGACTTGCGAGACTGAAGGCGTGCTGGGTCCTGTAACCGCGGCGATCGCGTCGTTGCAAGTAGGTGACGCGCTCAAACTGCTGGTGTGCGGGGCGGAAGCCCTAACGGCCCGGCTTACCAGAATCGACGTTTGGAGCGGCGAGATTCGTCAGACTGCCAATCCGGCGCGCGATCCCCAGTGCCCCTGCTGCGCGCGTCGCGAATTTCCGCACTTGGAAGGCAAGCATCGCGCGCCCATTAGCCTGTGCGGACGCAATGCCGTGCAGATCCATGAGCGCGCGCGTCCCATCGATCTGACGGAGCTGGCCGGCCGCCTAAGGCCGCTGGCCGCCGTGCGTTTGAACGAATTCGCGTTACGCGCGTCAGTCGATCTATACGATCTAACGGTCTTCCCGGATGGGCGCGCCATTGTTCGCGGCACAACCGACCCCGGAGTCGCGCGAAGCGTCTACGCGCGCTACGTGGGCATGTAAGCCACACCAAGTTCTATAGTTCGCTGAAATTGGCGAGCTTCACCCCCGACTCCGCCAGCGCCTCGCGCACCTCGGGCGCGGTCAGCGCGCACAACTCCGCCTCGCGGCTGTGTTTCAGGCGCGTCGGTGCGGCGCGCAACTCCTCCCCACAGCGGCCCGGATGGCACATGAATTCCGTAGAACCCTCCGGCAGCGCTCGAATTAACTTTGCGAGCGACGCCGCATCGAATCTCCCCGTCAGGCGAAAGCCCGCAAAATGGTCGGTGAAGCGGCAATTATGACGGCGCAGCACTCGCTCGAAACGGCCCCGCATCGCCGAGATAGCCCGGTTCACGGCCGTCGTTTTCCATCCAATTCCGCCGGTTTGAAAGGGAAAATCGAACGGGCGACGGACCCAAGGAATATTGAAATCCCCGGAAATTCTTGCTATGGCATCGAGCACCGGAGGCAGCAAATGCGTGTGTTTATGCGTGTCTAAGTGCGTGGGCCGGAGACCGGCATCCATAATCTTGCGGACCTGCGCGGCCAATTCCTCATAGACGCGAATGCGCTTCAACGCGAGGAGACGAGCGAACTGCGCCAAGGTTTGGGGATGGGGTGTCTGGCCCACTAACACAAGATGGCAGCCGATATCTAAGCTCGGGTTCTCCTTCGCCAGACGAACGGCGTCTTCGAACGCGGGACCCGTGGCCATCAACGTCGTAGACGTCAAAATCCCGTTGCGGTGAGCTTCTATAATGCCATGGTTGACATCGCGCGTGAAGCCGAAATCGTCGGCGTTCACCACCAGCAGTCTGCTCAAAAAAGCCCCAACTTGATGTGCAGGAATTTTTTCGGATTGGCGCGGAAGTCCTTCAATAAGCCTTGCGTTTCCCGCATGACTCCTTCCAGTTCGTCCGCCACGGTAGGTTCGTTCAGCAGCTTGCTAATTGTGCCCTGTCCGTTGCTGATCTTGTCGATCAAGGCGTCCACCCGCTTGAGCGTGGTCTGAACCTGATCGTGCAGATCGTCCTTGGTGACCCATTTGCCGAGAGTCCCCTCCCCCGCCTGAATGCCCGTCAGCATCTTGTGGATATCTGCCAAATTCTGGTTAATGGCGTCGGACATTTCGGAGCTGTTCAGAATCTTGCTAATGGTGCCCGAGCCGTTGTTGACTTTGTCGATGGTGTCGTTGATCTTCGCCAAACTATCGTGCACCTGCCCGTATAGCTCGTTATTGTCGTGAAGAAATTTCCCCACGCTGTTTTTATCGGAGTTGAGGTTGGCCACCACCTTTTGGCCCTCGTTGGCGATCGCTTGCGCTGTATCGAGGATCGCCAACATCTTTTTGGCCATGGTATCGTCCACCAGCAGCTCCCCGATGGTTCCCTTGCCGCTTTCGACTAGATCGACGATACCGTTGATCTTTTTAATGGTCAACTGCAACGCGGCGAGCGTCGACGAACTCTGCTGAAAAATATCCTCCAGCTCCGCTGTCTGCGAACTGGGAAGCTCTCCCCCCGCCTGAATCGTCTGTTGCCCCATTCCCCTTCTAATATTGATGAGCTTCGCCCCGAGCAACGTCGCATTGCCCAACCCGGCCTGCGAATCCACGGGGATGGAAGGCAAGTAGCGATTGTCGATTTGCATCGTAATCCGGACGGTACGGTCGGGATCGGACAATCCGGAAAGCTGCACCTTCGCCACTTTTCCGATGAGAATGCCGTTCAGGCGCACGTCCGCCCCTTCGGCCAGAGATTGGGAATCGCTCATGTAAGTGTAGACGTCGCTTTTCGTCCTGAACGCGCCTAAATTCCCCACCATGAGGAAAACCAAAAACGACAGAATAATCAGAGCGGCGATCGTCATCAGGCCGACCTTGAGCTGCGACCATCTGACCTTGCTGGAGGCTGGCATAAACTCTAGGAACTCCCGTGGCGCAGGAATTTAAGTACGTATGGATCGGAGGCGGCTTGGAGTTCGGACTCCGAGCCCTGGAAAACCAAGCGGCCTTCCTTCATCACGAAAAACTTCGTTTTCACGCCTTCGGCGCCCTCCGCGCTCCGCGGCGCCCGTTCCACCGTTCCACTGCTCGGATTGTAGCGAAAGTTGGTGATCAGATGCCCGTCCAGGTAGCGATGCGTCACCAGAATGGTGGCCGTGTTGCGAAGTTCGCGCTCTTTGAGGATGAGAGCGATGATGGTGTTGGCGGTAATCGGGTCGAGCCCCGCGGTCGGGGAGTCATAAAGAAGAAGCGCGGGCTCCGTGACCAGGGCGCGGGCGATTCCCACCCGCCGGCGCATGCCTCCGGAAAGCTCGCTGGGGAATTTGTCGAGAGTCTGATCCAGCTCCACGAAATGCAGCGTTTCGCGCACACGCTTTTCCAGCGTCTGGACCGGCGGCTGATGGCCAGTCCCGTTGGAATGAATCGCCTCACGGAGCACTCGCTGGTTCAGCAGCGGATAGGCGACATTCTCCTCCACTGTCAGCGAATCGAACAGACCTCCTTCCTGGAATAGAATGCCTGCGCGCGCCCGGAGATCGAACAGGTTCTGCTCGCTCAAGTCTGTGATTTCAGTCCCGAACAGGAATATGCGGCCCGAGTCGGGCTTGATTAAGCCGAGCGCCGCTTTCAACAGCGTCGTCTTTCCGCTGCCCGCAGCGCCTAATACGATCCTTGTCTCTCCCGGGCCCATTGCGAAGGAAACCTCTTCCAGCGCTGGAGTTCCGCCAAAGCGCAAGCTGACATCCTCGAACCGGACCAATTCTCCAGTACGCGAAGAATCCGGCGACATCACGTGTAGTACAGGAAAAAGCGGGTAATCATCGAGGTCAGAAAGAAAATCCAAACCGAGGACACGACGACGGCTTTGGTAGTGGCTCTGCCCACGCCCTGGGTCCCGCCACTGGTGCGCATGCCGTAAAAACAGCCCACCAGCGCGATCACCACGGCGAAAACGAACGGCTTTATCAGTCCCTGCGCCAAGTCGTTATATTCGAGAGACATCCATGCCGAAGTCCAATACTGCGAACTGCTGATGTTGAGCAAAGCGTAGGCGATCACGGCGCCGCCGATCAGCCCGATAAAGTCGGCGATGATGGTCAGAAGCGGCAGCACAAAACTCGTCGCAATGAGGCGCGGCGTCACCAGCTTCTGGATGGGATCGGTTCCCAGCGCCCGCATGGCGTCGATCTGCTCGGTGACTTTCATGGAGCCGAGTTCGCTGGCGATGCCGCTCGCATTGCGTCCCGCCACCAGGACGGCGGTGAGGACGGGCCCAAGTTCCCGCACCAGAGCGATCGAGACGATCTGGCCTACCTGCCCCTCCGCGCCGTATTGCTGCAGCGCGCGGGCCATTTGCATGGTCATAACCACGCCGCTGAACAGCCCGATCAACATCACGATCGGCAGCGACCCCACCCCGATGATATCCATCTGCCGGAAGATGTCGTCGGCGTAGTGAGGACCGCGAAAAATATTTCGAATCGCCCGGATGCTCAGAGAGAGGAAATCCTGAAACGCCTCCACTGGCGGTTTTAGGAAATCGAGCAATTAAAATCCCCCAACCCATACCGATGCTAACATGCCGCCCTTGGTTTTTAATGATTCGCAAGATTGAGGATGGCGCGCCAGGTAAGCGCCGCATCCGCGACCAGCCATCGGGGTAGCGCCATCGCCTGAGGCCACCGTAGATTGGGGCTCCGGCGATGCTAACATGATGAACGCTTATGAAAGGTCTCACCGATATTCCGGGAATCCTCGTCGGGCACGCTTCCGATTATGACGGACTGACCGGCTGCACCGCGATTTTGTGCGAATCCGGCGCCGCAGCCGGCGGAGATATACGTGGATCGGCTACAGGCACGGAGGAGTGGGATCTTCTGCATCCGCATCACCTCACCGAAAAGATCCACGCCGTGGTGTTCGCGGGGGGCAGCGCCTTCGGCCTGGAGGCGGCGAGCGGGGTACGGCGCTACCTGGAGCATCGGGGCGTGGGGTTCCAGACGGGAGCGGCGAAAGTTCCCCTGGTTCCGGCGGCGATTCTTTACGATCTAGGTATCGGGAAGGCCAGCGCCCGCCCAAGCCGCGAAATGGGCGAGGCTGCCGCCGCCGCCGCCACGGATCAAGCCGTCGCCGAAGGGGCCGTGGGCGCCGGAACAGGCGCCACGGTAGGCAAGCTGCTGGGTATGCGGCAAGCGATGAAATCCGGACTGGGAACTTGGACCGTGGAACTGGAGGGCCGCTATAAAGGCGTGATGGTTTCGGCTCTCACGGCCGTGAATGCCGTCGGCGACGTGTGCGACCCCGCCACCGGAAAAATCGTAGCGGGCGCCCGCACGGCGCAGGATTCCACGGATTTTGCCGATAGCGTTCGCATCATGAAAGGTGGTACCCCCTCCGGTCTCTCGCGAGCGAACACGACGTTGTCGGTGGTGGCGACGAATGCGCAGCTAACGAAAGTTCAAGCGACGAAGCTCGCGCAATTCGCTTCCTTGGGTGTCGCGCGGGCGATTCGCCCCGTGAACACCATGTCCGACGGAGACGTCACGGTGGCCCTTAGTATTGGACAAGCCAGCGCTCCTATCGACTCGCTTGGCGCGGCCGCGGCGGAGGCGGTGGCCGAGTCGATTTTGCGAGCCGTTCGGCTCGCGCCTTCGCTCGGCGGCGTGCCTGGTTTGAAAAAGGGATAAGCTACCCGACGCGGGCTCTTCTCACCGCCGGGTGCGCCATCCCCGCTTCCATTCGCACGGGTTTGCGGTCGGCGTCGCTGATGCGCCGAGCCTGATCGCTCACGCAGACCAGGAACATCGGCTGACGGGCGTTCTTCAGCAAATCGATGATTCGCGTATATTGATCCTCCAGGAAAATCGATTTGCCGTCCGTAACCAAATGCAGATCCGAAGAAGTGTCCAGCAGCTCCGCCAGGCGGCGGCCCATCTCCTTCTGGAGGAAGCGCAGCACGCGGCGGATTTTCTGCAGGGAGAAACCCTTTCGGCGCAATTCCGCGATTACCGTGATCTCGATCACCTCGCCTGGACCGTACACGCGCCGGTGTCCTTCGTGGCGCGGCGAGACTACTTTTCGCTCATCCCACCACTGCAACTGCCGCAAACTGACGTTAGCCACTTGAGCGACTTCGCTCGACGAATAGGTTCGCTCAGGGACGGGAGGCTCGGGACGGTTCTTGCGAGATTTAAACATAATGATTGATTTGCGTTTTTTCGAATTTGGAACCGACCTTTCGATTGTACTCGACTGAGAGGCGGTGTCAATAGGGTCGTTCGATGTTTGCGCGCTCTCTCTCGCCGAAGCTTTGTGCTACACTCGTCTGCTTTCAACAGAGGCCACCGAGACGTTCAGTTTGCCCCCCTGGGTAGAGCGGTAATTCCCTTTTGTTGGGGCAGGCTGGCGGCGGCTAAAGTACCAGTACCCTCGCGGCGATTCTAAAGAACGACATGACTCAAAAAACTGGCGTTGAGGTCAGGGCGGACCCCGGACCCGGGATTCTCCATCAACTTTCGGGCGTGATCGCTGCTCATCAGGGCGATATCGTCAGCGTCGAAATTATCGAGCCGCGGCGGACCTACTTCGAAATCGAGATCCCCAGCGACCCCGGGGTCATGCTGGAGGCTTTGCGCCGTTTGCCTGTCGTCAAGAGCGCGATCCAAGTGGACACGATGGAGAAGATCTATGGCAAGCGGATCGTCATCATGGGGGGCGGCGCGCAGGTGGGTCAGGTTGCCTTGGGCGCGATTACGGAAGCCGACCGCCACAACATTCGCGGCGAGCACATCTCCGTCGATACGATTCCGCTGGTGGGAGAAGCGACGCTGGCGAAGGCCGTTCGCGCCGCCGCTCGCCTGCCGCGCGTTCGAGCGCTGGTGATGGCGGGCGCCCTGATGGGAGGCGATATCGAGCAGGCGGTGCGGGAAGTGCGCGCGCAGGGATTGCTGGTGATCAGCCTGAATATGGCCGGGAGCGTGCCGGAGGCCGCGGATCTGGTGGTCACCGATCCGGTTCAAGCGGGCGTGATGACGGTGATGGCTGTCGCGGAGACTGCAAAATTCACCATCGAGCGGCTGAAGCGGCGTATGTTTTAAAGCGCGCAGTCTTTGACACGGCCGCGCGATCTTGTGAGACTGAGGATTGTGAAAAACGTCTTGGCGCTTCTGCCCCTTGCGTGTATGGGCGTGTTTGCGCAGCAGGCGACCCCGAAGCAGCCCGAAAAACAGCCCGCGCTCGCCAAGGATCCGGGCCCGTTTCTGGGCGGCTACGCCAATTCGAACGAGGGAAAGGGCAAGCAAGCGCCGGTGGTTCCAGCCGGGCCCGCGCCGCGCCTGGCCGACGGCCGTCCCGATTTCGGCGGCGATGGGGCCTGGTATCCCGGCTTTTCAGGCAACATCGCTGAGGAGCGCTGGAAAGGCGTTCACAGCGCCGATAAACACGTCGACGTTCCTTTCCTTCCGGCGGCGCTGAAAACCTTCAATGAGCGCGTGGAGACGCTTTCGAAAGACGACCCGGAGGCGCGGTGCCTGCCCGTGGGCGTCCCTCGTTATATGTTCGATCCGTATCCGTTCCAAATAGTCCAAACGCGAGATCAGGTGGTATTCGTGTTCGAGGGCGACAACTATCTTTGGCGCATCGTGCCTATTGCGGAAGGCAAGCCGGTCCATTCCAGGAAAATCAGACCGACCTGGCTCGGCGACGCCGATGGGCGTTACGAAGGCGACACGCTCGTGGTGGATGTCGTGGGCTTCAACGGGAAGGCTTGGCTGGACCAGGCGGGGCATCCGCAAACTCCGCGGGCGCACCTAATCGAACGCTACACGCGCACCGATTCGAGGACCCTCAAATACGAAGTCACCATCGACGATCCCGGCGCGTATTCCAAACCTTGGACCACCAGCAACACCGTTCGCTGGCGGCCGGGCTTTCAGCTGATGGAATCGATCTGCCAGGAAGACGAGAAGGATTCGCGGCACATGATCGGAAATGCCGCGGCGGCCCGGTAGGCTGAACAGACTTTTCCTCTGGGCCGCTAAGCTTCCAACTTCCGCCGCAGGGCATCCAGCGCGGCTTGCGTAGCGAACATCCGGATGCGTGTGCGATCTCCAGGCAAATTGAGCTTCCGAGTCTCCGTCGGCCAGTCCGGTCCGGCAATGCTAACGTAAACCGTTCCCACGGGCGCTCCCGTGGCCGATTCCGGGCCCGCCTCTCCCGTCGTGGACACGGCATAGCTCGCGCCCGCGCGCAGACGCGCCCGCTCGGCCATCGCTTGAGCCACTTCCGCGCTGACCGCCGTATGCTTCTCGATCAGTGCTCCATCCACGCCGAGCACATCTTGTTTCATCCCGTTCGAGTACACTAAAAATCCGCCCAAAAAATAATCGGAGCTCCCGGAGATGGAAGTGATTCGCTCCGCGACCATTCCGCCGGTGCAGCTCTCGGCCACGGCCAATGTCGCCCCGCGCTTGCGGAGGTGCGCTCCGATCACCGCCTCCAGCGAGTCGCCGTTGCGCGAGAAAATCCGGTCGCCCAATAGTCGCTCGATTGGGGCGCCAACCTCGGCCAGCAGGCGTTCGGCTTCTTCGGCCGTGCTTGATCGGACGCGCAGGTGGACCTGTATATCTCCGGGCGAAGCGAGAATCGTGGTTGCCGGATTGGAGAATTTCGTGTAAACGGGCGCGATCAAATGATCCAGATCGGATTCCGTCATGCCCGTGACGCGGTACTGCCGCGCGCGAATCACCTGCGCCGGAAGGCGTCGCGCCAGCCTCGGCGCGCACTCGTTCGCGAACATCGGCTTCAACTCGCCGGGAGGACCGGGCAGCAGCAGCGCCACGTGCCCTCCTTCTTCAATCCACTCACCCACCGCCGTTCCATTCGGATTGGGGAGCACCTCCGCGCCCTCTACAATGTACGCCTGGCGCCTGTTATTCTCCGCCATCTTGCGCTGCCTGCGCCGGAACCTCTCTTCTATGACGTCACAGAGATCCTGGCGAAAGACCAGCGCGCGATCCAAAGCTTGCGCCACGGCATCGCGCGTCAGATCGTCCTCAGTGGGGCCAAGGCCGCCGCAGAGGACGACGATATCGGCGTGGGCCAGGGCTTCTCTCACCGCCGCGCTCAACTGTGCGCGATCGTCTCCCACAATGTGCTTGTGCCGCACCTCCACGCCCAGTGCATTGAGCTGATCCGTGATGAATAACGAGTTTGTATCAATGCGTCCCGAGGTCAGCAGCTCGGAACCGACAGCAATGATTTCGGCATTCTGTGGGGCGCTCGTCCGCTCGTCCAAAGTCTCCGCCACTAAGGAATACGGCGGCCTTCAATACCCACATCGGCGCGATAAAGGGCGTTGTTCGTCGCCAGGATCAGCGCCTTTGATGGTGTGAATGCCAGCCCCACGATCGAAGGTCCGGATAGGAATAACTCCGCCTTGGCTTCAGGGGTGATGCGCACCACTCCCCGCCGTCCGCCCAGCGAGGCCGCCGCATAAAGGTTCCCCATGGCATCGAACGCGAGTCCTTGCGGACGCCCGAGGCCGCGATAAAACCGTTCAACGTGTCCTTCTTTTGAAATCCGCGCAATGGAATCGAAGCTGGAGGTCGTAGGCCCGGTGACGTAGAGGAAGGCATCCGGTCCGAACGCCAGATGATAGGCGGCCAGGGAGGGTTCAATGGTCGCAAACACGTAAATCTGACGCTGAGGGCTGATTTTGAAAATCGTCCCGCTGCGGTCGCCCACGTACAAATTGTCTTCGCCGTCGAAGACGATGCCGGTGGCGACGCCCATGCCCTCGACGTAGGGCGTGCGGCTGCCATTCTCCGAAACCTGATACACTACGCCATCGTTGCGGCTCGAAACGTATAGCGTTTGCGAGGCGTCCAGCGCCAGCCCCGTGGCGTTCATCATTTCGGAGACCAGCGGCTTGGCATTGCCGCCCGGCTCGATCTTGAAAACCGACACGGGCGTCTTCTGCCCGGCCGAGCCGCTCAGCGTCGTATAGATGGTTCCGCGCCGGTCCACGGCGGGATTCGATACGGGATGAACGCTATCGGCGATCTGTACGCCGAGCTGGCAAGTCCACGCCGGACCGCCATTGGAGCCGAGAAACAACTCGCCTGCGGAAGCGCCCTCGGGCACGCGCACGATGAGGTATGAATCGGAGCCAATTACGACGGACGCCTGCGAATCCCCAAACCGGACTTGGGGCCGCTCCGGCCCGGCCAAACCCTTGCCGCGAATTTGAAATTCGCCGCCGGGAATCGCCGCCTGGGGCGACACCTCGACAATCTCGGGACGCCCAACACTGGATGTTTTACGAAATGCCACTAATAAAGATTGAACCATCCAGCGGCGAACAATACAAGCGCGGCGTATACTCCGGCGGCAACATCGTCGAGTACAATACCCACGCCGCCGGGGATATGATCGAACTGCCGCGCCGGGGGCGGTTTCAGCACGTCAAACAGCCGGAATAGCACGAACGCCCCCGCCCAGCTCCTCCAGTTGAAACGCGCCGCGCCCGCCAGCGCGATCCACTGCCCCACCACTTCATCCACAACCACAATCGACGGATCGCTCGACCCGGTTTCCCGCGAAACGGAATCCGCCGCCCAAATAGCCGGGGCGATCGCCGCTAGTCCCAGAACCAGGAACGCCCATGGCCCGAAACCCGCAAAGCGCCATAACGGCCATGCAAGCGCGATCGCTGCGAGAGATCCCACGGTCCCCGGCGCCGCGGGCGCGTAGCCGCAATAGCAGCACGTGGCGATAAGCCGCGCCAGCGTCTTCACGTCTCGTCTTCGTCTTCTTCGGGCCGCGAGCCCTCTGCGGGCGTGAATATCACGTATTTCTCCGACGCCCAGTTGCCCAGATCGATAATGCGGCAGCGGTCGCTACAGAATGGCATAAATGGGTCGTCGATCTGAACGTCTTTGCCGCAAATCGGACACCGCATCATCTGCATGTGGTGGAGCAGGCTTCAGCCTGCAACAGGCGCTTTAGCGCCCGCCCCGGCGCCAATCCGAATCAAGGCAGACGACAAAACCCGATCGTCTGCCTCACCCACCAGCTCGCCCGTAAGATCGTAGTCGTGCGCTTCCGAGATGCGCATGCGGCGGAACTCACCGGACGTGAGCGGCCGCTCGCCCGGGTAGGAGATATAGCAGACGCCGTCGATCTCGGGCGCTTGCGTCGCCAGCCGCGCCTGCCACACGATCTCCGAATCGGCCGATGGCCCTTCCACGAGCACTTGCTGCTCAGTTCCCACCAGCGCCCGGTTGCGCTCTCGTGAAATCTTTCGTTGCAGGGCCATCAGCCGCCGCTTGCGGTTGTAGATCGTTCGCGCATTCACTTTGCGATCTAAATGAAAGCTGGCGCTGGTATCCTCGTCGGAATACGAGAAGACGCCTAGGCGATCGAACCGGGCCGCCCGTACGAAATCGTACAAAACTTCGAAATCGCCGTCCGTTTCGCCGGGGAAACCCACGATCATGCTGGTGCGAATGGCGACCCCGGGAATGGTCCGGCGGATGCGCTCGATCAGCTTCAAAAAGATTTCGCCGTTTGCCCCGCGCTTCATGCGCTTGAGCACCGGCGCGCTGGCGTGCTGCAACGGCATGTCGATATACTTCACCAGCGAATCGTGCGCGGCCAATGTGTCGAGCAACCGCTGTGTAATCTTATTGGGGTAGCAATAGAGGAAGCGGATCCATTTGCTGCCCGGCGCCTCAATTCCCGCCAGCCGCTCCAGCAGCAGAGCCAGGCCGTCCTTGAGTCCCAAATCCTCGCCGTAGCACGTGGTGTCCTGCCCGATGAGATTGATCTCCCGCACGCCATGAGAAAACAGCCGCGTGGCTTCCGAGACTACGCTTTCGAACCGCCGGCTGCGGAATTTGCCGCGATACTGAGGAATCACGCAGAATGTGCAAGGATGATCGCACCCTTCGGCGATCTTGATATAGGCGTAATGACGGGGCGTGGAAAGCACCCGCGGCGTGGCGTCGTGATACAGATACGGCTCAAACGGATTCGCGGGTGCGAGCGTTATGCCCTCGCAGAGCGCGCCGATCCGCTCCAGCTCGTTCGTGCCCACCACCGCATCCACTTCCGGCATCTGGCGCTGGATGTCGTCCCGGTATCGCTCCACTAGACATCCGGCGACGATCAGCCGCTGCGCGCGGCCGGTCTTCTTGTACTCGGCCATCTCGAGAATCGTGTCCACCGATTCCTGCTTCGCGGGATCGATGAAGCTGCATGTGTTCACCACGATTACGTCCGCTTCGGATGGGTGCGGCGTCAGTTCGTGGCCGCGCGTGGCGAGCGCGCCCATCATCACCTCGCTATCGACGAGGTTCTTCGGGCAGCCCAGACTGACGAATCCGATTTTCACGTGAGCTTTACAGATGGCAGTGAGCCAGTCCGCGCTTTTCCAGATACTGCTGATGATATTCCTCGGCTGGCCAGAACTCGGTCGCGGGTGCGATCTGCGTCACGATCGCCCGCGAAAAACGGTTCTGTGCCGCGTCGCGGGAAGCCTTGGCCTCGGCTTCTTGCTCGGGCGAGTGAAAGAAGATCGCCGAGCGGTATTGCGTCCCGTAATCCGGTCCTTGACGGTTCAAAGTAGTGGGATTGTGATTATTCCAGAAGATCTCGAGCAGGTCGTGGTAGCTTACAGCCTTCGGGTCGAACGTCACTTCGACAGCTTCCGCATGACCGGTTCGGTCGGTGCAGACGTCTTCGTAAGTCGGGTTCTGAAGGCTGCCGCCGGTATAGCCAACCCGCGTGGACTCCACTCCAGAAAGCGCCCGGAACGTGGCCTCCACGCCCCAAAAACAGCCTGCGGCGAAGGTGGCCTTTTCCAGCGTCTCCATGAGCCTATTGTACCCGCCAAAAGGTTAAGGTTCAGGATGTTCTAATGGAGCTAAGAGGGTACCTCAATGAATCGATGGTTCGCGGTCGCGTTCCTATGCGCGGGTGTGGTGGCGTGTGGAGCGGAGCTCACGCCTCCCAAGGCCGGGAAAACCGAGATCTTTCCGCTCAAGGACGTCAAATCGGGCATGCACGCCACCGCCTGGACCGTCTTTCAAGGCACGCAGCCCGAGCCTGTACCGATCGACATCATTGGCGTCTGGAAGAAAAGCAACGGACCCAGCGACGTAATCCTCGGCAAGATGCTCGGCAAAGCGAAAGAGACGGGCGTCGCGGCGGGCATGAGCGGCAGCCCGGTTTACATCGACGGCAAGTTAGTGGGCGCGGTGGCGCTACGCATCAGCGTATTTTCACCGGACGCGATCTGCGGCATCACGCCCATCGAATCGATGCTGGAAATCAACGATCTGGATCAGTCGCGCCCCACGGACGCAAAAACTCCGGGCGCCTTGCCCGCGCGGAAACAGGCCGCTGCCGGACCAATGCCAAACGAACTGCTCGCGAATCTGGTCGCCGCGGGCGCCACCCAAATCGGCCCGGAGCGCCAGCCTCTGATGACGCCGATTGAAACTCCGCTGGTCTTCAGCGGATTCAACTCAGCCACGCTGCGGGCCTTCGAACCGATGCTCCGGCAAATCGGCATCGCGCCCGTAGAGGGCGGCGGCGCGTCGGCGACCTCGCTCAGCGCGAAGCCGACGGCAGGTTGGGAGAAGTCGCTCAACCCCGGCGATTCGGTAGCCGGCATCCTGGTCTCCGGCGACCTTTCGATAACGGGAACAGGAACGGTCACCTACAACGACGGAAAGCGCGTGTTGGCGTTCGGCCATCCTTTCATGAGCCTCGGGCCGGTGGACATGCCGATGGCTAAGAGCGAGGTCGTCTGGACGCTCGCTTCCTCCTACCAGCCCACCAAGCTCCCCAATACCACCGACGTGGTGGGCGCGCTTCATCAGGATCGTTTTAGCGGCATCATGGGCGAGCTAGGCGACGAGGCGCCCACGGTGCCGGTGCACCTCAAAGTGCGCTCTCTAGATAGCGCAAACAAGGTCGTCAAAGAAAAGGATATGCACTTCGGCATCTTCGTTCAGCAGAAGTGGACGCCATACCTGATGATGTTGACGCTCGCCAACACTCTGCAACAGATCAATGAATACTCCGAGGAAACCACATATCGCATGAGCGGCAATGTGGACGTGGATGGAGTGGGCAGCATCAAGCTTTCCACCATGCTCGCCGGCAGCGAAGCGCCCGCGCCCCCGCCCGTGGCTTTGGCGACGTGGTGGGGTGATAAATTCAACCGCCTCTTTCTGAATCCCGTTACTATGCCGAAGCTGAGGGCCGTCGATTGCACTATCGATTTGTTGCCCGAGCGCCGCGTCGCCGCCATCGACAGCGCATGGACCCCATCGACGGAAGTAGAGGCCGGCTCCGAAATTCCAGTGAAAGTATTTCTCCGTCCGTTCCGCGGCGAGAGAATGGAGCGCTCGCTCACGGTCAAGATTCCGGCGGGCATGCCCAAGGGCGAACATCGTCTTCTATTCAGCGACGCCGAAACGCTGAACCGCATCCAGAATGCCGCCGCGTCCGGCGACCGCTTCATGAACATTCCCGATACCGTGGCCCTGCTCAACCAGGAGCGCACGAACAACCGCGTTTATGTTTCGCTGATGGAAGGCCGCGCAACGTACTATTCCGACGACAAAGTTCTGCCCTCGCTCCCCGCTTCGTTGCTGAACGTGCTGCAAACCGAGCACACCGCAAGCCGGTCCTTGATTGGGACGACGGAGACCGTGCAGGAGCAGGTTTCGATTCCGCTGGATGAAATGGTGAGCGGAAGCTATTCTCTGCGAATCACGGTGAAGTGACCGTCAGTAAAGCGGGAACTGGACGGCCATCGAACAGCTCGTGGCGAATACGTAAGGCAGGCCGACTGCAAAGAATCCTGCCCGAACCGTGATTGGATCGTATATGGCGCTGGTCGCAAGCTGCTCGGAAGCTGCGGATGGGCTGGAGATCGCGCTGACCGGCCCCACCGAATCGCCCGCCGCGCCGGCCAACGCTTGAGCCTGCGCCATCGCATCCGCAACCAACGTCGACGTTGGGCAGGCCGGCTGCGATTGTGGTGACGTTTCCAAAAGCCCTATGTAAAACGACAGCCCCACGCCGCTCTTCTGCTTGGAAAGAGCCGCCTGCGCCGAAAGAAGCTGCCCGATCGTGTTCTTCATCGTCGCCAAAGGAGCGGTCAGCGTGAACGACCACTGCAGGAAAGGGGACTGAACCCTCCCGTCATAGGTATATCCAGTATTCACGCCGGCGAACGTTGCGCCAGAGATCCCCGCCTGCGTGAGCGCCTGCTCGATATCGTCAACGCCGAACCCAACGCTCGACGTCGCGGAAATCTGGATCTCGACCTGATCCGGAGCTGCATTCGCCGTCCGCGACGCCGTGATCGTAATCGTGTGAGGCCCCGGACTGCCGGAGTAGCCGAGGCCAAATGTAATAGTCTCCGAGCAATTCCCCACGCCTTGAGAACTCGCGCCGGAGATTCCCGCAATTTGGCCGAGCGGCAGTCCCGCCGCGGCCGCCATCGGCTGCGCCTGCGCGCGCGCGTTGGCGATCAGTCCGGCCAGATCGCAGTTCGGCGTCTGCTGTCCCGAATTCTGCGCGCCGGCAACCGAAAACGACATCGTCAGCCCGCTACCGCCTTGACCGATCGCGCCCTGCAAGGCGGCCAGCGAAGCCGTCGTCTGTTTCAACGCCGACAGCCATACCGGGAACTGAAAGCTCCACTGCAATTGGGGCGAAGCGGGCGGATTCGACTGGAGCAAGACTCCGGTCAAGTTCGCTGCCGAGATCCCCGCCCCCGCGACGGCATGAACGATGTCGTCCAGATTTTTATTCACATCCGAGTTCACGATGACGCTTAAGACAGCTTGATCCGGCTGAGAGCTCGCGCCCTGCGACGCGGTCACCGTGATTGTATTGGAACTGAGTTGAGCCAGTAAAAGGCTGGAATGGAAGACACTAATAGAGAACAGTGCGCGTAGGGACACCGCTGTATTGTACCTTCCCCGCCCCGGATGCCTTATATCATTCCCTCCCCGCGCCCTGCTCCCGCGAGATGGGACTCCGCGGTTCGCCGCATTGCCATCAACGCTCAACCGCATCCTAGAACGCCGCCGCGTCCGGCGACCGCTTCATGAACATTCCCGATACCGTTGCGCTGCTGAACCAGGAGCGGACGAATAACCGCGTCTATGTCTCCCTGATGGAACGCCGCGCGACCTACTATTCCGACGACAAGATTCTGCCGTCGCTGCCGGCTTCGATGCTCAACGTGCTGCAATCGGAGCACACCGCCAGCCGTTCTCTGATCGGGACGACGGAGATCGTGCAGGAGCAGGTTTCGATTCCGCTGGATGAAATGGTGAGCGGAAGCTATTCTCTGCGGATCACGGTGAAGTGATCTAGTACAACGGAAACTGCACCTGGAGCGAACAAGCCGCGGTGAGGGTGAGTATACCGGAAAAGGGAGCCCCGAAGTCTCCGGCTCGTACCGCTCCGATCGCCGGCGGGCCGGAAATGGCGTTTACCGGCCCCACCGAAGCGCCCGCCGCGCTCGCCAGCGCTTGGGCCTGCGCTGTCGCATCGACAATCAGCGTCGAGGTTGGACAAGCCGGTTGCGACTGCGCCGACACTTCTAAAAGGCCTCCGGAAAACGACAGCCCCACGCCGCTCTTCTGCTTGGAAAGCGCCGCCTGCGCCGAAAGAAGCTGCCCGATTGTGTTCTTCAGCGTCGCCAAAGGAGCGGTCAGGATGAACGACCACTGCAGGAACGCAGACTGGCCCTGGCCATCATAGGTATAGCCAGTAGTTACGCCGGCCAAAGTTGCGCCCGAGATCCCTGCTTGCGTGAGCGCCTTCTCGATATCGTCCACGCCGAACCCAACGCCCGACGTCGCGGAAATCTGGATCTGAACCTGATCCGGAGCCGCATTCGCCGTGCGCGAGGCCGTGATCGTAACCGTGTGAGGCCCCGGATTGCCGCCGAAGCCGAGGGCGTACGTCACCGTCGCCGAGCAATTTCCCACGCCTTGAGAAGTCGCGCCGGAGATTCCCGCGATTTGGCCGAGCGGCAATCCCGCCCCAGCCGCTATAGGTTGCGCCTGCGCGCGCGCGTTGGCGATCAGTCCGGCCAGATCGCAACTCGGCGTCCGCTGTCCCGAATTCTGCGCGCCGGCAACCGAAAACAACAACGTCAGGCCGCTACCGCCTTGACCGATCGCGCTCTGCAATGCGGCCAGCGAAGCCGTGGTCTGTTTCAACGCCGATAGCCATACCGGGAACTGAAAACTCCAATGCAATTGGGGCGAAACGGGCGGATTCGACTGGAGCGAGACTCCGGTCAAGCTCGCCGCCGAGATCCCCGCCCCGGCGACAGCATGAACGATATCGTCCAGATTTTTATTCACATCCGAGTTCACGATGACGCTTAAGACAGCCTGATCCGGCTGAGAACTCGCGCCCTGCGACGCGGCCACCGTGACCGTGTTCGAGCTGAGTTGCCCGAGCAGAAGGCTCGCATTCAGAACAACGGTGGAGAGCAGCGCGCGGATGGACATCCTCGTATTGTAGATCCCCCGCCACATCGTGCCTTGGCTGGTAGGTATGGTAGTATGGCCATAGTATGGCAACTGTCAAAGTCACGTTTACTCTGGACGAGGCGACCGTCAATAAATTGAACCGGACGGCGTTAAATCTCGCGAAGCCCAAGAGCGAGGTGGTGCGCGAGGCGATCAACGATTACTATGTGAAATCGGATCGCTTGAGCGACGAGGAGCGCGAGCGCATGCTGCGCGTGCTAGACGAGATGATGGCCAGGCCGCCTACGCGGACGCAGGCCGAAGTGGATCGCGAGCTTCGTCAGATCCGGGCATCGCGAAAACGCTGGGGACGCCGTACCGAGGTTCCGGGAACCAGATGATCTTTCTAGACACATCGACTCTGGTCGATGCTCTCACTGGACGGAAGCATTCCGAGCCAGATCTTCGAGCGGCAGTTGTGCAAGGAGAACAGTTGTATCTGACATCGCTTGTGATTTATGAATGGTTTCGCGGTCCCCGGACCGCGGCGGAGATCGCAGATTTTGAGAGACTGTTCCCGTCCCATCGGATCATACCCTTTCAAACGGACGACGCGAGATTGAGCGCTCATTTTTATCGTTCCCTCCCCCGTGCCCGCGTCCGCGAGATGGATTTGGCGATCGCCGCCATCGCCATCCGCCACGACGCTCCACTCTGGACCCTAAACCCTCAAGATTTCAGAGACATACCGCGCCTGCGCCTATTCCATCCGCCCCGTTGACCCGGCCGCAATTCGGACGCGCGCTAGAATATAGGGGTGAGCGCGCACAAAATCAGGGATATTGAGCGTACCAGACTACCGAACGGCGTGCGGGTGGTCACCGAGTACATGCCCCACGTGCGCAGCGTTTCGGTAGGCGTTTGGATCGGAACCGGTTCTCGCGAGGAGCAGCCGCACGAAACCGGATTGTCGCACTTCGTCGAGCATATGGTGTTCAAAGGCACCAAGAACCGTACCGCGGAGCAGATCGCGCGATCGGTAGACTCGATTGGCGGCGGCCTGGACGCGTTCACCTCCAAAGAACTGGTCAGCTATAACGTCAAAGTTCTGGACGAGCACCTCCCCGAGGCGTTCGATGTTGTGGCCGACCTGGTCCGCAATCCGCTTTTCCAGCAGCAGGATATCGAGAAGGAAAAGGGCGTCATCCTGGAAGAGCTCAAGATGGAGGTGGACAACCCCGAATATCTGCTGCACGAGATTTTTGCGAGCAACTTCTGGAAAGGGCACGCGCTGGGCCGGCCCATTCTCGGAACGAAGCAGACGATTCGTTCGTTTAATCGCAATTCCGTGGAGCAGTATTATCGCGAGTTCTACACGCCGTCGAACGTCCTGATCACCGCGGCGGGAAATTTGAAGCATAAACAGCTGCTGCGGCTTTCCGAAGACCGCTTTGCGGACTGGAAGCGTGGCAAATTGCGTTCGCCCCAATGCGCTCCCCGGCCGCACGCGCCTCTGATCTTCCGCAATAAGAATTCGCTAGAGCAGGTGCATGTTTACCTGGGCGTTCCGTCCGTCCCGATGACGCACGAGTCGCGGTTTGCCGCTTACATTTTGAACGCGATTCTGGGCGGCGGCATGAGTTCGCGCCTGTTCCAAAATATCCGCGAGAAGCAAGGCTTGGCTTACGCCGTGTATTCCGAGCTCGCGATGTATCGCGACGCCGGATGCATGCTGGTTTACGCTGGGACTTCGCTCCGATCCGCGGGCAGGGTCATCGATTCGGTCGTGCACGAACTCCGCGAAGTGATGGAGCACCAGGTCACTCCCGACGAGTTGCGCCGCGCAAAGGATCACATCAAGGGGTCGTTCGTCTTGGGATTGGAATCGACCTCCAGCCGCATGGGCAACCTCGCCCGCCAGGAACTTTACTTCAAGCGCTTCTTTTCGCTCGACGAGATGCTGGAGCGCATTGAGCGCGTAAACGCGGAGGAAGTCCGCAAGCTCGCCGTGCAATTCTTCGACCCGAAGAAGATGGCCGTGACCATGCTCGGGCGCCTGGAAGGCTTCCGGGTGCGCCGACAGGATTTGGTTCAGTAGAGCGGCTCGTCAGGCCCGAATCCATCGGTACGCTCATCCCACTCCTCGCGGATTTCGCGCTGGTATTCCAGGCCGTCGCCCTTCCGCCATATACCCTTGGTCGCCTCGAGAAGTTCTTCTAGCTCGTCTTCCGATTCTTTCAACTTACGCACGGCTCGCCGCACGATTTCCGCCATCGATTCTCCGGTCGATTCGGACCGGCGCTTAAGCCAGGACGTCTCCCGCTCTTCGAGACTTAGAACTATCCGTGTCATATTACTTTGACGATGTCATACCAGCGTGTGGCCCGCGGCGGCTCAGGATGACCTCGGCTCAGTTATCGCTCTCGATCGCGAAATATCCCTTCCGCGTCTGCACCTTGTCGTCTTTGGCCGCCACGCGGAGGTCGATCTTGCGGAAGGTTCCATCCTTGCGCGAATTGCTAGGGGTGTAGCCGATCGCGTATTGGCTGCGCATATCGTCCTGAATTTCACGGAAAGCGTCGTCGAGAGTGTGGCGGCGGTCCACGTCGAAAACCCTGCCGCCCGTATCGGCGGACATGCGCTGCAACTCGCCCTTGCCGCCGCCTCCGCCGCCGAAGAGGCCGTAAGCGGAGACGTCCTGATAAAAAATGCTGTAGATGATCGAATCGGCCTTCAGCGCGGCTTGGATCGCCTTCTCGCGCGTGTACTTGCTGCCGGTATCCACGCCGTCCGTGATGACAACGATGGCTTTGCGCCCAACTTCCTTCCTAAGTTTTTCGTCGGCCGCCAGGAAAACGGCGTCGTAGAGAATCGTTCCGGCATTATTCTGCATGGTGGGCACCGGACCGGGGTGCAGACCACCCACCGGAACGCTCAGATGCAATTGATTCAGGCCATCCAGAAGCAGTTTGGGGGAATTGGTGTCATCCTGCAAAAGCTCGGCTTCGGCGCCGAAGCTGATCAGGAACGCCTCGTCTTTCGGGCGAAGCACGTTCGTGAAAAACTGGTGCGCGGCGTTCCGTTCGATGTCGATCAGGCGCTCCTGGCTGGCGCTTACATCGATCAATAGGCCGATGGTCAGGGGAAGATCGGTCTCGCGGGTGAAATACTTGATTTCCTGCTGTTTGCCGTCCTCGAAGAGCGTGAAGTCGCTCTTTTGGAGGTTTCCGACTAGTCCTCCCGCCTTGTTGCGGACGGTGCAGAGCACGTTCACTACATTGACGTTCACCTTGATCGGAGCGTCGTCTTGCGCCCCGGCGATCCCGGCGGCAAGCATTAAAATAATAGGGGCCCGCATACTCATAGCTTACGATGCGGGCGCCCACGCTCCAGGTTTCCAAAAAGTCGCTTATTTCACAGTGGTATGAGGAAGGCAATTACCCATCTCAAGAAGTCCGACCCCGTCCTCGCGGCGATTATCGAACGCGTCGGGCCGTACAAGATTCAATATCGCGAGCCCATTTTCCAGACCCTGGTGCGGTCGATCGTCTATCAGCAACTGCATGGGAAGGCGGCGCTCAGCATCTTCAACCGCTTGATGGAGGCGGCCAAGGCCGATCCGCTAACGCCGGAAGCCATCCTGCGGTTGCGGCCTGCCAGGATGCGGACCCTCGGACTATCGCCGCAGAAGCTGGCCTACATCCGGGAGTTGGCGCGGATGACGCGCGCCGGCGACGTGGATTTCCAGATCTGCGCCGCGCTGGACGATGCGGCCGTGGTGGAGCATCTGACTCGAGTAAAAGGCATCGGCGTCTGGACCGTCCACATGTTTCTGATTTTCGCCCTGCGAAGGCATGACGTGCTTCCCACCGGAGACCTGGGCGTCCGCTCGGCTATCAAGAAAGCTTATAAGCTGGCGGAATTGCCGACACCCGCGGAGATGGAGCGGATCGGAGCCGCCTGGCGGCCATACTGCTCCGTCGCAAGTTGGTATCTCTGGCGAAGCTTGGAAAATCAGGGCGCGATGTAGCCGTAGCCTGGGAGTATACTATCGCCATGCCTTCAAACGACTCCGGCAGCTTGACCCGGCGTACGGTGATCGCCACGGCCGCGACTGCGGCCTTCGTCCCCGTTTCGGCGATCCGTTCCGCCGCACAATCGGCCCCGGCCCGAGTCCGGATCTTTACGCCGGAGCAGAAGCGTACGCTCGAGGCCTTCCTCGATCGGCTCTGCCCTAAGGACGAGCTCGGCCCAGGCGCGGTGGAAATCGGCGCACAGGATTATATCGAGGTTCAGCTTGGCGGCTATCTTTCACCCGAAAAGCAGGCGTTTCTTGACGGCTTGTCCGCGGCCGATGCGTATGCCCGCCAAAGTCAGGGCAGCGGTTTGGCTGATCTCCCGCCGGAGAAGCGCGATCAAGTGCTGACGGAAATCGACTCCGGCAAGGCTCCGCTCAACGCGCGGGCGTTCTTCAATCGTGCGCGCAGGCTGATGCTCGAAGGCATGTTCGGCGATCCCCACTACGGCGGCAACAAGAACTTCGCCGGATGGGACCTCATCAAATATCCCGGACCGCGGCTAGCGAGCACCGCGGAGATGCAAAAAATGGACTCCGCGATCACGCCATACCATCGTTCGGCTTGGGGAGGAGAACACGGCGGACATTAGTCAGTACCCGAGCCGCAGCATGCCTTCCGGCTTGCCTTCCACAGAGCCTTTGGTCAGCCACTCCAGCGCGGCCCGGAACAGAAGCTGGTGATTCTTCTCCCACATTGCGTTGTGAGACGAACAGGCCAAATCCACAAAGACTTTTTTCGGGGATCCGAGATCGGCATACAGTTCGCGCACGCGATCCGGATTCACCTGCTTATCGTAGGCGCCTGAGACCATCAATGTAGGAATTTGGGTCTTGGCGACGGCGGCGGTGGTCCAGCCCCAACTTGTCACCTGCGGCGCGCGGCGCACGCCGGTTCCCCAGGCCGCTCCCACCGGATCCGACTGCATCATACTGGACCATACTGCATCGCTTGCGGCAGGCTCGTACTGCGCCGGGCAGCCGACCTGGCGATCCCAGTTCGCGGTGAATTCGTCGTGCGACTGCGAGGTCATGGCCGCTCCGTTCGCGGGAACCTGCGCGGGCGGATTGGCGGGAGCGTTGCGATTGTAAGCAGGCGCCAGCAGCACCAGCTTTTGGATTTTATCGGGATGCTGCGCGGCGAAGCCCCCGGCGCGCGGGCCGCCCAGCGACCATCCGAGCAAACTGACTCGATCCACATGCCGCAATGCGCGCACGTGGTCCACCACGGCGCCAATGTCGTTCCAATCCGAAGGCAACGTGGTCAGTTGATGCGGATAGCTCGCGTCGCAGACCGCGGGAATCAGGCTGGGGACGAACGCCGCCTGCTGCTCGCGAGACAAGTTGCAAGGATCGTCCATCGGAGCGGGACGCGTCGAACGGCCGTAGCCGGTCATGTCCATCGCGAACACATCGAAACCGGCACGCGCCAGGTAAGCCATCCAACTGTAGTCCTGGTAGGGAACGTCGAAAGCGACTTCGGCGGGCGTTCCGGCTCCGTGGACGAACAGAGCGACGCGATCCGGGGAGGGCGCGTCCCGCAGCGTTCGCGCCTGCACCACTTCCCGCACGTAGATATGCGCCGGCTGACCTGAAATTGCCGGCACCGCGGACCGGACCAGAACGTAATGGTCGATGGATAGCAGCTTTTGGCTGTCGTCCGCGAAGGAACTCGACGCCAAAAAGAGCGAGAATACGAACACGAATGATCGCATAGATCTCCCTCCAGACGGCCGCCGGCTTAGTTGCGCGGGCCGCCGTACATGTGTTTTACGTCGCGATTGTTGTCCTGACAAACGTACTCGTACAACTCCTGATTCGGCTGCCAGCGGATCCACCATCCGCCGGTCCAGGGAGCGCTATAAGCGCCAGGATCGTCGAGCGTCGCCTCATACTTCAAGTCGTCGTAGTCGGTGCGGGTGAAGCGCTCGGTCAGATGCAGCTTTTCGGTAAGAGGAATTCCCTCTCGCGTCAGCCAGAATTTCTCGTTGAATCCGACTGTATCCACCACCAGCGCGTCGCCTTCCCAGTGCCCCACGGAATGGCCCGAGAAAGATGGATCGAAATCCTTGGGATGCGGACGGCCGTCCATGTAGATGACGCGCCAGGTGTGCGGACCGCCCACGCCGACGATATAGATACGCTGCTGATCCGGCAGATCGAGGAATTCGAATCCGTAGGGCGTGTGGAACATGCGAGGCCCGCCGGACGGCTTGCATCGGACGTGCGGGTCGTCCTTGGTGGTGCTGGCTTGGCGATAGTCGTAGATGGCTCTGGCCCAGGGTAGAAATGGAACCTCGGAAATTTTTAGATTGGTGGGGAGGTTCATCGTCGGGTTATCCAACCCGCCGGGCGGATTAGTGGCGAGCGTGGAGCCGGCATTTCCCTCCCATACGCCTTTCTCGCCCGGGAGAGGCCCGAGATTCACGCGCCCGTCGGCCAAGTGCGGGGTCGGCCGGGAGGGCGGCCTGTTCTTGCCGCGCCCTCTTCCGCGTCCGGCGCCCTTGTCGAGACGCCCGCTGTTAAGATTTACCCCGGGCTGTTGTGCCCATGCCAGCATGGCCGCGGCGGCGAGCCCGGCGCACGCCGCAAGTGCGGACTTTCGCATTATGGAATATTTCCTTCGCTCGAAGCGGCGCCGAGTCTCTTGCCCGTGTTCGCCATCGTGACCGACCGCGCGTTGGCCTGCTTGCCGCCGTCTTTGGCGCGAGTGCCCTCGACCACCACCACATCGCCGACCTTCATCGTGCTCCGCGTCCATCCAGAGCGCTGAAGTCCGTTAGGCGGCCCCATCTCGAGCGCCCAGTTGGCGACATTGCCCGCATCGTCTTCCACGTCCATGTAGAAGTACACGTGCGGATTCATCCAATCGACTTTGGTGACGGTGCCTTTGAGCGTCACGGGCTTCTTGCTGTCGTACTCCGCCGAGAAAGAGTGGTGCGCCATCACGGGCGCGATGACGAACAGAACGCCCATGCCGAGCCGAGCTAAACCTTGCATTTGCGAGTTCTCCTGGTCGAGGATACTCGAACCATTATAGTGAGCTTCGCGGGAGCGGGTCTTCGGATTTCGGCGCTCTATCTCAACTGGTTTTCCACTTCCTCCAGCCAGTCCGGACGCTTCAGAACATCGCGCGGACGGCTACCGTCGGGCGGGCCGATGATGCCGTCCCGCTGCATCATGTCCAGAATTCGCGCGGCGCGTCCGTAGCCCAATCTCAAGCGGCGTTGTAACGTGGACGTGGAAGCCTTGCCCATCTCGCAGACCACCCGTACGGCCTCCTGGTAGACAGGATCTTCGGGACCGTCGTAATGCTCGGCGTCTTCCTCGTCTTCCGAAGGCGGCGCAATCAGGAAGCTCTGATCGTACTCCGGCTCGGCCTGTTTCTTCCAGAACTCGACGACATCGTTGGTCTCCGCCTCGCTCACGTAAGAGCCATGCACGCGCACCAGACGCGAAGAGCCGGGCGGCAGAAAGAGCATGTCGCCTTTACCGAGTAGGTGCTCCGCGCCCATAACGTCGAGTACTGTGCGCGAATCCACGCGCGTCGCCACGCGGAAGCTGATGCGTGAGGGGAAATTGGCTTTAATCAGCCCCGTGATGACGTCCACGCTGGGCCGCTGCGTGGCGAGCACAAGATGCATGCCCACCGCGCGCGCCATCTGCGCCAGCCGCGTCACGCTTTCCTCCACGTTGGCGCGCTCCAGCATCATCAGGTCCGCCAATTCATCGATGACAATCAGCACGTAGGGGATCTGCTCCAACTCTTCCTCCTCCGCGCCTTCCTGCTCGAACAAGTTGCGCGGCTGCGCTTCGAGCTGCCGGACTTTGCGATTGTATTGTTCGATGTTGCGCACTCCCTGCGAGGCCAGCAGCTTCAGCCGCCGCTCCATCTCAAGTACGGCATTGCGAAGCGCGTTCGTGGCTTTCTTCGCGTCCGTAATCACGGGCGTCAGCAAATGGGGAATGCCTTCGTACAATCCAAACTCCAGCCGCTTGGGATCGACCATGATCATCCGAACCTGATCGGGCTTGGCTTTGTAAAGGATCGACATGATCAGGGAGTTGAGCATGACGCTTTTTCCCGCCCCGGTGGAGCCCGCGATCAAAAGGTGCGGCATGGAATCCAGCGCGGCCACCTTGATGCGCCCGTTGATGTCCTTGCCAAGCGCGACTGTCAGCGGCGAAGGAGAGTTGCCAAATTCTTCGGATTCTAAAATCTGGCGCAGGGCGATCACTTCCCGCTTCGAATTGGGCACCTCAATGCCAACCGTCGGCTTGCCCGGGATACGCTCGATCAGTATGGATTCCGCCTGAAGACCCAGGCAAAGGTCTTCAGTCAGCGTCGTGATGCGCGAATATTTAATTCCGGCTTCAGGTTTATATTCGAATGTGGTCACCACGGGGCCTGGATTAATCTGAACTACCGATCCGAGCACGTTGAACTCTTCGAATTTCGACTTGATGCGGGCCGCGATTTCTTTCAGCTCCTGGCTATCATAAGCGCTGCGCCCCGCGGGCTCCTGTAACAGTTCGGTGGGCGGCAGGCGGAATTGGGTCCGCTCTGTGCGCCGCTGAGGCGCCGCGGTTTCCGCGGTTCTTCGCGCCGGTTCGGACGCTTCCGGTTCCCACGGCGGATCGTTCGGTTCCAGAGCCCGGATTGGGATCTCTTCCACTGCGACGGGGCGCGGCTGCGGCGGCTCGGAGCCGGCCAGCAGATCCACGATCGGCGGTTCTTCCGCCGTGGGCGCCGCGATGGGATCGGGCTGCGTCCTTCCCGCCTTTGCGAGCTTCTTCTTGAGCACGCGGGCCTGAGCTTGCAAACGCGCCCGCCGCGCCCGTTCTTCGCGCCACCCGGTGAACCACTCGGCGAACGATTTGATCCAGACCAGCGGGGCCCAAAACCACGCCGGCAGCCGCGACATCTCGAATTTCGACACGAGATACAACGAAACGATCCAGCACGCCAGCACGACCAAAATCGCGCCAGTCAAATTGAAATAACCGGTCAGCTCGCCGGCTAGCACCGAGCCGGCCAAGCCTCCCGCCGGGATCAATTTGGCAATGGGTTTCCAATCCGGCAGCAGCAACCCGAATAACGCGCAGGTTGATCCCACCAGGATCGCCGCGCCACAGGCTTTAATCCAAGCCGATCCAATGGGCCGGGACCGGAGCCATTTCCAGCCGAGAATCCAGATGAACGCGGGGATCGAATATGCCGCAAGCCCCAGGCTTTGAAGAAAGAAGTCCGCCAGGAAGGCGCCCGCGCGGCCTGTGAGGTTCACCGGTTTAACAACTTGCGAAGCTGTGTTCAGCGAAGGATCGAAGGGATAATAAGAGGCCAGGCTGATAAAAACAAAGAGCCCGGTGAATAAATACACCACGGCAATGGCTTCGTTCAGCCTGGAATGGCGCGTGGGTCCGAGATATTTCATCCGCGGGCGAGCGGAAGAAGGGTGGCCAGAGCGTTTACTATTATGCCAGAAGAAATCGGCGCGGCTAGACTTCCTCGCTCCAGCCCTCCAGCACCGACTTCACCTTGGCGGTGAACTGGTCTCCCAGCGCGCCGTCGATCAGGCGGTGATCGAACGTCAGGGCGAGATAACAAGTGGAGCGGATCGCGATCGCGTCATCCACCACCACCGGCTCCTTCACCACGCTGCCGACTCCCAGGATCGCCACTTGCGGCTGGTTAATCACCGGCGTCGCGAAGAGGCTGCCGAAGCTGCCGAAATTGGTGATGGAGAAAGTGCCGCCCTGCACCTCGTCCGGCTTAAGCTGGCGGGAGCGGGCGCGCGCGGCGAGATCCGCGATATGGCGCTGCAAGCCGACGATGTTTTTTTCGTCCGCATTGCGGATCACGGGCACGATTAGACCGTTATCCAGCGCCACCGCGATGCCGATATTGATGTCGCGATGGTAGATGATATTGGTCCCATCAATCGATCCGTTGACGATCGGATATTGGCGCAGGGCGGCTGTCGCGGCGCGCACCACGAACGGCAAGAACGTGAGTCCAAAGCCGTATTGTGCCTGGAATTGTCCTTTCAGGCGGTCGCGGAGCTTCGCGATCTTCGTCATATCGCACTTGTGCACGGTGGTTACGTGCGCCGAGGTGCGCTTGCTGAAGACCATGTGCTCGGCGATGCGCTGGCGCATGATGCTCATCGGCTCGACCCGCAGGGCGGGCGCGGCCCCAGGCATAGTCACCGGAGGGGCTTCGCGCGCCGGAGCAGGAACCTCGACCAGGCGCGGGATGGTGGCGACCTCCGCTTGCGGCCCGAGCCGTTGCGGTTGCGCCGCGGGGGCGGCGGCCGGCTGCGGCGGAGGCGCAGGAGACGGCGCGGGCTGCGGAGCCGCCGCGGAGCTCGCCAAATACGCTTCCAAGTCATGCTTGGTGATGCGCCCGCCCGCTCCCGTGCCGCGAATCTTGCTCAGATCGATATTGTGCTCGCGCGCCATTTTACGCACCAGAGGAGAGAGCGGGCCAGCGGCCTCTTCCGCGGGCGGAGGCTCCGGTGGTGGCGCTGCGGCCGCTGGGGCGGGCGCCGCTGGCGTTGGCGCGGCCGGCTTCGGCGCCGGTTCGGGCGCGGGCGCAGCCGCTGCGGGCTTTTCACGAGCGGGCGCCGTGGCTGCCGCCGCTCCGCCGGAGCCGTCTTGAATGCGACCGACCACCGCGTTGATCGCCACCGTTTGGCCTTCCTGCACTACTACCTCGGCCAAAGTCCCCGCGCTGGGCGACGGAATCTCGGTATCCACCTTGTCTGTGGAAATCTCAAATAGCGGTTCGTCGCGCTCCACGTGCTCGCCGGGCTGCTTCAGCCATTTAGTCAGCGTTCCTTCGACAATGCTCTCCCCCATTTGGGGCATGACGACATCGATCATAGTTTCTCCATAAAAGCGCAGCCTGAAGCATGCGCCATTGCGCGCTCAAAAACTCGCCCAAAGTTCCGTCCCAGCGCTTCGACCACCGCCCCACGGGCAGCGCTCGATCCAGCCTCGCGCATCGAAGTGACGGGCTTGGTCAAACCGCACGGTACGATGTACCGGAAATAGCTTAAATCGGCGTCGACGTTCAGCGCGAAGCCGTGCGACGCGACCCAGCGGCTGATGTGAATGCCGATGGCGGCGATTTTCGCAGGCCCACCCGGAGCGGAGACCCAAACGCCCGTGGCGCCCGGCTCACGCCTGCCGCGAATCCCAAACTCCGCAAGCGCCCCGATCAACACTTCCTCGATGGCGCGGACATAAGCCACCACGTCGCGTTTCCACTCTTTCAAATCGACGATAGGATAACCGACGATCTGACCGGGCCCGTGAAAAGTCACGTCGCCCCCTCGGTCGGTGTGATGGAATTCGATTCCGGCGCGCGCCAGAAGCTCCGGCGCGGCCAATAAATTGTCGTCGTGTCCATTACGGCCCATGGTTACCACGGGCGGGTGCTCGACGATCAATAGTTGGTCTGGTATCTCGGCGCGTTTGCGCCGCTCCACGAGCTTGCGTTGCAACTCGAACGCTTCCGCGTAGCGGACACGCCCTAAATCTCGCAGGATCGCGGGCCGAAGGGGGATTTCGAGGGCCAATGGCCGCTCCTCGGCGATCGCCGCGCCTTCAAACATTGATGGCGAGTCCGTACACCGCGTTGAACGCCTCGCCCATCGCCTCGTAGATGGTTGGGTGCGCGTGGATGGTTTGCATGAGCGTATCCACAGTGGCTTCGGATTCCATGGCGGCCACCGCTTCGCCGATCAGTTCGTACGCCTCCGGGCCAATAATGTGCACGCCGAGAATCTCTCCGTACTTCTCCTCAGCAACGATTTTAACGAAGCCGTCGTGGCGGCCGAGAATGGAGGCTTTGCTGTTGGCGGAGAACGGGAACTTGCCGATTTTGACGCTGTAGCCCTGGGCCCGCGCCTGCACCTCCGTCAGGCCGGCGCTGCCGATGCCCGGCTCGGTGAACGTGACGCCCGGAATCCGGTTTCGATTCACTGGCGTGGCCGGCTTTCCGGCGATGTGCGCCATGGCCACCATGCCCTCTCGCGTCGCGACGTGCGCCAGTTGCGGCGTGCCTGCCACGATATCGCCGATCGCGTAGACGCCCGGCTCGCCAGTGCGCTGATTCGCGTCGACCTTGATGAATCCGCGCTCCAGCTCGATTTTCGTGCCCTCGATTCCGATATTTTCGGTGTTGGGCTTGCGTCCGATCGCCACCAGCAGCGCGTCCGCTTCGACGGTTTCCGTTTTTCCGTTCTCCAGCGTCACTTGGAAGCAGACGCCCTGATCGTGAAGCTTGACGTCGTCCGCGCGCGCGCCCGTCTCCACGCGAATGCCGCCCTTCTTGAAAACGCGCGTCAGTTCCTTCGAAACCTCTTCGTCTTCCACCGGCACGATGCGCGGAAGCATCTCGAAAATCGAGACTTTCGTCCCAAAGCGCGCGAAACACGAGGCGAACTCCACGCCCACCGCGCCCGCCCCCAGGATTGCAAGCGACCTGGGGATCTCCGCAAGATCCAGGATTTCGATGTTGGTCAGAATGCGCTTTGAATCGGGCTTCAGCCCGGGTAGCATGCGCGCCTCCGATCCAGTGGCGAGCACGACGGCGCGCGTCTCCAACATCTGCTTGCCGGAGGCTGTGGCGACCTCGACCTTCCCCGGCCCGGCGAGGCGCGCGTAACCCTTGATCCACTCGATCTTGTTCTTTTTCATCAAGAACTCGACGCCTTTAGCGTGCTTGGTGACGATCTTGTTCTTGCGGTCTACCACCAAGGGGAAATCGAGGCGCGGATTTTCGCAGTGAATGCCGTCCTCTTCGGGATGTAGAAATCGCTCCCAGACTTCGGCGGCGTGTAGAAATGCCTTCGTCGGGATGCAGCCAACATGCAGGCAACACCCCCCGAGCTTCGGATCTTTCTCAATAATCGCGGTCTTCAGGCCACACTGTCCGGCGCGAACCGCCGCTGAATATCCACCGGGGCCGCTCCCGATGACGATCACGTCGTAGGTCATTTTTGGGTTCTTTTCAGTCTACCAAGCGAGTGTAGACGAGCCTCAGCTTTTTCCGCTTAGACTATTTGATGTTCCTGAGCCCGCAAGGGTCGCGGGGGGCGCTTCCACGCTATGGACAATAATCTAAAGAGGAGAATCGCTCGATGAGAATTGTGATCCTGCCGGCGCTCGGCGCGGCCATGCTGGCCTATGGTCAACAACCTGAAATCGTCCAAACGCCGACGGATATAGTCATTCACTTAAACCTGCCGGCTGTGGCCCCGGGCGCTGCGACGCAAGCCGGCGCTTTTTATGGGGTTCAGCCGGTCGCGGCGGCGGTGAAGGGCGCTCCTTTTTCAGCGGAGGCGGTGACCGAAACCACCCAGACTCTTCCCGATGGAAGCCGGGCGACGTCGCAAAGCTCGTCCATGCTCTATCGCGATGGAATGGGACGCCAGCGGCGCGATACGACTTTCGCGGTCGTGGAAATTGGAGCTCAATCCACCGCTTCGAAGACCGTTACGATTACCGATCCGGTCGCAAACGTGGCTTATACGCTGGATCCGCAGGCGCATATCGCCACAAAGGTTCCTCTGGTCATGACGCTCAATTCCGGCGCGCCATTGGCGGGAGCGGGGTCGGTAGTGGTGAGCGGCAGGATGATTCCCGGTGGGTCGCCGCCGTCCGATGTGGTGAAAACAGAAGACCTCGGCTCAAAGCAGATCGAAGGGATCACAGCGAATGGCAAGCGCGAGACGCGCGCGACTCCCACCGGTTCGATTGCCGATGACACCTGGTATTCTCCCGATCTGCAAACGATCGTTATGAGCCGCCACAGCGATCCGCACGCGGGAGAAACCGTGTACAAACTGACCAAAATCAACCGCGCTGAGCCGGATCCTTCGCTGTTTCAGGTTCCGCCGGATTACAAAATCGTGGAAGGGCTGGGCCCCGCGGGCAAGCAGTAGGGCAGGCCCGCGCCCGCCCTACGTTTTAGGGTGCCTATCGTTTCATCCCGGACGGATGAGAAGATTGTGGATGTGAGGATGCTCCGGCGTATTCCGGCTCCTGGTGCATTGTCTTGAACCACTCGTCGGCGCGGCGCTTGGCTTCTTCTTGTGCGTATCCGTAGCGCTCTTGCAGCTTCCCGATGAGCTTTTCGCGGTTGCCGGCGATGATGTTAAGGTCGTCGTCGGTGAGCTTGCCCCATTGCTGCTTTACGGTGCCTCTAAGCTGCTTCCACTTTCCTTCGAATTGATCTTGATTCACAAATGCACTCCTTTCGATGAACACAATTAGCGCGGCGGTGGCCACGCGTTAGAGAAGGGGTGCAGATAGTCTGCCAAGCCTGAAAGACCTTCTGGAATCAGCGCCTTACGTATGGGCGACGCTTCCGGCGAACGTAATTTGTTCCAGGAGGCGCAGCTTTTTCCCTCAAGAGGGGCGCCTGGGTTGGCCCATCTGGACCCCCAGGACGAACATCAAAGCGAAACCCAGCAGCACCACGGCAGATGCAATCACCGATAGGACGGGGACGTAAAAGAAAAATGCGGCGCAGCTCGCCAAGCATAACAGCGCGACGAGGACAATCAGGTACCGGCCCATACGTCTATAAATGTATGCATGCCGAATGCCAACAGAGGTATTCTGGCAGCGTTCGTGCTGTCTTGGAGTTACGATTCATGACCTTCGATATTGATATGAAATGGGGATCGCGCCGCCGGTTTCTACGATGGCGTTTTTTCCGGGAGGGCTCTTTTTTCCGGCATTCCGCCGCGCGGCTCGCGTTCGCGCTCTGCCTGATAATTGGGGGCCTGACGACTTGGCCCGCTTACGGGCAGATCCCGGGCGCGGCGCCAGCCACCGCATCGAAGCCGGCCGCCTCGGCCGAGGATCCTTACAATCGGGTTTCGCCTGAGAGTTCGGTGCTCGGCTTCCTGCAAGCCTGCCGCGCGAAAAATTACATTGCCGCTTCGCGATATCTCAATCTCCGGAAATTCTCGCCCGAGGACCGGCGCAAGAACGGCCCACGGCTCGCCGAGGAGTTGGGACAAGCCCTGGATAGCGATCCGCAATTCGATGTCGCGGCGCTCAGCAGCGATCCGGAGGGCGATAAGGCGGACGGGCTCCCCCGGGACCGCGATCGTGTTTTGACGATGCATGCCGATGATAAAACGTTCGATTTACAGATCGAGCGCGCGCAACTACGCTCGGGAATCTGGGTGTGGAGGTTTGCGCCGGAAACCATCGATATGATTCCAGTGCTGGCGCAGCAGACAGCCGCCTCGCCGCTGGAGCGCTACATTCCGCCGCCGCTGGTAAGGATCGGGTTCCTCGATACTGCTTTGTGGCAATGGATCGGACTGTTCGTCTCGGCACTAGCGTTGGCATTCCTGGGGAGGCTGCTTTCCCGGGTTGTTCTCACGCTGCTGCACCCCGCATTGACCCGCGCCGCGCCGAGATTTAGCTGGGGCTCCGTGGAAGCGCTGGTTGCGCCGTTACAGTTGCTTTTGGCGGCGGCGCTATTCCGCGGCGCCATGGAAGCCATCGGCTGCTCCGCGATCGTGCGATTTTATCTGGGACGAACGCTCTCGCTGCTCTCCATTTTCGCGGCGGCCTGGTTCTGCGTGCGCTTGGTGGACCTCGGCATGGTGCCCGTTCGAGCCGCCCTGGCGTCGCGGCGCCGCACGCTGACACATTCCGTGGTTCCGCTGATGGCCCGGCTCGCGAAGGTGACGATATTCGTATTCGCAGTGACGGCGATTCTTGCAAGCTGGGGCTACGACACCAAAACCGTTCTGGCGGGGCTCGGGATCGGGGGAATCGCTATCGCGCTGGCCGCGCAGAAGACCGTTGAAAACGTTTTTGGCGGCCTTTCGGTGATCACCGACCATCCCGTTTTCGTGGGCGACTACTGCAAATTCGGAGATAGCGTCGGCACGGTGGAGGATATCGGTCTGCGCTCCACACGGATCCGAACTCTGGACCGGACCCTGCTTACCGTTCCCAACGCCCAGTTTTCGACGGTTACTCTCGAGAATTTTTCGCGCCAGGACAAAATGCTATTCCATCTGAAGCTGAATCTGCGGCGGGATACGACAGCGGAGCAAGTGCGCGCCATTCTGGCGGCCATCGATGGGCTGCTCAAATCGCACCCTAAGATCGAAACCGGGAACCTGCCTGTGCGCTTTATCGGCGTCGGGGCTTATTCGTTAGATGTGGAAATCTTCGCTTACGTTCTCACGGAAGAGGGAGACGAATTCATGTCCATCCGCCAGGAATTGCTGCTGCACATTCTGGATGCGGTGAAGAACGCGGGATCCGCGCTGGCGCTGCCGACGCAAGCCAGCATTGTTTACCCGAGCTCGCCACCCGGCCCGCCATCGGCTGCGTCGATTATCGGCGCGCCCGGGCAGTGAGACGGGACTACTTCCCGACCAAATGCTTGAGATCCTTTTCGTTCTCGTCGCAGACGTATTCGATTAGGTCCGTATCGGGGTCGGCGTTCAACTGCAGATTAACGGTCCAAGGCTTCGTATATGCCTTCGGGTCATTGACGGTGATCGCTAAATCGATGTGCCCGAAATCGCGGCGGTGAAACCGTTCGGTCAATCGCAGGGCTTCCGTTCCGGGATGGCCGCTGTTGTCCAGCCAGTTATTGTCCACGAACCCGGAGGAATTCACTTCTAACGTGTCGCCATCCCAATGGCCGATCGAGTATCCCATCCAGGTCGGATTGGGATCTTTCGGGAGCATGCGGCCATCCATAAAGATCTGCCGGTAGCTGTGCAGAGCCTCATAGAGAATCACGATCATGCCGTTGGTCGTGTTTATGATCTTGAACGGATAGGGCACCACGTTCTCGCGAGGAACACCGGAAAGCACGCAGTACGCCTGCGGGTCTTCGCGGCTCAATGTATCCTGCCGGTGCTTATACAGCGTCGCAGCCCAGGGCTGGAAGGAGACTTCGCCCGGTTTCAAATCTTTCGCGATATTGCCGGTGTAGCCTCCGCGAGTCACCCAAACGCCGGAAAGATCCGGTTTGCCGTTGGCCGTTTTGGGAACAGGCGCCGACATATTGGGCTTTCCGTCCGGCAGACGCGGGACGCCCGGCGTCGGAAAATCGCGCCACTGGGCAAGCGCCGGCAGCGCTGCGAATAGGATCGCGACCGTGAGTCGGAGCATGGTGTTTCACCCCCGCCGTTCGAATTTAGCGTTTTCAACTGTATCACGTCGCTTAAGCCCGTTGTGGCGCACGGCTAGAGCGAGCGCCACGCCAAAATAAACCGGCAGCGTGAAGAAGAAGGTGGATCCCTTTTCCGGCCCCTCCGACTCCACCCAAATGCGCGCCCCGTTTCGCTCCACGATTCGCTGACAGATCGCAAGCGCGATGCCTGTGCCCGAATACCGATTCTGCGTGTGAAGGCGCTTGAACAGGCCGAACACCTTCTCGCGGTGCTCGGCCGCGATACCGATCCCGTTGTCTTGCACTGAGAATTGCCAGAATTCGCCCTGTAAGATTCGTTTTGCCGCTGGAATGTTAGCTGTGGATCTTCTCAGTTTCACTCCACGATCTGCCCGTCGCGCATCGTCAGGATGCGGTGCGCATAGGCGGCGGCTTCGGGGTTGTGCGTGATCATGAGAATCGTCTGGCCCGTGCGCGTGTTCAGGTCGCGCAGCAGTTCCAGCACCGCGGTCGAGTTTTCCGTGTCCAGATTGCCGGTCGGCTCGTCGGCCAGCAGCAGCGCGGGATGATTTACAATCGCGCGCGCGATGGCCACCCGCTGCTGCTCCCCACCCGAAAGCGCGCGAGGCTTATGGTTCAGCCGCCCTTCGATTCCCAGCAGTTTGAGAATCTCTTGGAACCATGGGTCGGGCGCATGATTCCGCGTCCCGGCGATGTCGCGGGCGATTTCGATGTTGTCGCGCGCCGTCAACGTGGGCAACAAATTGTATTTCTGAAATACGAACCCCACGCCAGTTCTTCGTAGGCTGGTGCGTTCCGCGTCGGTCATCTTGAGCAGATCGCGGCCGTCGATATGCACCGAGCCGGAGGTCGGAGGCGTCAATCCGCCGAGGATGTGGAATAACGTCGATTTCCCCGAGCCGCTTGGTCCCACCACCGACACAAACTCGCCCCGGCTCACCGAAAGATTCACGCCTCGCAACGCGTAAATATCGACGTCGCCCACGTGGTAGACCTTCTTCAGATCCCGGATCTCAATCATAGGCGAGGGCTTCAATCGGGTCTTGCCGCGCGGCCTTAAGGCCTGGATAAACGGCGCCGATGAGAGCCCCTACCAACGCGATGCCTCCCGCAATCGGCCACCAATCCTCCACAATGGCGGTGGGCATGGTTGGCGCGAATGTATCCATCAGCCATTTCGTTCCGTACGTCATCAGGATTCCGGCGATCGTGCCGCAGATCGCGAGCAGCACCGTTTCCCGCATCAAAGTGCCGAGGATGTACCCGGGCGAAGCGCCGAGCGCCTTCAGAACGCCGATCTCTCGCGTACGCTCCAGTACGGCCGTGTACATGGATAGGAAAACCACAAGGAATCCGACGATTGTCGCGATCGCGATCACCACGGCGATAAAGGACCGCAGCGGCGGAATGTTATCCACCGAATAGAGCGACGTCAATTCCTGCATTTTGTAGATCTTGTACCGGTCGAGCCGCTGCTCCAAGGCACCGGACATGGCGTCGATATTCCCCGGGCTGTCGGCTTTGACGTAAATTGTGCTGATATTTCCGCTCGGCGGATACAAGTACTGCAGCGTCGCGATATCGGCGAATATGCGCGAAAGCTTGCCGGAAGCCACCACGCCCGCGACATGCCACTTCCGCCCTCCCAGTTCGATCGTATCGCCGGCGCGCGCGCTCTTGGATCTAGATTCCACGTCGTCGATCAGAATGTCGTCCGGCCGTTTCAAGGGACCGCCCTGCAGATATTGGAAACCTCCGCTGATCGCGTTGAACTCGTCGGGATGGATTCCTGTAATGAATTCGAGCGCGGTCACCGGCTGGATCAAAGTGCCTGTGGCCTTCGCAACGTGCGGAATTGTCCGAACCACTCGCACAACTCCTTCCGGCATCGTGCCGGCATTTCCCAGCAAGGAGCTATCGGGCGGGCGCACCATGATGTCGCCGCCGCTGCCCTGAGAGCGCTGCGCTAAATCCTGAAGCATGCCGTGGCTGAGTCCCACTAGCGTCAGGATCATGGTGACCTGAATGCCAATCGCGATTGCGCTGAGGAAAGTACGCACCGGCCGGTGCTTGAGGTTTTCCAAGACCAAACGATAGATCAAACTCCAGCTTAGCGTATGGCCTTTTCTAGGAGCTTGTTGAAAAAGCCGACTCGAAGTTATTCTAGGACCCGTAAACTGTTGATTTTAAGTAGGCCGAAGGGTCCACGTCGTCTTTGTCGGCGCCGGGCTCGATCGCAGGCAGGAGCGCTAGCGGGCGGCGGAGTCCGCGCCCAAAGCGAATCCGGCTTCCGCATTCGCGATTGTCTCGTCGAGCGGCGCGATCCGCTCCATGTGGACGATCTCGAATGCTTTCGCCACCGCGCCAGACGCGCCGACGATGCGCATCCGGCCGCTGGATTGCTCGAGTTGCCCGGCGCAGGCCACCAGCATCCCGATGCCGGAGCTGTCGATGTAGTTCACGGCGGATAAATCGAGGATCATCTTCCGTGCGCCGCCGTCGATCAATCGCTTAATGCCGCTTTCGATCCCCAGCAGCGAATTGCCGAGATTCAGGCGGCCGGAAATTTCGACCACCGTGATTCCGTTCTCCAGTTTTCGCGTTTTCGTTTCGGTGATCAAGCTATACTCCGTACTTTTTGAACCAGTCCAACATCTTTTTCCACGCGTCGGTGGCTGCCGCTTTATCGTAACTCGCGCGGTAATCGGCGTTGAAGCCGTGCTGCGCCTCCGGATAGACCTCAATTTGCGAAGGATCGTCCACCACTTTCAGCGCCGCTTGCATTTTCGACACGGAATCTTGCGAAATGCCCATATCTTTGCCGGCGTAAAACCCGATCACCGGCGCTCTGAAGGCCCCCGCATAGTCGATGGGATTTTTTGGAGTCAGCGCGTTCCTTTCGCCTTCCAATCGCCCATACCAGGCCGCTCCGGCCTTCAAAGTCGGACTGATGGCGGCATAAAGCCACACGATCCGTCCGCCCCAGCAGAAGCCGGCGATGGCTACGCGCGAAGTGTCCGCATGCGACGATTTGCCCGCCCAGGCGGTGGTGGCGTCCAGATCGCTGACGACCTGAGCGTCCGGGACCTTGGAGACCACGTTTGAAACGATCTCCTGAACGTTCGTCATTTTTGAAACGTCGCCCTGCCTGGCGAATAGTTCCGGCGCTACCGCGCAATACCCGGCATGCGCCAGCCTGCGGCAAATGTCTTTGATATGTTCGTGAACCCCAAAGATTTCTTGTACCACCAGGACGGTGGGGAACAGGCGGCCCTTGGCGGGGCATGCGCGATAGCCGGGAATGGTTCCGTCGTTAACGGGAATCTTTATTTCGCCCGCGACTAGGCCATTGGCGTCCGTGGTAATGGCTGTCTGCGCGGCGATGGGCTGAACGGCCAACGCGAATCCTACGGCTAATTTTTTTACTAGAAAATCCCTGCGATGCTCCGGCTCGATATCGGGAAAAAGACTCTTGAGGTCGGAGGAAATGCTCATTGATAGAAGTTTAGCGCGGCCCCCGTTGCTTCAGCCCGTTTCCCGGTAGCATCCGTAATCCGTCCGTAAGCTTGCCCCCGCCCTCACGGGCGGGGATGAAAGTGGGCACGACGGTGTTCCACCGTTCGCACCCAGCCCCGGCCGTAAGGCCGGGGACAAGCGCCGGTTGAATACCTATCGGCGGATTACGGTAGCATCTTACGCGCCGCATTGACACCCGATCGGGGTGAATGTAGGATCGAATAGTTCTATGCAGCGCATACGATTCGTTTCCAGTCTTGGCCCGCTGGTTCTTCTGGCGGGCATCGCCGGCTCAGGCCAGCAACAAGTTCCCTTTCAAAACGGCATTCCCGTTGCGCCCAAAGGCCTTACCGGCCGAAAACTGCCGAAGCTCCCGGTGGAATTCGACACCGGGGAAGGGCAACGGATCAGGGTAGTGGCGGTCACGCGAGCGCTCGAATATCCCTTCAGCCTAGCTTTTCTTCCGGACGGCGGCGTGCTCGTCACCGAGCGCGCGGGCCGGCTGCGCGTTATCCGCAACGGCGTTCTCGATCCCAAGCCCGTCGCCGGAACGCCGGCCTCCTACTGGTCCGGCGATTCCGGCTTGCCCGGAGCGGTTCACGGCTACATGGACGTTGCGCTTCATCCCAAATTCGCCGAAAATCATCTGCTCTATTTGAGCTACACCAAACCGGTAGATCAGAACCGCCGTGTGGTGGCGATCGCTCGAGGGCGTCTTGAAAACGGCGCGCTCACCGACGTTCGCGATATCTTCGTTTCCGATCAGGCGGGGACGTCGCGCATCGCCTTCGCGCGCGACGGCACGCTTTTCATGACCACCACCGGCAACAATCCACAGGACCCCAACACTTTGGGCGGCAAGATCCTACGGCTGAAGGACGATGGCGAGATCCCGCCGGATAATCCGTTTGTGAGCCAGCCGGATCACAGGCCGGAGGTGTACGCGCTCGGAATTCGAAGCTCTCTGGGACTGGCCGTTCATCCCGGCACAGGCGAGATGTGGGAGAACGAGAACGGGCCGAACGGTGGCGATGAAATTAATATCCTGAAGCCTGGCCGCAACTACGGCTGGCCGGTTGTGAGCTATGGCCGGGATTATCCGGGTCCGTGGCACAACAAGGATGGTCGTCCGGGGCATGTTGGCTTCGAACCGCCGGTGGTGATCTGGGTCCCGGCGATCGCCGTGTCGGGCATGGCTTTCTACACGGGAGACAAATTGCCCAAGTGGAAGGGAGACGTTTTCGTCGGATCGCTGCGAACGGGCGAAATTCCGGGGACAGGACACTTGGAGCGCATTCTGTTCAATGAAAAAATGGAGGAGTTGCGCCGCGAAGCGCTGCTCACCGATTTCCATCAACGAATCCGGGACGTGCGCCAAGGCCCGGACGGTTTTCTCTATGTGTTGACCGACGAAAAAGAAGGCGCGCTGCTGCGGATCGAGCCGGCGCAGTAGGTTAGGAGGCCGGTTCGCAGTTGAATAGCCACGGGATTCCGAAGCGATCCACAAGCATGCCGAATCTCGCGGCCCAGAAGGTCTGCTGAAGCGGCATCTGAACGGTCGCGCCTTCCGAGAATTCATTGAAGATGCGCTCGGCTTCCGCGGGATCTTTCAGGTGGAGCGCGACCGCGAAACCCTTCGGCGCCTCCTGCGGACCCAGAGCGTCGGCCCCCTGTAAGGTGTGCCCGTCCAGAAGCAGCGTGGCGTGCATAATTTTATTGCGCTGCTCGGGCGGGACGTGCTGCTCCGACGGAGTCCCGGCATACGTCGCCATATACTCGATTTTGCCGCCGAGGCTGCGTTCGTAAAACTTGAACGCTTCCTCGCACTGGCCGTTGAAGTTGAGATAGGGATTCAGTTTCATATCGCGCCCTCCAGAAGTTCAAATCGCCCGCCGGCGATCGCTCCCACGATCAAGAAAGGCTCCGCCCCCGATGCCACGGCTTCCGGCAAGGCCGTATCGGGCGGATCGAGGGAATAATCCCGCTCGCAGGCGAAAAAGCGCACGAATGCCCGGCGCTGAAGCGTGACGTGGTCGCGGATAGTGCCGCGGAGCACGGGATAGCGCGTTTCCAGCGCATCGAGCACGGAACGTGGCGTCACCGGTCCATCCACATCCACCTGCACTTCGCTCCCGGCCTGCGCCAGGTTTCGCAGGTGCGCCGGAAGCACCACGCGGATCATGCGATCGTCTGAACTTCCACCGACAGCACCGCGGGAAGATGCCGCGCAATCGGCGCCCAAGTGTCTCCAGCGTCAGCCGATGCGAACACCTGCCCACCGGTGGTGCCGAAATACACTCCGCATTTATCGAAGGAGTCGACAGCCATGGCGTCCCGCAGGACATTTACGTAGCAATCGTTCTGCGGCAGGCCCTTGGTGAGCGCCTCCCACTCGTTACCGCCGCTCCGGCTGCGGAATACGCGCAGCTTCCCGTCGGGCGGGTAATGTTCGCTGTCGCTTTTGATAGGGACGACGTAGATCGTCTCGGGCTCGTGCGCATGCACGCCGATCGGGAAACCGAAATCGGTAGGCAGATTTCCACTGACCTCGCGCCAATTTTCACCGGCGTCGTCGCTGCGCATCACGTCCCAGTGCTTCTGCATGAACAGAACGTTCGGGCGCGAGGGATGCATCGCTACGCAGTGAACGCAGTGGCCGACCTCCGCCGTAGGTTCGGGAAGAAATTGGGAGTGCAGCCCATGGTTGATCGGCTTCCATGTCGCGCCCGCGTCGTCTGTGCGAAAGGCGCCGGCCGCCGAAATAGCGATGTACATCCTGGACGGATCTGTGGGATGAAGAAGGATCGTGTGCAGGCCCATTCCTCCGGCGCCGGGTTGCCAGCGCGATCCAGTTCCGTGCGTGCGAAGTCCGGACAGCTCCTGCCAGGTTTGCCCGCCATCGGAAGTGCGAAACAGCGCCGCGTCTTCCACCCCGGCGTAGACCGAGTCGGGATCGGTCAGTGACGGCTCCAGATGCCAGACCCGCTTGAATTCCCACGGATGCGGCGTTCCGTCGTACCACATGTGCGTGCCGGTGACGCCGTCGTAGACGAACTTATTTCCGACGGTTTCCCACGTTTTGCCGCCGTCGTTGGACCGCTGCATCACCTGTCCGAACCAGCCACTGGTCTGCGATGCGTAGATCCGGTTTGGATCGGCCTTCGATCCCTTCATGTGATAGATTTCCCAGCCGCCGAAATGCGGTCCGGCGATCTCCCAGTTTTCCCGTTTCCCGTCCGAGGTCAGCACAAACGCACCCTTACGCGTGCCAACCAACACCCGTACTTGGCTCATTGGCTCTCCTGTGTATCCCGATTCTACCCGATCGGGCGGACGCCCCGCGGTCGCAGGCGCGATATTAAGCGCAATGCACTAAAGAAAAGACGCTTAGAATGTAAACCTCGCGATCAGCGTCCCCGTGCGGCCGGTCAGGTAGGGCGGCACGGCCGTCGTCGGCTGGCTTCCCGCCGTGGCATAGGTATTGATGACCCCGAAGCCGCTCGAATTGATGCCGGCCGTCTTTGTGACAGGGTTCTGCGGATTCACCGTCGCTCCGGAGCTGATCGGATTCGGCAGCAGCGTCCGGTTGAAGATGTTCACGAACTCGGCCCGGATCTGGAGATTCATCCGCTCCTTAATCCGGAAATTGCGGGCGATATTCGCGTTCTCCGTGGGAAATCGCGGGCCGCGGAAATCAGTATACAGCGTGCTCGTCGCCGGGCACGTTGCGTTGGTCGGGCACGCCGCCCACGCGTTCGGATTCAGCACCTGCGTCGTTCCCAGGTTGTAGCTGTGGATATTGTTCATCTCCACCGTGTACAAAGGTTGGCCCGGAACCCGCGTCTCCTCGCTCGCCAGGAAATTCGCCGTCGGGCTTAGCGGCGGCGTCAGATATTGTCCGCTCTGATAAAGCGCGTAGCCGCCGATCTGCCACCCCGTCGTAATCTGGTTCTCCCATCTATTAAGGAACGAAGCTTTCGGCGTCGTGTAAGTGAAATTAAATGTCAGGGCTCGCGGCGGAATCTGCTGTAGCGCCCACGGATTGCCTTGCGCGTTGAAGAAGTCCTGCCGCGTCGGCCGAGTGAAGCCCTTGGCCCACGTGAACGCGCCGCTGGCTTGCAGGCCGTGCGAGAAGCGCTTGGTGGCCTTCATCTGCAAAGAGTCATACCTGGAATTTCCCGTCGCCGATCCAGTGGGATTCAGCGCACCGAACTGCGGAAACGGGTACAAAATGCCCATCAACGATGTGCTGGTGGGGAAGCCCGCATAAGGAAGAAGATTCGTAATGCCGTGCGCGGCCTCGTTCTGGATCACGGCCGCCGAGCTGATCGATTGGCTCAGCAGGTTGCGATCGCCGTTGTTGTTATAGGTCGAGCTCGCGCAAACGCCGCCTCCCGTCGAACACGGGCCGGTTCCCGGATACGGATACAGACCGAATGCCGCGTACTGTTGCGGCGAGACCCGGCTCAAGTTGCCCAGAGGCCCCGCGGGACCGCCGCTGACGCCGTTGCCGCTCCCGAGCCAGACCGCCCGGTTGGCCACGTAGGCGGCCTCCATCGTGAAATTCTTGGTGATCTCGCGTTGAACGCTGACGCTGAATTGGTTCGTGCGAGGCGGCCGGTTTTGATTTGCGTCGGGGAGAACGGGCGCTCCCGTGATGGTGCCCAGCACCGGGTAGCGGTTCGGATCGGTTACGGGCCAGGCCGGCGTCTGAATCGATCCGGGGACTTCGATGTTCACGAACTGCGAAGCGGCCGGAATGTAGGCCGGGCTGTTGGCCGTCACGGCATAGGTTCCGTTCGTGCTGACCAGAGCGCCCGCAGTTCCGAATATTTCCGCATACACGATGCCCCATCCACCGCGGATCACCGTCTTTGGGTTGACTTGATAAGCCACGCCGAGTCGCGGCCCGATCGCGTAGGGATAAACCGGCTGATAGAACTGGCAGCCGCAGGTGCTGGCGTACCGCGTAGCGCCGAGATGGCCCCCGGCATTGGCGTTCGCCGCCGTCATATCGAGCTGGCCCAAACGACCGTACTGCTCGTGCGGAGTGGTCGCCAAATCCCAGCGCAAACCGTAATCGATAGTGAGCTTGCGGGTGGCTTTCCACGAGTCTTGAATATATAGCGCCCACTGCTGATATCCGATACGCGAATCGTTCGGCGCGGTCTGGTTGGTGGAGTTATAGTCGCCCAGCAGCCAACTGGCAAAACCTACGCCGGTAGTGAATCCGCCAAGACTATTCGCCGGAGTAAAAGGATCCGACGTCGCATTGGTTCCGGTGGTCAGCGTGACGCCGGCGAAGTTTTGTATCGGCGATCCCTGCAAATATGCGTCCGATCCGAGCTTGTAAGTATGCTTGCCGCGAACCCATGTCGCGCTGGCGTTGAAAGAAGGCTTGTTGTCATGATAGAGGCTCTGGATTTGACCGAGCGTCCCCATATTCTGCATGCCCCCATACACGCTGCTCAACATTCCCGTAATCAGCGGAAACTGGCGGTGTGCGACAAATCCGCTAAGTCCGAACTGCGTGGGATCGAAACTCAAAAACGCCGCCGCGTCGCTGTAGCGCGTATAGTAATAACCCACTCCGGCGTGCAGCAGCAGCGTCGGCGTTAAAGTGCGATCGTAATTAAGCCGCTCGACCCAGCCCGTAATGAAGGTCCCCCGGTACCCGCCGATTTCCAGCGGCAATCCGTCCGCGCCCTGCGGAGCGCCCACCGACACCTGATCTTGAAGGTTCGTTTCCTGGTAATAAAAGGACAGCTTGTCTTTGCTGGAAACATTGTGGTCGAGCTTGAAGGAAGGGATCACCGAATACCGCGAGCTTGGTATGCTGCCGAGATAATTCCCCGTCAGATTGGAATTCTGTGCCTTCACTCCCAAGGTCTGCAATAAGCTCAAAAAATTCACAGTAACGGGATCGAATCGCGTGGGAGGGATCATGTTGCCTTGAAATGGCGACGCGTAACCCTGGCCCGCCTTGGTTCCCGAAGTCGCCGCGGCTCGCGTCTTCGGATCGAAGATTTCGTTCGCAAAAATCATGTTGCCAGCGGGGTCCAGTTCGGTATTCGGAACTCCCAGAGCCCTGGTTGAAATTCCGAGACCGGCGCACAAGCTGCAAGTACCGTTGGGCGAAATTGCGCTGAAATCGCCGTTCAGATACGCAGGCGCGGGCACCGTGTCGGTGTTGGTAATCAGCGCGTTTTCGAGGAACTCCTCGTAGTTGAAGAAGAAGAAACTCCGGTTGCGCCCGTCGTAGACTTTGGGGATTGAGATGGGTCCGCCCAGCGTCCCGCCGAAATCGTTGCGGCGGTTCCTCTGCCGCACTTTCCCCCTCCCGGACGTGTTGATGCTGAAAGGATCGCCCGCGTTCAGATCCTCGTTGACGAAGTAATTGTAGCCGCTGCCGTGATATTGGTTCGTGCCGGACTTCATACTGAAGTTAATCAGAACGTTTCCGGTGGTTCCGAATTCGGGAGCGTAGTTACTCGTCTGATAAGCGACCTCTTCGATCGCATCCACTCCGGGCTGCGAAATCGAATCGTAGAACAGCGCGTGTGGCGTCGCGTCCTGCCCTTCGATGCGGATCGACGGCAGCACGCTTTGGCCGTCGAAGTTCATCGTGTTGTAGCCCGGCACATAGGTGCTCGCCACCAGACCCGGCAGCGCCTCGATCACATTGAACGGATTGCGAAGCCCGGCCGGTCCGGAACTCGAAACGCCGATTCCCAGCAACGGAAGATTATCCATCTGCTGGAGCGTGATGTTGTGGGTCAGCTCGCCGGTTTCCGTGGCCAGCAGCGTGGCCTGATCGCTGACGGTCACCGATTCCGCTGCCGTGCCCAATTGCAATGTAATGTCTTCCCTGAGAACCTGAGTGGCGGCGATGGCGAGGTTCGTGTGCGTATAGGTCTTGAACCCTTGAACGGTCGCCGTAATAACGTAGGAGCCGATCGGCAATGCCGAGATCGTATAGACGCCCGAGGTCGTGGACGCGGCGCTATACACGACTCCTGTTTCGGCGTTTTTCGCTTCCACCCTCGCCCCAGCGACGACCGCGCCCGCTGGGTCCGAAACGGTGCCGGTGATCGTTCCGTTTCCGCCCTGGCCGAATGCAGTCAAGCCGAGCGCAAAAAGACAAGCCAATCGTAATCGCATGAATAGCCCCCTTGCCGATAAAATCCCGAAAACCGATGCGGCTATTCTGTAATACGGGATCGGTAGTGTCAAGGTGGCATCGGCGCATCCGCGCTAATAGCCAAGCTCCGGCTTATTCTCGCTTACGCGCGTTTCCAGATTCCCAATACCGACTTGCCCGCGCTATACCCCAGCAACGGATCGAGCAGCCGCGACACAGGGACGATCGCGCGATCCCAGGTCTGAATCTGCGCGCGGGTGGGCATCGCGCTTTTCAAAAACAGCCGATTCGCCAGTGATGCGGCCAGGCCCGCGCAATCCAGATAGATCAGCTTCTTGCGATGAAGCTCCGGAGGCGCTACCGCCGCAAGCGTTCGCTTGGTGTAGCGGCGGAAATGTCCCACCGCCTCGTCGAACGGGGTGAACAGCCACTGGTGAGCCGGCGCGAGCACGATGAGCGATCCGCCGGGTTTCAGGCCGGCGGCGGCGCGGCGCATTTCCGCGGCGTCGTCTTCGATATGTTCCAGAACATCCAGATATAGGATGGCGTCGAAGCTTCGGCCACGCAAATCCTCCAATGTTCCTGGAACCACCTCGTACCGGCCGCGATCGGGCAAAGAATCGCGCAATTGATCGAGAAGACTGCGATCTGGATCGAGACACGTCCAGCGCTTGAAATCGAGGTGAGCGAAGATGCGGTCATTCGCTCCGATCCCCGCCCCCACTTCCAACACCTCGCCTCGAATGTGAGGAGCGATGTGACGGGCGAAATAACGCTTCCAGCGCACAGCCTGGGCAAAAATCTCAAGCTCCGAGCCGGCGTAGGCGAACTCAGCCACGGGCGGGGCTCGCATTAGCAGCCGCGATTTGTTCCACCCGATCGATAAAGAAGGCGGCATCGCGAATCGGCAGAAAGCTCGGTACGGCGCGCCCGCTCACGATGATAAAAACGAGCGCCAGGGAAACCGTCAACGCCTGCGCCAGCACGATCAAAAGAATGCCGGTGGCGTAAGTAGCCCACCCGGGAATCGCCAAGCTGGTGAAGAGACGTACGCCCGCAACCATGCCTCCCAATCCAACTGCGGCGACGATGGCCACTGCCGCCAGTGCAAGCAGACGCGCGCCCACCACATCGCTGAATACCGAAATTGCGCTCAGTCCATGCACCAGCAATGCGACGAAGTTCATCTTGGACCGTCCCGCCAGCCGCGATCCGCGCGGAAGCGGAATCGAGGCGTGGGGAATGCGCGCGCGAAAGATTGCCGCTGCGTAGTGGTTCCATAACTCCGACACAACCATCAGCGTTCCCAGTGCGCGCGGCGGCACCACGCTGAAGTTGCCGACTCGAACGGCAACGCCGGTTAAGGCCCTGTGCAACACGCGGTAACCGTGATAGAAAAACCTGAACGCGCGGCTCTCCAGCCGCTTAGATCGCGCCGCGAATACGACGTTCTCGCCGCCTTCTTCCGCAAAACAAGCCAGCAGCACGGGAATGTCCTCCGGGCGATCCTCTCCGTCCGCATCCATTACCAGGAGTGCGTCGATGCCTTGCCAATTCTGGTAAATGTAAACCAGTCCCATGGCGATCGCGCGCTGATGCCCCAGATTTCGCCGCAAATGAAGGATCCAGACATCGGAAATGCTAAGGAAGGCGTGCGGCCAAGCCTTCTCCGGCCGATCGTTCGATGCATCGTCCACCATCAGAACGCGTGCGCGGCACGGAATAGATGCGAGCGCCTGATCGATCGCCGGCAGCAGCCGCTGAACCGCGACCCAGTCATCGTAGACGGGAAGCACAATCGCGATTTCCCGGACGTTCACCTCACTATCGTGGCACAGAAGCCGCCACAGAGAGGAAGCGCTTCCATCCACCGGCAGGCGCGACTATTCGCCCCGCAGCAGCTTTTCGGCTTCTTCCACTTGCGCGGTCAGATTACGCAGAGCCTGCGCCAGGCGGCGGGCCTGCCGGTTGGCGGCCTCCCATTGCTTCCCTTCCAGACTCTCCCGCAGGCCCGGCAGCGTTTTGGCGTCGTAGCCGGTATAAATGCCCGGAGCGTAGAGCGAGTGCTGGTACCATTCGCGATCCGGCAATCCGTCCGGCAAAAGGAGCGCCTGTTCCGCGCGCTGAAGCGATTCGTTCAATCGGCGCAGGCGTTCGTCTCTAGAATCCGGGGGGAGTTCGAATGCGCGCTTTAGGGCGTCATTATAGGCGCGGGCAGCCATATCGAGACGCGCAAGCTGCGCCTGCAGGGGACGCAGGTCAGGCGCGGTGGAGCGCCGGCGAGCGAGCCTTTGCGCGTCTTCCAGATACCCATGAATCGCAGTCGAAAGCGCCTCGAAATCGAACGGCAGCACGGACGCGTCCGCCAGCCGGAGCAGCGATGAGACCATAATCTGCGAAAGAGCTTTTCCGTAAGTAAGATCGCTATCGGAGAATTTGTCGAACCAGCCCAGCGTGTCGTAGCTGGAATGATAAACGCCCGCGGAATCCGCGCCGCCGAAGCCGAAGTTCAGGCTGGCGATGCCCGCATGATCGAGGAACGCGACGTAGTCGGAACCCGATCCCAGGGGATTTAGTCGAAATTCCGGCGGAGCGTCTGCGTTCGTTCGGTTTCGCCGGGCGCTGGAGGCTTCCAGCAAAGTCTTGCTCGAATTCGGCTCGGGGATCTCACGCAGCACCTCGGCGACAAACGTATCCAGACTGTTCGATCCCGAGGCTCCCAGCGCGCCCACGCCCGTCAGGTCCGAGTTGATATAGACGGCGGCATCGCGGCGAAGCTCGTCGAGATGTTTTTCGGTCCACTCGGTTGAGCCCATCAAGCCGAATTCCTCTCCGTCCCACAGGGCGAAAATGATCGTTCGTTTCGGCCGCCAGCCTTGCCGGTGCAGAGCGGCGAGGCTTCGCGCCGTCTCCAGCAGAACGGAGGCCGCGCTGGCGGGATCGGTCGCGCCGTTCACCCAGGCGTCGTGATGATTGCCGTAGAGAATCCACTGGTCCTTGTACACCGAACCGGGAATCGTTGCGATGACGTCGAACAATGGGCGATTGGACCAGTCGAAATCCACTTTCAGATGCACGGTAGCGGGTCCGGGGCCGGCGTGATAGGTGATGGGCAGCGCGCCGCGCCACAATTCCGGAACCACAGGACCACTCAACTGCTCAAGCAACGGCTTGGCGTCTCCGTAGGAAATGGGAAGTGCTGGAATTTTTGGAAGCGATCTCGCTTGCGCGGGCAGAAGCCTCCTGGAGCCGGGCTCGGAAGCCCATCCCGGCGAGAGCGGATCGCCCGGATAGATCGCCATATCCAGCACGCTGCCTCTTTGGACGCCCTGTTCCGGCCGCATCGGCCCCCTGGGATAAACGTCGTTGACAAAGTAACCGTCGTCGCGTGGATCGGAGTAAATCAGGCATCCGAGCGCTCCGTTTTCCTGAGCGAGCTTGACCTTCACTCCGCGCCAATTCCGGCCATATCGGGCAATGACGATCTTCCCCTTGACATCGACTCCGAGCCGCTTGAGCCCCTCGTAATCCTCGGGCATGCCATAGTTGACGTAGACCAGCGGCGCAGTCACGTCGCCCGTCGCGGAGTAAGCGTTGAAGGCGGGGAGTTGGCCGTTGTCTGAGGTATCCGCGTCTTCCGGGATCGCGGGTTCCTTCAACTGCGCGCGGAAGCGGACCGGCGAGATCATTTCGAGAGTTCGCCCGGTCGGGTACGGCATCAGAGCTTCGAACGATTCGGTGCGAACGTCTAATCCCCATTCCTTCATTTGCGCCGCAAGGTAATCGGCGACGGCTTTCGAGGCAGGCGAACCGGCGGGGTGCGGTTTCGAAGCCATGCGCTCCATGTAAATGCGAATGCGCGCGGCCTGGGGCACGGCCTTGGCCTTTTCTTCCAGATCGTGCTCCACTTTCCATTCGTCGGGGAAGAACCCCCGGATGGGGGTTTGGGCAAACACAGGCGCCGCGAGGAGTAGAAGTATTGTGGAGCAGGCTTTAGTCTGCAACGAAGGCTTTAGCCTCCGCACCGGCGCCGTAGCGGGCGCTGAAGCGCCCGTTGCAAGCTGAAGCCTGCTCCACCCAACGCTCACAGGGCTCCTGGGCGGGTTTTTAGGAAAGATAAGAACTTCCCCGGGTCTCTTGTGGCGCCGCCGAATTGCGAGACGATGCGCTCGTCGGCGTCCACCAGCGCGTAGTAGGGCATGGAGGCGGTTTTGAATTTGTCGTCTTCCAACTTCTGATTCTGCTCCGACGCCGCGTCCGCGCCATCCACGTACAGCTCCACCGGGATCAGATTCTTCACGGCCTCCGCGATTTCGGGGCGCGGGAACATATTCGCATCCATCCACTTGCAGTTGGTGCAGGAATAGCCGGTGAAATTCACCAGCACGAGTTTGTTTTCCTGGCGCGCGCGGTCCAAAGCTTCGCGATATTGATTCTTCATCCAAGCCGGGCGCGCTTGCGCCGCGCCTCCGGCAAACGCCGTCTGCGCGGAAGGCTGGGGAACATAAGCGTCCAACTCACCGAGCGGCGCGCCGAACATTCCGGGCAGCAGCATCAGCGCGAAAATCAGAAAAGCGCTGGCCACCAGCAGACGGCCGATCCCAAGCCGCTCGCCCGGTTCCACGCCTTCCAGCCGCAGGAGCCCGAGCAAATACAAGCCGGGAAGCGAAAATAGAACAAACCAAGCTGCGAGGAATCGCTCGCGCGTTAGGAAACCGGTTTGCAGAACCTGATCGATATTGCTGACGTATTTCAGCATCAGCGCCAGCAAAACGAAGCCCATCACTACCTTGACTCGGGCGAGCCATCCGCCGCTCTTGGGGAGCTTTTTCAGATAAGAAGGGAACGCGGCCAGGAAGAAAAAGGGCGAGGCCAGGCCGGCGGCGAAGCTCAGCATTCCTACCACGGGCTGCGCGCCTTTCGCTTGTACGGAAGACACCAAGAGAGAGCCGACAAACGGACCCACACAGGCGAACGAAGTGAGCGAAAACGTCAGCCCCATGAGCAGCGTGCCAAGGTAGCCTCCGCGGCGCGAGGCGCTGTCGAGCTTGGTTAGCAGGCGGGAGGGCAACGTGATTTCGAAGGCTCCCATCAGGCTGAGCGCGAAGATCCCGAACACCAGGGCAATGAATGCGTTGACCCACGGATTCGAGCCAAGTTGCGCGATCCCAAAGGGACCGATCGCGGCGGTCACGCCTAAACCCAGCGAGCAAAACAGAACGACGATCCCGAGCGAAAAGACGATCGCCTGCAAGATGCCCCCGCGCTGATTCAGGAAGAACGAGACCGTGATAGGGATCATCGGAAACACGCACGGCGTGAAGATCGAAAGCAGACCGAAGCCGAAAGCGGCGAGGGCGAAAGCGCCGAGACCTCCGGATTCCTCCGCGGATTGCGGCTCGGGCGCCGCCGAACCAGGAAGCGCATACCCGGGAGGAACTGCAAAGGCCGTGAGCGCCGCGGCGGAAGGATCGACGACCAGCGAAAATGTCGCGGCGCCTTTCTTGGGACGCCGGCACTCCGTGTCGTTGCAAGTCTGATAACGCGTCTGCGCCGCAAGCTCCAGCGGGCCAGGGGGAGCGTCGGGCTTCAGTTTCGCGGCGATCAGGAAGACAGCTTCGTTCGAAAATGTTTCTGTATCGAATTTGAAATTCGGATCGAATTTGCGCTCTGCTTTCGGCTGATAGACCGCCGCGGACTCGATCGCCGGATTATCCGCCAGGGCTATAGTGGTGGCATTGGGGCCGTCGGCGGGCGTGGCGGTGAGCGAATACATGTGCCAGCCCGGATCGATTTTCGCGGTCAGCTTCAGGACAACCGTGGATCCGGGAGCGACTTTGGACGAATCGGAGGAGAGAGTCCAACGCACCAGGTCTTGCGATTGCGCAAACCCAGCGCCGGCCATCAACAGCAGCGCGCAAACGCGTTTCATCCCGATTCCCGTTTCTAAGTCGCCACCGCTTTAGACGGCGCGGTGCGCTCCAACTCCGCCTCTATTTTCTCATTGACTCTGCCGCGGGCGAACTCGGCCGCCACGCGGATGGCGTTCTTGATGGCGTTCGCGTTCGATCGCCCGTGGCAGATGATATTGACGCCCTTCACGCCCAGCAGGGGAGCGCCGCCGTATTCGGAGTAATCCACGCGCTTCTTCAACTCGCGATAGGCGTCGCGCGACAGAACGGCGCCCAACTTTCGAGTCACCGTGGCCTCCAGCGATTCCCGGAGCATGTCGATGATCAGCTCTACGATGCCCTCGCTCACCTTCAGGGTGACGTTGCCGATGAAGCCGTCGCACACCACCACGTCGGCCGCGCCCGAGAAAATATCGCGACCTTCCACGTTGCCGATGAAGCGGATCGGCAGCGCCTTGAGTAACGGAAGCGCGGCGCGGGTCAGGTCGTTGCCCTTGTGCTCCTCTTCACCGATGGAAAGAATGCCCACGCGCGGCCTGGAATTTCGAAAGATAATGCGCGAATAGACCTCGCCCATGACTGCGAATTGAGCCAGCATTTCGGGCGTGGAATCGACGTTCGCTCCCACATCCAGCACGACCACGGGCGTTCCCTTCACGGTCGGGAAAGCCGAGGCGAGCGCCGGCCGGTCCACCCCGCGGATCATGCCCTGCATAATTTTGGCGGCCACCATGGCGGCGCCGGTATTGCCCGCCGAAACCACTCCGCGAGCCTCGCCGTCGCGCATCAATCGCGAAGCGACTTTGATGGATGAATCCTTTTTGGCGCGCACAGCCTTGGCGGCCGAGTCCTGCATGGTGACAAATTCGCTGGCATGGCGTACCTCGATCGGCAGCCCGGCCGCTTGCGGATGGCTTTCCAACTCGGCCCGGACGATCTCTTCCAGGCCCACCAAAATCACGCGGATCGAATACTCCGAAGCGGCCCGAATGGCTCCTTCAACTTCGGCTTTTGGGGCGTGATCGCCCCCCATGGCGTCGACAGCGATTGTCAGCGGAGCCATCGGCTATGAGCGCTTGCTTATTCTTCGACGACCTCGATGACTTCGCGCCCCTTGTATTTACCGCAATGCGGACAGACGCGATGGGGCAGCTTGGGCTCGTGGCAATTCGGGCATTCCGCCATTACCGAGCGGCGCAAGGAGTCGTGCGTGCGTCTGGCGGAAGTCCTCCGCTTGGAATGTCTTCGTTTGGGATTCGGCATTTCTATCTCTCCTATTAAACCGCGTCTCGCTCGATCGCGTATCACCTAAACCGTTTTTGGCTTAAACTGTTTCAGGGCCGCCCAGCGGTCGTCCACCGCCGAGCCGTGGCACTGGCATTCCTTATTGTTCCGGTTCTGTCCACATTCCGGACAGATGCCTTTGCAGTTCTCGCGGCACAGCCGCTGCATGGGGAGCGAAAGCAGAACATATTCTCTCAAAACGTCGTTGAGCTCCACGCCTTCGCCCTCGTAAAAACCCATTTCCGACTCGCTCTTATCGATGGACGCTTCCTCGCCGTAGCCCTCCGACACGGGCCGATAGTATAACTCGAATTCGGAGTCGACCGGGATCCGCGCCGGATCGAGACATCGGTCGCATTCGGCTTCCATGAGCACCGCCGCGTGTCCCTTCACCCGGATCTCGCCGAGCGAACCGCTCACCAGCTCGACTTTGCCCGCCGCTTTCAACGGCCCGGCTTGCCGCAGCTTGGGATCCAGGAACTCGATTACGCCGGGGGGGATCTGCACGTCGAAACGGCCCGCGCGAACTCCAAGATCACGAACATGAAAGAACACGGTACCCGCCTGCCGATCTACGCCGAGTGCTTTAAGTCTCAGTATATCATCGGAGTGACAAGCCAACCCGCGAAAATGCGCCGGGTATTACTCAAGACGATTGGAAAATAAATGCAACTGGGAATGATTGGGCTGGGCCGCATGGGCGCCAACATGGTGCGCCGCCTGATGAAGGGCGGGCACGAATGCGTTGCGTTCGACATGAACCGCGCGAGCGTCGCGGCGATTGCGAAGGACGGCGCGCGGGCGGCGGATTCGCTCGGCGATTTTCTTACAAAACTAACCTCGCCGAGAGCCATTTGGTTGATGGTTCCCGCGGCCGTGGTCGACGGCACGCTCGAACAGTTGGTCCCCCGCCTAAGCAAGGGCGATATCGTCATCGACGGCGGAAATTCCTACTATATCGACGACATTCGCCGAGCCAAGCAACTGGAGACGGCGGGAATCCATTACGTCGACGTGGGCACCAGCGGCGGCGTGTGGGGATTGGAGCGCGGCTACTGCCAAATGATCGGCGGCGAGCCCGACGTCGTGAAACATCTCGACCCGATTTTCAAAACGCTCGCGCCCGGACGCGGGAGTCTGGAACGCACCCCCGGCCGGGAAAAAGTCGATGGCACGGCCGAAGAGGGATATCTTCACTGCGGCCCCTCGGGCGCGGGGCATTTCGTGAAGATGGTTCACAACGGAATCGAATACGGCATCATGGCGGCCTATGCGGAGGGCCTGAACATCCTTCACAAAGCGAACGCGGGCAAGCACACCCGCGAAACGGACGCCGAGACAACGCCTCTTCGCAACCCTGAAAATTATCAGTACGATTTCAATCTGGCCGATGTCGCGGAGGTGTGGCGGCGCGGGAGCGTGGTGGCTTCCTGGTTGCTGGATTTGACCGCGATTTCGCTGCTCCAGCAACCGGACCTTTCGGAATTTTCGGGCCGCGTTTCGGATTCCGGCGAGGGCCGCTGGACGCTGCAAGCGGCTATCGACGAAACCGCGCCCGCGCCCGTGCTCAGCGCGGCGTTGTATCAGCGATTCAGCTCGCGCGGGGAAGCCGACTTCGCGGACCGGATTTTGTCCGCGCAGAGATTTCAGTTTGGGGGGCATGTGGAGAAGAAGTCGAATGAATGAAACGGGCGCTGTTGCGTGTCGCCCTCGCAGCCGCAGAGAACCGGACGCCAAGGCCGGCAGCTCGGCTGAATTGATTCCCGCCAAGCAAGTCGTTGAGCTGGTCGTGCTGTGGGCTAAGGGGCAAACAGCGCATTGCAGACTGCTCGGGAGCGAATATACGGTCCGGCTGGGGAGTCGAAGGGTGTGGGCGCCGGGCGAAATTCTCCAGGTTCGCGTTCTCAAGCCATGGAAGCGTGGTGACGTGCGTCTCGCCGGCGAGGTCGAATCCGCGCGAATCGATACGGCGGCTCTGAAGCTGATCCCGCTGCGGTTAGAGCCGAGCGGCACATGGGACCCGGCCAAACATTACTGGGGCGACAAGGGTGAGCCGATCCAAAAATGGGCAAAGCCGATTATCGCCCGCGGCCCGCGCCCGGCGTTCGAAATGGAGCAGGTGCTGCCCGGCTACGATTACGAGGACCCGGAGTTGGATCCGATAGGGATATCGGTGGATTTGAAGGCCTCCGGGGACATTGTGGGAGCGCGGAAGACGCTGATGGATCTCTGCCGGGCGGACCTTCGCTGCCTGGACGCTCACGCTCATCTTGGCAACCTAGCTTTCGATCGGCGGCCGGCCGATGCGATCCGCAATTACGAGGTGGGCCTCAGAATCGGGGAATTATCGCTTCCCAAAGCCTTCGACGGCGTCCTTCTGTGGGGCATGATGGACAATCGCCCGTTCCTTCGTTGTATGTGCGGCTTCGGGCTCTGCCTTTGGCGGCTGCGCCGGGTTAAAGAAGCGTTGGCGATCTTCAATCGGATGCTTTGGCTGAACCCCGACGACAATCAGGGAGCCCGGTTTCTCATCCACGACATTCGGGAAGGGCGAAGCTGGGAGCGCAGGCGGTTCGATTGATCTCAATCCCGCGATCTTGGTTATCAATAATCGTCCACGTGCTCGTGAACGATGATTTTGAGCATCGTCTGGTAGCCGATGCCGCGCGCCCCGGCCTTCTTCTTGAGCTTGTTGATAATCTTCGGATCGAGCAGGATCGATGTGGGCGTTTGCCGCGTCCGTGAGCGCACGACCACTGCAGATCCGCTCTGGGCAATATCCTGCCCTAGATCCCGATTCTCGAACTCATGGACTTGCTTATCGCTACGTGTACTCTTGGATGCTCGTTTCATAGAATCTCCGCTCGCCCGTTCGCATTGGCCGGCATGAGATTGGGCGCAGTTTGTCTCCTCTTCGCGTGAAGATCAGCGCCAGCAGACGTCCTCCATCGCTTCGGCCTAAAATCAGTCCTCGCCATTCATTGTCGGGCGGATCAATGATGTGTCCGGCGAAGATGAGCTTTTGGCTGTAAAAGATCGATTCGATCTCCTCACGGGAAACGCCGTGCTTTAGATTCTTTGTCATGTTGCCGGCATCCCAATCAAAGGTTTCCGAATCCGGAGCGAATTCGCGCAGCCATTGGGCGGCCTTGTCGTCACGGACGAATTTCACTCTGCTATGAGTATAGCTATAAGATAGCTATGCGTTAGACCACGTCAAAGGGAGCCATGGGGCGAGGAGAACGCGCCGCATTAGCTTCTGCGATCATTAATGCGGCGCATGGAAGAGGTAAATTTGCGAGCCGGGCACTGGGCCGCTGGGCGTACTAGAAAGCGCGACGAAGCCAAGGCCATCTGATCCCCACCGGATAAGGCGACCAGTGAGCACATTCAGGCTGACGGGCAGCGGCACGGATGCTACTCGGGCGCGCGTAGCATTATCGAAACTCATCAGCGTCGCCGTAAAGGGGTAAGGGCTCGGGTCGCTGTCCGTGCCGACAAAGAAGGTTTGGCTCAGTTCCGGAATCGGGCGAACTAAACCCCAGGCGCCGAATCTGCCCAGCAGCGCCGGAACGGATGGATCCACGATATTGCCTGCCGAATCATAAACTAGACCGCCTGAAAGAACCGGACAGGAGGGGCCGCCGAGCAGGTTTTGGACCTGAATTTGTGGACCGAAGTAAAGAAGAGGCTGGTTGAGTATCAGTTCCTGAAACGTGCCGCCGGTGCTGCCATAGATAGTATTTCCATCCGGAGTTCCAGCGAGGCACTTCATCCCATGGGATTGTTCGCGGGGTTTCGTTCCGTCAACCACAGTGGTTCCAGGGGTAGCGCCATTCGTCTGCGAGATGATGACGGTCGTGGGCGTAGACGGGAGCGGTAGCATGCCGCTCACAAACGCTCCGGACAAACCGGGCAGAAAGATGTCCACGTCACTAGTATTGGCCGTCAAATCGATACGCCGCACCCGGTCCGTAAGCGCCACGTACAAAAACTGGCAGTCGTCTGAAATCCCGAGCACGCCAGGTTCGCTTGGCAGCGGAATATAGCGCTGCACCTCCCCCTGATCTGGCTTTAGAATTGCTACGGAAGGTCCGTTTGGGTCCTTCTGTGACACCGTCACATATACGACGCCACGCTGGGAATCGTAAATCAAATCATGGGGCCGCCAATGGTACATAGACCATGAACGCGATCGGGTCCGAAGCGGCCTCGCCGGAATTGGTATCCGTTAAAGAGACCTGAACAAGGTCGGGTTTGGAAAGATTGTCAGCAGTTATCGTTGCTTTCAGCGTGTGAGCGTCGATAAATCGCGTCGGCCTCGGTTCTCCGGCCCACATGACCTGAAGACCGGAGGTAAAGCTCCGTCCGGAGATTGTGAGGATCAGCTCTCCAGAACCGGCTGCGGCGTTTTGAGGCGTGAGGCCAATGCGTGGAAAGAACTGCGCCGAGGCCACAGAAGTCAAAACCCCGAAAAAGACGGCTAAGCTAGCGAACCGCAACCGTGGCCTCCCGTTGGCTGGCAGCTTTGCCTACCGTGAGTATCGCCGGCAATAGACCCGGACTGGCATCCGGCGGCACTCGAGCGTTTATCTGGATGAGTCCGGCGGTCAGGCCAGGAACCCCGCCGGAGTATACGACCTGCGCCGGCTTGCCTCCGATCGTCACCGAAACCGGCAACAACGGCATCGGCGGTGCGGGACCGGCGATGGTCCCGTCCGGGGGAACCGGCTGCGTCAGCCCTTCACCCGAACCATAAAAGACCACAATATCTCCACGGGCGGCAGGTTGTGCTAGCGAGTTCGTACTGCCATCGGAGTTGAACGCGGCCAGTGGTCCAGATCCTTGCGAGTTTTGCGTGAACAGGCCTGGGGCGGAGTCGGTCACCTTGACAACCAATGGAGCCGAGACTAGCTGGTTATACTGGATCGACAACACGACAGTGCTTTCTCCCGACACCGAATACGGAACGATGACCGCGCTGGTATTGGCCGACGCGTACACAATCGGAGCGGGTGCGTCTCCGAAGAAGACCTGAAGGCCAGCCAGGCTGGTGGCGATCCGTCCCGACGAATCCAACGACGCACTTTGAAGGACAGACGGGCCTAAATTGTATCCAAACAGCGTCACGATCTCTCCGGGCGATACAGCTCCGGTTTGATAACTCCCCGCCTGGACCACGGGCGCATCCGGGGAAACCCACGGCTCCGTGACCCGTCGCACCTTCATTGGAAGTTGCAAACCGGAACTCCCAACGTGAAAGACCCGGGGGTTATCGCCGGACCCGTCGCTCCATCCATCGAACGCATAGAGTATGCCGCTTACGGCCTGCGGAGTCGGGACATACACTTCGATATCCGTATTCGCGGCCACCGGGGGCCCTGCAAACTCGGGAGGCAAGGCCGCCGATATGACCATCCGATCATCGACTTGGACTTGAAAGGCTCCTGGCGCACCGGTCTGGAGAAAGACAGTTTGCACCGGCGTATCGATGACGGTTTCGTTGTTGGATTGATTTGGATCCTCAGTCGAAGTGAGCGCCGAAAGCAAGAGCGGGAAAGGATTGGGCGCCTGAAGTGGGACCGTGACCTCGAATTCCACATATTCCGTCTCGCCTGGAGCCAGCACTGGAAAGACGATCCGTTGGATGTTGCCATTCTTCGAACAGAAACCGCTTTGAGTCGCGCGGCAGGACACCATTAGTTCGGTGAAAACCGGGTTGCCGTTGACAAAATCGGGAAACTTGAGAAGCACATCTGTGGCGGGCGCGGGACCGGAGTTCTTAAGCTGAACGGTGTAAGTGATGTGACAGAACCAGCACGTGATTGTAGCCGAAGCCGTGGTGGCGATTTGCAGATCTGCCTGCGGCGCCGCCGGATTGACCCGCAAGACAAAGGCGTTCGCGTCGCCTGCATCATTGACACCGTAGTCGCGGCCGGCGGCAGCGTCGGGAAGTGTGAGCGACGGAGTCATGCCTGCCACCAACAGCCGTCCGTTAGCGTCGAGCATTGCTCCGTAGACCTGGTTTTCGCCGCCATTGTAAACCTGCGGGCGGATCGCCGGCAGCGAGATATAGTGCGTAAGCGCGGTCCCAGCCGGGTCGACCGCGGCGATTGTGAAACCAATCTGAGAGGCGCCCGCCGCCCACACGCCGCCGTTTTTGTCTAACGCCACAGCGGTGAACGCGGTGGCATCGAAGGCAGTGGCGTACACGATCGCGCCGGCGGGGTCGAGCTTCACGATGACTGCATGGTTTGTCCCAGGAGCCGCTTGCGTAAAGCCGACTTGATTCACGGGAATAGGCGCCGCGCCGTCGGGGAACGGTAAAGAACCGGCAACGTATGCGTTGCCGGCGGCATCGACTGCGATTCGTCCAAGACTTTGGCCGCGATACTGGGAGCCGATCTGGGTTCGGTAAATGACAGTACTCAGCGATGGGTCGATTCGGTAAATATAAGACGGACTCGCGGCGACGTAGATGGAATGGTCGGGCCCCGCAGCGAGGCCAATGCCCCGGTCATACGGATCGGTGAAAGGAATCGAGTACTCGACAACCGAGCCATCGGCGCCGATTTTGCCAACTTGGATCTGCTGAATTCCCACCGCGGCCACATAAACCGAACCCGATGAGTCAACATCCAGCGCCCACGGAGGTCCTTGGTATCCCAGGACCCTCTCGCCGCTCAAAATCCGATCGCCCTGCGGAGAAATCTTCAGAACAGCGGTGCCGCCATCGGGTTCCCCGCCCCAGGTTATATTCATTTGGGCGACAGAGGAGTATAGGAGTGCAACGTAGGTGTTGCCTGCTGAGTCGGTTTTCGCCGCAATCGAAAACAAACACGATTGCACTCCCGCCAGCAAAGCGGAAACTAGGACCTTCGATCCGTCTGGGGAGAGCTTTTGCAGGAAAATCGCAGGCCCGAAGAAGCTTGAAGCGCTCAGGGCCCCTGGGGTGATCTTGAAATCCGAAGCCGAACTCACACATCCAACCGAATAAACGGCGCCGGACGCGTCTGAGCCCACCGAATACGCTATAGCCGCCGGTGGCCCGAGGACCATGTGCACGAAATCGAGCGCGGAACTGGATGCAAGCATGGAACCGGTTACACAAAGTCCCGCCAGGAAGCGGGGCAAAGACGAAGACATAGGCTTTCGAGGGGCTAACGTCGATGATACACAGTTCTTAAATCCGCGACAATACTCTTGAATTCCGGTTGGGTAACATCTTACGTGACTCAATTCCGCGTGGCTTTAGAATTTGTCCTGTTCGGCGCCAAGAGAAATGACTTAGAGACACGCCCCCTCTGGCTCGCGAAGAGTTCGTGGGGAAGTTTTGCTGATCTACCCGCGATGGAATGGTGGAGGCGGCGGGAGTTGAACCCGCGTCCGAGAAAGTTTGCCGCCGAAAGGCTACGTGCGTTTCCGGTTCGGTGGTTGTCGGCCGCTCCATAAGACACCGGCAAGAAACAGCGGCTTAGCCCGATTAATTCCGGCTTTCGGCTCCAGGCGGAAGCCTTACGCCTACTCCTGCAAGATGACGCCCTTAGACCGCGTGCAGGCCCATCGGCCCAGGGCGGCTACCTAGAATTAGGCAGCGAATGCAAACTGCTGATTGGCAGTTTTGGTTTTCCGATCGTTTTACGGGAGCTCGGAACCCGGCACGACTTCCAACGCCAAATGCAATCCCGTCGAATCCGTTGCGCCCCCTTTCCGCTTCATTTTACCATCGAAGCAGAGCCACTTTTCGCGGATGCCCACGATCGCCAAGCCTGAAAAAGGGACCAAAAGGCGCACGTTCGAAGATCGGACGCCGCTCTATCACGTGATTTTGCTGGACGATGACGAGCACACCTACGATTACGTTGTAGAGATGCTCTCCAAAATCTTTTGCCTCTCCACCGAGGCGGCATTCCGGAACGCCGTGGAGGTGGATACCACCGGCCGCACGATCGTGATCACCTGCGAACGGGACCAGGCGGAGTTCGGGCGCGATCAGATTCACGCTTACGGCGCCGATCCGCGCATGCCGGTGTCGAAAGGCTCCATGAGTGCGGTAGTCGAGCCGGCCCGCTGAGCCGGAGCGGTCCAGCCATGCGAATTTTAGTAGTGGAAGACGAACCCCGGATGGCGGAACTGCTCCGTCAGGGCCTCACCGAGGAGGGGCATGCGGTGGTGGTGGCGAACGAGGGGCTCGCGGGAATGAGCCTCGCCGAGACTGGGGAGTTCGACTTGCTGCTGCTCGACGCGATGCTGCCAGGCGCCGACGGTTTCATGATCGTGCGGCGAGTGCGCGCGCGCCAAATCAAAACGCCGATTCTGATGTTGACCGCGCGCGATGCGACACGCGATATCGTAGAGGGTCTGAATCTGGGAGCCGACGACTACCTCACCAAGCCGTTCTCTTTCCAGGAACTGTTCGCGCGCGTCCGCGCCGCGGGCAGGCGAGGACCGGCGGCGCAGCCCGTCGTGCTGCAAGTCGGGGATCTGTCTCTCAACCAAGGAACGCGCGAGGTGCGGCGAGGGCAGCGTCCCATCGCGCTGACTCGTACGGAATACGCGATTCTAGAGCTTTTGATTCGCAATGCTGGGCGCGTGCTTTCGCGCGATAGCCTGATCGAGCGGGTTTGGGGCCACACTGATATCGAAAACAATACGCTCGACGCGTTCATGCGCCTGCTGCGCGCCAAAGTGGAGGCTCCTGGCGAACCGAAGCTGCTGCACACGATTCGCGGCGTGGGATTCGCGCTGAGGGCGGGAGAGCCGGCGCCATGAAGCTGGGTTCCACGCGCGCGCGGCTGATGCTGTGGTCAACGGGCGTGCTCCTGCTGGCTTTGCTGGTATTCAGTTTTGAGGTCTATTCGTTTCTACGCAAAGATCTGCTCGCGGATATCGACCGCCGGCTGTATTCGAAAGCGAACGGCGTCAAGACCGTGCTGGTATTGGAACGCGTCTCCGGCGGTCCCCCGCTTCAACTGGAGTTGAGCGAGTTCGCCAAGGAAATCCCGGAGGGCAACCTGTTGCAGCTCTCGACGGAATCCGGCGAACTGCTGTGGCCGGAAAAGCCGGCTTTCGCGAATCCGGCGGCGTACCAACTCGGACTCCAGACCGAGGGATCGCGGCGCGTCTTGCTGATGCCGTTCGAATATCAGGGACGCCGGTATCGTGTGCTGGCGGGCGCGTCGCTCGATTATTTGAACGGCCTGATGGCGCGGCTGCGGGCGATCATGTGGTGGATGGGCGTGCCGATGTTGGTCGTGGCGGCGTGCGGCGGATATTGGCTTAGCAGAAGGGCGCTTGCGCCGGTGGACGCGATGACCCGCGCCGCGCAATCCATCGGTGTCGAAAGCCTTTCGCGGCGCCTTCCGGTTCCCCGTACGGGCGACGAAATCGAGCGGCTGGCTCGCGCGTGGAATCAAGTGCTCGAGCGGCTGGAGGCTTCGGTGAAGCGCATCCGGCAGTTCACCGCCGACGCGTCGCACGAGCTGCGGACCCCCACCGCTTTGATCCGCGCGACGGCGGAGCTGGCCCTGCGACGCGAGCGCGGCGCCGCGGATTATCGCAAAGCCCTGGCCGAGATCGAGGGCGAAGCCGGAAGGATGACGGAGCTGATCGAGTCGATGCTGGCGCTGGCTCGCGCGGACGCAAGCGGCTCGCGCATGGCTCTCGCGCCCGTGGACGTGAATCTGCTGGCCGCCGACGTCGTTTCAGGGAGCGAGATTCTGGCCCAGGGCAAGGGAGTGCGGATAGAAGCGCGCGCCGGCCACGAGCACGTCATCGCTGAAGCGAACGAAGCTGGATTGCGGCGGCTTTTGCGGATTCTGCTGGACAACGCGCTCGAACATACCGGCGTGGGCGGCAGAGTGACGGTTTCCATCGCGACGCGCAACGGAAGCGTAGATCTGGCCGTCAGCGACACCGGCGAAGGCATTTCGCCCGAGGCTCTGCCTCACATCTTCGAGCGTTTCTATCGCGCCGATCAAGCTCGCGCGGGCAAGGGCGCGGGCTTGGGATTATCCATCGCTCAAGTCATTGCGCAGGCGCACGGGACGCAGATCGAAGTGGAAAGCAAACCGGGAGAGGGATCGTGTTTCCGGGTCGCATTGCGCGGCGCCCAACGCTAATCCGGCTGTTTCCGCCAAAGCATCCACGCCAGCGCCCCGGCGGCAAACACGGCGCCAAATTTTCTGCTGGTGTTCGACGACGGCAATTTCTCAGAATTCGACACCATGCTCCTCACGGATCTGACGGCGCATATTCGCTGCGAGGTGTTATCGAAGAATTTCGGCGTTTCCAGAAAGGCTCTCGATGGCTTGCCGGAAAAGGAGCGGTTCATCTTTCAGTCCGAGACGCCCGGAGCGCTCCTGAAGGATCAGCAAGCCGCCGCGGGAAGACTCGGCGTCTCACCGCGCGATTTCGTATTTCGCGCGAATCAACCCGCCGTCGTGAAATGCACCAAGAGCGGTCACGCCCGCATTGTCGATGCCTCTGCATTCAAAGTTGCAACCACGGTCGCGGCGGCGCTGGTCACGGGCCGCGCCTAGCGCTGGCGGAGTTCACGCCGCGGTAGTGCTGTGCGCGGGCGTCGTCAGGCGTGCCTCAAGCCAGATCAACAAAAGCAGGACAAACACCACTATGGAGCCGGCTAGGGGCAGCCCCATGACAACCCGGATCCCCCACTCCGCGGCAAAGTAGCCGAGCGTACACGGCGCTAGGAGCCCGCCGGCCATCGCCAGCGAGAACACGCCATTGTAGAAACCAGGATGAAAATAGGGGAATCGTCTTCCGATCTTCTCCACCACCAGTGGATAAATCGGTGCGAACGCGGTGCCAAGCAGCAAGACGCCGATCGCCGCGCCAAAACGATTGTTCGTGAACGCTAGAATTACGCAGCCAAACACGGATGCGAGTACGCTCGCCGTCAGCAGACGCGAGTGCCGCACTCGAGGAAGGGCCCACTGGGCTATGGCGCGGCCCACTAACAGCGCCAACCAGTACGTCGCAAGCATCAGCAGCGAGCTTACAGGGCTAATCCCTAATCGCTGAATGAGAAATAAAGACAACCATCCGGCGATCGCCCATTCATTGCCAAGTTGAAAGAACAATAACAGCGCGAGCAGCACGGCCGCCGGGCTTCGCACCTCACCCAAAATCTTCCGGACGGGCGGGGGCTGCGGCGCGTGCTCCTTCGGAAACCTGGTCTTCACGCAAATCCAGCCGAATAACGCCGGAACGCCGGCGATCCAAGCCTGGAGCGCCGGCGCGCTGTAGGCATAGAAGGCGCCGGAAATCAGTAACGTCACTGTCAGGCAACCCAAGCCGAAAAGCATTCCGGCGACATTCACAGTCGCCACGGGATTATGGCGATACATGGGCGAAATGGCCTGGAACATCGCGGTGTGCAGTAAACCGGCCGAGAAGCCGATGTCCGCCATGCCCGCGATCCGCCACCACGCCGATGCGGGAGGAGAAACGAAGGCCAGAAACAAGAATCCGGAGCCAGCGATTCCACAGGCCAACGCCAGCGTCCAGGCCGTACCTTTGCGCCGAAGCAGCTTCGGAGAAGCCGCCACGGAACTCAGCAACCCCACGATCAGTCCCGCGAAATAAAGCCCAACCGTCGCGTAGTCGGAGGAAAGGTGGTGCCGCCAAGCCGGAAGAATTGCGCCGAGGAACGAGAGCAGGACGCCGGATACGAAAAACCCAGCGAGCGCGCGACGCGGCGCCGTAGAGCCCAGAACGCCTTGGGTCTGGGCGGCTTCGGGGGATAAAGCCTGCATTCCTCTTTCTTCCGGCGTCAAACCGGCGGGGAGGACGATGTCCTCCCAGAATCTCGACACGCTTCGGCTTGTCCCACTAGAATCTCGATTGCTCCGCTGAGCCGAGCGTGACCTTCAAGTCCACCGACCGGCCATCGCGCAGAACCGTCAAATTCAGCGGTTCGCCCGCATGCTTCCTGGAAACGGCGCGGCTGAGAGCGTCCTGGCCCGCCACTGGCTTTCCCTCGATTGCCGTGATCAAATCTCCGCCAGCCCTGATTTCATAACCGGCAAGCGCGGTTTCGCGGTTCCCCCCGCGTAGTCCGGCCTCCGCGGCCGGCGATCCGCGATTGACCTGTTGCACCAATAAACCGCCGCTGGAAGGAAGCCGCAACGCGTCGGCATAGTCGCCTGCGACGTAGATGATACCGATCCCAAGAGGCCCCGCCGGCTCGAGATTCTTACCGCTCCGAAACGCCTCGAGCATTGTCTTGGCGCGATTGATTGGCATCGCGAAACCGATGCCGATGTTGCCGCCGCTTTGCGAATAAATGGCCGTGTCGATGCCGATCACGTTACCCGAGGAATCGAGCAGCGGTCCACCGCTATTGCCTTGATTAATGGCGGCGTCGGTTTGGATCATGCCCTCGAGTTCCTTGTCGTTTTCGCCGCTGATGGTGCGGCCGAGCGAGCTGACGATTCCCGTGGTCAGTGTGCCTTCCAGGCCCAGCGGCTGCCCGATCGCCAGCACCTTCTGTCCCACCTGAAGCCGGTCCGAATCGCCCAGCGGCAATGCGTGCAAAGACTTCTTCGGCTGGATTTTGATGAGGGCCAGGTCGTTGGGAGGATCGCGCGCAAGGATTCTAGCCTGGTAGCGTTCCTGGTCGGGCAGCATGACTTCCAGTTGCCGGCTGCCGCTGACCACGTGATTGTTCGTCAAAATCTCACCGTTCGGGCTTACGATGAAACCAGATCCCAGTTCCTTGCCCACTTGGTCAAAGAAAAACGTGCGCTGAATCACGGTGCTGGTGACGTACACCACGCTATCGTGCGCGTTTCTGTATACATCAATGCTGTTCTGCTCGTCCGAGCCCAGCCCCGCCGAATGAGTAGTATTCGGTCCCGTCCATAGAGGGGAGTTGTCGGGCGCGAAGGCGCGGCGGACGGGCGAGTTGGGGCGGGTGGTAAGGTACACGAATCCGCCGACAAGCAGCGCGGTAATCAGCAAAGTTCGCAATCTCATACAGTAAAGCTCCGTAAAGAATTGTACACGGCTCGCGTTTGGGCGAGAGTTTCCTCCTTCGACCCCGACGTGTCGACGACATAATCGGCGTGTTTTCGTTTTTCTTCCAAGGACATTTGCCGCCGCAACCGGTCCAGCACCTCCTCTCGCGTGAGGCGATCCCGAGCCATCGCTCTTTCGATCTGCTGCTCCGGCCGGCAAACCGCGACGATGAGCTTATCGTACTCGCGGTAACTTCCCGTTTCCACCAGTATCGCAGCTTCGGTCACGGCAATGCCGTCGGGATGGCTACTCGCGAATTCTTCCTGCATGAGCCGCTCGCGAGCCTTTACAGGCGGGTGCACCAGCTCATTCAGGCGCTGGAGACGCTCGGGATTGCGGAAAACCTCGGCCGCCAGCCGCCGCCGGTCGATAACGCCGTCACCGGCGAGGATTCCGATTCCGAACTCCTTCACGATTTCAGCATAGGCTTCTCCGCCGGGCGCCGCGACTTGCTTCCCCAATTCGTCGGCTTGGATGAGCAGGCATCCCAAGTCTGCCAGCGCACGGCCCACGAAGCTTTTCCCGGTCGCAAGGCCGCCCGTTAGCCCTACGCGGAGCATGGCTCGCTCTAGCCTCGCGCGCGGCGTTCTGCTAGCTCCACGGTGTTGGACATAAGCATCGCGATGGTCAGAGGTCCCACGCCGCCCGGCACGGGGCTGTATGCGCCGGCCACCTTCTCCACGTCGGGAGGACTCACATCGCCCACCCACGCCGCGCCCTTGCGGTCGAACTCGTCCGCGCGCCCCAACCGCTCCGCGGCCGCGCGATCCGAGATTCGCGAGGTGCCGACGTCGACCACGGCTGCGCCCGGTTTGATGAAATCGGCCGTGATCAGCCCTGGCTTGCCGATTGCGGCTACGAGAATATCGGCCCGGCGGCATTCTTCGGGGAGATTAGACGTGCGGGAGTGGCAGATCGTCACGGTCGCGTTGGCGGCCAGCAGCAACAGCGCCATCGGCTTTCCAATGATGTCGCTGCGCCCAACCACAACCGCGTTTCTGCCGTCGACGGGGATCGCATAGTACTTCAACAATTCCATGATTCCGGCGGGAGTGCAGGCGCGGGGGGCGGGCCGCCCCGCCACCAAATGGCCGACGTTCAAAGGATGAAATCCGTCCGCATCCTTATCCGCTGCAACCGCCTCCAGCACCTGCCGGGCGTCAACCTGTTTGGGCAGAGGCATTTGCACCAGGATGGCGTCCACTTCGGGGTCGTGGTTGACCCCGTGCAGCACTTCCAGGAGTTCTTTGGTGGAAACAGTCACTGGAGGCGCGATTTTTTTGCTGTGGATACCGAGACCGGAGCAGGCCATGATCTTATTACGGACGTATTGCTCCGAAGCCGCGTCGTGGCCCACCAGGACCACCGCCAATCCCGGGGGGCGTCCCAGTTTGCTCCGCACGGCCTCAACGCGCGGCTTGAGGGAGGCGAAGATTCGGTCGCGAACGGGTTTTCCTTCGAGAATCAAGGGCATGGCAAGATTTACGAGTTTAGCAGACGAGGCACGCGTGGAATTGCTTTTCGCAGGCAGAATAGGGATATGCGCTTTCCCGCGCTCATCCTCCTGGCGTTCTCCACATCTGGATTTGGCGCCGAGTGGCTGCGGGTGCGCACTCCTCAACTTGAAATCCTCACCGACGCGGGTGAGAAGGCCGCGCGCGCCACCCTCGAACGGCTGAACCTGATTCGAAGTGTCCTCGCCACCTCGCCGGTGAGCGACCCGCTGCCTTTACGCGTTTTCGTGTTCGGCTCGGAAGCTGAATTCCGCAAGTACTCCGACGGGCCAGTGGCGGACGGGTTTTATCAACCTGGCGTTGAACGGGATTTCATCGTGCTGCACGCAGAGGCCGGTCTGGCGCGCGCCGCCATTCACGAATACGTGCATCTGGTGCTTGACCGGCGCACCGCTCCGCTACCGCTGTGGTTTGAGGAAGGAACGGCCGAGTTGTACTCGAACCTCGATGTTCGAGGCCATGGGATGCTGGTGGGCGAGCCCATTCGCGAGAAGTTGGCGACGCTCACATCAGAGAAGTGGCTCAGCTCGCGGGACTTGGCGGCGGCCAATAGGCAATCGCCTTTTTACAACGAGCGCGCGCTTGCCGGGATTTTCTACGCGGAAAGTTGGGCGTTGGTGCACATGCTCAACTTCGCTCCCGGGTGGCGCGAGCGGATGCCCCAGTTTGCCGAACAACTCGCCGCGGGAAACGCCGATGCCTTTCACGCTGCATTCGGCAAAACCATGGACCAGGCGCTTTCCGACCTGCCTGGGTACGCAAGCAGGATGCGGGGCGTGAGCGTAGATGCGCCGCCTCGCGCGAACGAACCGCCTCCCACTGTCGAGCGGCTTCCCTCCCTCGCTGCTTCGCTCGCCTGTGCGGATTTGGCTCTTCACCTTCAGCACGTCGACCTGTCGCGGAGCCTAATGGAGGGCGCGTTCAAGGCGCAACCCGAGTCCGCGCAACTTGAAGCGGGATTTGGATCGATAGCGCTGGCAGAAGGCGATTCCGCCGATGCGCGCAGCCGCTTCGAGCGCGCCATCGTCCTGGGGAGCCGCGATGCCGAGGTCTATTTTCAGCTTGCAATGCTGGAACGCGATGCGGGAGCGCCGGGGAGCCGCGTTGACGCTCTCCTGGAAAAAACGATCGAGCTAGATCCGGCGTTCGGCGAGGCCCACTTCCTGCTCGGCCTGCATATGACCGATAGCGACCCCGAAAACGCTGTACAGCACCTCACCGCGGCGGCTCGCGCGTCGCCCGGAAAATCGTACGTATGGCACGCTCTCGGTTATGCCCAGATGAGACTTGGAGACACAGGCTCAGCTCGCCTCTCCGCATCGCGCGCTCTTCAGACGTCTGCCACCGAGCAGGAGGAGCGCATGGCGAAAGCTCTGCTGGACTCCTTGAAATAGGTGCTGTGGTATGATTACTGCCTTACTCTTTTACTCGGAGGCAAAAAGATGCGAATGATGGTGAGTGTGTCGATACCCGTCGAAGGGGGCAACGCGGGCATTAAGAACGGCGCGCTGATGACGCTGGTTCAAAACTTTCTAGCGGAACGCAAGCCCGAAGCGGCCTATTTTTTCGCCGATGAAGACGGCCGGCGTTCCGGGTTCATGGTTATCGACGTGAAAGATTCATCCGAGATTCCAGGCATCGCGGAACCGTGGTTCCTGGCGCTCAACGCCCAAGTCAAAGTCTTCCCGGTCATGAACGCTCAGGATCTTGCCTCGGCCAGGTCAGGGATTGAAAGCGCGGTGAAGGCGTTCGGAGGGTAGCTCCTCCGGCGGGCTCTTAGGTTCCCGCCATGTTCCGCCAGTCGATACTTGCCAGGAACTCCGCGTCTTCCCGCCAGCGCGGCCGGACCTTCACAATTGTCTGTAAGAATACTTTCTTGCCGAACACCCGCTCCAGTTCTTGCCGCGCGAGCGTGCCGATTTTTTTGAGCGCCGCGCCTCCTGCGCCGATTAAAATAGCTTTTTGGCCTGGGCGCTCGACGTAAATCGACGCGGCGATGCGCAACAGATTGGCGCCGTCTTCCCAGCTTTCAATCGCCACGGCGGCCGCGTGCGGCACCTCCTGCCGCGTCGTTTGCAGAATCTTTTCCCGCAGGATTTCGGCGGCCAGGAAACGCTCGGGCTGATTCGTCACGTGATCCTCTGGATAAAGCGGCGGACCCTCGGGAAGCCTTTTGACAATCTCGGTTCGCAGCGCGTCGAGACCGTCGCCGGTGAGCGCGGATACCGGAACATATTCCTCAAAATCGTGAAGTGCGCGATAGCGCTCGATCAGATCGAGAATCCGCGGCTTATCCCGCTGCGCGTCGACTTTGTTGATAACGGCCAGCGTGGGCGCCGCGATTTTCTTAACCAGATCCACGGCTTCCGAGTCCGCCTCGGTGAAGGGCGCGAGAGCATCCACCAGGAACAGAACCACGTCCGCGTCGCCATGCGCGCGCACCGTGTCCATCATGCGCTTATTTAGAAGCGAATCGGATTTGTGAATACCGGGAGTGTCGACGAATACAATCTGTGCATTAGCCAGGGTGAGAACGCCCTGAATCGAAGTCCTCGTGGTTTGCGGGCGCGAGGAAACGATGGCCAGTTTCTGGCCAAGCAGCGCGTTGAGCAGCGTCGATTTGCCGGCGTTCGGCCGGCCGAGAATCGAGACGAAGCCCGCGCGGCTCATAGCCCCGCCCTCACGCTCGCTCTTTATGCGTGGCTTTCGCCACTCGCAATTGATCCACGCGGCGGCCGTTGGCGGCCAGCACCGTCACCGAAATGCCGTCGCGCTCGGTCTCTTCTCCGGGCGCGGGCACATGCCCCAGCCATTCGGTCACCATGCCGCCGACCGTCGTGGACTGAGGTTCCTCCTCTGGCCGGAAGTCGAGCAGGTTCTCCAGGCGGCTCACGTCGAAACTGCCGGATACAACGTAGCTGCCGTCGGGTTCCTGGCGGAAATCGCGCTCCGGCTCGTGCTCGTCGTGTATCTCGCCGACGATCTCCTCCACCATGTCTTCCAGCGTGACGATCCCGGCGGTGGAGCCGTACTCGTCCACAACCACCGCCATGTGCGCGCCTTCTTCCTGCATCTCGCGCAGCAAATCGTTCACGGCCTTCGTCTCAGGCACCGCTCGAATGGGCCGCATGATTTCGCGCACTCTCCGCGTGGCGCGCTCTTCTTCGCCGATTTCGAACATATCGCGGACATGGACGAAACCGGCGATCACGTCGATGTCGCGATCATAGGCGGGGATCCGGGAATACTGTTCGTTGATCACCAATTGGCGCAATTCCTCGAGGGTTGCGTCTTGCGAAATAGAGACGATTCGCGGGCGGGGCGTCATGACCTCGCGCACCCTTTTATCTCCAAACGCGACGACGGATTGGATCAGCTCCCGATCGTCTTCCTGGAAAATGCCTTCTTCCTGGCCGGCGGTGATTAAAGCTTCGATATGCTCTTCGGGACGCGCCTGATCGGAAGCCCGGGCGCCGCCGTCGAGCTCGAAAAGGGAGTTCACGAACTCGATAGACCAAGTGAGCGGAGTTGCGACCGCGGCCACCACGCGAAACAGCGGCGCCAAGGGCAGCAGGCCCCGTCCGCTGCTCTTGCGGTAAACGATCTGTGGAACGATATGCGTACCGATCACCGCGAATGCGCCCGCGAGCAGACAAGCGGCCGCAAGCGCCTCGCCGAGGAAAGCGCCTTGCGCGGTGATGGCCAGCAGCAAGCAGCCGGTGACGGCAATTCCGACGTGCTTGACCACGGAAAACGCCAGCGCCCCGCGCTCCCTGGTTAAGCCGATCTTCGGCTCCAACGTCTCCCGGAAAAACTGTAGCGCCGGCAATTCGCGAGCGCGAATGCGGAGCGATTCCAGATATAAAATCTGAACGCAGGTGACGAGCGTCACGATAAGCGCGGACACGGCCGCCGCGATCAGGAGCACTAGCGTCATGGACGGGAACGCTCCACCAGGCCGGGCGGCAGATTCAGTCTCCGGCGCCATTTTGCTTCGGCCCGCGCCATTTCGCCCGAATCGGTCTCGTGATCCATGCCTGTAAGATGAAGAACTCCGTGCAGCATCAAAATCCGGACCTCATCCTCCACCGGATGCCCGTATTCGGCGGCTTGCGCCGCGGCGCGATCGAAGGAAATGGCAATCTCGCCCGGACCTCCGTTAGCCGAGGGAAACGATAGCACATCGGTAGCATAGTCTTTGCCGCGGAAACGACGGTTCAGCGAGCGCAATTCCCGGTCGGTGGCAATGAGGCAAGTCGCTGCGCGTTTCTTGCCTATCCGGCGCGCGAGATCGCTCCAGAATTCGCGCAGCTCCCGCCGCCGGATCGCTCTCCAGGAACGGCGAAATAGAACGGAGGTTTCTTCGGTCGGCATCGCGGCCGCGTCAAGCGGCGGAAATTCCGGCCGCCGGAGATGCGGCGATCTCCGGAAGCGGCGCCTGCTCCCCCGCCGTGTCGGTAAGCTTCAACGACATTTGGCGGCTGGCGCCGGTGATTTCGTTGTAACGCTCGTAGGCTTTTACGATTTTCTGCACCAGGCTATGGCGCACCACATCGCGCTCGTCGAATTGTACGAAGCGAATGCCTTCCACCCCGCGCAACACGTCGATCACTTCGATCAACCCGCTACGCTGGCCAGTGTTCAAATCGATCTGGGTCGGGTCGCCCGTGACGACCATTTTGGAGTTAAAGCCCTGCCTCGTCAGAATCATTTTCATCTGTTCGGGCGTCGCGTTTTGCGCTTCGTCGAGAATGATGAAACTGTCATTCAGAGTCCGGCCGCGCATAAACGCGATCGGGGCAACCTCGATCGTGCTCCGCTCCAGCAGTTTCTCGATCTTTTCGGCCTCGATCATATCGTACAGCGCGTCATAAAGCGGCCGGACGTACGGATCCACTTTTTCTTGAAGCGTGCCCGGCAAAAATCCCAATCGCTCTCCCGCTTCCACAGCCGGTCTGGTAAGCACAATGCGGTTCACGCGTTTACTCAACAGGGCCGACACCGCCATCGCCACCGCGAGATAAGTCTTCCCCGTTCCCGCCGGCCCCACGCCGAACACGAGATCGTATTTTTCGATGGCGTCGACATAGCGCCTTTGCGTGATCGTCTTCGGGGCGATTGTCTTTTTGCCGAAGCTGCGCTGTTTGCCGCTTTCCACCAGCCCTCGCAAGCTGGTTTCTGAATCGGCCGTGACCACGCGGAGAAAGCTATTCAAATCGCCATTATTGAACTGATAACCTTCACGCATCAGCGCCGCGTAATCGGTAAGAATGCCGACTGCGCGGGAGACCGAATCCTCATCTCCCTCAACCTCGAGCGAATCGTTGAGCAGGCGCGTACGGACATTTAGATTGTCTTCCAACAACCGGATATTTTCATCGCGTGTCCCGAAGAGGGACTCAATGCCGCGGCTTATCTGGACGCTAGACTTCATTCAATAAGCGAACAGGGTGCCTTGGCCAGGAGGGACATCCGCGAGCGCGGAGGCAGGTACAACATCCGACTTCATGATACCAGAAATGGGCCAGCCCACGATTCTCGTTTGGCGCAACCGGTTTTGCGGCGCAACCCAGCCGCGCAGGCCGCCCACGCGGCGCCAGCGCTATTTTGCGATGGGCGCAGCCGCTGCGGAGTCGAAGCGCTCCTTTAATGTGGGTTTGCGCGGTGTTTCGTCGCTCCAGCCGACCTCACCGAGACCGAGCACGGCCAAACGGCTCACGTTCATGCTTAGGACTTGCGTCGAAAAATCCCATGATTCGGCAATGCCATAGAAACGAGCCACCAACTCGGCTTCATTCGCCTTCTGTCTTTTTCCAAGAATCGAGGCGAATGTCCTATACAGATCCGGAACTGCCGCCTCGATGATTTCCAGAAAGGAACTCGCGCTCCCCACCATCACGAAGGTGCTCCATAGGCAACCGCGATTCAGTAAGTCGCGCGCCTCGTCGGTCGAAGGTTTCTCGAAAAACTGGGCGATAGGGCGTAATGAGCCGCCGTTTCCTAAAACCGATTGCTTCGGCAGAATCCAACCATAGTCGGCGGCCAGACGATCAGCGGGCGCTCCCAACAGCACGATGAATTGCGGATTGAGCTCCGCGACCTCAAACGCTTCGGCGATGCGCACTCCAAAGACCTCTTCCGGCGAGTACTGCTGCTCCGAGGGAAAAAAAGCGACCACGGCGCGGCGGTCGAGATTTCTTAGTCTGAGAAGGCTCCACAGAATCCCGGGAAGAGACCCCTTGTCGCGCGGCTGGATAATAGCATTGTCCGGCGGGATCTGTGCAAGAGCATCGCGGCAAATCCTCTGCTGGGATTCGGTCAACACAACCAGAGTCCTGCTGGAAGGCAGCAGTTGAGCTGTCCTTCGCAGAGTTCGCTCAAAAGCTTCCTCCCGGCTGGCGGACGCCTCCAGCCTCTCAGACGCGACCGCTGCGCCGGGATCTTTTCCTCGGGCAACTTCTAGAAAAGAGTGATTTTCCGCCCCGGCGGGTATCAGAACCACAGCCCATCGATGGTCGAGCGGAGGCTCGCGCATTTTCATCTCTTGCGATGGTGAAGGGTTCATCGGTCCTCGTATAGCCGTCAAAAAAAGAGCCCCGCGAAAATCGGTGCGCTGCGGTGGCTAGACATCGCTTGACAGACAGCGGCTCCTCCGGGACGCGAAGGCGCGGGGCTCAGCTCACGCTTTATCCAAGAATAAATTCGACGCCCGCCCGGAACTACTGTGGAGATCCCGTGCTCTCATTTGAAAGAAAGCAATTACTTACGCTTCGAGAAACGCCTGAAGCCTTGACGCGCGTCCTCGGTCGTTCGCGCAATCGCATTGATTTCCGCTCCCGCTTCGATCGCCGCCTCGAAAGACATTCCATCGATGTGGTGCAGCAAGCGCTTGGTCAGCGCGACAGCCGAAACAGACTTTTCCGAGAGCTCCCGGAGGTACTCGTCGACCCGGGTTTCAAAATCCGCGTCGGCAAAAACGCGCGTGATCAGTCCGATCTCCAGCGCCTCGCGAGCGCTAACCGGCTTGCCGCTCACCAGCATTTCAAAGGCCCGCTTTTCTCCCACCGTTCGCCGCAGCATGCTCATGACGATTGCGGGCACAAATCCAATATTAACTTCCGGATAACCGAATTGCGCCGATTCGGCCGCCAGGACCACGTCGCAAGCGGTGGCGATGCCGCATCCTCCGCCCAGAGCCCGCCCGCGCACCGCCGCCACTACCGGATGCGCATGACGGCGGATCGCGCAATACATGCCGCCGAGGGTTCTCGCGGATTCCAAGTGCTCCAGCACGTTCGCGTTTTCGGTTTCTTGAAGCATGGCGATATCCATTCCTGTGCAAAAATCCGGCCCCGCGCCCGAGATCGCCGTCACGGCCACTTCGTGGCGCAATCCGGCCAAGCTCAAGGCGTGCAATAGATCCACGATCATGCGGTCATCGAGCGCGTTGCGCTTCTCCGGGCGATTCAACGTGATCCGCGCGATCTTTCCCTCAATTTTGGAATCAATCAACTTCGATCTCCATTCGTAGAAGCGCAGTGGAATAGGTTTTACCCTGTGGGTCGGCCTTGAGCGCGATCGTCCCTCCGCCATCCAGGCTTTGATGCAATAGGAAATTCAGCGCGTGCAAATTGGGAATCTCGAATCTTTCCACCTCGCCCAAACACACTCCGGCGAAATGGCGTTTGACGCGCTCCGCCGTGACCTCCCGGACCAGGAGCGGATAGTATTCGGGCGCGCGGGCTATAAGGCCGACATTGGCCGTATCGCCTTTGTCGCCGGAACGCGCGTGCGCAAGTTCAATCAGCTTTCGCTTGGCCATATCGTTACCTCTGGCTGTACTTCGCGCTTGTGGATCAGCGCCGGCCAGTATGCGACGATCTCCTCCACGCGAGGCCGTCCCGTCCCAAGTCCTGAAACGACTGGCGGCCCGTTCAACGCCAGCGGCGGAATCTCGCGAGTGAATCGATCCACCGCCGCCCGGTCTTGTCCGCGAACGCCGAAGCGTAACACAACTTCTGCCAGCCGTTCAGCGATTTCGGGCGGTGGCTCGGCCGCGGGGATGCCATGACAGGCGTTGGCGCCCAAGAACTCCGCGCGGAGGGCATCGAATCGTAGCCCCAGGCGATCCAAACGTCGCCGGAGAATTTGCTCGGCGGCACGGGCTTTCTTATACGCGTCCGGCCATGCATAAACCATCGAACCCATCGCCTTGTATCCCGCGGAATAGCTGATCGACACTTTGTAAAATTCCGTCGCCGGGCGGCCCTTAATGCCGGTGAATCGCACCCGGTCGGTCCCGGTCGGCGCGAGCTGAATCGTGGTGAAATCGGCGATGCAATCCGGTGTAATGTATTCGCGCGGGTCGCCCATTTCATAAAGTAATTGCTCTTTCACGGAAGCGACGGTAACGCGGCCGCCCGTGCCGGTGTGTTTGGTCACGACAAACGTTCCATCCGGTTCGGCCTCGACGATCGGATAACCGATGTCGTACAGATCGGGAATCGTTTCCCAATCCATTTGGCAGTTGCCGCCGGTGCATTGGGCTCCGCACTCGATGGTATGGCCGGCGATGGTCCCCGCCGCGAGCCGATCCCATTCGTCCGCTTTCCAGCCAAACTCGTGAATCAGAGGCGCAAGCGTAAGGCCGGTGTCGGTGACGCGGCCGGTGACCACCATGTCCGCTCCTTGCCGCAGAGCTTCCACGACGGGAAAGGCGCCGAGATACACGTTGGCGCTCTGCACGCGACCCCGGATCGAGGCGAACGGCTCGCCGGTTTCCATGTTGCGAAGATCCAACCGGTCGAGCCTGTCCATGATGTCGTCGCCCGAGACGACAGCCACCTTCAACGCGACTCCCTGCCGCCTGGCGATTTCAAGGATCGCATCCGCGCAGCCCTTGGGATTTACGCCTCCCGCATTCGCGATCACTCGTATGCGGCGCTGTTTCAGATCCGGGAGGACGCGAGCAATCATGTCCACAAAATCGCGAGCGTAGCCGGCCTTGGGGTCGCGCGCTCGCTGCTTCTGGAGAATCGACATCGTGATCTCGGCCAGATAGTCGAGCGTGAGATAGTCGATCGGCCCGCGCCGCACAAGTTCCACCGGCGCTTCGAGCGAATCGCCCCAGAATCCTTGCCCGTTGGCAATACGGATCATTTGTGCATGTTAGCGCCTAGCGGCGAGGTGTGCATGTTAGCGCCTCGGCCGCGGCGGGAGAAACACCGCGCGGTTCAGCGTGACTGGTGCGCGTCCATGTAGGCGCGAAGTACTGCGTTCATACGCGTGAGATAGCCGCGGCCCTGTTTCCGGAACCACGCAAGGACGTCGGGATCCACCCTCAAATGGACGGATTCTTTCCGCGGATGAATCACGATTGGCGGCTTGGTCCAATCCACGGGAGGATCGGAATCGGGATCCGAAGCGATAGCGCGCTCGAGTTCTTCTTCGGTCATCGCGTCGACTCGGGCCCAGTCGGATTTATCCCTCAGACGGCGATCACCCAATCGCATCGTAGTAATCTTCTCTTTCATTGCGCCTCGCGGCTCGCGCAGAGATCAGCCTTCGCTTTTCGCCGCGCCACGTAAACACAACGGCGATGACGCGGCTGGCGAGCTTACCTACGGCGATAAATCGCTCCTCGTTGTGATGCGTCTGCGGAGACGGCCTTTCGATTACCGGGGCTTCCCAAATTCTCGCGGCGGCAACAAAATCGATTCCATGAGCCGCCAGATTCACCCGGCGCTTGTTCTCGTCCCACTCAAATTCCATGCTCAGCGTAGCACAAATGTGTACACGCTAACGCTCCGCTCGTGGCTCGCTGCGCTTGATTTGCGCTCGGCGGCGTCCTTGGTCGAGATTTTGGGTCGCCTTCTGTTTGGCGGCGTCCGTGATTTTGATGTTGTTCACCACCGCCTTGGCGCCCGCGCTTTTCGCCATGCGTGTCGCTGAGCCTTTGTGCTGGATCACGCTCGTGGTCCCTTCCCAATAGGCGACGCCGCCCTGGACCCGCACTGTGAAACCGTCCTTTTTGATTTTCGATTTCGCCAGCTTTGCCTTGATAGCAGCCTCTATCTCCCTGTCCTGAGCGGAGGTAGTACCCTTCGCTCCGGAGCTCTTACTCTTGCCTCTCGCGCTGGGTTGGCGGGGAGCGACGGCGGGCGCTTTCGACTGCCCCTGCGCCAGGACCGCAAGGAATAAGGCGCCGAGAAGAATTTTGAACACGCAAAGATTAGTCTGACGAACCGCCGGATATTCTCCAGCCGGAGGGCTTGAATTTGGCCGCGCCAATGTATCTCATACTGCTGGCGGGGGATTTGCGGTATCCCGTGCGCTGATATAATTGCACGGAAAGGTAGTTTGAGTGGAAGAGACAGCTGTCCGGTCCGAGCCGCGCAGACCGCGCCTGGTCCTTGCCGAGGACCATGCCATGGTCGCCGCGGGCTTAGAAGAGATTCTTAAGAGAAACGTCACCGTGGTGGCGAGTGTTCGGGACGGGAGGGCGCTGGTTTCGGCTGTATGCGACCAGAGGCCGGATATCGTCCTTACCGATATTTCCATGCCGCTGTTAAACGGCCTGGATGCCATCCGGCAAATTCGAAGCAAGTCTCCGGAAACCAGAACCATTATTCTGACGATGCACTCGGAAGCGGATCTGGCCGTGGCCGCGCTGCAAGCAGGCGCCTCGGGGTACCTCCTGAAGACCTCCGACGAGAAAGAGTTGACGACGGCGATTCGCGACGTGATGGCGGGACGAACCTACGTCACCAGCATGGTCACGGGCGATGTCTTAGGCCTTCTCATGAAGGCCAAGGAAGCGCCCTCGGAGAACGGGATTGCGCTAAGCTCCCGCCAGCGTGAAGTTCTGCAACTGATCGCCGAGGGGCGCACCATGAAGGAAGTCGCCACGATTCTCGACATCTCTCAGCGCACCGCCGAGTCGCACAAGTACGACATGATGGAAGTACTGGGGGTGAAAACAACCGCCGATTTGATCCGTTACGCGGTGAAGTTGAAGCTGGTCCCGGAATAAAGCACTAGCCGCGGCGCTGGAGCAAATCCTTCAGTTCCACCAGGAACGCTTCCACGTCCTGAAAGTCACGGTAGACCGAGGCGAAGCGGACATAGGCGATCTTATCGAGTACGCGCAGGCGCGACATGAGCAATTCGCCGATTTCGCGCGTGGAGAGTTCGCGGTCCGGATTCTCGGCCAGCCGGGATTCGACTTCGTCCACCAGCGCCGCAAGCTTAGCCATGGGAATGGGCCGCTTTTCGCATGCCTTCAGCAACCCGTCCAGCACCTTCTGTCGATCGAACTTCTCGCGCCGTCCATCGCGCTTCACCGCCATGTATGGAATTTCGTCGCTGCGCTCGTAAGTGGTGAAACGGCGGCGGCATTTCAGGCATTCGCGCCGGCGGCGGATCAAATCCCCTTCTTTGCTTTCGCGCGAATCGATCACGCGGTCGTGTTTGTGGGCGCAAAACGGGCAGGTCATACGATCGGATCCACGGTGGGGGGCGTAACCGGCGAGTCGCCTGGATCTATGTGCCGGAGGCTTCGCCATTTGATTCCCTCGCGGAAGGCTAACGTAATGCCAATCGGAACGATGCTCAAGAAGCAGACCACCCACCACAGCAGGGCCACTCCGCTCGCCGCTTCCAACGCCAAACCGTAGAATTCGGTCAGCACCAGGACCGTCACGATTTGCACTCCGCCGCCGAGGCCCGGGATTTGCAAGATGCTTCCCAGGCAGACGAATCCCAAAACAATCACGCTGTCGATCAGTCTAAGTCCTGCGGTCGCCGGAACGGCTCGGAAGAGGCAAAAGAAAGATCCGGCGATAAGGGCCCATTCCAACACGCTGTAGGCGAGCAGCCGAAAGACATATGAGGAGCTGCGGGTGGATTGCATTCCCTCTCCAAACGCAGTCAGAAATCGTTCAATTCTGGATCTGGGACGATCGGGCAGGAAGGCCAGGGCGTCCATCAGCCGTTGTTGCACGCTTCCGTGAAACTGGCTCAGACCAACCAGTAGCGCCAGGCAGATTAAGCCGGTAAGTCCGGCGAGCGCGCCGCCGGCTTGCACAAAGGCCTGGACCTTTGGCCCGGGACGCACCGCCGAATGCGAGATCTGGGTGAGCGCGATTCCAAAAATCACCAGCACCATCAGCAGATCGAGGATGCGCTCCACTACCCACGCGGCGATCTGGCTGGAAAACGTAAGGCCGGTCCGACGGGAAATCAGGTACGGGCGGACCGGTTCACCGGCGCGGCCAAACAATACAACGGCCGTGAAGCCGATGCAGGTCGCCGAGAACACCTCGCGCAGCTTGGCGTTTTTAGCGAGCGGACGCAGCATCACCTCCCACCGCAGCGCCCGGCCAAGATATGTGGCCAGAATCAGCACAACCGACGCCCCGAGCCAGCCGCCATCCACACTGCGGATCGTGGCTAGAAACTCACCCCAAGCGAAGCCGGACGTGCGCCAGCGATACACCACGAAGCCCACGGCCGCAAAACCCGCCGCGAGCGCCAATAGGGCTCCCGCGTGGCGCTTTTTCATAACGGGACAGAGGCCGGGGGACAAAGGAAGGGGGAGCACAACGGCCAGTTCCGTCCCCTTTCCCCTTTCCCCCAACCCCTGACGGTAGAATGTAAATCGAACTTCCCATGACAGTTCTTCGTTCTCCCTGTTAGAAGCGAAGAGATCATGGCAGCGGTCGCCACAGTCCGACAGATTAACACGGGAGGGCCCCTGGCCGCCGCTGATTCTGCGCTGTTTCTGCCGCGGCGGGGATTTCTTTTGGATCAAGATCTCGATCTGGTGGAGCGCTGTCTCAGCGGCGAGGAAGCTGCCTGGGAAGATCTTGTCAAAACACATACGCGCCGCGTATATGCCATTTGCTACCGCTTCACCGGGTCGAGTCAGGAAGCGCAAGACCTGGCGCAGGAAGTGTTCCTGCGGGTGTTCCGATCGCTCAAAAGCTTCCGGGCCGGAGAAGGATCCTTCGCCGTCTGGCTGGGCAAGCTGACGCGCAATCTCCTGATCGACCACTACCGCCGCACCAAGCTCGATCGCGCCACCGATTCCATCGAAGAGGCGCTGCCGGTCTTAGAAGAGAGGACGGCGATGTCGGCGCGGGCAGATGGATTGTTGGCGGGCCGGGAGGCCAGCGAGGCGCTGCAAGGGGCGCTGCAGAAGCTGTCTCCCGAGTTGCGGGAGACCGTAATCCTGCGCGATCTGGAGGAATTAGAATATAGGGAAATCGCCCAGGTCTTGAACGTGCCCGAAGGTACGGTGAAGTCCAGATTAAATCGCGGGCGGGCCGAGTTAGCCCGTATTTTGCGCCGGCAGAAGGTGGCCGTATGAGCCAGATGAACTGCGCGGACGTCGAAATTCTGCTGGCCGAATACGTCGACGGCACGCTCCGCCGCGAAGCCAAGACCTCCGTTAAACAGCACCTGGAAACGTGCGTGACCTGCCGGGATCTGGCGCACGACGCCGCCGGCGCGGTGGCGTTCATAGACCGCGCTTCGCGTGTAGAAGCGCCGCCCGAGCTCCTGACGAAACTCCTCTTCGAAATCACTCAAGGTTCCAGCCGCGCGGCCGTAAGGCCGCCACTCCCCCAGCGCCTGTTCGGCAAAACGTTCGGAAGCTGGCTCGGGCCGGTGTTTCAACCCCGCTTCGCGATGGGCATGGCGACCACGCTTCTCTTCTTCGCCACCTTGATTCGGGGGCGGCAATTGCAGCCGGCCGATCTTAACCCGGCGAAATTGTGGACGGCGGCCGAAGATCAAGTCAGCCGGACCTGGGAGCGCGGCGTGAAGTATTACGAGAATTTGCGATTAGTCTTCGAGATCCAGACGCGGCTGAAACAGTGGAATGAGGACGCCGCGGCAGCCGGCGTTCAGCCGCAACCGCCTCAAAGGGATTCGGGGGCCGATAAGTCAGGAGAAGGAAAGAAATGAGTCCGCAAGGCCCAAATTTAGAGCCGCCACCGCTCCCTTCGGGGTCCGGAATCGTCGGCTATTGCCGCGCTTGTGGCAAGGCGTTGGATCAGGCCGGCATCCGAACGGCCGGAGGAACGATTTATTGCCAAGAGCACGTGCCGATGAACGCTTCCGAATCGGCCGAGTCGCCTTACGCCGGCCACTACCCCTACACAAGTTCCCCTCCCCCGCTCGCGAATCCCGATGTTTCGCCCCCGGTCGCATTCCTTCTCGGGTTTATTCCCGGTGTCGGGGCCATCTATAACGGCCAGTACGTCAAAGGCTTGATCCATGTGGTCATTATTGGGCTGATGATTTCCTTGCTAAGCAATAATTCAGTGGCTGGATTCGAGCCCTTAGTGTCTTTGCTGTTGGCGGCGTTTTGGATCTACATGCCTTTCGAGGCGTATCACACGGCGAAATTCCGCCGCTCGGGCCAGCCTGTGGACGAGGTTTCAGGCCTGATCCAGGTCTCTGAAAACGGATCGAGATTTCCGGTCGCGCCGGTGATTTTGATTGGATTGGGAGTTCTTTTGCTGTTGGACAATTTGGGTCTGCTGGAGTTGCGGCGCGCCCTGCGCTATTGGCCTGTGCTGCTAATCGCGGTGGGCGTGTATCTGCTGTACGTGCGGACCGCGGCCGCATCGAGACGCGCGGCCTCTTCAAGCGAGGAGAAACGATGAGCGCCACGCCGCCGCCTCTTCCCGGAACTCCCCTGCTAAGCCCGCGCGCCGCGCTGATCCGGGCGCTGTGCGGTCCGCTGCTGCTCACGACGCTTGGAGTTCTGCTCGCGGCCGATCGTCTGGGCGCGATGAGTTTTAGCCGCACCTGGCCGGCTTTGCTGATTGTGTTCGGCGCCTGCAAGCTGGCCGAACACGCGGGGGTGAAGTAGATGCGCCGAGGATCGCTGTTTGCGCCGCTGCTGCTGATCGCTTTGGGCGCTTTGTTCATGGTGCGCAATGTCTATCCCGACCTCCCGCTGCTTTCGTATTTCGCCAAGTACTGGCCCTTCCTGCTGATCGTCTGGGGACTGCTGCGGCTGGGCGAGATCGCCTTCTGGGCCACGACGAATCGGCCTTTGCCCCGGCGCGGAGTTTCAGGCGGCGAATGGGCTTTTGTGCTCCTGATCTGTTTCTTCGGAGGGGCATTGAACGCGGCGCTAGGCTTTTCCAATTGGTTTCCACGAGGCCGCATTGAGTTGGGCGGGCTGGAAATGTTCGGAGAATCGTACGATTATCCGATCTCCGGCGAAAGACCGAGCGGAAAATCGCCGCTCGTCGTCATCGAAAGCTTTCGAGGCAACGCCCGTATCACCGGAACGGACGAGGCCTCGGTGAAAGTGACCGGGCGGAAGACCATCCGTAGCATGGATCAGGCCGGAGCGGATGGCGCCGCCCAGGCCACTCCGTTCGAAATCGAAGGGGACGCCAACCGCGTGGTCATCCGCACCAATCAAGACCGCGCATCCATCGGCCAGCGCGTGAGTAACGAAATGGAGATTTCAGTTCCGAAGGGCGCCTCGATTGAAGCGCACGGGCGCTCGGGCGATTTCACGATATCGAGCATCGACGGCGCGGTGACCATCGACGCCGATCGCGCCGGAGTTCGCCTTGACAATATCGGCGGCGAAACGCGCCTCGATATCCGCAGCGGCGACGTGGTGCGCGCCCTGAACGTGAAGGGCAACTTCGATCTGCGGGGCAACGGGTCCGACATCGATCTGGAAAATATGAACGGAACGGTGACTATCAACGGAGGCTACACCGGAGATGTGGTTTTTCAGAACCTCTCGAAGCCGTTGCATTTCGTCGGCCCGCAAACGGAAGTAAGTCTTCAAACCCTGCCGGGGCAGATCCGAATGCCGCTTGGCACTTTCAATGCTTCCAATCTGACCGGGCCCGCTCGGCTGGAGACGCGATCTCGGGACGTGCAGATCAGCGAGTTCACCAATTCGCTTGAAGTTTCGGTGGATCGCGGCGACATCGAGCTGCGGCCCGCGCTTCCGGTGGCGAAAGTGGACGCGCATACCCGATCGGGCAACATCACGCTGGCGCTCGCCGATGGCGCCAAGTTCGATCTGACGGCTTCGACCAATCGCGGCCAGCTCAGCAACGATTTCGGAGGCTCCATTCGTATCGAAGAATCGGCTCGCGGCGGCACGATGCGCGGCTCCAACGGCGGCCCCGCCGTCGATCTCCACACCGACATGGGCGAGGTGATCATCCGAAAGGCCATGCCGGACGAGCCGCCCTTCGCGCCAAGATCGGTGCGGGAGTTCAATGGAAAAAGGCTCAAGCAGTTCAAGGGTCTTAAGCAGTTGAAGCAAATCGAGCAGTAGGGCAAGCTCGCAGGGGTGCGCGACATAAAAATGGAGATCAGGCGGCACGGTCAGCCCAGTAGTCTTCGAAGCGGCGGTTGAGGCGGCAGCAGCGGAGGGCGAGGATGGAGTTGGCGCCGCGGGTGGTCCAGAACATGCCGGACTGTTTGAGACGTTGAGCGACCACACTGTGGCAGGCCGCTTCGATCACGCCGGAGCCGACGAACAGGCCTTGCGCGCGGAAGGCGGGATAGCGCATGCGTTCGCGATTCCGTGTAAAGTACTCGGCTTCGGTGGCGCGGAGTTGACGAAGCTCTTCGCTGGCGGTGGGAAGTTGGCGAATGAGTTTCACCAGGGCTTCGATCTTGCCTTTGTCGAGGCGATCCAGGCAGCGGGCTAAAAGACGTTTCCGCAATTTCTCTTCCTGTGGAAGCAACTTGGCGCAGAGCTCGTGCAGATGTTGGCGGGCGTGATAAAGATCGACGATTTCGATGGCGCCGGGGAAGTGTTGTTGGGCGAGATTCCAGATCCAGACGGCGCCGTCGGCGAGGATGACTTTCTTGTCGGCGCGGCTCCAACCGCGCCGCCAGGCTTCGGTGTACAGACGCAGGCCGAACGGTTCGGCGCCCTCGACAGCGCCGACGTAGGTGGTGGAGCTCTCGTCGCGTACGGCGCGGCCTTCCTCATCCTTCGTGGTTTGGGTGAACACACATCCGAGTTTGACTTCGCGCGTGCGGGCTTCTCCGTTCTTGCCCGCGCGGCCCGCGGTTTCGGCGCGCACTACGGGTACGGCAGTGCCGTCCATTTCGATGTATAGGACGGGCACGGCAGGCGCGGCTACGGCGGGCAGGTCCAGTTGCTTGGCTCGTTTGATTTCGGTTTGCGCGCGCGCTTCGATAGCGGCGCCGACGGCTTCGGCGTGCCGCTCCACAGCCTTAGCGGTCACTTCGATGCCTGCCAATAGCTCCATCTGGTCGCGCCCTTTTTCGAAGCTGGCGTCGCTGCCTACGGTGGCCAGCATGCGGCGCACTCCAGGAGAACAGGACTGGCCCTCAATGTTTAATTCGCGGTCCCGCGGGGAGTGACCCTCGCCGCAGTGCGGACAAACGTAGTAGGCGCGCTCGAACTTCACTTTGCCCAACGCCGTCCGCAGTTGGCGCTCGCGCCGGTCGTAATAGTGGGCGGGTTGGCCGCAGGAGCAAGGCGAGGTCGCGGCAGCAGCATGCTGATGCAACAACCGTTCCAGCAGATGTGCCCCCAGGCCGTGCACCGCGTTGCGCACCAACATCTCGACCGCCTCCAGGTCCAAACCGCCGCTCTTCCGAGCCCCGGCAAAAATCGACGCTAACAACTGCGTTACGTCTTGAGCGGCTTGCTGCTGGATCTCCTCCACCGTTTTTTTTCCTGTGGCGTGAGCGTTTCCTCGATCGGGCGCAGACGGCACAACTGTTCGTTCACCTCGACGAAGTCGCGACTGATCTGTTGAAACTTGCGGTATTCGGCAATCTCGCGCTCGGCCTTGCGCACCGCCAACGGCGTGGGCAGACTCTCCGTAACGGTCTTGCCGCGGAGTTTGTAGGTCAGCCGCAGCGTGGGGCCGTGGCCGGGGTCGTCCGGATGGGCGCAATGACAAGTGGACTTTCCACAGCGACGCACTAGACCGGTTACCGAACCGGGACGGAAATCCTTCAACTGCGCAACCCTGCCGACCAAATCACGCTTCTTTTGCTCTAACTCCGCCAGAGTGGGGGACATGCGAGGCTCCTTTATACTGAGCGTAGCGCATACGCACAGAACCGCGCCACAAGAAAATCCGCCCTCGAATTGCCCACATTTATGTCGCGCACCC
>DATBIA010000021.1:0-34054 GCA_036557165.1 Bryobacteraceae bacterium
TCAGCGTGAAGGTCTGATTGGGCATAGCCGCCGATCCGTTGCCCAGAATTTCAGCCGTCGACTGGCCGCCGGTGGCGAGGCCGACATTGGCGTTCACCGAGGCGGTCGTCCGGTCATAGCAGTTGAGCAAGTTCGACTTCAACAGAATCCGCGTGTGAGGATCTCGCGCGCCCACCACGGAAAAAGAGGAGACGAACGCATACTCCTGAATGACGGGATCCGTCTTGCTGGACGGGGCAAGCGTGAAGTCGGAAACCGCCGCTGTTACCGTTCCCGGCCGCCCGCTCGGATCCGCGACGCGCAGCGGCTTCTCTTGCGTGTGCGTCTTCCAATGCGGGATTCCGCCATGAGGATTCAGAGGGAAAGCTCCGGGATCAAGGATGGTCAGCACATCTCCCGGATTCAGGGTCAGCGAGCCGCTATTGTCGTCGGGGTTGAAAACGAGCGGTGGGTTGATATTGGAGTTGACGCTTAGTTTCTGAGCCTTGCCGGAGATCGCGGCCACTTGGACGCCGGCTAAGTCCGGCCGCAGCACTTCGAGGTCGAGGTGCGTTCCATAGAGAGGATGATCCAGCGGCTGTTCGGCGACCGCGAGCTCCTCAGTCTGTGCCAGGGCGGAAGTGGAACGCGTTCCCGAGTAATAACTTGCCAAATTGCTTGACGAGTCCGTCAGGACGCGGCTGATTTTTGCGCTCATGGCGTAATCGGAGCGAGCGATCGTCGTGACCGACTTGATGAGATAGAGGCTGATGAACCCGGAAGGAGACCTCGACGTTTGCTTATCCGGCAATATCAACGCCAGCCAGCTGCTGGGGGAAAGTTTGGAATACACCGCGTCGAGATCCACCAGGCTGTCGGCGGCCAGACTGTTTTCATCGACGCTGTTCACGCCGAACTTCCATTCGGTGTTGCCGTTGGTCAGTAGACCGGCGTTGCCTAGCGGGGTGACGGTACGACGCGCAAGCATTCGCGGATTAACGGCGTTGTATCCGAACAGCGTCGCCCGTTGACGAAAGGCGTAAAATTTGGGATTTTTCTGCGCGGGCTCGATGCCGGCCGCCTGATCGCCCAGCCCTGGCGGACTTCCCGATTGCCCCGCTTGGGCCCAACTCACCCACGTGCGATTGTTCGCTGGATCGGGGTTGACCGCTGTTACGAGCCTGAGGTCCCATCTCGGACTTGAGCCGGGTTGCAGACGCTCATCGCCGACGATAAGAACCGCATCGCCGGGCTGCAACTGTGTGGCTGTGCCTTGCAAGTAGACGCTCGTGTCGCCGGTCTTAGGCGCCCAGGGGAAGCCAGTCCGCACGGGCAGCGCATTCCAATCTGGCTTGGCGAGGATGTCCGAGGAAGTCTCGAAAGTTTGGGGCTGCTGGCCCTGCGCGGGAACGCTCTGCACTTGCGTCCCTTTCGGAATCGTGACGGCGGGGGTGGATGGATCGGACGGCGAGCCCGGAGCGGCCTTCAGCGTGAACGCCAAATAAGCCAAAGCGGAGACGCCAGGCGCCGGCTGATAACCAATAAGCCGTGAAAGCTCGATGAGTGAACGCAGTTGCACTGCGGTGCGGAGATAGCTTTCATTCGCCAGGCGCTCCTGATAAAAGGTTAGGATGTCCAACACGACGGCCGTGGCGTCGAGTAGCGCGATGGTGAAATCGTCGTCCGACCTCGTCTTTAGCGGCGCTAGCGCCGGATAATCGAAGCTCGAAAGGCGCGCCAGCATGGATCCCTTGAACGTGGCCCAGGTTCCGGTTCGATAGGCGATCGCCGAAAGCCCTGGCGGATTGTTTTCGCCTTGTGGGGTCTGGACGCTGATGCCGAGGCAGCATCCGCAGGCGCAATTTGGGCCGCCAGTGCAACTCATAAAGTCGTCACTTTCCGCCCTCCATTACGAGGGTGAGTTGGCCGTGATTGGGGAAGCTCGGATCGTTATCCATGCGCGCGATCTGAAAGGGCCCCAGGGGGATCTCGCCCATGGCGAGATAGAGATTCGTACTGACTCCCTGCGGCGCGAAGACCGTTGCAGTCACGGTCTGAACGCCGGGGACCTGTCGCGCCGCGGCATAAATCGGACTCAGATACACCGTCTGCCCGAAAGTGAAGTTGTCGGGATAAAACAGCCCCTTCTGCCCGTTGGGCAAGATCGTGCTGCCCAACACTTGTTGCAATCCTTGACGGACGTCACTCTGGAAATAATCCGAGTCGACGCAGATGGCCAGTGTGATCTGAAGCGGCACGTACTCGGGCGATTCGAGTTGAATATCCTGACCCGCCAGCCGGTAGCGATTTATGTTTTGCCGGAGAGCTTTGGCTAGCGCCGGTGTTAGATTCCCGGCCCCCTCCGGCTCGGCGGTGATGAATACGGTGTACCAGCTTCCGGTCCAGCGCAGCGTGGCGACGGCATTATCCACCTGCGAGTTCATTTCAGTTACTCTCTCGTAATCGGCCATCGTCACCGCGCGCTCCTGCGTCATGAAGGCTTGGGGAGCGCGTCTTCGAATCTGATCGTTCGTTTCGGGTTCGGTTCCACCCGAGGCAGGCAGCGGATTCGTACAGGCTTGAATGAGCGGATCGGCGGCGAGAAAGATCAGCGCGTTCGCGCCGACATTTCCGGCAATTCCATTGCCGATTCGATAAGAAGCGGTGAAAGAAGTTCCTGAATCGGGACGAAGGCCGTTCACGTTGTCTCCGAAGCGCAAACGGGCGGTTCCATCGGATTCGATCTCGACCACGAAATGCTTGTCCGTGGGAGAATCGGCGAGCAGATCGGGCTCGGCGGTCCAGGACGAGCTAATGCCGTTTAGCGAGCCCGTGAGAGTGATGACGGGCACGGCCTGATTGCCGTCGTAATGCGTCAGGTCGTACGCGGAGAGGCTAAGATTCGGTTCGCCCGAGAAGCTTTCCACCGCGATGAGTTTCGATCCGATTCCGCCAACGGTATCCAAAGTGACCGCGTTGAACTGCTCGACGACAATCGGAACCTGAACCCCGACGCCGCCGGAGGACGGGGAATAGACCACCAGCAAATTGAATACGGAAGAATTCTGCTGATCGCCCTGCGCCAACACGCCAAAAGAAGGAGGCCAAGCGGCGGGATTGGTCGCCTGGACCAGGAGATATGGGTTGCCGCCGGAATCCAGGAGATTGATCGACGCGGAATTTGGCAGCATGGTGGGCGTGGTTGGAAAGCTCGTGGGGGAAGTCGCGGGCGGCGCGTAGCTCGCGGGAACCTGGACGAACTTGGAAAGCTTATTCACTTGGGTGGCAGCGTAATTCGGATCGGCAGGGTTGATGGATAAATTGGTGAAGTTTTCCAGAGTAATCGGATTGGGACCAGCGCCAGGATCGCATACAATCGACAAATCGAAATTGCCGGAATGAGCAGCGTCTGGATTCGCGACCACGCCGAAATATTGAGGCCAAGAGAGTGGATTGTTCGCGCGAGCCATCAGACTGATAAAGCCAGCGGAGTCCGCAAGACTTACGAATCCAACTGGCAGCAGAAACACGACCCCCGGTGTAACAGGGCTTCCCGCCAGAGGCAGAGGCACGGCTTGTGTAATCGGGCCGTCGGGAATTTGGGGACGGTAACGTGCCGGAAGAGGAACCGGAGGCGATGGCTGGCAGCGGTCCGCGGTGGGGTTGGGAGGCTGGTATATCGTGGGCTGGGGCACAACCGGTAACTGTTTCCCCGAAATGGACAGGCCGTGATCAGCTAGAACGACGTTGCCGAAAGCGACGCTGACATTTGGTAAGAACTGCTCCTTCCCACTGGAGTCCAGATATGTGGAAGAGAGGCAGACGGGAAACGGCAATGCGTCATCGGAAGACCACTGGATTTCGGTGACTGGAGTGGGGGTCTGCAAGTTTGAAGTGATCGGGTTGCCCGTTCCTTGCTCAAACAGAGGGTCCACCAGCGTATTGCCTTGCCCATCCGTCGTGGCCACACCGGTAAGCCGCACGGCGCAACGATGACGTATGTCGGCATCCGCCTGGTTTCCGGTTTGCGGTCCGACCATCTCCTGGAAGATGAGGACGTCTCCTGGCTGAAGGTTCGTCAAGGTCCCCAACAGCGTTGCTTCCGTGGCGCTCGCGAGAAGACAGCAATTCGTGTCGCCCCAGGTATAGAAAGTCAGTTGATTGTGCTCGGGGACCAACTGAGCGTCCTGCATGGGCTCGAACACGATCACGCCTGCGTTAAGCGCGCCTTCCTCATTGCCGGACCCGACGGCCAGATTCAAAAGCATCCCGGGCGCGAACGTATAGAAACGGGTTTTGGAGCGGTCGAGTGTAACCGGCGCCGCGACCTGAAGAGCGATCCATGCGCGAGCATTGCTGCCGTCATGTACGTGGTAGTCGACCAAAAGAGCGTGACGGCGAAGAGAAACGCGGTTGCGCGCGGTTTGAAGATAGGCTTCTGTCGAGACGGCGTCCTGTTGATAACTGAGGTGGTCTCCTACATAAGCGATCAACTCGGCCAGCGCAACGCCTAGATCCGCCTCCGTGGCCGCGCCCCAGTTCGGCAGAAGCTGATTCATGCGATCGAGCATGATGGTCCGGAACGAGCCGTAGTCTTTCGCCAGATAGTTAATGGCGGGCGGCGTTGGTAATTGCGGAGGACAATCGCAAGCAGGAGGCTTGCAATCGAAATCGGGACCGCATTCCACCTTGAAGGAAAATTCAACTTCCGCCAACTGCGGATCGAAACCGGAGAGCGCCTCGGTCACGTCGAAGGAATCTTCCTGGGCTTGCGTGGCGCTGTTGACAAGCCGGAGCGTATAGGGCGAGAAATCGCCCGCCACGGCGGTTTCGATTACCAGCACTTTGGAATCGCTTGCACTGACAGCCACCGACTGGATCGCGATGTTCGTAATGCTCTCGCCGCCCTGAATCAGCACATTTGAGGTTGTGAGTCCGGTGGGCGCGGGATTAAGGCAATGGACGGAAAGGGTCCGCTGATCGGCGCTGGTTACCTCCAGATAATCGATGCCGTTAAACGTCGGGTTGCCGAGAATGGCGGCCTTGCGACCGTCGTTGCAGCAGTTGTAGATCATTGGACGCCGCTCCCGTAGATGAATGTCTGCACCTGCGTCACGTCCGTGTTCAGCGGAGTGTAGGTGACGGTGACGCTAAGCGTCGCCTCGTCGGCGGAGGCAACCACCGATTGGACTTTGACATACCCGCTGAGCCACTTCTGAAGAGCCGCCTGCACGCTGAATTGAGTGGCCGCGGCCAATTCGAGGCTGTTAGGAGCGAAAGGAAGCTGTAAGAGTCCGCTGCCGAAATCGGGCAAATTGACGCGCTCACCCGGCGACGTGAAGAGGACCTGCTCGACCAGTTGGCGCAAGTAATCCGCCAGCGGGTCCGCTGTGCGTCCGCGTCCGTCAAACTGATATGGGAAGTTGACGTTCATAGCAGCATCATCAAGTCGCGAGCGCGCGAGTCTGGGCCGAAACGGGAAGAAGCGGCGTGCCCGTTGGGACGCAGACTGACACACCCGTCATGATCGCGACGGGCTGTCCCTCCGATGTCACTTGCACGGATCCCACGACCCACTGACCCGTGACGCATGGTCCATTACCGCCGGGTGGAATGAAAGCGCAGCCCGCCACGGCGTAAGGCGCCGCAATGGTGGCGATGGGCATCCCCGAGACAAGCACTCGTGGACTAGGTACGGTGGGCACGGCTTGGCCGCCGTGCGAGCACAGCACCGTCGCCTCCATATGCAGAATCGGCGCAGGCATTCAGATCACCGTTAAGCCGCCAATGTTGATGTCCACGATTGGACCGGTCAACGTGATGGTGGCTCCCTGTCCGTTGCTGATATAGATGCCCGTTTCGTTGACGACGATCATCGCGCCGCTCACGCTTTTGAGCACGATTCCCCCGGTGGCCGGAGTAGGCGGGGCGTCGCTGATCAGCACCATGTTTTGCCCGGTTGTCTGAAGCACGATGTTCTGTCCGGGCGGAATGGCTGGCGGCGCGAGGGCGAACACCGGAACATCGGCCGGCAAGCCCCAAAAGCCTCCGGTCCAAATGGGATAATCCGGATCACCTTGCTCAAATTCCACCCAAACTTGCGAACCGATAGGCGGCACAATGAAGCACCCGGATTGAATGCCGGCAGCCGGGACGCAAGGCAACGCCCAGCTTGAAGGAATCTCTCCGAGAACGTCCGGCACTTGCACCAGGACCCGTCCGATTTGTTCGGGATCGATGTTTTCGACAACCAGGCCGCGGTACTTGCCGTAAAACCGTTGCGGAGAACTGGTTTGAGACGGAGATGGAGCGCTCATATGTTCACCGTGGGAACCGTGGAAACCAAGCCGTTCCTCGTGAGGTTAAAGTCTTGGTTATACTGCCCGCGCTTGATCTTGTGCGTGACGCTCTTCACGTAGTAAAGACCGTCGAACGCTGGACCCGACCCTCGTACGCCAACCAATTGCCGCGCTTTCAAGACTCCGCCGTAGCGGGTCACATCCAGGCTGCCTGTGCATGAGACAACTTCGGCGTTTTGCGCCGCGGTAGCCAAGCCCTGCATGATGATTTGGGGAATCGGCTTCTTCGACAAGTCGTCGCGATGAGGAGTCAAATCCGGCGGCAAAAGATTGACCGGCAACGGGGGAATAAGCCCCAGCGGAGGATTCAGCGGCGTAATGGGCGGTAGGGGAATCGCGAGGCTCACGCCGGTCTCGATGTTATAGCTATATACAATCGGAAACTTGTTTTTCGTCTGATCGAACGAGAAACTCAAGCTTTCCACATTCGTGTAAGCGTCCATGTCCGCGCTCAGCGCGGGCTGCACCGGACCAACCTTGATCTGCGGCCCCCAATATGCTTTACTCACTCCCGGCACGGGTCCGGGATCGATATAAAAGACGTAGCCCGCCTCTTCCGCCAGAGATTGGATGTATTGCAGGTCCGTGCCCTGCTGACTGGGAATCTGATCGATGGGCACTGGAATAAAAAGCAACACGCTCGGGATCACCAGCGGTACAACGCCATAAAGAGCGTACTTAAGCAGTATCAGCGCGACTCGCGCCTCCGCGGGCATCGCGGGGAAAGGCAGGCTGCTCAACTTCGACCGATCCATCAGCACCGTCAGATCGCTCCCCATTAGAGTCAGCGTGGAGTTCGATCCTTTGTCGCCCGGGGAAATGTGATTCTGGGTAATAACCCCGTCTATCAGCACGTTGTTGACGCCGTTCACTGTGACCGCGATTACCACGCGCATGAATAATAGGGGCAGGCCATTGGTCAGCAGGAACAAGATATTCAACGGCGATTGTTTGTCGATGCTGAAGGTGAGCTTGAACCCGCTTTGCCCTACGTCCTGAGTCTGCACCTCCACTTCGGCTAGGGCGTCCATCACCGCCCGGGGCGGCGTCAACGGAATGATCGGCCCGATCATCAGGTTCAACTGGACGCTCTTAAGAAGCACCGGAGACTCCAGGTACGCCTTGAGGCGCGGTGATCTTAATGACTTGCCCCGGTGTTTCCACCAGTGAGTTGGGGCGGATGGCCCCGTTGGCGTCGCAAAGAATCCAGAACACCAGCGGATCGCCGAGATAATTGGCGGCGATGAGATCCAATCGGTCGCCTTGCTTCACCGTGTGCTGAGCGACAGTGGAATAGTTTTGCGCCCCGGGCTGAGGCACGATTCGCCGCGCCAAATAAGTAATGCTCTGGCCGTTCGGAGCCGTGTAGGTGAGAGTGCCGAAGCCGTAATAGCGGCTATCGGGAGGAAAGTTGACGGGCGGAACAAGGCCCATCTGGATCAACGTCTGAAGTGGATAATTCATGGAAGCCCCGACAATCCGAGAACGGTGATCGCGACATTGGTCGCCCGAGAAGCGAGCTGCTCTTTGTTTGTGAGGTAGCTCATATATATTCTTCCGCCGGGATGTTCGAATCCAAGGTCGTCTACACTCAGCACCCGCATGCCCAAACTTACTTTGGCGCGAATGGGATTGAGATTTACATCAAAAGCTTCTTCGGTCACGGAGAAATCGGTGAGCCGCACTGGAACCACTCGGCTCTTACTCCACACAAAAAGCGTGAGGGGCTGCTCCAAAGGAATGATTTCGAGCGTCCCTGCGTTGGCCATGGCGTCATCTGCGAGCAGCGTCTCGACAGTTGGGTTGACCAGCATTTCAAGCTGCGCGAGTTGCGGATGGAGGCCCAACTGAACGGCATTCGGATTCTGAGCGGGAAACTCCAGTTGGTCGGTGGCGTCGAGCTCCGCTTCGATCTTGATGGTCTCGACCGCCGGCCCGCGAAGCCGGAGAGCATCCACTCGCACTCCGTCCTGTCCTCCCTGCACGGCCTGAATCTGGAGCGTGCGACTCAGCGAGTCGGGGTTGTATTGGAGCGCGATGACGCTTTGGACCGTGGATGTGTCGGGGTCCATAGTGACGATACCGCCACGGACGAGGCGGGGTGAAATGGGGGAGCTCAATTCGTTCCTCCCCTATACCCAGCGGCGGAGGGGCTGACCGGGTTGAGCACCCTGTAGACCGCTCCGTCAATCATAAAGATGCGCGTGAACGCGGGATCCGCCACTACCTGCGGGATGCCTCGTTCAACCGCGATGTGGCGAAACCACCTAATGCAATCGGAGCACATCGGCTTCGACACACCCACCGGCTCATTAGGCGCGAGCTCGGCGGCCTTCTTCTCCGCGTGTGAGCCCCGGACGCGGCCAGATTCACCGGCGTTCGCCGAGCGGTCGAACTCATGAGGCTCCGGCTCGTAGCCGGCCTCTCGTCCTTCCTGCATCGCACGATCGGTTGCTTCGTCTGCATGGGGATCATTCCGCGTCGGCTTGTATCCGCTGGGGGTAGAAACATCGCCCGCATTGCCAGCCGTTTTAGGCCTGGGCACCTTAGGCGCGGTCCTCATTCTTTCTTGGGCGAGCTCGACAGCGTCGCGGTATTCCTCAAGATTCAACGGTTCCTTGGGGACGCTGGGCTGTTCGCTTTCCAGTTCCAACTCTGCCGAGCTTCTTGCCACTAGTTCCGCCCAAGCCGTGCACCGATCCAGTCGGCCCTCCAGGTCGGCCAGAGCACGTTCGGGAGCGCTTCTGTAGTCCTTTTGGAACTCCTCCCATTCCTTGGAGTTGTAAAGCAGGTCTGCTGGTTGAATCCCACGCTTTTGCATATCCGCCAAGCGCCGATCCAGAAGTTCTAGAGCGCCTGACGGGCTAATGCCGCGAATCCGCGGAGTAGCGCGTGTGGCTAGTCCGGGACCCATGCGCTGCGGATCGGCGAGCCCCCGCTGCCCCCCTTTTTGCGGAGCTTTCGGCTTGGATTCTCCTGACGCGACGATGTCACCGGCACCCGTTGTTCCTGTCTTTCGAAGCTCTAGCGGAGTTGCGTTGTCGTTTTTTGGCTGACTGGGCGCCAGTAAAGCCGCGGCCCCACCCGCGGGTGGCGGCGGGTTTGGCGTAGGTTCTAACGAGGGCTTCCTGGCGGCTCCTATATCCGAGACAGGACGATCCTTTCCAACCTCCAAACCTGCGGCGGGATTATCACCAGTGGGCTGAGTTTCGCTCCAAAAAGACGGGTCGGTGAAATTCAGGAGCTTGCCGCCCTCCGATTGTCTGGCGGGCGGCCCCTCTGCCGTTCTCGGCAGGGCAGTGTCGACGCGTTGCCTTGTTGAGGCTGCGCCGGGGACCGGGGCGGGACGCGTGCCCTGCGGATCGGCGGTAGGTTTCGTCGCCGGCTCGCCCGAGTACCGCGCCTGATTGATTGCGGCGAGGTCGGCCCCCCTGCCCACGGGCCTAGGAGAATAATTCCCGGCATTCTCAAACGCGGTCCCAACAGCAGAAGCGATGCCACCCACAGCCGCGGCCGCGCCCGCGGCTCCTACTACCTGGTGGAGCCCGCCGCCGAGAGCCTGGGTTGCGCCGCCGACGGTAGCGGCGAGGAACGAGGATGCAAAATAATCCAACCCCTCGACCGATGTCTTGCAGATTTCGATATCTGGGTCTGGACTTGCGGGACGAGGTCGCGGACCGCCGCGGTTCCGCTCGTAAGCGCCGATGAAATGGATCAACGCGAGGCGGGCCCGCTCCTGATATCCCATTCCCGACTCATAAAAGGGATCATCTTCCGGGTCAAATCCATAGGCTTTTGCAACATCCATCAGGTCAGACGCCTCGAGTTCGTTCCTAACCCTATCCCGCCGGTACCCGTGGTGAAAGAAGTCGTCCTCGAGAATTATCGCGCTCCGATACCGTTGCTCTTTGGGCGAAAGCTTAGGCGCAACCAGTTTCGCCGGGGTTTGTGCATACTTTGCCGCGTAGAGCCTGCCCTTACCCCACCTTTGGACCGCTGTGTCGAAATCGGCGAGGTACTTCTGATCGTCTACCCACGAGCCCTTGAAGCCATACCTCTGGAGGATTGGGTAGAAAAGGGCTTCATTCCTTATCAAACCCTTGACGAACTCTTGAGGCGAGGTGTGACGAAAATGATCCAGGAAGCCGATCACGTCGTCTACGGTGAAATTTGGCTTCGACTCCTCGCGACCGCGCGGCTGCGGGCTGGGCAGCGCGCAGCCCGGATAATTGGCTGGGGCGCGTTGGATCACTTCGCCGCGCCCAGTTTGGGCGGCGGAGCCACCCTGTTGGACCACGTGAGCGAGCTCGTGCGCGAGCAAACTTCCGCCTTCTCGGGTGGATGGCGCGAAGCGCCCAGTCTCGAAAGCAATGTGATTCCCGACAGTGTAAGCCTTGGCTGCCACGCTTCGGGCGGATTGAGATGCTTCCGCATCTGTGTGAATTCGCACGCGGCTGAGGTCATATCCGAAGCGCGGCTCGAAAAACGCACGAGCTGAAGCATCCAAGGGATGGCCCGGCGAACGCAGCGCTTGCGCAACGATTGGGGGAGCTTCTGACGCAGCTTCTACATCAAGGCTCCGGCCACCGTTCCCGTTCGAGAGTGTCCCCGGCCTGCGGCCGGCCATGACCTCGCCGGCAACGTGGTCGGCGTGACGCTCCAGAGAGCCGCTTGGTTCGCTGACGCGCAAGCTCTTCCCAGACGCCTCGGATTTGGGCTTTCTCCATAGCGCGGCGCAGCTCACGGCTTCAATCTCCTCCCGTTCGCCGTCGCAATTTCCCCGCCGAATTTACGGCTGCGCGACGGCCCCAGATGAGAGCGCCACTCCCTTTGCGCAGTCAATACATTCGAAAGTTCGCTCTCCAAACCCACCGACGCCTTCCGGTCCGCCGCATTGGTACTCTGAGTGAGAAACTCCGGCTGATCGGTGGCGTCGAGATGGGCTTCGATCTTGATGGTCTCCACCGCAGGGCCTCGCAGGCGGAGAGCACCCACTCGCACTCCTTCCTGTCCTCCTCCTTGCACCGCCTGAATCTGAAGCGTGCGGCTCAGCGAGTCGCGGTTGTACTGAAGCGCGATGACGCTCTGGACGGCGGATGTGTCCGGGTCCATAGTGACGATGCCGCCACGAACGAGTCGGGGGGAGATGGGGGATGCGCTAGTCACGGCGTCGACGGGTCCTTTTTCTTCTGCGCTTCTTCTATCGACTTGAAATACAACTCTTGCGCGAAGCGGGCGTAGGAATCGGTATTCTTAAGGGCGTCCTCTGCCTTTAAATCTTTTGGGCAGTCGGTCTCGCAGTAGGTATCGAGATCAAGGTCGACGTACCGGTGACCAAATTCGTGCAGAATCGTTTTAGCCGCCTCTATGTAACTCTGCAGATGGCTCGTGCACAGGTGAATGGGCCCTTTATGTCCGCCGAAGACGTCGCTAGACACGTAACCTTTCTCGCCTTCCAGGGCTGTTCCGGAGCAGCTTTCATCACAGGAATACGCATAGTCGTTTTGCGCGAAGGCGGCCTCTATCGTTCCCAATACGCGCGTGACAGCCGCCAAATCGGGGGCCTTGGTCATAAAAAATCGCTCAAAGAGCTTCTCCACTAACGGCGAAGGTGGTGTACGGGCAGTTTCCTGGATGGCTTTCTCGAGCATGTCCTTCGCGAGATGATCTCCCGGCCATACGAGCGATTTGAGGCGTTCTTCTGTGCAGTTCTTCTCGTGGCCAAACCGTTGAAGCGATGGTCTATTTGAAGCCAATTTCACAATCTGGCGGGGACTAGCAGCCCCCGCCGCCAGACGCCCGGCAGCCCCCTGTTGAACTACATGGGTCAGCTCGTGCGCTAACAGGCGCAGGCCTCCGCCTGTGCCTGAAGCATAGTGCCCGGAGGGTATGACAATGTCATGGCCGACGGTATATGCTGAGGCGTTAACTGCCTGAACCGAGGCGGATGCCGTTGGATCAGTGTGGACCCGGACGGCGCTAAAGTCGTGTCCCAGGCGTCGTTCGAAGAACTCCTGCGTATTTCGTTCGAGTGGCCGGCCGGGCGAGCGCAGCACCCCGTCGACGATCGGTGGCGCGTAGCCGGATTTGGCGTGGCTATCCGCCTTGCGCTGCATCGTCTTCTCTTTGCATTCGTGGCATTCACCTGACCCACCGCAGGAGCATTTGCGCTGCAAGGGGGGGCCGATAGTCATCGAGGAAAGCGACCATTTCGCTCCACCTCCAGCCATCACCTCCTCGGCGATGCGGTCGGCTTCCTGCTCAAAAACATCGTTCGGCTCGCCGATGCGAAGCCCGCCGACAGCTCCGGACTTGGCCGTCGGCGCGGGGGATTTGGGCTTGCTCAAGAGAGCTGTGTAACTCATGGCTTGGCTCCCTGGGCCGCCGCCGCGATAATGCTCTCGACTGCGGACCTGTCCGGGTCCATGGTCACGATGCCGCCGTAGGCCAGGCGGAGCGAAATTGGGGATGCATTAGGCATCGGTCAACTCGCTCCCTTGGGCAAGAAGCTCGAAGAGGGTGGGGGTGAGGCTTTCTTCGCTGGAGCAGGCCACCCGATGTTCGCCTCCGTTATTTCTTGAAGGTAAAACTGTTTCTCCTCCTCGGTCCAGTTCTTCGATTGATAATCGAATACCTGTGAGACGGCGATCTCAACGTCCGCGCAGCTGGAAGTGCATTTCAGCTTCTTTACAATGCCCGCGATTCCTTCGTATGGCGAGAATATTTGAAAGTCGAGCCACATTCTGATCGCCATGGTTTTAGGCTCTTCGATAGTCTCGGTCTTAGAAGGTTGCGAGGACGGGGAGGACATGGTCCGCCTGAACAGGATCGGGAACTCGCTGAGTATCGAATTCAGTTCGCTCAACTCGTACTCAAAGATGTCGGGGGAGAGCGTGTCACGGGAGCCGGCGGGAGTGTCCCGGCCGAATTCGACGTGAGCCTGCTCGTGCCTGACTGTTTGCAGCGTCGATGTCGCCCAGCTATACCGCGACAAACCGTCGATTGTAGGAGCGCCCGCGTTGTACTCCTTAGCCTGCTTGTCCAAGACGTCAGGCACAGACAGGCACCTGGCCTTCGGATCCGACGGCGGTGGAGACGCCAGACGGCAGCTTGTAGTTGCCGCGGTTGCCTCCGGTGGAAAGTTGGGATCTATGACCACGTCATAAATGCCAACGAGCAGGAACGGGTCTTCCGTATTGATGGCGCTTTTGAATTCGTTCGCTGGGCGTCCCGAGCCGGGTGCCGGAGGCGGCTTCCCGGGGCCGCCGAGGCCATTGAAGGGATTGTCCTCAATCGACTGCGCGAAATCCGAAGCTGATCCGGGAATCGGCGCCTTGCACTGGTCGGCGGGGAGACAGGGCGGTGGAAATATCCTGCGTTGAAGGCTGTCTCTTGCGCCGACAGTGCCGCCGGCCTTACTCGTGGAGACTGGAGAAGCGTTGGGCGCCGCAAAAGACGGTCCCGTACTCTCCTGCTGTAAGACATGTGTGAGTTCATGAGCGAGTAGCCGCCGCCCCACATCCGTTCCGGGCGCGTACTGTGTTGCCGCGAATGCAATATCTTGGCCTACGGTGTACGCGGCCGCGTCCACCGCGCGTGCCGATTCTTCCGCCCTAGCGTCGGCGTGCACGCGTACGCGGCTGAAATCGTGGCCGAATCGCGGCTCGAAAAACGCGCGCGTTTCGGAATCGAGCGCGCGCCCCGGCGAACTCAACACTTCATCGACGATCGGCGGCGTGTACCCAGACCTGGGAACTCCGTAAGCCTTGCGTTGGACGGTCTTCTCCTCCTTGCATTCCGCGCATTCGCCCGATCCGCCGCACGAGCATTTGCGCTGCAAAGGGGAGCCCAGAGTCATGGACGAAAGCGACCATTTCGCGCCGCCCGCCATAACTTCTTCGGCAACGCGGTCGGCTTCACGCTCGAAGGAGTCGTTCGTCTCGCCAATCCGCAGACTAGTGGACACCGTCGCCCCAGACTTGGGAGCCAGCGCGGGAAATGCGGTTTTTCTGGCGGGCGCGGCGTAGCTCATGGCTTCAGGCTCGCTTTGGCGAAAGGACCGCTCATTGCTCTTTGCCCTCCACAAAGGCTCGCTCTTGCGCATCCCACCGCAGCCGCGCGCGGCGCGGTTTCAACCATTCGCTCCAGCGCTGATGCGCATTCTTTCCGAGCGAATCGCGCCACTGTTCCGGATGAGCGGCGAAAGCATTCACGAGATTCTCCTCATGGTGGGTCAGACAGGCAAGCATTACCTCGGCGGCCCACGCCCGGTTGTGATCAAGCAGCATCCCGACGAGTTCGTCGAGTAGGTTCACGTCGCCGGTCGAGGCGACCTCGACGGCTTGCGGGGGCCCCGTCACGATCACCCGGCGGTCCGCTGACGGCAATGGCGAACCTTCGACACGGGCAGTCACAAATTGGATGTTCTGGTCCGTTACATCGTTCAGCAATTGAGTCATATGCATGGTTCGACTGTGACCGCCGCCTCGAGAGCAGCTATGGAGCCATGGCCAGGGCGAGCAGAAGACAAGGCATAGCACCTGCCTACTGGGCAAGTCCCTGGTACTCCTCTACGTAAGCCTGCTCGATCGTTTTTCCCTTCAAGCTTCCGGTGTCATACTTCCGCGACAACACATCCTGGACAATGTCCTCCTTGGTCTTTTTCTTATCCTTGAACGATTGGAACTCGGCTAAAAAGAAGTCCTGGTCGTATTTGTCGAAATCGTGGGCCTTCTTGCCCAAATACTTGGCCTTGGTTTCAAACCAAACTTCTCCCAAGCGCAACATCCCTTCAACCTCGCCCTCGACAACGTCATGCGCGTACTTTTTTGCCGCTGCCGAATCGGTCTTCTTACCCGCGGCGGCAGCGGCGTCCAACGCCGCATACTTGGGCTGGCGAATCGCGTTGTTCAACTCGAACAGGAAGTCGCTCATCGCCTCCACGGGAGGGTCGGCGCGTTTCTTGGGGACATAGACCGCGCTGCCGACGGTGTAGGCTCTTCCGCTCGTCTTGTCCGGTCCGTCCTCGGCAAAACCCCCGAATGTCGCCCCGGCATCGAATGCCTCTTTAACCAGCTTCATAGCCGCCGGGTTGGGCTTGATCAGTTTGGCCGCCGCGGGGAACTTCGCACCGAAATCGTCTACCAGCTTCAATTCCGGCGCCGGCGCCGGTTGGCGCTGGAGTACTGTTGCTGTGCCGGCTTCCTGTTGTAGCGTGTGGGCTACTTCATGCGCGAGCAACCGGCGGTTCCCGCCCGCGCCGGACGCGTTTCCACCGCCAAGAACGATGTCGCGGCCAACCGTGTAAGCCTGCGCTTGGACCGCGGCGGCGGAATCTGCCGCCTTCGAATCGGCGTGGATGCGTACCGCGCCCAGGTCGAGGCCAAACTTCGGCTCAAGGAAAGCGCGCATTGCGGGTTCTAGCGGCAGGCCCGGCGAACTGAGAACCTCGTGCACGATCGGTGGAGCTTCGGCAGGCGCGGCGGAATCCGCCCCGCGCTCCAATGGCGTCCCGATGCCAAGGCCAGAGAGCGACCACTCGGGCCTCGGAGCGCTGCCACTAATTGCGTTACCCGCCACGCGTTCGGCCACCTGCTCGTAGGCGTCATTGGGCTCGCCAATGCGCAGACTGGTCGAGGACGGCTTGGATTCGGCTGGAGCGCCAGTCTCGGCCTTCCTCAAACGCGATGCGAAACTCACGGCTTCACTCCCCTCACGATCGCCCGCGCGACTCCCGCACCGAATTTGCGGCTCCCAGACGGACCCGGATCGAACGGCATCTGCCCCAACCGCAACACTGGTGTGCGATGAGACCGCCACTCTCCTGACGCCGCCAACACGTTGGAAAGCTCACACTTCAGCCCCTCCACCAGCGCCTTCCGATCCGCGGGATCGAAACCTTGCAACACCAGCCTGTCGATATTCACCCGCGTCATATCCAGCCCCTGGTCTCCGCCTCCGAGAGCGGCCGCTCCATCTTTTGAGCCTCCAGACGGGCGGCTTCCAACACGCGCCTCATATTCACAGGTCCGCCGGCCTCCGCCGCTAAAAATGCGGCGTTCAGAGCGATGTTGCGGATGTTGCCGCCTGCCACATTAAGCTGCGCGAGCTTCTTGCCATCCAATCCTTCTCCCGGCGTGCCGGCCGGGAAAACGCGGCTCCAAATGGCCTCGCGCTGCGCCGCGTCCGGAAAAGGAAAATTCACGATGAAGCGTAGACGGCGCTGGAAGGCCCTATCCACTCCCGATTTCAAGTTAGTTGTGAGAATCGCCAGGCCCTGATAGGCCTCCATGCGTTGCAACAGGTAACTGACTTCGATGTTGGCGTAGCGGTCGTGGCTGTCCTTCACTTCGCTCCGTTTCCCGAACAAGGCATCGGCTTCGTCGAAAAGTAAAAGCACGCCGCCTTCTTCCGCCGCATCGAACACCTTTTTTAGATTCTTCTCGGTTTCCCCGATGTACTTGCTCACCACCGCGGAAAGATCGATGCGGTATACATCTAAATCAAGTTCGCGCGCGAGCACCTCCGCCGCCAGGGTCTTTCCGGTTCCGCTTTCTCCCATAAACAGCGCGCTCACGCCCAGGCCACGCGAGCCTTTGGCGGCGAAGCCCCAGTCCTCATAAACCTTCATGCGATGGCGAACCTGAGAGGTCAATTGCCGCAGAATCGCGAGCTGGGGTTCGGGCAGCACCAGATCCTCCCATCCAGCGCGCGGCTCGATGCGCTGAGCCAGATCCTCGAGCTTGGGGCTCGCCATCGACCGGCAGACGCTCCATAGCTCCTTCGTCCGGACAGCCGGACAAGTCGAAAAGATCGTCTTAGCGCTCAGGCGAAACTGCTCCGATAAAGCGTCCACCAGCGCCCGCTCCGGCTGGCCGTCGTCCACAATTGCTCTTCGCCAAAGCAGCTTCTGTTCCGCAGGCGCCGGTTTGTCGACATCGAATCGAATGAAATAGCGATCCAAGCGAACCGGCTCGCGGCTCGCCACGATTACGGAACCGTGCGCCTTTTCGACGAGATGGCGCGCGGAAGCCGTCAATCCGGCCGAGCCGCACTGAATCATCAGCGCGCCGGGCAAGAGCAGCGCTTCTCTTTGCCACAACACGGCGATCTGATCCAGGTCCGAACCGGGCGCGGGAAGATCCTCGGCCCTCAATACGAACAACTGCCGCCCGGCCTCGCGCGCCGCCATGCAGGCGACGTCTTCCTGGCCTTGCGGATCGTCGCCGCAAAGATGGAGTAGAACCTGGGCGGCGAGCAAATGGCCCGCCTTAGCCCCAATCGCTCTGTGGCTTCCGGCGATCCAATCCGGGAAGTCGCTCATCCGCATCAGCCCGAGCAGCCGCGAATCCGGCGCATTAATGCCCGCCACATAGTGCAGAATTCGCTCGTCGATGCGGAGGGGCGCCGCCGCGAGGCCATGCCCTGCCTGCGCCTCCACGAGCCGAAATTGGCGCAACGGCCGGGAGGGCGTCAAAGCGCTCCAATGCGGCTCGCGAAGAAGGCCCATCGCCAGTCCGAACGTCGCGTAGCTTCGCTGCGGATAGGCCTGGGCTTGAGCGCACAGAGCCGCAAGCTCGGAATCCATTTCTACTCCGGCGCACAGCAGCAGCACTTCGCGCTCGAATTTACTCAACCCGAAAAGCTCGGCCAGCCGATCGATTGCGGGCGGAGCATCATCGTCGTTGTTCTCCCATCGCGGAGAGCCGTTTGGCTCTCCCGCGAGCCTTCGCTTCAAACACGCGAATTCCGTCACCAAGTAAGCTTGGTTCGCATCGGTCCACGATATTGCGGTGGCGATCATGGAACATTCAATATGGGCGTGGTGAAGTGGGGCGGCGCCGGGGTTGCGGACCAGGTCACCGTGCTTTCTACGCCGTCGATCTGAAGCCGCGCGACGTAGGGCCCGTTCGGGAGCCCGGGAGTAGGAAAAAGAAAGCTGAGCGTGGGCGTGCTAGCCGGGGGCGGCGCCGGTATTGGATTCGCGGGCACGGCCGTTCCGCCCATCGCCAGCGAAACATCCTGTTGCGGCTGCACTTGGGGCGTGCAATTCAGCGTGATTGAAGTTCCGGTGGGGCCATTTGCAATCGTCGGCGCCGGGCTTGACATGATAATCGTCGGCGCGACGCCCAACGCCAAGCCGTTGGTGCTTTGCAGAATGTTGCCGCTCACGTCGGTAAATAGCGCCGACGCCGTGTAGACGCCGGCGGGCAGGTTCAACGGATCGTTGGGAACCGAAAAAGTGACGAAGGTCGCGCCGACCGCCGATGGCGTTACGTCAGGCTGATACTGAAATCCGAAACGTTGATTCGTTAGTCGGACCTTCGTGACGCCGCTCAGCGACTGCCCAACGAGCGTCACCGGATCCCCTAAAGCGGCTCCGGCTTGATTCGCGGGCAGCTGGACCTGAAACAGCGCCGGCGGCGGTCCGGGCTGCACCGTAATGTTGCGGCTGAAGACGGGCAAGGGAGACGAAACCGTCGCGGGAATTTGAAGCAGGACAACCGAGACCTGGAATGCATAACTGGGGCGGTAATCGGCTTTCAGCGCCGTCCAGATCCAGGCCATATCTTCGCGGCCCAGAGTCTCCGGCGTGATTCTGAGCAACTCGATTTGATCGGCTAACCCGGCCCGTTGGGGATCGCTACTGACCGGATTGGCAGGGGGCGGGCTCTGGAGCAAGCTCCTAATTTGATTGCGGGACAAAATCGGGTTTTGGTGCAGCGTCAACAGCGCCCAGCCCAACACCGCCTCGGCGAAGCCGTCCTCAGCCGAGTAAGCGGTGAGCAGATAGTGAAGGTCCAGGGCTAGCGGGGGATTTTTCAGTGTTGTGATTCCGTCCGGCGACAGAGATGGCAGGTCCACGTTCCGCCATGCCGCATTCATCGTAACTTGGTGCAGAAAAAGATTGATCTGGTTCGGATTATTGCCGGCATTCAAGCTCGTTTGCACAATGTCCGGCGCGAGCGCGGAAATGTTAACGAGTCCCAGATTGGCGCCCGGATTAAGGACGGAGTTCAACATCGACTCCAAGACGGCCGTGACAGCGGCAATGCCCAAAGCCGTGCTCATCGGCCTCTTCCCCGTTGCAAGTATTCGGCGAGGCTCGGCGATTTCGGCGCTGCTTTCGGCTGGGGCCGCGCGGCCGGGGGCGGTGCCGCAGTCACCTCGATACGGCCGATGTGGATCTGAATTTCGCCAAGTTGCGGCGCTTTCGCCGCGGCACCGGCGGCCGCTCGCTTTTGCAGCGGCGCGCGCCGCAGAGGATTCGATTTCTCAAAGGGAACCGTTTCGAAGTTGTCGCGATGACGGATCTTTTCCGCCGTCAAAACTTCCGGCGTCATTGCCATGGCCCGAACGGGCTCCGACGCGAGTGTTCGGGAATCGGCTCTTTCAAGAATTGGCTGAGCTTGATGGATATCCTCGGGTGACGCTTTCAGAAGTGCGGGCTCTCGCCTCGCTGAGCGGACCTCAGGTTCCGCCGGCAACTCTCGCCTCACTGCGCTAACCTCCGGCGCCCCAGGCTTTTGCTCTGCGACCAACGGTTCAGGAGGTGAAACGAAAAATTCCTCGCGGTGGTGAACGCTTGGATGAAGCCTTGCCGCTTCCGGAGCCGATCCTGGCTCATCTTCCGGTTTGGGAGCGGCCACAACCATTTCTTCTTCCAGCGCCAGCTTCCGAGCCTCGTAGCTCGCACCCGAAAACAGCCCCACCACGGGGTGGATCGCGCGGCCTGGATTCATAACATTCGACGCGAGCCGCCGCAGATAGCCGCTCATTGGTTCACCATTTCCAGATATCGGGACCGGCGCATCTCGCTGAGAGAAAGAATCTCCGCCTCGCTCCATCCGTAAACTGCGGCTAAGCTGTGAATCTCCCAAAGCAAATGCTTGGCTCGCGCCTCGATTTCCGCCCACAGGAACTCGGAGATGTCCAAGTTCTCATTCCACTCATGCCGGCATTCGGAACATTGGAGGCCGATCCGCGTCTCCGCCATTGGATCGGCCAGAGCCAGCTTCTGGCCGATCCTCTCGAGGTCTTCTTCGGACCACTCGGGAGGCTCGTTTCCTTCCAAGCAACTTTCGAGAAGCCGCACGGCTGCTCGCCGTGCATCCGTCTCCCCCGCCACCCGGGCGAGGTCCCGGCTTGTGGGCAGTCGAAAAGCAAGGCCGTTCACCGTCACCGGCTCCATTGAGCTGGGTTCCTCGCGAGCTAAAAGGCTCGGGCCATCCAACTCAAACTCTAGTTTTTCCCCACACTGCGGGCAGGCGACCCAAGCCTGAAGATTGGGACGAAACCAAAAACTATGCAATTCGGCGAGAGCGCGATTGCGGCGGCCCAGCGGCCAGTCCGCTGGACTTTCGCGGGGCGTCCCTGAAACAGTGGCTCCCAAGGCGAGCAGACTCCGATCCAGCGGGTGTAGGGACAATCCTTTCTCCCACAGATCGAGAACGCTCGCGCTGGAAAGGGCGCGCATATCACGCGCTCACGGTGCTCAACGACGGCTCCTGCGGCTCGGTCACGCTAGTGTCTCGCTCGAAGCCCTCGTTTTCGAGCTTGATGTGTTCGATCGCGATGGCGTTGGCATTCGCGTCCAAATCTGGCAAGGCTTGGTATTCGGAGACCCAGCAGCGGTAAATCTTGTATGCGATGACGAGCTGGCCGGCTTCGTTGTAAAACTCGAGATAAATGTTCTTCCGGAAATCCCCAAGCGAGACTTCGGAGCCAAGCGATGATCCGAAGTTCCAGACCTTACCCGCCCAGTCGTGGAACTCAAGGTCCTGCGTGAGCCCTCGCTCGAGCGTGATGGCTTCGAATTTGTTCCGGCCCGGAGACTTGTGCGACGTGGAGGGATCGCCGCCGGAGCGGTGTTCCACCACTTCCGTAGTGCGCTTCAGCGAGCTGACTTTGCTGACGCCCGCCACATATTTTCCATCCCACTTCAAACGAAATTTGAAGTTCTTATAAGGATCGAGACGTGTCGTGTTGACGTTGAACTGAGCCATGATGTTTCTCCCTTAGGTTTGCGTTAGGCCGGCAATCTGCTGGATCTGGATGACTACGAATTCGGCCGGGTATAGTGGAGCGAAGCCCACCAGGATGTTGACAATGCCCTGATTGATGCTGCTCTGGGGGTTGTTCTCGGAATCGCATTTAACGAAGTAAGCTTGCTGCGGCGTGGTTCCTTGAAAAGCGCCTTGCAGGAACAAGCCCTGCATGAAAGCCCCTACGTTGAGCCGGATTTGCGCCCACAAGGTTTCGTCATTAGGCTCGAAGACCACCCATTGAGTGCCGTCATAGAGGCTGGATTCGATATAGAGCGCGACCCGGCGGATGGGGACGTATTTCCACTGCGAGCCGGCCTGATCGTTGCCCGCCAAGGTACGCGCTCCCCAAACCACGTCGCCATAGACTTTGAATTGACGGAGGCAGTTAATCGCCTGCACGTTGAGTACGCCGTTTTCCGGATCGGTCAAAACATATTGAAGGCCGCTGACGCCCGCAAGTCGGGCGTCGATGCCGGCCGGAGCTTTCCAGACGCCTCGGCTTGCGTCGGTGGAAGCATAAATTCCTGCGACGAATCCCGACGGAGGAAACAGGCGCGCCTTGTTGTTAGCCAACGAATCGGGCGCCTGAACCCAGGGGTAGTAGTAGGTCGCATTTTCGGGATGTTGCCCCGTCAAGGCAGTCAAGACGCTCGCCGAAAGACCCGCGGGGCCGAGTGTATTCAGGTTCGGCGTAGTAGCGATCTGCGGCGAATCCACGATATAAACAGCGCGATTGTTGAAACAGTATTGCTCCAGGCTGCCCATGGTGGCGACATCGTTCTCTCCGGGGATGCACAGCAGGTTGAAAATATCTACGCGATTGAGAACTTGCAAGCCGGTGGAGTTTGGGGGCGGCGGAGTGGTGCTGATCGCCGCTGCAACATTTAGCGCATTCTCGAAATTCCCGTCATTGGGTTGGAGGACAGTGCCATCCAGGCCGCCCGATAGCGCCACCGTACCGGCGCTCGGTACACTGCCGGGGGCAGCCGGCGGGTTCCCGGTGGCCGGATCGATGAACGTGATGAACTGGGAATCGCTATCAATGGTAGGCACAACCGAGGTGACAGAGAGGTTCGTGAACGTCTCCAAAACCTTCCCCGAGTTCCCGTCCTGAACTTGAATATTGAACAATCCGGTTCCTCCGGGCTGAATCGTCACGGCAATTTGAATTTGGATGCCGTTCGGGTTGCTCGCCCATAATCCAGGGCTGCTGGCCCACACGTTCTGCGCGCCTCCTCCGCTCAACGGGATTGCCCCGGCCGCCGTAGCCGCATCCGTCCAGGCCAAGCGGACGATATATGCCTGCTGGCCACCGTTTCCGAAGAACTGGTTGACGGCGTAACCCAGATAGCTGCGCGAGTCCAATCCGCCGAACTCGCGTTGAAAATCAGAGAAGCTGAACACCTGAACAGCTTCGGTGACGGATCCTTGCGGCGCCCACCCCACGAAGGCGGCGATGGAGGTGGCGACTCCAGTGATAGTGTGGACCGCGCTCGGAAGTTCCTCTATGTAAACACCTGGGTAATTCAGTACAGGCGGCATGATTTCCGGCTCCTCTGATATGCTCCCTGAAAGGCCCTAGGACAGTCCCGTGCGCACGACCAGAACGTCGACTTTCACATCGGCGGTGCCTGCGGTATTATCGATCACAAGCTGATTCGGTCCCCCTCCCCCCGCCGAGATGGCGTTCGAAAGACCTAGTCCGGGAAAGATCTGGGGGCCGTTCAGCGGCCAAGCTGTTCCGCCGAAGCCATATTTGACGGTTCCCGTGTAGTCGCTGGATGTAATCGCCAACAGCAGTACTTCGGTAGCCTTTCCAGGCTGCAACTCCAAAGTCCCTGTCTTCGTCTTGGCTACGGTGACGGATGCGCGATCATAGGCGTCGGCTTGAATGACCCAGGCGACGGAATATGCTGGCGCAGACGGTAATTGAACGCTCAAACTTGCGGATGCTTGAATAGACATCGCTCTTCCTTTCCAAGAATGTTTTGGCGTGAGTCGGGATGTTACACGTCGGGTGCCACTCCGAATCGGCTGGGGATGAGGCCGGAGTGTGTGCTCGCGAGCCTGCGAGAAACGGCGATCAGGAACGAGTTAGACCAGTGCCGGCGCCGTTAATTGCTAAAGGAAGAGACAGCGCCGCGTCTCCAGGTGGGTGCCAATTTTGGCAGCACGCAAGCTGTACCTGACAGAGTTCAGCGGGTAGCCCGTTAGTCGCGCAATTCGGCTCACTCGAAGCTCGGCCTGCCTCTGCAATTTCTAGCGGCCATTTGTGCAAGGAACGGCAGTAAGCCCCAGCGCGAGAGAGCGTCTTGTCGAAAGGAAGTGTTTCGGGCACCGCAGTCGATGTTGCGCCGCAGAGCATCTCCACTGAACTAATTTGGTTGTTTTTTTGTTGGCCGGAACGGCTAACACGGGCGCGATCATTTCATTTTTGAGGAAATCATCTTCATCGGGATGGTCAGGATCGGCGGAAGCGAAACGGTGATGTGCATGGATCTCAATAAATTGGGATCTGTGGAGGAGATCCAGCACGCCGAACGCTTGGACGGATCGTTGCTGAAAAGCGTTCGATCAGGCACCATGGCTTTAGATGTAAACTCGTGACGAGAGGTTTTGGGAGGCTCGGCGGAGACATCGATCCAACCCGCATATTCCACATCGACCAGCCGCTTAGCGGCATTGCCGGCCCCTTCTAGTTTCTCTATCGGGACACGCGGGCGGTAAGCGCGCTTACCGTGTCCTTAAGCATGTCGGCGGCGAACTTCAGGATAGCCTTTGTCAGGTCACGCTTCAGATCGGCTCGCGCCTTTGAGGCTTTGGTCGAAGTTCGTCCCACGCCCCCCGGCCCTCGCTGGGTACAACTCCTTTTGGAGCGCCGCAAGCCGCCCTTTATCGGGAAGCGTCACGCCGGCATGTCGTCCGCCCGGGAGATCGCAAGTCCCGAACGAGCCTGCGCCATGACCGGGGCAATCATTTCGCCCAACCAGTTCCCGCCGGACTGCGCCTTCCGCCGCGCGATCCGCTTCGCTTCTACCGCCCTAACAAGGGCCACGGTTGCGAGCCTGATTGCTGCACGACGTGAGCCATTTCGTGCGCGATGAGGGCGTCGCGTTCTGGTGTTTCCGGCCGATACTCGCCCCAGCCGAAGGCGATATGCTCGCCAACCGTGAACGCCGCTCGTGCAGACGGTTGCGTGAGAGCGCCCGCATTTGGATCGCCGTTGCAAACGCGCTCCGGTCAGCTTAGCTCCGAGCGTGGGTTTCAACCCAGAGCGAATATCGGAATCGAGCGCCTGGCCCGAACACAGGCACCTGCATTCCATAGAACCCGCAGGTGCACCGTCATTCTGGAAAGCGACCATTGCGGCGTCGGCAAGTATTTTTCAGGCTGGCGCGTTGAAGCCCGTTCCATGGTCGGAGGCATCAGGGAGTGAGTTGACGCCGAACGGGGAGAAGCCACTTTGGTTTCAGGGCCGCCGTACGCTCGCCTTTCCAGGAAGGTGCAGCGAGTTCCATGGTTTCAGTGCTAGTGTTGATCGACGAAACCATTCTATGCGAAGACCTGGAAAAATTCGGTACGCGGCATGTTCCTCTCTGGAATTTTTCCGGCCGGCGCATCGGAACATCGCAGCTCCGAAGTCCCTGTCTTTCCCTTAGCCTTCGTAGGAGGTGAGCGGTCGTCGGCGTCGGCTTCAAGAATTCAGCGACCGAGCAGGCAGGCGCGATGGGCCATTGAACGCTCAAACTTGCGGACGCTTGTAAGTTCGCCTCTTCACAACTCACCAAGGGATCTCCAATCCATCGATGCCACCCGAGAGTTTCACCTGATGTGTCACATCCTGAGTCAACCTAAGAGGTCCTCGAAAAGGAAGGAGAATGTCCATTGGAGGAGTTAGGCCGGCCTTCCATCCTCTTCTAATCGAAAGAGATAGCCTCAAGTTCCTCGATGAGTGCCGGTTTTTGCAACGCTCATGCCGAGGGCTTGCGGCACCCTGCGAACGCCCCGGGGCGAGTGCCTCGGCTGTCGAACCTTGGCCTCCCCAGGTGACAGCGACATCTCTGCTAAGCGAGGCGGTCGGATCCTACCTGGAATTCGCTGTCGCCTGGGCACGGCCGCTGGCCCTCGAGAGGCCATGGAATCGAAGCTTGTGATAGAGCGTTCGCTCACTCGTCTGAAGGCGCGCGGCCGCCTCGCGGCGCGTGTTGGCGCCTGACAGCGCTGCTTCCAAAAGGTTCCTTTCAATCTGCCGCAGCGCCATCCCATAAGTCATGCCGCCTTTCCGAATTGCCCGCCAGGCGGCCTCAGCCGCGGTGCGAAGCAGGTCTTGGTTGCTCTCGCCGAAAAATTGGACGTCCTGCGCCTGCCAGTCCGAAAGGACGAGCGTCGCGCCCTCCGTTTTTAGGAAGAGCATGCGCTGCACGGCATGCTCGAGCTCACGCAAGTTACCCTCGAAAGGCTGAACCTCCAGGTGCTGGGTCAGTTCCCGGTCCACCGCTTCGATGTCTGGATAAATATGCCGGTGACGGTGCGCGAACGTTAACACCAAAGCGGGCAAGTCGCGTGGGCGCTTGCGCAGGGGCGGCAACACGAGCCTCACCACGTTAAGGCGGTGGTACAGATCGGCGCGGAAGCGCTGCTGCTGCACCAGAATCGCGAGCGGCTGGTTCGCGGCGGCGATGATGCGAGTATCGATGCGCATTTCCCGATCCGCGCCCACTGGCCGCAAGACCTGGCGCTGCAAGACGTCTAGGAGCTTAGTCTGCACGTTCAGCGGCAGTTCGTTCACGTCGTCCAGGAACAAGGTCCCCTTGTGAGCGGCCTGAAACAATCCTTTGCGTTGCTTAATCGCTCCGGAAAACGCTCCCTTTTCGTGGCCGAACAGCTCGCTCTCGGCAAGCGCCTCGGTGATCGAGCTGCAATGCGCGGTGATGAAAGGGAATGCTTGGCGCTTGTGGTCGAGTTGATGAATGGCGCGCGCCAGAACCTGCTTACCCGTTCCGGTTTCCCCCTCCAGCAGCACCGTAATGTCGCTCACGCGCGCCGCTTTGTCTGCCTGGCGCAACAGTGGCGTCATAGTGTTGGGCAGAGTGACAAATCCGAGCTCACCGAAGCGCTCGCAAAGCTCATTCTCGGGGAGTTGGTCAGCCATAGGCAGACTCCGCCACGTGGTAGCCGGCGTGAGGATGGATTACCCCGAAAGCTATCACAGTGTCGATTCGGGGGTCAAGGACTGTCAGAGCCACTGTCAGCCCCACGTGAGAAGTTCCGATGTGCCATGTAGAAAGTTCCTATTGACAATCTGGAAGGATGTCCGAGGAATGCATGACCTTAACGCAAAAGGAACGAGACCGGTTGGATTGCTTAACGCAAGCTCAACGCAGGCAGATTATGCAGCGTCAAGCCGCCGATCGCATAGGGGTGAGCGAGCGCTGGGGAACCCTGCTGAAGCGCATGAAGACGGAAAAAGACCGCGTGGTGGTCCACAAACTCCGAGGACGGTGCTCCCATCGGCGGCGGAGCGCAGAACAACGCGAGCGAATTGTGAAGATTCTCTCCGATCCGGTCTATGCCGGCTACGGGCCGACGTTGGCGAGCGAGCGTTTGAAAGAGAAGCATCAGATCACGATCGGCCGGGAAGCCTTGCGGCAGCTGATGGCCAGGCCGGATTGTGGCCTTCAGAGAAGGGCTTTGTTCGCGTATCGTGCCAATTCCGCACGAAATGAACGCCGCGCGGTTAAATAACGGGGAGAGAGAGTTCGACGCAAATTTTCGCCTCCCCATACAGTTTTCGAAATTGTGACCCAATGGTTAACTGCGGGGAGACTTTGTCGAAAGGGGCTCTCTCGCAATCTGCCGCCAAGATGCCTTACACTCGTGGCACTGACTCACGCGCAGGCGCCAATATTTCGAGGATTCGAAAATGGCTCGAGCTTCTGAGCGCTGATCCACTGCCACAGGCTATGGAAGTTTCGGAGCATCGATCGTAGCCGCGCTTTCGATGCCATTTCCAGTGACGTTGTTCACGCCGATCAGAGGTCCTGCGTAGCCCGTGATTTGCAAATTCCGGATCTCCGCGTTTTGGACGTTTGCCAGCGCAATCCCTTTGGCGCACTCGCCTGTTATGTTTATCAGCGAAAGGCCATCGAGCCGCTTCCGCGGATGGATGGAAACCGCATCGGCGAGCATGGCGCAGCGGGTAAGGCGAACGTTGGAGAATCGAAACTTTTTAGCGGTGGGGATGCCTTCGTCTCCAGGCACCGGCTGTTCGTCTTTCAGGCCGCTGCTGAGCAAGTTGACTCTTAAGAAGCCACCCCGCAGATCGGAGGCGTCCAAATCGTCGGCTGCGATGTCTTCGATGAATGCCCCCCGTCCTGCACGGCTCTTGATGTAGATCGCAAAGGTCTGCGCGTGCGTGAACTTGCAATGTTCAATTCGAACGCCGCGAATGCCGCCCGAGGTTTCGCTGCCGATCCCGATGCACGCGAAAATCGAGTCTGCAAACGTGCAATTGGAGATCAGCACGTCTTCGGTGGTTTTCGAAAGAGTGTATCCTTCGCGGCCACGGCCGGATTTGATCGCGATGCAGTCATCGCCGGTGGCGATATCGCAGCCATCGATGAGGACGTGTTTGCACGAGTCGATATCGATTCCGTCGCCGTTTCCTCCGGTGCTCCGAATAGTAAGGTTCTTGACGGAGATGTTTTCGCAGTAGGTGGGATGAATCGACCACATCGACCGATAGTCGATGTGGAAGTCTTCCAGGCGAATGTCCGAGCACCCAATCATCTCGATAAGAGCCGGGTGACGCAGCGGATTCTGGGCCGTAGGACGCCCGCCGAGCGCCGGGTCGCCGGCGATTCTCCCCGGTCCCACGATGCCGGTGCGGGACGCATCCAGCGCATAAACCAGCCCGAGATATCCCTGAATCCACTTCCCCTCCCATCGAACCTGCGCTACGGGATAGTCGGTGAAATCGGGGCTGCCTAGGATAGCCGCGTCCTTATCCAAGCGAAGAACCACTCCGGATCTAAGCGCAACCGCTCCCGTCAGGTAGTCGCCGGCCGGAACCTGCACCTCACCTCCGCCGAGCACCCAACATCGGTCGATGGCCTGCTGGATGGCGCGTGTATTTTTCGTCCGTCCGTCGCCGGTTGCGCTAAATTCTTTGATGCTCAAGGTGACGGAGCCGAAAACCCGTGTGCCGGCCAAGCACGCTCCGGCGGTTTTCAGAACGCTTCGACGCGTGAGAATAGCGTGAGGCAAGGTTCGATCCCTTTTCACTCGAGCGGCAAGGGCTCCCCCGCACTGCGCGAAACCAAGCGAATGCGCTGTGGCGTGCGGAGGGCGATCTCGGACTGAAATACGTAATCCAGATACTCCCGAAATTGTTGGTTGCCGACAGCCGTGCCGCCGGCGTCCTGCGGATTTATCAACGTAACGGGCCGCGGCGAAAGCGCCAAAAGCAAATCCCCGAGATCGTATTGACGCAGCACTCCCGGAATCAGGACCTCAGAAATATTGCGATGCAGCGGCTGTTCAATGGCCATTCGATAACCGGCGAGCGAATTTTCCACTACCACCCGGCGCATCCTCGAATCGAGCGCCGCGGCGTGCAGCACCACCGTTCCCATTGGGCCGTCGCCATACACTGTCAACGTAGAGGAATCGACGTCGCTGCGCGAAACCAGCCAGTCCACGGCGTGGATGACGTCCTCGATTCGAATGCCCGGAATGGTTTTCCCGACCAATAACGCGCGCAGCGAAAGAAGATTGAACGTTCCAAGATAGGGCGACTTCAATCCCTCGCTTCCGGGAGGCGCCGGCGTGGGCTGGAACGCCATAACGAACTTTCCATCCTTCGCCATTCGGTCAACATCGCCGCCTTCCAGCGTCTTGGCCGCCGGCTGTGAACTTACAATCAACACGCCCGGTTTGCGCCCGCCGCTATTGGGTACGGCGATCAGTCCCGGCAACTCCGCATCGCCACTTTGAATTGCGATGGCGTCAATGTGGTAGCTGTCGCGCCGCTCCCGCGACAAGCTTTTGACCACAGGCGGAGACGAACCGGGCCGCGCGCGAACAGCCGCCAACCTGCGAATGTCGCTCTGCAGACGCAGTTGCAGCCGATTCAGTTCCGCTTTGCCGGCCAGCGGGCGTTTCACAGGTAACAATTCCCGCGCGCGAGCCTGAACAATCGATGCAATGGTCTCGCCTCCCAAGGACGTCGAGATCTGGCCCGTGGGCGTGCAGAGCAGCTCTTCGGGATGCGCGGGACGCATGGGCGTGAACTTCGCGTCACCGGCGCGCGCGCCTTTTAGATGATGCAAGAAAAATCCCAGAATCGCGGGAGAGATGGGGCCAAGATTGCCGTGACCGCCAGGGCCGGTGATCCATTGGACCTGATTCTGCGCGCCGTAGAGGGCATAAATTCGCTTGGCCTCCTCGAACGTTTGGCGAGCGCCCTCGAACGGGAACATGTCGTTTGTGGTGGAAATGATCGCGTACGGCTTGGGTGCGAATAACTCCACCCAATCGGCGAAATCCAGACCTTGTTCTATAAATCGCGGAATACTCTGCTCCGCCTCTTGAACGCCGGTAGCGGACGGAAGCAGCTCACGGAAGGAGGTTATGTAACACGCGACTCCGGCGACCTTCACCCGATCGTCAAGCGCGGCGAGATAAGCAGTCGCGGTCCCGCCTCCTGAACAGCCCAGCGCGCCGATGCGATTCGCGTCCACATCTGTCCTGCCGATCAGATAGTCGATTCCGCGCATGCCGTCGTTGATGAAATATCGCGCGACATCTTCGCCTATCAACATGGCCGGCACGTTCGCTTCGCCATGTTCTCCAGTTGAGCCGCCAATAGTGGACGCCCTCCGCACTGGGTCGAAATACTGCAGCCGCTCGCCTTGCCCCAATGGATCGATAGCCAGCGCGACGATCCCGGATTTGGCAAAGTTCGCGCCGAAGGAGTACTGGCTTTGTTTGCCCGTCGCCTCGTGTCCGGGAGTAAGCAGAACAGCCGGAAAGGGTCCGTCGACGCTCGCGGGAACATATAGGTTTGCCGTCACCCAGAAACCGGGCAGGCTCTCATAGGCCAGTTTCTCGATGCGAAAACCCTGCTCCTCCAGCGTGCCGAACTGCTTTACGGCGACCGCTCCGCGACGGTCCGGAAGCCCGCCAATCAAATCGAGAATCTTGCGGCGAACGGTTTGTTTGCGCCGTTCTACATCTGCTCGCGTTTGGATTTTGGCGACCGCGGCAGCTCGAGCCTCAAGCTGCGTATTTGCCAGCGAATCCAGAGATTCAATGAGCTTCTGCCGTGCTGAATTGTCCGATTGGCCCGCGGCTCCTATCGCACAGCACACCACCAACACGACTGTTCTGATGTTCATCTGCGACTTACACGATCCGGGCTGTCGATATCTTTCCAGAAATCGGCCGACGACTCTTCCGTCTCCTTAACTCCAAACAGCGCGTTAGAATCGAGCACCACCGATTTCAACGTTCCCGGCGCCGTGGAAAGAAATGCCGCCACGCCTTGGGGAGCGCGGCTCGAATGAATGCGCGCCTCTTTTACACGGTCCAGGCGGATCATAGGCACTCCTTCATGCGCCCGCGACGCCTCGACTCGGTCCAGCTCCAAATCCGAGGAGTCGCGGATCAAAAACGGCGGACCTTGTTCGGCGTCGACGCGCACGTTGTGTAGTTCCAAACCGTTCGTGTTGAAGGCCTGGACTCCTCGCTTGCCGGATCCGGTCAAGTCATTGAGACGCAATCCAGCGATCGGCATTTCCGGCAGCCCCTGAATCTCCGCCACTACCGGAGCTCCGTTCACCGTCACATTATTAATCGAGATGTTGCGGAAAACGGGAGTGCGCTCCGAGACCGGCTCTTCCGGAATCCGCACGTAGTAATTCGTCACCAGGATGCCGTCTTTCAAAGGATGGTCGACGATCCAATTATCGAAGCGCAGATTCTCCACCACGCCCCCGCGGCTCCGCCCACTCTTGATCCGGATGCCAATCTCAGTCCCTTGCGACACAATGTTGCCGGCCGTTACGTTGCGCACGCCGCCCGAAGTCTCGCTGCCGATCACCACCGCTCCGTGCGCCCTTCGGAAGGTGCAATTCGCGATGGTCACGTTTTCGGTGGGACGTCCGACGCGCCTTCCATCCGCGCCTCGCCCGGATTTGAGGACAATCGCGTCGTCGCCGGTGTCGAAGTAGGAATCCGAGACGCGCACTTCGCGGCTGGAATCGATGTCGATTCCATCCGGATTCGCGCCCGGATAGGTTTCCACGATCACGTTGCGCACTACGACATTTTCACAGTAGAGGAGATGGATGGCCCACATGGAGGAGCCCACGATATGGATTCCCTCAATCAGAATGTTCTTGCTATCCATGGGCCGGATAAAAGAAGGACGCAAACCGGGCGCGGCTTTCCGGAAATCTTCTTCGGGAACACGCTGCTTATTCTCCAGCCGGGTTTGTATGCTCGTCCACATGGCGCGCGCTTCCGCGTTGTTTGTGGCTCGCAGCCACGCGGCGTTATCCGTTGTGAGCGTTCCACGCCCGGTAATAGTCACGTTCTCAAGATTTCGTCCGCCGATCAGCGGCGCGGGGGTCAGCGCTTCTGTGCCTTCCATGCGGCCGGCGACGATAGGATATTCGGATAGATCCGTGTGGAAGCGAAGGGTCGCTCCCGCATCGATGTTCAGGACGATGTTGCTGGCCAGCTCGATCGCGCCGGTCTCATACGTTCCCGGAGGGAAGTAGACCGTGCCGCCTCCGGCCTTCGCGCAAGCTTGGATCGCGTCGCGAATGGCATGCGTGCTGCGGGCGCTCCCGTCCGTCCTGGCCCCGTAAGTAGACACGTCGCACAAGCCAGCAGCTTGAGCCGCCGCGTTGAGAATCGCGACTGTCACTGCCGCATAGCAAGCGCGTGCCATCGACTGTTCACGTTAGCATATCGAAGCTCGTGCCGAAGTTGTCGCGGATCGGCGTGACGCGTCCGCGATCCATCGGTAACACATCGTGCGGCTTAGATCCCCGGCCTCACGGCCGGGGCTGGGTACGAACGCCGCGCTACGTTTGAGCCGACTGCCAGCCCCGACGGTCACGGCGGGGTCGAGTTTACGGACGGATCACGGACGCGTGCCGAATAGGTGTAAGAACATCGCGGGCGCCCTCCCGTGCGTGAATTTTGGATAAAATCGCTAACGGATTTTGCAGGAGAACCTAATGATGCGCAACGTCGCCGTTCTTACAGCTTTTCTGGGCATGTTCATACGAACCGCACCGGCCCAGACTGTGAAGGATGTCCGTTCTGTTCTGGAAGCGTCTCTCAAAGCTATGGGCGGCGTTAATCTAAAGACGATTCGATACACCGCCAGCGGCTGGTCCTCGCGAGTCGGCCAAACCTACGGGCTCTCAGAAGATTGGCCGCGCTACGAGGTCGCCGGATACACCCGTGAGATCGACTACGCGGCCAAATGGTCGCGGGAAGATTACACTCGCCGGCAGGGTCAATATCCGCTTCTCGGCAGGCCGCCGATGTCCGAGGAGCACGTTACATCCATTCTGAGCGGCAACTACGCCTGGGACATGCAGGGCGATCGGCCGACGCCCCTGACGAGCCTGTACCTCGACGGCGTTTCCTTCGCCGATCTGCGGCAGCTTGAGCTCGCGGTGACACCACATGGATTTTTAATAGCAGCTCTGGCGGCGAAGGACGCAACCGCCATCACGCTTCCGATTGTGGGCGCCTCGGATGCCGGCCTTTCTCAGTTTGGACGCAAAGTAACGATAGTATCGTTCACGATCGGCAAGTACCGGGTCAACGGAACGATCAATGACAAGAATCTAGTCGAGCTGACGGACACCTGGTTTCCGAATCCTGTTTACGGCGACATGGATTACGAGATGCGCTACACGAAATACAAGAATTTCGATGGCGTTCAATTTCCCACTATGCTGCACGTCCATCAGGGCGACCCGCGACTGAATCCCGCGCACAACTACTACGAGTACAATGTGACAGACGTGAAGGTCAACGTGCCTGTGACGCCGATGGCGGCGCCGGAAGTGGTGCGTACGGCGGCGGCCGCGCAAGGAATTGCTTCCTACCAACGGGTGGAGAGTCAAAAGCTCGCTGACGGCATCTGGCTGCTCGCCGGAGGGACCCACAACAGCGTGCTTGTGGAATTCAAAGATTTTGCCGCGGTTGTGGAAGCGCCCCAGAACGAAGCTCGATCCCTCGCGGTGATCAAGGAAGTGAATCGGTTGCTCCCCAATAAGCTCATTCGGTATGTCGTCAATACCCACCATCATTTCGATCACGCAGGCGGCCTCCGGACGTATCTTTCGCAAGGCACGACGGTGATTACACATGAATCCAACAAGCAGTATTACCTCGACATCCTGTTTTCTCCGGCGCCCCGCGAATTACAGCCGGATCGAATGGCTTTCTATAACCCGATGTACATGATTAGCCGGCGGCCGGCTCCCATTGAGACTGTTGCCAGCTTTGCCGGCGGCCCAGGCGGCGGCGCTGCTAAATACGTCGTGACAGACGGCGAACGGATTTTGGAGATCTTTCACGTCCAGGATATGGCCTACGAATTGGAAGATCAGTCGTACGCGCAAGGAAACCACAGCGCCG
>DATBIA010000022.1:0-104778 GCA_036557165.1 Bryobacteraceae bacterium
ACCTCTTCAACCTCCTGACTTGTGCGTCTGTGACCATCTCCAGAGCGCCCCCAGGGCGCAATCCTTGATGGTCGTTGATAGTTGTCGTCGAGCGGGAATTCTAATTGTCGTTGGCCGGGAGTTCTAATTGTCGCCGATCACGCCGGTGACAACCGTGAGGACGCCTTTGGAGATTTTCACGGTGAGATTGCGCAGATTGTTCAGCGTCGCTTTCTCGACCAGCAGATGGCCTTTGGCGCCGCGATACTCGGTCTTCAAGGCCGAGCGGTGCGTCAGATGTTTGCCCGTCTGCGTGCCCGATTTTTTCAGCTCAGCGAAAGTCCCTTCGAACACCACCCTGCCGCCTTGACTTTCCGGCGCCGGGTCCCATGTCGACGATGTGATCGGCGATGGCCATCACCTGCGGCTTGTGCTCGACAACAAGAACCGTATTGCCTTTATCGCGCAGCATCGTGAGCACGCGGTTGAGTCGTTCAATATCGTGCGGATGCAGCCCGATGGTCGGCTCGTCGAAGATGTAGACCATGTCGGTGAGGGTGGCGCCGAGGTGGCGGACCATTTTCACCCGCTGCGATTCGCCGCCCGAGAGGGTCGCGGTTGCGCGGCTCATTGTGAGATAACCCAGTCCGATCTCGACCAGATGGCCCAGCCGCTCGACGATGCGCGCCTGCAGCGTGGCGACCGCCGGGGCCTTCAGCTTCTTCATCCATTCGAGCAATTCGCCGATCGGCATCGCGGAGACATCAGCAATGCTCTTCTTGTCAATCCGGCACGCCCGCGCCGCTTCGCTGAGGCGCGTACCCTCGCAGGTGTCGCACGGGCCGCGCGTCACGATGCGTTCATAGATCGGCCGCAGATTCGAATTCAGCTTCTCCGGATCCTTGCCAAGATAGAGGCGCTTGAACTTTACGATGAGCCCTTCGTACGGGCTCTTCATGTTGCCGATCGATTTCACCTTGAGCTTCGGGTCGTCGTGATGGAGAAACTTCTCCCACTCGGCTTTGCTGTAGTCGCGCAGCTTTTTCTGCGGGTCGAATAAACCGGAATTCGCGAAGATTGCCCAGTGATACCCGCCGACGCTGAACATCGGGTAGAGGATCGCGCCGTCAGCCAGCGATTTGTTTTTGTCAACGAGCGCATCGATGTTGATCTTCGACACCTGCGCGAGCCCTTCGCATTCCCGACACATGCCGCGCGGATAGTTGAACGACAGGGCAAGCGCATGCGGCACTTTCGGCGAGCCGATGCGAGCAAAGAGCACGCGGAACATGGTGAACACGTCGGTGGCGGTACCGAGAGTGGAGCGCGGATTTCCGCCGAGCCGCTGCTGATCGACGATGATCGCCGTCGAGAGATTGTGCAGTGCGCGTCAGGCTGGCCGTACTTCGGCAGAAAATACTGCACGAAGGTGGAGAAGGTCTCGTTGATGAGCCGCTGCGATTCGGCGGCGATGGTGTCGAAGACCAGCGAACTCTTGCCGCTTCCCGAGATGCCGGTAAACACGGTGATCTTCCGGCGTGGAATATCGAGCGAGATGTTCTTCAGGTTGTTCTCGCGCGCGCGCCTCGCACTTCGATATGGCCGAACGGAGTGGTCTGTTCGATCCTTTGCGTTGCGGAAGTTTGTGCCATGGCAGAGCTAGTTTATCGGAATCATGGCTGTCGTCCAAACCGGCGATGTCACCACAACGCGGGCAAGAAGTCCGGGTGTGGGAAGTTGAGAGAGGCGGGAAGGGTTCCTGCGGCACTGATTGGCCGGCATGAAAGGCGCAGATGGGGCCCGGCATTCTTCGCGCCTTACTTCGTTGGCTGCTCGAATTTGACTCCAAGCTGTTGAAGCTCGATGTGTCCAAAGTCTCGCCGCCGTAGCCGCTCGGTGACATGGAGCGCCTATGTCGGACGCACTGTCCGAAATAAGCCAGCGGAGTTCGATCCTCTACCGTTGGTTTCAGAAGAAATGAGCAGCCACCACATGTACCGTACCAGCGGAATGCCCATGAGAAATATCAGCATGCTAACGGCGCGGCTGTGTACTGGTCACGTACAGAGTGAAACACACTCAATAGCCTGTAGAGTTGAGCTGGAGCCTATCGAAGCGCTGCTAACGCAGGCTGATCACGAAACGGCATGCTGACCTGCCCGGCGCTCACCCCGGGCAAGTTTAAAGGTTTTGTCTGATCCAGCAGCGTCCTGGCCACAACTGGCTTGGTTGGCCCACGACCCCCACGTTGCGACCCACTCATCGCCGAGCGGCCTGGTCTGGAGGAAATCAGGTTCTATTTCACCGAGTACTGGCGTGCGTCCATACAGGCAGCAAAAGGTTGCTTAAACGCATCTAAACTCTGTTGCTGCTGAGCCTGAGCGTTCTGCACCGCTTGCTGGAAGCCTCAACCATGAGGCGTTCGGATCAAGGCCTTTTGGCGGCGTGAACCTTGGTTTGCCACTCGGCGGCCTTGTCCGGTTTGCCCCATTCCTGGTACATGCGGTCGATCCACTCTTCGCTTTCAGCCGCGGTGAAGTAGTCGTCACGCTGGCCGGGGAGCACATCGGAATCAAGTTTCACTAGATCATCGTGGCTTCGCAACAGGATCGGTTCGGCTTCCGCAAAACGTTTTTGACCGATCATGCTGGCGGCGAGTTGGGCCTGGCAACTATATGTCCGGAAAGCTTGGGACACTCCGTGCCGAGGGTCGGCGAGAAAGGCGCAGGCATCCTTGAGGACGGCTTCGGCCTCAGCGTACTTTTGTTGATGAATCCTCAGCCAGCCGATGATGACCAGGCCCTGGTTCATGGGCATCTCGAGGCCGGGGTGGCGCACATCTTCCACAAGTTGAGATGTCTCCGCTTCGGACTCGGAGTATTTGCCTCGGGCGGCGAGGATGGCCGCGAGGCGGAACATGTTGGTCACAGTCTCGCCACCCCCGGGGGTGCCTCGGCCGTCGGCAAAGTCTGCGGGCGGGAGGGTAGCCAGCAGAGCGGCCAACTGGCGGCTGAGTTCTTCGGCCTTGGCGGTCTCACTCGCGGCCTGCTCCGTGCGGCCCTGGGCCTTATCTGATCTGGCATGGTTCCGGTGGACGTCGGCCAGCGCGCCCAAAGTGATTCGTGTATCGAGGTAGTTCTCGCCGAGCTTGCGGCGTTCTATTTCCAAGAAGTGAGCGAGCAACGGCTCGACGTTTTCGTAGGTGTCGAGGGTAACGCCGTAGTTTCCGTAAAGGGAGGCCAGCGCCGTGGCGATCCGGAGGGTGGCGGCGTCTTCATCACCCAGAATGGCGCGGTTGATCTCCAGCACGTCACGATAGAGTTTTTCGGCCTGAGAATACTTCTTCTTGGCAGCGTAAAACTGCGGCAATACCGAGAATATATTGCGAAGTGCAACTCCAGTTTGATCCGGGTTGGCCGCATTTTGACGATATGCGTCCAGGAGCCGGGGGAGCAGCTCGTCCAACTCGCGGTCAAGACCCGCCTGAACATAAATTACAGCCAGGGCGGCCATGGTCAACACGGGCGAGCCGAGATTCGCAACGCCGGTAGTCTTGGCCAGAACGAGATCGAACATTTGAGGGGCGCGCTTCAGAAGGGCTTGGGCCTGCGCGGCTTTCCCCAATCTGGAGTACGCAAGGCCCAGATCGATGACCATGTCCGGAAGGTAGGGGTACTTGTCTAAGCCAGCTTTGCCTTCCGCAACCAGCTTGTCGATCAACTGATCCGACACGATGGGCGCGAGGAGATCCACCACTTGCTGGAAACGGCCCTGGGTCAAATGGAGTTGGGCGAGGTCGACCATGGTGCTGCGGGTAGCGCGATTCCGCGAACCAAGCGTGCGTTCCTGCTCCTCGATGAGGGCCTTGGCGAAAGCTTCGGCATCGGCGAGACGCGGTTGAGGCTGCCATTGTCCGTAGAGGCTGATCAGGACGCCGACGCTCTGAATGGTGACGACATTGTCTTCTCCGAGGACGCGGCGATTGTGAGGGATGAGGTCGTTTTTCAGAAAAGCTTCGGCCTTGGGAAAATTATGGTCTAGGAGGTAGCTTTGCACTAGGCCCTGGATCGCGGTCTGTGTAACCTTGTGGGCCTCGCCAAGGCCTTGGCGCGCATCCTCAATCAGGGCCAGCAGCGGGTTTTCGACGCCACGGTAGATGCCCGCCTGGATCATGATAAAGGCGAGCTGGCTTCGGGCGGTGAGAGTGTCGAGGTGTTGTTTGCCCAGAGCGCGGGTCCTCAAGGCGACTACTTGCTTCTGCTGTGTTTGGGCCTCGACAAGGACGCCGAGCCCGAGGTAGGTCTGGGCCATGGATTCGCGGATAGAGGCTTCGACCAGAGGTTGATTGTTGAACCGGCCCTCAATTTTTTTGGCGGCGCGATCTAAAGCTTCCTTGACAGTCAGATTGGCGTTAGGCGCGCCATTGCGCGGACCGCCCCGACCGGCTGGCGGGGCCGATTGCAGATTCGTAGATGCCTGCGCCATCGGATTGGCCATACCTAGGAGATCCTTGCCCAGAAAGTCATTTAGCGCTTTCTCAGCGGCCGTTTCCGTATCGGCGCGCTGCTTCTCCGCGATGGCCTTGTCCCGATCGTGGCGCGCCTGGGCTTCAGCCGCGACGGCCTTGTTGCGATTCGCAGTGGCCAGTTGTTCAGCCTGAACGGCCTGGTCGCGGGCCTGATTGGCCCGGCGTTCTGCGACGGAGGCGCGATCGCGCTCGCGGTTCGCTCTAGCGGCCTGCATCATGCTTGCGGCGATGCCGGCGACCAAAACCAGAAAAACGGCGGCGACGCCCACCACCAGAGCGGTGTGCCTGCGGGCGAATTTCTGAAGTTGATAGGTTAGCGTAGGCGGGCGGGCGACAATCGGCTCATTGCTCAGGTAGCGGCTTATGTCGGCCGCGAGCTCCGCCGCCGAATCATAGCGCCGGGTTTTGTCCTTTTCGAGGGCCTTGGCGACGATAGTTTCGATGTCGCCTTTGTAGATCCTGTTCACCGAACTCAGTCGCGCCGGATCTTCCTCGCGGATCGCTTGCAGCGCTTCATGCAGCTTGTTGCCGATCTCGTATGGCAGACGCTTTGCCAGCAGCTCATACAGAATCACGCCCAGTGCGTATACATCGCTGCGGGTGTCCAGTTCCAGAGGATCCGCGAGCACCTGCTCCGGGCTCATATAGGCAAGGGTGCCGATCAGCTGGCCGACATCGGTTTGCGAGGTGGCCTGCGAATCGCGGTCGGTAACCCGCGCGACGCCGAAGTCCAGAATTTTCGGCTGCCCAGACTCGTCAACGAGGATGTTTCCGGGCTTGAGATCGCGATGGATCAAGCCGCGCTGGTGCGCGTGGTGAACCGCGTCGCACACCTTTTCCATGATCTCAAGCCGCTGGCGCGTGTTTAGATGATGCCGCTCCACGTAGTCCCGCAGCGTACTGCCACGGATGAATTCCATGGCGAAATAAGGCTGCGGGCCGAAACCGGCGTCGGCTGTGCCGGCCTCGTAGATCTGAGCGATGCCGGGATGCTGCAAGCGTCCTAGCGCTTCGGCCTCCTGTTCGAACCTGCGCAGCAAAGCTGGACTGGCCATCCCAGCTTTGATCACCTTCAACGCAACCGTGCGCCGGGGATGATCCTGCTCCGCTTCATATACCGCGCCCATTCCGCCCTCGCCGATCAGCCGGACGATCCGATAGCGAGCGATCGTCGCAGGAATTCGAGCGAGCGGTTCCTGCGGCGCTGCTGCCCCAGATGGCGGCGCGAAAGTCATGGTTCGCTGTAAGTCGGGCTCGCCTCGACTCGGGTCGTTCATGGTGTTTGGAGTCCTCCGATTGTACATCCGCCCGCGTCAAATTCGCGGAGGGGTGTGATAAAATTTTACCCCGTGAATTCTGGGATACACAATGAGAGGGGAAATCTGCTCTTCAAATTGAGAGATGGCAAAGCCGTGCAAAGATATCTGGTGCTTGGGGGGACGTGGGCGGGCGTCTTAATCCTTATGGGGGCGAATAACCTCTACAGCCGCTATCAGGGGGCCGGACGAAAGTGTTGCATCAGCGGATCTGATAGCGTGAGAGCATGAAATCTGGTCGGCCGCCGCTGTTCCGGAAACGCCAGTTTGAACCTACCATTATTGTGACCTGCGTGCGATGGTACTGCCGGTTTTCCCTGAGCCTGCGGGATTTGGAGGAACTGATGGCGGAACGAGGCTTGGCGGTGGATCACACCACCATTTGGCGTTGGGTTCAGCGCTATGGACCCGAGGTCTATCGGCGGCTGCGCGGAAACGTGAAGCAGAAATCATCCACTTGGCACATGGATGAGACATTCGTTCGCATCGCCGGGCACTGGCGCTACCTGTTCCGGGCGGTCGACGGCCAGGGACAGACCGTGGATTTCTATCTTTCGGAGGCGCGTGATCGGGAAGCCGCTAAGCGTTTTCTGAAGAAGGCCTTGACCAATCCCGACAATCGGCCGCCGCGCGTGTTCGCTCGGGACGGGCTACGCAGTTATCCCGCTGCGATTCGGGAGTTGCAAAAGGAAGGTTTGGTGCACCGCTCCTGTTGGCACTGCACGCGACCTTACGCCAACAATCGGATCGAATCGGACCATCGGTCTATCAAGCGGCGACTGCGAGCGATGCAAGGGCCACGAAGCGCACGCACGGCTCGAAGGTTGATTCAAGGGATCGAGGCAGCACACATGATTCGCAAAGGTCAGGTTCTGGGGATCACCCGGAACAACCTGTCGGGACAGGCCTGGGTATTTGGGTCACTCCTGGGCGTTCGATAATCTCAAATCGCTGCACTGAGGGTCGAGCCTTGTCTCCTCGATCATAGTTGCAACACTTTCGGCGCTTTCCTTGCAGTGCTTGGATTTAGAGTGTCTGACGATGCCCCAAAGCAGGCGCGCATCAGGAGGCTATTATAAAAAATGATGAGCACACAGGTTTCCCTTCTAAGGAACTGATCCAGCACGTTGCAGAGGGATGAGTTCGTATCCCATAGATTTAGCTCTGGCGCGAAGGTTGATCTCCTGGCGGTTCTGGTATCGAAGGCTGATCGGAGGCTAACTTCGAATCGTCGAACTCGTGGCGGGTGGAGATCAGGTGAGAGACGATGCGGCGAGTTTGTGAGCCGCGGCGGTGATCGCCTTTGGAGCGCCCAGCTTGGCTCGCATGCAGCGGACAATCGCCAATCCTGTCTGCCTCACAATGTCGCTGATGACGTGCTGCAGTTGCGCCTTCTGCATTTGATTCACATGCGTGGTCGCCATTTGCACGAGGCTTTCGCGATGACGAAACAGGGAGCGCACTGCGCACACTTCCTACGCGCATTGACCAGGCACAGTTCGAATCCGCGTGCTTCAAAGCTGAAATAGCGGGATCCATTCCCCGTTCACTCAGGATCTGTACGCGCTCGTCGGCTGGTTTGGAGGAGTGCCGCATCCGGACTGTGGCGATGGAATCGACCGGGGTGAGGTCCCGTTGGCGCCGAACGGCGGCGATATCTATGTTGGGGTCTCTATCAGGGACCAGATCCGTAAGATAGATCCTTCTACGCGAATTCCAAAGACTTGGCAAACAATCTTGCTTGGTCGATGGATCGTGGAATGACAACCGTGGATCGAATCTTTCGCTATTATGCGGATATCGGCTGTCAGCCTGAAAGATGAGCGACGCGCCATGACCGAGAACTCCTCAATAACCGGCGAGCAGACGCTCCAAACATTTCGGAGCATTGTAAATGAGCATGGCTGGAAAGAGTGCGCTGACTCTACAGCGGGATGCATTGAATTTATAGCCGATCTGTGCGATGCCGGATTACTCCCCTGGCTCGAGATGCAGAAGTTTCGGTGCCAGACTCAGCCTATCCTTAATGCGCTATTCGAGCTGCGGGATGCTCCAAACGAAGCTGACGTTGAGCGTTTGGAAGAAGCGGCGAAGGTTTTCAACAGGGCGATGGAAGGCGCCCGTGGCCGCCATCCGTCAAATGACGAAACTGAACTGTGGTCGCTTGATGAGATGCTTGCTTGGCGATGGGCCCTAGACCGAGCGCGCTGGGCTTGTCAAGCGTGTTGCTATTCGTGGCGAACAATGCATTTAGGCAAGCTTCCTAACGAACAACGGAAAGCCGCTTTGAGCTGCATTGAGCAAATGGAGAGCCGAGTAACAATTTTGCTCTCGGGAAGGTTGGCCGATATGTCTGACCAGATCGAGGCCTGCAAAAAATGCGTAGTCCTAAGCGCACAGCTGGCGGGCTACGCAGATGAAACCGCCAGCATTATGCTATATGCCGAGGCGATCGTTCACCACGAGAGTCGATGGGCAGCATTTCTAGAAGCCTTGATTAGCACGGAGTGGCTGGAGTCAAAAAAGTCGTTCGGGTACCTAAACACAGTTACAGGCAGGCTCTACAGGCGGGAGGTCCGTCCTGACGTGAGCGGCAAAGACTCACAAGGATTCGATCACCGTGCTGGCCCAGGAGGAAGAATCAAGGGTTCCGACGCCTTACAGTCCTCTCATCTTAAACTTGACGAAGTCGCTGAGCTGCCGGATCATGTTTTTCTTGAACGACGATACACGGAGCGTTCCGTATCCGAATTACGGAAAGTAGCCGAGGGTGACCCGCAGCTTCGGGAATATATAGAAGCAATAATCCGCAACCCAAAATGGAAGCGGCCCGATGTATGGGCGTCTCTAGGGTGGGACGAGAAGGTCGGCCAAAGAGTCGATCGTCGATTCCGCCGCCTCCGCCAACGTTTGAAAGAGATGGGTGCCGGCATGGAGTGGCGTGAGATGCCGTCTCCTGGGATCTCAAACGCGAGCCAAACCACGTACTTCGAGACCCTTCTTGAGGGAAAAAGGGGAGCCAGATTTGGCGTTATGCAGCATAAACTATTGAAACAACAGGAGAGATAACTTCGAGCTGAGGTTGTCCAAAACGCGACTTTTACGACACTACGTCTATAGGGGCAACATGCAGTAGGATTTCAGATCTCTGCGGGCAAAAAATCGCGACGGAGATCAGAAACGTCGCCCCCTAGCTCCTTCCCCACTCTTATTTTTAGTACGGACCAATTCATCGACCGAGACGCAGTGGATCCGTCCAGCCGCGCTTGGCTGGAGTTCCTTCGACGAGAAAGCACCGCGTTCGAAGGAAGAGGCCGTGTTGTACAGACGGGGAAACTGAATTCCGTATGGTCACTGCCAAGATCCGGGAGGTCGCGCGAAGCGTCGGCCGTTGTTTGCCGACTGCTAGCGAGGGGAGCGATCCGAGAGCGCCTCTCCCAGCCCAAATTGTCCGGCGAGGCGGCCGGAGTTACTTCCGGCACTAACCAATCAGTGAAAATGACTCACGCAGGGCGACAGTCCCCCGAACATCCCGGCGGAAAGAAGCCTATCCCCCGAAATCGGCTATCCGAATTAATCGACCGGGCACCCGTATTGATAGCGGAAAGTAAACCCAGCACCCAGGAAGAAGTGTTTGATGCACTCCAGAGTAGCAAAATGCCATTCCCCCCCGGCCGAGCCATTCACGTCCGCTAGGGGGTGGATGCCGGGATTCCGCAAGGGCCACCGGGCGGCGCGCGCATGGCTCTCGAAAAGATGGGCCAGATGACGCAGCGGCTCAAGGGCGAGGTCGAAGTTAATATTGCTCATCCGCTGATTCGGGAACATCGGAACATTCGGCCAGGACCCTGACGAAGTTGATCGCTAGACTAGACCACTATTTGCGTAGTTGACTGGACCTTCCTGTCGGCTATGCATTCACTTCGTCGACGGGCCAAATTCCATCAGTGCCCTGTTGGACAGCGCCGGGATAGATGAGCGCAGCGACCATGGAAATCAGCCAACGGAGGAGCCCGAGCTACACTCCCTTGGTACCCCAACCAATTAATGCGAGGCTTCCAATCGCGGGCGATTTTAGGTTGTCGATTAGCCGATCCGCTTCCGAAGTGCAATAACGTTCCCGATTGCCCCGCCAAGCGTAGATCGATGTCGGGAATGCCGCTCTGGAGCTGTAATCGCTAACTCTTATGCTCAAAGGGGATCGCGCCCAGCGCCACCATCTAGAAGAGTCCGCACGGGCCTCTATCGAAGAGCGGATGAAGCGGCGCCTCACCGATGCCGAGTGGTCGCAGGTGCGCGCGAAGTTTTTGGACCTCGCCAAAATTCTGCGCAGTTGGGAAAAGCCCGCTCCGCCTCCTTAGCGAGGTAAGGTTGAAATGTTATGCCCGCACGAACCTTGACTATAATGCCGATCCAAAGGGACAAAGTGAACGCCAACGCCTCGCTCGTTGTGCTTTATGCGCGCGTGTCCAGCAAAGAACAGCGAGAGGAGGGCTACAGTATCGAAGCCCAATTGCGCCTGTTGCGCGATTACGCTGTAAAGCAGGGCTTCGCCATTACCGAAGAATTCCTGGATGTCGAGTCTGCAAGTAAGAGCGGTAGGACGGGATTCAACGCAATGCTCGCTCATTTGCGAAAGCATCCGGCGTGCAGGGTGATCCTTGTCGAGAAGACGGATCGCTTGTATCGCAACCTAAAGGACTACGCAACGCTCGATGTGAAGGACTGGGGCCTCACCATCCACTTGGTGAAGGAGGGCGAAATCCTCAGCCCCGATTCCAAATCGAGCCAGCAGTTCGTCCACGGCATCAAGGTTTTGGTGGCGCGGAATTACAGCCTCAACCTGGGCGAAGAGACCATTAAAGGAATGACCGAAAAAGCGCGCGCGGGAATCTATCCGAGCTACGCGCCGGTGGGCTATCGAAACACGAATGGCCCCAACGGCAAACGAACAATCGTGCCGGATCCGGATGCTGCGTCGATCATCACAGACATCTTTCAGCGCTTTGTGGTCGGCGCCCATTCGGTCAAGTCTTTGGTCAAGGAGATGAATTCGGAAGGGACCCAGCTTCGTGGTCACCGCTTTCATAGTAGCGTTGTTCACCAAATCCTGAGGAAGCGTCTGTACATGGGCGACTTCGATTGGAACGGCGCCACGTACCCAGGCATACATGAGCCACTGGTCAGCCGTGAAATCTGGCAACGCGTTCAGGAACTGCTGGACGACCGCGCAGAGAATCGTACCCGCAAGGTGAAGCACGATTTCGCGTACACGGGGCTGGTGCATTGCGGTCATTGCGGTTGCCTGCTCGTGGGGGAATTGAAGAAGGGAAAGTACGTGTATTACCACTGCACTGGCAATCGTGGAAAATGTCCGGAGCCGTACACGCGGCAGGAGGTTCTTTCTGTAGACTTTGCTAATCTGCTACGGGACCTGATCATCCCGCCCGCCATTCTGGACTGGCTCAACGATGCAGTCCTGGATTCCGACAGGACCGAGCAGGCGGCCCGCGCCGAGGCCATCAAGAGGTTTAAGGTCCGCCAAAATCAGATCCAGGGCCGGATCGAGACCATGTACATGGACAAGCTAGACGGCCGCATTACCCAGGAGTTCTTTGACAAGCAGTCCGCCATGTTGCGGCAGGAGCAGGATGGTCTGCGACGCAAGGTTCAAGATATCGAGCAGGCCGCGCCAGTCCCTATCAAACAAGCCATCGATATGCTTCGCTTGACGAGCCGAACGAGCGAGTTGTTTCTTCAGCAACCCGCATCTGAGCAACGCCGGTTGTTGCAGACGGTTATTGAAAAGGCCGCCTGGAAGGATGGCGCGTTGGATGCCGCCCTGTTCGAACCATTCGAGATTTTGCGCCATTCGAACCAGGCAAGTTATAGAAAGGAAAAGGAGAATGTTGGTTCGGGATGCGAGTTGGGAATTTGGCTCCCCGGCATGGATTCGAACCACGATTCACGGCTCCAAAGGCCGCTGTCCTACCATTAGACGACCGGGGATCTTCAGGAGGGACTGCCTCTCTAGTGTACCAGCGCCTCCGCCCAAACACGCGTTTAAGATCCGGTGGCCGGGTTCCGCATCGCGAGCGAATGTAACGGCTCGACGCAGCGCGGCTCATGAGTTCGATCGCGCAGAATCGCCTCACCTTCTCATCCGGTCTTTCACGGATTCTTTATGCCTTCTCTATGACTTCTTCAGCCTTTTCGTCTTAGTCTGTAATTGCCGGAACGGAGGGAATGCAATGCTCGATTTATTTTATGTCGCCTCCGGTTGCATTTTTCTGATCGTGTGCTGGGCTTTCACCAGGGCCTGCGACAAACTCTAGGAGCCACTGTGGATTACATCGTAGCTGGAATTGCATCGCTGGCGTTGTTCATCTATCTGGTGTACGCGCTATTGCGGCCTGAGAAATTCTGAGGAGCCGATTCCGGGGGAGATATGACTAGCGCGGGGATTTTACAAAGTTTAGTACTGTTCGCGGCGGTATTTGCGTGACGAAGCCGCTGGGAGCATTCATGGCGAACGTGTTCGAGGGCCGCCGCACTTTCCTGCACCCGGTGCTCCGCTGGTTGGAGACGCTAGCGTATAGGGCGGCCGGCGTAACGCGAAGACGGCGAGCAACGCTGGACCCAATACACGGCTTCGCTGCTGAGCTTCAGTATTTGTGGTTTCTGCTGGTTTACCTGATCCAACGATTTCAGGGGATGCTGCCATCTTGTGAGATCGGCGAATCCTATTTTTGAACGACGGACAATAGACAATACGTATGAGAGACGATCTCAAGCTTAATGCATTCCGTGTCTTCGCACTTGGAAACTTCATAGCGATTGGTGGCTTGATTGCTTTCGGGCAGCCGACCTCGGCGAGCACCATCGCCGGAACTGAGCGCGATCCTCTGAACGTGGCAGTCGATGGAGCCCAGGTCACGATCACGAATCTGGCCAATGATCAGGCTCAGAGGACTCTCACCCATGCCGCGGACGCTTACCGCTAGATGCCGGGAACAGTTGTTCAAAGGCGTTTATTAGATGAAAGCCACGTTGTTTTCAGCTCTAGTTATTCAAATTGCTTTGGCCCAGAACTCTTCGCCGAGCCAGTCGGCTGCTTCCGGCCAGAATGCCACTCCGTCGGCCGCGATGCCTCTTACCACTCCAGCCATCACAGGACCGCTTCAGGCGGGGCCTGCGAACACGTTCGACGCCGGACCCTTCGGCAAGCTCACTGTCAACGGTGTTCTCGATGGTTTGGGTATGTGGACGGGGAATTACGTGGCGGGGGATAACAGTACCCATGCGGCTCTCGGTAACGCTCAGGTATTTATTCAGAGGACGGAGAGCTGGTTCCAGTTCTACTTGCAAGTGGGTGCTTACAATATCCCAGCTCTCGGCGTGCCGTTCCTCGACACTGACAAAGCCATTGGCGACCTCTATGGCCCCGTGCCCGTCGCCTTTCTGAAATTACAGCCGGCCAAGAATACGTCGTTTTTAGTCGGCGCGCTGCCTACTTTGATGGGCGCGGAGTACACTTTCACATTCCAGAACATGAACGTACAGCGGGGCCTGTTGTGGAACCAGGAAAATGCCGTCAATCGTGGAGTCCAGGTGAATCAGACGATAGGCAAATTCACAGCATCCCTGAGTTGGAACGACGGATACTATTCGAACCGCTACTCATGGATGAGCGGATCGTTGACCTATGCCAACGGGCCTCATAGTTTAACCTTCGCGGCAATGGGAAACCTGGGACAGACAAAAGTTCAAACTCTGGCTACACCGGTGCAAAACAACGGCAGTATGTACGCAGTCATCTACACGTACAATAAGGGGTCCTGGATCGTTCAACCATACTATCAATACGGCTCTGTGCCCAGGAATCCGCAGGTTGGCATTGTGAAAGGGAATACGACCCAAGGAGGCGCGATCCTCGTAAACCATACTTTCCCGCACGGCTTCTCGTTGCCTGTTCGCGGGGAATACATCACGAGCACGGGAAATGCGAACGATCCAGATGTCGTCAATCTGATGTATGGTCCGGGGAGCAACGGCGCTTCAATCACGGTGACGCCTACCTTCCAATATGAACGGTTCTTCTTTCGGTTAGATGTTTCCTATGTTCATGTCGGGCACATCACGCCTGGCTTGGCGTTCGGTCAAGGGGGAAACCTCAAAAGTCAGCCTAGGGCCATTGCTGAAATCGGCTTCATGTTCTGAGGAGGTTTTATGGAATCTTCACGCCTTTTCTATTACTTTTTCACTTCTCTTTTCCTATCATCGTGTCGTGAAACAATTGGCTCCGGGCGATCAAGTCGATCACTATCGCATCGCCGGTGAGGTGGCCCGTGGGGGCATGGCGACGATTTTTCGCGCCATCGACACTCGCTCTGGGCGCGACGTCGCGCTGAAAATTCCACACTTGCAAGCGGAAGCCGATCCCGTGTTCTTTTCGCGCTTCCAGCGTGAAATCGAGATTGGCAAGAGTTTGGATCACCCCGGGCTAATCCAGGTGTTCGACGGCGGACAGAACGGCCCTCTGTACATGGCGATGGAATGGGTTGAAGGGCGCCTGCTTCGTGAGATTCTCTCCAAGGAAGAGAAACTTCCCTTCGACCGCGCCATCGGGATTACGCTCGAAATATGCAGCGCTCTGGAGCATGCCCACAGCCGCGGCGTCGTCCATCGCGATTTGAAGCCTGAAAACATCATCGTCGATGCCCACGACCGGATCAAGATCATCGACTTTGGCATCGCTTCGATAGCGGGGGCGCGGCGGCTGACCTTTGGCAAGCTTTCAGAGCTCATGGGAAGCCCCGATTACATCTCGCCCGAACAGGTCAAAGGCAAGCGCGGCGACGCTCGCAGCGATCTATACGCCCTGGGAGTCATCTTGTACGAAATGCTGACGGGAACGGTCCCCTTCAACGGTTCCAACGCATTTGCAATCATGAACGACCGCGTCCTCAATTCTCCCATTCCGCCTCGCCAAGTCAACCCCGCCATCACGCCGCAGCTTCAGGAGATCCTCTATCGCGCCCTGGAGCGCGACCCAAAGAATCGTTATGCAAGCGCCCGCGAATTCGCCTGGGATCTGTCCCACCAGGATCAAGTCGGAGTGGACGAGCGGGCGGAGATGACGGGATGGAACCGCCGGCGCTCTCCTCTGAAGCGAAGAGTGCTTTCCTACGTGGCTCTGGGGCTGATCCCCTTGGCCGTCTTCAGTCTTCTCTTGCTGGTTGCCCGGTACGGTTAGCGTCATCGTTTTCCTTTGCAACGTCTACGAACAGGTTAGCTGCGTGTCAAACCACAAAACGTCTGCCGGATTGGGTGCTTTCACGTGCTGGCAAGGCCCGCATATTCCGTATGCGCTACGGCCTGCTGTTGGCGTCTCGGATGCACAGACGTTTATAGGTTTTTTATGGCTTCTCTATGACTTCTTCAGCCGGTTCGCCTTACCCTGTGATTGTGGAAGGACGGTAAGAAATGGACTCGGCATTTGAAAGGGTTTTAGCTCCGTCCACAGAGCGGCCGCAGGCTGAAGAAGTCCAGCCTAAGCTGAACGTTTTTGTCGTATTTACGTCTATCGAAGCGACCCTTGCGGCTTTGAAGACGGCGGGTAATCTCGCCGTCCGCTTGGATGCGCGCATAATGTTACTGGCCCCTCAGGTGGTGCCTTATCCGCTGCCGCTGAATAATCCACCCGTGTCGCTCGAATGGAACAAAAGGCGCCTTCGCCTGATAGCAGGCCAGAGCCAGGTGGAAACAACCTTGCATGTGTACCTATGCCGCGACCGGTGGCAGACTCTAGAAAGCGTGCTGAGCGCTCATTCCCTAGTGGTCCTGGGCGGACGCAGACTATGGTGGTCGACGCCGGAGAGCAGATTGGCGCGGAAACTGCGGCAGGCGGGCCACGAAGTTATTTTGATGGAAACGGAGTGAATTCGATGCTCGATTTATTTTATTTGGCGGCAGGTTGCTTATTTCTGTTTGTCTGCTGGGCGTTCACGAAAGCCTGCGACAAGCTGTAGAGGAGACCGTTGTGGACTATATCGTCGCCGGAATCGCGTCGTTAGCGCTGTTCATTTATCTGGTATACGCGCTTCTGCGGCCGGAGAAGTTCTGAAAGGCAACTTATGACAAGCGCTGGAGTCCTGCAAATCCTGTTCTTCTTCTTCGTGATATTCGTCTGTACCAAGCCGCTGGGCGCATATATGGCGAATGTGTTCGAGGGCCGGCGCACCTTCCTGCACCCGGTGCTCCACTGGTTGGAGACGCTAGCGTACAAGGCGGCCGGCGTTCGCGAAGATGCCGAGCAACGCTGGACCCAGTACACGGCTTCGCTGCTGAGCTTCAGTATTTTTGGGTTTCTGCTGGTTTACGTGATCCAACGATTTCAGGGGATTCTGCCGTTCAATCCGCAGCATTTTGGAGCGGCGCAAGTGACGCCCGATCTGGCTTTCAACACCGCGACCAGCTTCCTCACAAACACTAACTGGCAAGCTTACTCCGGCGAATCGACGCTCAGCTACTTTGTCCAGATGGCTGGCTTGACTGTGCAGAACTTCGTTTCGGCGGCTGTGGGCATGGCCGTGGCGGTTGCGGTCGTGCGAGGCTTCGCCCGGCACGAAGCGAAAACGTTGGGCAATTTCTGGGTGGACGTCACGCGCGCAAGCGTTTACGTCCTGCTTCCGATTTCGATTCTCGCCGGGCTGTTCCTGAGCTCGCAGGGCGTAATTCAGAATCTGAAACCTTACACGACTGTCACCACGTTGGAAGGCAAGCAGCAGGTGATTGCGCAAGGCCCGGTGGCGTCGCAAGAAGTAATTAAGGAACTCGGGACCAACGGCGGCGGCTTTTTCAATGCCAATTCCGCGCATCCTTTCGAAAATCCAACGCCTGTCACAAATTTCGTGGAAATGTTTTTGCTTCTCGTAATCGCCTCCGCCTTTACCTATACATTCGGACGCATGATCGGGGATCAACGCCAGGGGTGGGCTATCTTCTCGGCGTTTCTGATCATGGCGCTCATCGGCGTGTTCGTCTGTTACGGGTTTGAGCAAGCCGGAAATCCGATCCTGGCCAACATGGGATTGCAAACCGCCGCGACGCCTGGCCAACCCGGCGGAAATATGGAAGGCAAGGAGGTCCGGTTCGGAATCGCCAATTCCACGCTGTGGGCCACGATTACCACGGATACGAGCACCGGCGCCGTGAATTCCATGCACGACAGCTTCTTGCCGATCGCCGGCCTGGTGCCGCTGCTCAACATGATGACCGACATTGTTATTTTCGGCGGCGTGGGCGCGGGACTCTACGGCATCCTGATCTACTGCATCGTCGCGGTGTTCATCGCGGGATTAATGGTGGGACGCACTCCGGAATATTTAGGTAAGAAACTCGAGCAGAAAGAAGTAAAGATGGCCATGCTGGCCATCATTGTGACTTCGGCCAGTATCTTGGTCTTCACCGCCCTCAGCACGCAGATGCACTTTCCCGCGAAGGGTTATTGGAATCCGCCCGGATTCACGATTGCAAACATGAATAACAGCGGACCTCGCGGACTTGCGGAGATCTTGTACGCCTACACCAGCAGCACCGGAAATAACGGCAGCGCGTTCGCCGGCCTCAACGTCAATACGCCCTGGTACAACCTGACGTTGGGGCTGGCGCAGCTTGTAGGCCGCTTCCTGTTTCTGATACCGATTCTCGCAGCCGCCGGAAGCCTGGCTGCGAAAAAGAAGATACCCGTCACCAGCGGGACTTTTCCCACGCACGGTCCACTCTTCGTCGGCCTATTGTGTGGCACGGTAATCGTCATTGCCGTACTGACGTATTTTCCCGCTGTCTCGTTGGGGCCGATCGTCGAGCACTATTTGATGCAGAGCGGGAAATTGTTCTCGCTTATCTTGCTCGGGAGCTAACGCATGTCTACTCTAACCACCGCTCCGCCTGAAACCACGCCTCAGCGTCCGCATGGCGATTCCACGTCGCTCCTCCCGAAGAAGCTCGCGCGATCGCGGCCTCTTTTCGACCCGGAGATTGTGCGCCGAGCGATCGGAGCCTCCTTCGTTAAGCTCAATCCGCTCACGCTGTGGAAAAATCCTGTGATGTTCGTGGTTGAGGTGGGCGCGGCGCTCACCACAATCTTTGTCGGCCGCGACATAATCGCCGGCGCGATGGGCGTCGGATTCGGAATTCAGATCGCCCTATGGCTCTGGTTCACGGTGCTTTTCGCCAACTTCGCGGAGGCCATGGCGGAAGCTCGCGGCAAGGCGCAAGCCGACAGCCTGCGCAAGACCAAAACCGACGTGACGGCGAAACGCATCGGCTCTTCGGGGCGGATCGAGCAGTGCGCCGGTTCCGCTCTGCGTTCTGGCGACGAGGTTGTCTGCGAGGCGGGCGATCTTATCCCCGGAGACGGCGAAGTGATCGACGGCATCGCCACCGTGGACGAATCGGTGATCACGGGAGAGAGCGCTCCGGTGATACGCGAATCCGGCGGCGATCGAAGCGCCGTGACGGGCGGCACGCGCGTACTATCGGACCAGATCAGAATCAGGATCATGTCGAATCCCGGCGAAACCTTTCTCGATCGCATGATCGCGCTCGTGGAAGGCGCGCAGCGTCAAAAGACTCCCAATGAGATCGCGCTCAACATTCTGATCGCGGGACTGACGCTTATTTTTCTGCTTGCCGTGGTCACTCTACAACCCTACGCGGCGTTCAGCGTTTCGCAGGCCGGAGGGGGGACGGTTCCCAGCGTGGCCGTACTGGTCTCGTTGCTCGTCTGCCTGATCCCCACCACCATCGGCGGACTTCTTTCGGCAATCGGAATCGCGGGCATGGACCGCGTGATGCAGCACAACGTTCTGGCGATGAGCGGTCGAGCCGTGGAGGCGGCGGGCGACGTGAATTCGCTGCTGCTCGACAAAACCGGAACCATAACCCTGGGTAATCGGCAGGCCGTTGAATTCCTGACGATTGAGGGCGTGACAGAAGAAGAACTGGCAGACGCGGCTCAGCTTTCGAGCCTTGCAGACGAAACCCCGGAGGGCCGGTCGATCGTGGTGTTGGCCAAAGACAAATATGGGCTGCGAGGCCGTCATATTCCGGAAGGAGAGGCGGCCTTCATTCCGTTCTCGGCCTATACGCGCATGAGTGGCGTGGATTTCGAAGGAAGGCAGCTTCGGAAAGGCGCTACGGATGCCGTTTGCAGGTTCGTCATGGAGCGTCAAGGCGACGTGCCAGGTTACTTCCGCGAGATGAGCGACCGGATTTCGCGAAATGGCGGGACGCCGCTGGCGGTATGCGACGGCAAGCGGCTCCTCGGCATCGTTCATCTGAAAGACATCGTCAAGGGCGGGATGAAGGAGCGCATTGCGCAGCTCCGCCGCATGGGCATCCGCAGCGTGATGATCACCGGGGACAATCCGCTAACGGCTGCGGCGATCGCGGCTGAAGCCGGCGTGGACGATTTCCTCGCGCAGGCCACGCCCAAGGACAAGCTGGAATACATCAAAAAGGAACAAGCCGCCGGGCGGCTGGTCGCCATGACGGGAGACGGCTCAAACGACGCCCCGGCGCTGGCCCAGGCCGATGTGGGTCTCGCAATGAACACGGGCACAATGGCCGCCAAGGAAGCCGGCAACATGGTGGATCTCGATAGCAATCCCACCAAGCTGATCGAAGTCGTCGCAATCGGAAAACAGTTGCTGATCACCCGCGGCGCTCTCACCACGTTTTCCATCGCGAACGACGTGGCGAAATATTTCGCCATCATTCCGGCGATGTTTGTGGCGACTTACCCGGCGCTGGCCAAGCTGAATATCATGCACCTGCACACGGCTCAGAGCGCGGTATTGGCGGCGGTGATCTTCAACGCGCTAATCATCATTGCGCTGGTTCCGCTGGCTCTACGCGGCGTGAAATACCGGCCGCTGGATGCCGCAAGCCTCCTACGGCGGAATCTCTGGATCTATGGCATCGGAGGCATTATCGCGCCTTTCCCCGGCATCTGGATCATCGATCAAATACTGGTTGCGCTTCGTCTGGCGTAGGAGGAATTATGTGGAGGCAAATTCTACCGGGACTTCGAATGAACATCTTCGCCACAATTTTATTTGGCGTCGTCTATCCGCTCGCGATGACCGGCGTTTGTCAATTGGCGTTTCCGAACAGAGCGAATGGGAGCTTGGTATTTTCCGGCGGCAAGGCGATCGGCTCGGAGCTGATCGGGCAGAATTTCACCAGGCCGGAATACTTTCAGCCCCGGCCATCCGCCGCTGGAAACGACGGGTACGATCCGACTGCTTCCGGCGGGTCGAACTATGGGCCGACCAATCAAAAGCTCGTAGACCGCGTGAAAGCGTCGATTGAAAAGTTTCGGAAGGAGAACCCCGATTACAAGGGGCCCATTCCGGCGGATCTGGTGACCGCATCGGCCAGCGGCCTGGATCCGCATCTTTCTCCCGATTCAGCGAGAGCGCAGGAGGCGCGCATCGCCAAGGCTCGGGGCGTGCCGGAGGATCGGATAGCGCAACTGATCGCGCAAATGACCGAGCAGCCCTCGCTGGGACTTCTAGGAGAGCCCCGGGTCAACGTACTAAGGCTGAATTTAGCTTTGGACCGGCAGTATCCGCGGCGGCCTTGAGCCGCATGAATCTTCTCACGGCGTTTGGTCTGTTTGCAGTGACGTCGATGCTGGTATGCTACGCCCTGGAGGGACGCGGCGCCGGATTCATTCTTGCCTTTGCCGCGGCTTGCGCCTTGGGTTCGATCTACGGATTTCTTCAAGGCGCATGGCCGTTCGGGATCGTCGAAGCGGTTTGGTCGGTGGTGGCGGCCCGGCGCTGGTGGCGCGCCCGATGATTATGTCTCAAGCCGAACCGCGCCGTAAAACCCCGGAAGAATACCTCCGCGAAGCGCAAGTCGAGCGGGCCGAAGCCAAGGGTCACCTCAAGATCATGCTCGGCTACGCCTCGGGAGTTGGAAAATCGTTCCGCATGTTGGATGAGGCGCGCCGCCGCCGGGAACGCGGCCAGGACGTGGTGGTGGGCGCGGTGCAATCGCAGCTTCCCCCCGGCGCCGAAGCGATCCTGAAAAAGCTCGAGGCCATTCCGCTCAAGACTATGGGGGAAGGCGTTGCGCTTGACGTCGAAGCGATCGTGTGGCGCCGTCCCATGGTTTGTTTCATCGATGGCTTAGCGTACGATAATCCTCCCGGCTGCAAGCATCCGACGCGCTGGCAGGACGTTCAGGACATCATGAGCGCCGGGATCAAAGTGGTCGCTTCCATCAATATTCAGTACATTGCCGAATTGCAGGATCAAATCGCCGCGATCACCGGTAAGAAGGCGGCGCAGAGCGTCCCGGTGGACTTCATCCGTAGCGCGAGTGAGATTGAAATCGTGGACGCTCCGCCGGAGGAGCCGATCGAGCGCTCCCCGGCCGAAGAACTGGACGCGCGCAAACGCGAGCAACGGCTTTCAAAGCTTCGCGAGATCGCATTGGTATTAGCGGCGGATGTGGTGGACCGCCAGCTCAATGTATATCTCCAGGAGCACGGCATCAACCAGCAGTTCGGCGCACAGGAGCGCATTTTGGTTGGCATCACGCCACACTCGAACGTGGGAGCGATGCTCGAGACGGCGCGATTGATCGCGGAACGGTTTCACGCCGAGCTGATCGCCGCGTATGTGGATCAACCCGAGCTGTCGCCCGAAAACCGCGCCGCGCTCGAGGAGCGGCTGCAAGCGGCCCAAGCCGCCGGAGCGCGCATTGAGATTCTCCAAGGCGAGGACCCGATCGATACGCTGCTCGAATTTGCCAAGGCCCAGGGGATTACTCAATTCTTCATCGGCCACAGCCAGCGCTCGGGCCTGTGGTCCCGAGTGTTTGGCAATCCGGTGGAGAAACTGATTCGCCGCTCCAAGGGAATGGATATCCGCGTATTTCCTCAATAGGCGCGCGATAGCGCCGCCTGGCAGACTTGAGCGAAACTCGTATCCAGCGACCGGATGAACTCGTCGATGTCCGCGCGGCTCACGTTGAGCGGCGGCGAAATCCGGATCACGTTCCCGTGCAGCCCGCCTTTTCCGATAAGAATCCGCCGCTCGCGGGCGGCCTCCATCAGCCGCGCGGTCTCCGCCGGTGCGGGGGATTTCAAATCGCGGTCTTCCACCAGCTCTAAAGCGTGCATCAAGCCCATTCCGCGAACATCGCCGATCAACGAATACTTGGCCTGCAATTCCTCTAGATTCTCGCGCAGATAAGCGCCCATATCGGCCGCGTTGGCTGCGAGATTCTCCTCCTCGATCAGATCGATCACCGCTTTCGCAGCCGCGGTAGGCACCGGTCCGCCGCCGAACGTCGAAATCGTGAGTTTCCCGATTCCATTTGCGACCTCCGGACGCGCCGCTGTAAGCCCGATCGGGAATCCATTCGCCATTCCCTTGGCGCTGGTCACGATGTCCGGCGTAACTCCCCATTGCTCGATCCCCCACCACTTACCGCCCGTTCGACCCCATCCGGTCTGAACCTCGTCGCTGATGAACACGCCTCCGTGCTCACGCACGATTCCGGTGACGATGGCGAAATATTCTTTTGGTGGAGTAATGAATCCGCCGACGCCTTGAATCGGCTCGGCGATCATTCCGGCGATTCGGCCCGTAGTGGTAGTGCGAATTAACTCTTTCACGTCCTGCGCGCAGCGGATCTCGCAGCTCGGATATTTGAGCCCGAAAGGGCAGCGATAGCAGTAGGCGTTGTGGGCGAACGTAATGCCGGCCTGAACCGGTGGACCGAGCTTCCAGACCTCCTGCCCGGTAAGCCCCATCGCCAGCGACGACCGTCCGTGATAGGAGTGGCGCAGCGCGACGATTTCCGTTGAGCCTGTATAGCAGCGTGCTGCCAGGATCGCGGTTTCATTCGCCTCCGTGCCGCTGCACGTGAAAAACGATTTCCATCCGTTGCCCGGAGCGATCTCCGCGATCTTTTTCGCCAGCGCGGCCTGGGGTTCGGTGGGAAACAGAGTGGAGACGTGCTGCAATTGATCCACCTGCTCGTGCACCGCGCGATTCACCCTCTCGTTGCAATGACCCACGCTGACCGTGACGATGCCTCCAAAGAAATCCAGGTATTGGTTGCCGTCCGCGTCCCATACAAATTGATTTTTCGCGCGCGTCAGCACCAGAGGCTCGCGGTAGTAATGAAACACCGACGGAAACAGGTGCTGCTGGTTGGCCAGAAGGATCTCTTGTTTGGTCATACTCGCTTAATATATTCCTCCAGCCATTGCATTGCCTCCGCCTCCGTCGAAAAGGCGCCGTCAAGCTGCGCCTCATAGGCGGCATCAACCACCTCGCCGATGTGTTTGCCGGGGCGATTTTCGAAATACGGCAGAACGTGACGGCCCAGAATCATTGCGGGCTGCGGCATGCGCTCCACCGCTTGCGCCTGCGCCATTTCCTGGATGCGGACGGCCCCTTGGGGAAGGCCTCCGGGCAGGGGCGGACGGCCCGAGTGGTCGGCTTCGATCAACAGCATGAGCTGAGCGATGTTGGCCGGCGCGAGCCGCGTGGCCAGACGCCGGATCGCGCGAGGCGTGGCGTCCTTCCCTATGCTCGAATGCGCCAGATGATTCTCGATCAGCTTCACCACCTGCGCGACGATCGAGCTTTTGATTCCGATTCGCTCCAGGAATATGCGCGCCATCGGTCCGCCCTGAGCTTCGTGATCCCACGACGTCCAGCGGAGCCGGCCGTCGCGTTCGCGAAGTTCCGTGGTAGTGGCCTTGGCGAAGTCATGCGACAAGGCGGCGAACAAGAGGACCGCGCGCTCGTCGCCCTGCAGCCGCTCGCGCGAGGCGATGCGCGCGGCGGCATCTACGACCAGCATCGTGTGCCGGCTCACGTCCCCCTCCGGGTGCCACTCGGGATCTTGGGGAATGCCTTCCAGCGCGGCGATCTCTGGAAAGTGAACCTCCCAACCCGTCTTTTTGAGATATTCCGCGATGCGTCCGGGGCGCTCGCTCTTCACGGCCCATTTCATGAACTCTTCCGCGACCCGTTCCCGGGCCAGCGTGCCGTACTCGGGCGCCATGGAATGGCACACAGCCGCGGTCGCTTCTGCGATTTCCAGATTGAAGCGGCAGGCGAACTGCATTCCGCGCAGCACGCGTAGAGGATCTTCACGGAAGGCTTCGCTGGTGGCGCGCAGCACGCGGTTCTTCAGATCTTCCGCGCCGCCGAAGAAATCGAGGAGTTCGTCGCGCAGTGGATCGTAGGCGATGGCGTTGATGGTGAAATCGCGGCGGCTGGCGGCCTCGCGTGGCGTAATCGTTTCTTCGAATGCGGTGCGAAAATCCCGGTGATGGAGCCCGATTTTGCTTTCGCGCCGGGGAAGGCTGAAATCGACGTCGCCGAAGCTGGCGCGGAATAATTTAACGACGCCAAACGCCTTACCCACCAGATCGACGCGCCCGAAGCGCGAGAGAAACGTGGCTAAGCGGTCGTAGTCCGTGCCGTAGACTTCGATATCGAAATCTTTGGGGGAGAGGCCTAGGAGAGCGTCGCGAACCGCGCCGCCGACCACGACCGCACGTAATCCGGCAGTGTCCAGCGCGACCAGGACTTCCTGGAGCGCCGGCGGAAGATTCAGCAGCATTGTGGCGCACGCTTCAGCGTGCAGCCGTGGGCTTTAGCCCACGGTCTCGATTCGGCGAGCTGCCCGGAACGGGTCCGCAAACCGGAAAGCTCGCCGCGACACGCTAAAGCGTGCCCACACTTCAGCTTACTGTACGCCGCTTCTTCGGGACGGCTGAACGCTTCCTCGCCTCGACGCCGCATGCGGATGCCGATGGCTCTGACTGCCGCTCACCCGCGCTTGCGGCCTTGCCGCCGCGGCCGATCCACTTACAGGGATCTGTATTTGATTCACGTCCGCGGTATCCGTGACGATCTCTAAATACACGCCCGGATTGGTCGACGGCCCGACCGATGTGGGAATCGTCACGTTGAGCTGATATCCAAGCAGGCCCGGCGCCAGACCCGCGTATTGTATCGTGCCCTGCGCGCCGATATTCCCGTTGGTGTAATCGTTGAAGTAAATCGCCATGTTGTTGGACGTCCACAGATCGGCCGTATTGAGTGGAGCGCTAGACGCTCCCAGCGCGCCGTCGGACACCGCCGGTGTTACCGTGCCCAGCCCCGTGAGGAACACAAGGATTGTCTCCCCGGGCTGCGCGGGATGGCTAGGAGTGATCTGCGAATAATCCGCATGCGTTGCCGCGCCAAAGCCGATGCCGCTCGAATCTTGTGTAAACACGCCTGGCGCGGAGTCGGCGACGTACATGGTGACCGTGTTCGATAGCGTGCCGTTGTTAGAGACTTGAATCGTCGCGAGCTGGGCGGTACTGGTTTCCCATGGCACCACGGCGTTGATCTGCGTGGAACTGACGTAATAGAGCGGGGCCGCAATTCCGTTGATCGTCACCTGCGTTCCGCCTAGGTTATTCGGCGCAGGCCCGGCCGGGCCGTTCATGGTAACCTTCGCAAGATTGGAGCCATACAAAGAGATCGTCTCGCCAGGCGCGAGGCTCGCGGTAATGGGCGCTCCGCTGGCGGCGTTCACAATGCCGATCGGATCGAGATAAACACCGGAGCTGCTGGAGCCCGGAGCGGACGGGCTCTCCAAGCCAAGAACGATTGTGAAGCCGCAAAATCCACCGCTGCAAGAGGAGATCCCGACATAGGCGTTCCCGCCGGCGCCAAAGCCGTATTGATAGCCAAAGGCGTAATCCGGGGGTGCGGTTCCGTCGGCGTTGAGCGAGATCTGATCGTCGGTTCCATAGTCGGTCGGGTAATAAAATGGTGAGGCGAGCCGCTCATGCACGACGCCATTTCCGTTTGCGTCGCCGAATGAGTGAATCGATCCGTAGTAGTTATCGGTCCCGTTGCCCGTGGGATAATCCTCCAATGCCGCGTTAAAGAAAAGACCGTTGGGAGGAACGCTTCCGATGGAAGACGTAAGCGCCTTCACGCCCACCAATATGTCGTAGCCGAGCGGGTTGTATCCCAGGATGAAATTTCCATCCTTCGAAACGAAAATGGTTCTCGTGCCCCCCACCAAAGCATTCCCCGCGCTGACGCCCGAAGGAAGCGGAAAAGTTAAAATCGCGCTGCCATCGCTCTGAAAATTGTAGGTTGCGCCGGTGATGCTCTGAGTGATCCCCTGGGCAGTTTGGTTCGACGCTTGGCCGTTCAGCGTGATCGTTCCGAACCCGCCCGACCCGTTTGGCGCAAGCTTGAAAAGCGAGTTCTTCATTGCCGTACTCGTGCCGCCCGTGAAATCCAGGTCTCCAACTTGGTACGGCGCGGTGAAGCTGGAATTGGTGGGAGGCGTTCCGGCCGGAATCGCGATGAGTAGATCGTTCAGCATCGAGGACTCCGTGGCGCTTCCCGTGAATACGCCTTGCGCCACCGCGCCATAAATCCGGCTGCCGGAATCGCTCGGGATAAGCGGGTTATCGATGTACCCGAGCCCGTTCGATCCGATCACATACGTTCCCGAGGTCACCGACAACGTCTGCGGGGTTCCGTTCGAAATCGTATTATCGACCATGGTCCCCGTCAGCGTATAGCCGCCCGTCCCGTTAAACGTGATCACGCCGTAAGCGCCGGCAACCTCGGTCGGATTGCCGTTGTTATCGAAGTTCACAACCGCCAGTTGCCGGAAGCGAAAGGCGCCATTGAGCAGGTTGTCTCCACTATTGTCCAGGCTTTGGGCGTTTAAACTTGCCAACCCCAGAGTTGCGACTGCCGCAAATTGCAGAATTGATTTCATGTTAGACACGGTATGTTGGATGCGCGGAATGCCGAATCCCGTTACGTCGATTCGATAAAGCTTGCTTCACTCTAATCTGACGAGGCTCGACGCCTCGTTTCTTACGTTTTCTACTTTACCGAAACGGTAAGCGCCGTGAAATGGCCGTCCGCCTCAAAACAGGCGTTCTCCCGCCCGGCATGCCAAACCTCCCCGGCTCGGACCGGCTGGCCTTCCAATTTGCCATCGCCCTCGATCACCACGGCGACCTCAGCCGGCCCCAGTCGCGCGGGATCTTGAACTCGATGATGGCGGACCGTAAAATAATCGCAATCGACGACATCACGTCGGGGAGTATGCGGCTCCCGGCGGCTCACCTCCACCGCGCGCTCGAAATGCAGAGGCGGCCGGCGGCCCCAGTCGTAAAGACGGTAGACAATGTCGCTACATTGTTGAATCTCGCACAATACTAGCCCACCGCCGATAGAATGAACAGTCCCCGCCGGGATGAAAAACGTATCTCCGGGGTTCGCCGCGTGCCATTCCAGAAGATCCTCGATATCGCCCGATTTCGCCGACTGCCGCAAAGTCTCCTCTGAAATAGGCGTCTTGAATCCTGCCGCGATCCTCGCTCCCGGCCTGGCCCGCAGAATATGCCACATCTCCGTTTTCCCGGCGCAGTTGTGGTGCAAGCGCGCATACTCGTCGCCGGGGTGGACCTGCACCGACAGGTTGTCGAAAGTGCTGATGAATTTGACCAGAATTGGCGTTGCCGCGGAACTCTCGTACCACACTTCGGATCCCCAGACCTGGTGCACGAACCGCGCGGGAAGGCGATCCAACACCGTCTACACCCTCGCTTTGATAAACCGCTCGATCCGGTTCAAGCCGCGCTCCAATTCCTGCATGGACGTGGCGTAGGAGATCCGCACGTGCTCGGTAGTGCCGAAGGCTTCGCCCGGAACCAGCGCGACGGATTCTTCCGCCAGCAGCTTCTCGGAGAACTGGAGTGAGTTCGCGATGCCGTCGCCGAAGGCGGCGCTGACATTCGGATAAGCGTAAAATGCGCCTTGCGGCGTCTGCGTCCGCACGCCTGGAATCGCGGCCAGCCGTCCCAGAACGTACTCGCGGCGGCGGCGGTATTCTGCAAGCATCGCCGCCACCGAATCTTGCGGCCCCCGCAAAGCTTCGATGGCCGCTTTCTGCGTGATCGAATTTGGATTGGAAGTCGCGTGGCTTTGCAGCTTGTTGATGCCTGCGACGATTTCGGCCGGCGCCAGCACAAAACCCATTCGCCAGCCGGTCATGGCGTAGGTTTTGGAGAGCGATCCCGCCACCATTACGGTATCTTTCGCGCCGTGAAGCGACGCGAGCGAAAACGGCTCGCCGTCGTACAGGAAACGCTCGTAGCACTCGTCGGCGAGGATCCGGATTCCGTTTGCTTTTGCCGTCCGGAAGATTTTTTCAAGCTCCACGCGCGCAAACACCGCGCCGCTCGGATTGCACGGCGAATTCAGCACGATCATTTTCGTGCGCGGCGTGATCAGCCGCTCGATGGTTGCGGCTTTCAGCGTGAACCCGTCCGCTTCGCCGGTCTCCGCGAAAACGCATTGGCCGCCTGCGTAGTTCACTACGTCTTTGAACGTCACCCAATACGGGACGGGAATGATCACCTCGTCGCCTGGATCCACCAGCGTTTGGGTGAGGTTGAAGATCGCATGCTTGCCGCCCATGTTGGCGATGCATTCTTTCAAACCGTAAGAAGTGCCGTAGAGACTCTTGTGATGGTCGCAGATGGCCTGTTTCAGCTCCACTGTGCCGCTGACGGGCGTGTACTTGGTGAAATTCTCGTCCAGGGCGCGAACGGCGGCGCGCTTGATGTTGTCCGGCGTTGGAAAATCGGGCTCGCCGGCGCTGAAATCGACGACGTCGACGCCCTCGCGCCGCAGCCGGTCTGCCTCCGCCGCCACCTTCATCGTGGACGACTCGCTGATCAGAGCGATTCTTTGCGCTAGGTCGGTGACCGCTTGCATTCTGCCTCCTATTCCAATCTCCCCTTCAGCCGTTCCGCAACCGTCGGGGGCACCATCCCCGAGACGTCGCCGCCCAGGGAAACCACCTGTTTAATCAGGTGCGAGCTGATGAACGAATACGCTTCCGAGGCCATCAAAAAAGCCGTTTCGATCTCCGGGCGCAGCCGCCGGTTCATCAAAGCCATCTGCAGCTCGTGCTCGTAATCGGAAATCGCCCGGATGCCGCGCAGAATCAGGTTCGCTTTCTGCGCCGCGGCGTAATCCACTAAAAGACCGTCGAAGGAGCCGACCTCCACATTAGCCCAGGGCTGAACCGCTTCCTGGAGCATCTGGATGCGCTCCTCCACTGAAAACAAAGGCTGCTTGTCCCGGTTTCGCAGTACGGCCACGATCAGCCGTCCCACTAGACGGCTGCCCCGAGCGATCAGGTCCAAATGACCGTTCGTGATCGGATCGAAGGAACCCGGATAAATCGCGACAAGACTCGACGCTCCCGATTGAGAAAGCGAGGCCAATCCTGCTCCCGAGAAACTCTCATAGTAACACCGCCGGTTTGGGATGCGCGGGATCCGGGCAAAAAATGCCGATTCCGTGTAACGGTCGTAGGCTGGTTCGCATCTAGCGCTCAAATGGATGGAGCTTCCGCAGTCGAGCCCGTGTCCTCTGTCTGCCCGGAACGGGAGCGGCTCGAACGGTCGCTTCTAGTCGCAAACCTCGATTACACCAGAGCCGCGGCAACGCTTGAGGAGCGCTCCGGGGTGATGAAGAAGGACGATTATCGGCGCATCAGGCAGTATGTGGATCAAGCCCGGGACAGGGCGGAAGCGTCCCGTTTGGCGCTGGAACGACATACGTCCATGCACGGCTGCGGCTCCGGCTCCACGAACGCGTATTGAGCGGCGGATCGCCGGGCCGCCCATTCGTTTCCTCTCCCGGGAGCTAAAAAAGCACGCCGTACGCTGGCAGGTTGTATAATGTCCCCCAGGTCTCGAAGACTTGGCCCCGCAAGTCGGCCTCAAGGAGCAATAGATGAGCGACACTCAAAGCGACATTACCAGCGATACATCCTCTACTTCCCCTACTTTTACTAGTTCCACAAGCCGGCGCGCTTTTTTGACCGCCACCGCCGCCGCGGCGGTCCCGTTCTTTATCAAAGGCGACAGCAAAACCGATTCGAAGAACAAGATTCTCGGAGAAGGCGAACACCAGTACGAATGCATTCACGACTGGGGGCAATTGCCATCCAACATCAAATACGGCAACACGCATAGCGTAGCCGAAGACTCCCAGGGCCACATTTATGTTCACCACACGGTCCACAAAGACAGCCCGAGCTCCGATAGCGTGGTGGTCTACGACGACAAGGGAAAATTTGTGCGGTCGTTCGGCCCCATGTTCCGGGGCGGCGCCCACGGGATGCACTTGGTCAAGGAAGGCAAGACCGAATACATTTACTTTTGCGACGAGAAGCACGGCATCGTCACCAAGCGCACGCTGAAAGGCGAGGAAGTTTGGACGATGGGATATCCGCAGGATTCGCCGATTTACCAAAAGGGACCCGGCTCCACAGGCCCCGGCGGAGCGGCGGGCCTGAACTACCGTCCCACCAATTTCGCCATGGCGCCCAACATGGATTTCTGGGTGGGCGACGGTTACGGCTCGTATTACATGTTCCACTACAGCCAGTCGGGAAATTCGTTTCCGAAGCTGGTGAGGACCTTCGGCGGACCTCCGGCGGGCCAGGCGCAGGGCGGCGGTCGCGGGCCGGGAGGCGGCGGCGGTAGAGGACCTGGCGGCGGAGGTCGCGGCGCCGGAAAAGGCGGAGACGGAGCGGCTGCGCGCGGCGGAGCGCCCGGTCAGGGCGGCAGAGGAGCGGGAGGAGGCCGCGGACCGGCCGCGCCCCCGCCCCCGGGCCAGGCTGGCGTGCCCCGAGACGTGCCCATCGAATCGATGAATAATCCGCACGGCAATATGGTGGACCTTCGCGATCCCTCCAATCCGATCTTGCTGGTGGCCGACCGCGGCAACAACCGTATTGTGCGCTACACCTTGGAGGATAAACCGATCGATGTCGTGGCGGGAACGAAGTCGCCGTGCCATTTCCATACCCTCAAGGACACGATCGTAATTCCGGACCTGCAGGCGCGCGTCACGCTGCTCGACAAAAACAACAAAATCATTCTTCATCTCGGCGAGCCGCTGGTGGCCAATCCACCCCGCACGACCGAGAACCGGGCCGATTTCATCCCGGGGCAATTCGTCCAGCCGCACGGCGCGATTTTCGATCACACGGGGAATATCTTTGTCGCCGAGTGGGTGGAAATCGGCCGAGTCACCAAGCTGCGGAAAGTATAATTCTCAGGTAGTAACCAAAAAAGTATAGGTCTTAGGTAGTAACCAAAATGGATAAACAACTCTTCGGCGAGTTCATGGGGACCCTCGTTCTGGTCTTGCTCGGCAACGGCTCTGTCGCCAACGTTCTTTTGGAGAAAACCAAAGGGCAGAACTCCGGCTGGATCGTAATCAACACGGGATTCTTTCTGGCGGTGATGGCGGGGGTGGCCGTGGCTCAAGCTTGCGGCAGCCCGGGCGCGCACATCAATCCCGCGGTCACGCTGGCGGTAGCGATCATCAGCGGCAATTTTAGTAATGTCGCGGGATTTATGATCGCCCAACTGCTAGGCGCTTTGGTGGGAGCCGTCCTGGTGTGGATCCACTTTCTTCCCCACTGGGAGCACACACCCGATCCCGGCATGAAGCTCGCCTGCTTCTCTACCGGCCCCGCGATTCGCCGCAAGGGCGCCAACCTGATCAGCGAAACTATCGGCACGTTCCTGCTTTTCCTGATCATCGCGTCGATCTTGTCGAAGGGCGTCACAGGTTCGGCGGGCGCGCTGGCGCCGGGCTTGGTTCCCTACTTGGTCGGCGCGGCGGTCTGGGCCATCGGAACGGGACTCGGCGGAACCACCGGATTCGCCATTAACCCGGCTCGCGATCTCGGCCCCCGCATCGCCCACGCGATTCTTCCTATTCCAGGGAAGGGAGATTCCGATTGGGATTACGCCTTGGTACCGGTGCTTGGCGGTCTTATCGGGGGCGCGTTAGCGGGCGTCTTCGTGAAGCTGGCCGGGATCTAGCGGCTGCGCGCCGGACGGGCTTTTCAAAAAATAACCTTTGCCCCGACCTGCACAGAACGCGGATTGCTGCTGAAAACCTGGTCCCACTGGCCGAATGCCGGATTACCCGGGATGAACCAGTTGGCGGACCCACTCGTATTCCTCGCTTTGACGTCGTTGATTCGCCCCAACGTGTATTGCGGATGGTTCAAAGCGTTGAACATGTCCGCCCGAAGTTGTAGCTTGAACTTTTCGCGGAACGAGAAGTTTTTCGCGATGGTGAATTGGACATTGTCAATACGCGGCGTGGCCATGATATTCCGTCCAGAGGTGGCAAAGGCGCCGATCTGGGCCTTGATAAACTGCGCGTTTGGATTCGTTGCCAGATAGGCGACTGTGGCTCCGGAGCTGTTCTTAAGTGGAGTTACATCGCTGGATGTGCCCGGAACGCCGTTGGGATTCACGATCGCCCGATCGGTGTTCGAATCGCCGTTCTGATTGCTATCGACGCCGCTTTGCGGGGTGGCCCACTCGCCCGATTCGACCATGTAGCTTCCGGAGATCTCCCAATTCCCAATGCCGTTGCGCAGCAATGGGTTTTGCGCTCCGCGGAACCAGGGTGTTTCATAGATGCTCGTGAAGGTCAGCCGGTGGCGGCGGTCCAGAGCCGAGTTGGCCCACTCGTTCGCGATGTCGTTGAAATCCTGCGGCCTGCGCGGCGACGCGACGATGGTATTCAATTCCGCGCTGCTGTCGTCGAGATTGTGACTCCAGGTATAGTTCGCGTCGAACAGGAGATTCCGGCTATACCGTTTCTTTAAGTCCAAAGCCAAGCCGTTATAGAGGGAGTTGGCGCGCGGACCGTATGACGTAATTGCACTGGTAAATCCATAGGGGCCCAGCGGATCCCAAGCCGGATTGGTGGGCACTCTGGCAGCGGTAAGCGCCGCCGTGGTCAGCGTCAAGGAATTGAGCGTCGCCTGCGAAGGAGCTTGCAAATAAGTCGGCAGGAAGTTCGTGGGCGTAACCAGCGAATTGCGATTGAGTTGACTCTGGAACAGAAGATGAACGCCTTTTGTGCCTAAATAGCGGATTTCCGCGGTGTAATCCTTCGCGAAAGAGTGCTGGACCCCGATATTCCACGAGATTGCGTAGGGGAGCTGCTGATTGGGAGGAAGCCAGCCCGAGGTGAGAGTCCGCGCCTGCGCCGGAGTCAGGACGGGGGGAGCCGACGGCACGATGCCGCCATTCTTCAGAAAATCGGTTCCAGTGTCTCCCGTGATATCGATAGTGGAGGTGGCTTGCGGGGGCCGGGTATTGACGCCGATATTGTCGAAAATCTGGTCATAAGCGATGCCAAAACCGGCCCGAATGACGGTATTTCCGCTCGTTCCGGGCGAATAAGCCAGCCCGATGCGCGGCGCAAAGTTCTTTTTGCCGGCCTGTGGCGCCCGAAAAGTCAAAACGCCGGGGACGTCGGCAATGCTGTTCAAAGCGAATTCCCGGATGGATTGCGCGACGCCGTTGAACTCGTACCGCACGCCCAGATTCAGCGTCAAGTGGTGGTTGTAGCGCCAGTTATCGTTGACGTACCAGTAATAGGCCGTATCGTTGCCCGAATATGGCTTGCCGGCGGAGTTGCGCTGGGCGATGTAGTCCGGAATGGTGTCGTCTAAAAACCCTTGCAGGCTGGTCCACTCGTAATCTCCGCGAACCCGGTTAATCGCAGTTGAGGCGGAAATCAAATCACGCCCGTCGAAACCGAATTTAAAATCGTGACGGCCTTTGCTCCAGCTCAAGTTATCGATGATCTGATAGGTGTTCTGAAATTGCCCCTGCGGCGCGTTCTGATCCGGCCCGATTTGTAAATTCAGGTCGTTCCGGATCACGATATTCGGAAAAACATCCAGGCCGGGATAGCTGGCCTGGGGGCCGGCGACGTCGAAAGCGAAGCGGCTGGCCGCCAGGCGCGCCTCGTTGAACAACGTGGGACTGAACGTGTGAAACTCGGACAAAGTTCCCAGCTTATCGGTGGTCGGCACGTTCGTGAAGAACACCGGAAGATCCCCGCCTGTAACTCCCGACTGTCTGAAGTCCACATAGCGGCCACGGAGCTGATCGGTATCCGAGATGGTGTAGTCGGAGGAGACCAGCGCCGTGTAGGCGTTAGTGAAGCTGGGCGCGACGATCGGAAAAATTCCATACGGAATCGCCACGCCGTTCACCGTTGTCGTGCGGACCGCAGTCGCGGCGGGAGGCGCGTACTTCTCCAGAATCCCCAGGTTCGTTTGCGAGATATCCGTCATGGAATTCAGCAGATTGTAGCCGGCTTGTGTGGGCGCGTATATCGGCGATGACGAGGGCGCCGCTTGACCCGATGGATTGTACTCGTAGGCCCCGAAAATGAACCACTTGTTCCTCATGAGTGGGCCACCGGCGGTCGCGCCCAGGCGGCTCTCGTCAGAGCGCGGCGGCGTCAAAATGCCAATTCGAGCCGAGGACTGATCGTTGGCATCCAGCATTCGATTCTGAAGGTATTCGTAGAGCGTCCCGTGCACTTCGTTGGTGCCGCTCTTGATGACGACATTGAACTGTCCACCGGAGGAGTGTCCGAATTCTGCGCTGAACTGATTTTGGAGCGTACTGAATTCCGCCACTGCGTCGTTGGGCAGAAAAAGATTCGGTCCAGTGACGTTCTTGTTGTTGTTGTCAACACCTTCTATCGTGAAGTTATTGTTGCGGGGCCGCTGCCCGCCCACCGAGGGACCATAGCCGCCGCCGGTGCCCCCGGAACTCGTAACTCCCGGCGAAAGCAAGGCCAGATTATAGACGCCGCCCGTCGGATTTGTGGCGAGAGCCAGACCCGCAGTCATGCGGGAATCATAGATTTTCGCAATTTGAGCCGTGGTGGTGTCCAGGAGTTCCGGAGATTCGACGATGTTAACCGCTTCGACTTGGGCTCCCACCGGCAAGGAAATGTTCGCGGTCGTCGTTTTATTCAATTCGATAACGATACCGAGATCCTTGCCCATGCCGAACCCCACGGCGGTTGCCGTAAGGTTGTAAGTTCCAAGAACAACGTTGTTAAAACGGTATTCCCCCTCCGCGTCGGTTTTGATCAGGGTTCTGATTCCGGTATCGACGTTGGCCAGCTCGACTTCGGCGTTCGGTATTCCAGCGCCGCTAGGATCCAGAACCGATCCGACCAAGTTCCCGTCGGAGGCTTGCCCGAAAACCCTCGGACCAAGCGCCAAAGATCCAAACAGCACCGCAACGCTGAACAATTTCACAAGTTTCCCTCCAAATCTAGTTTTGGCCCCCCTCAGGCTTTACGGACTGAACGGAAACGACCCGGCAACTTCGAGGATAAGCGAACCCTCGACGCCGAAATTTCCTGCTTTGGTGGTAGGATACCGTAACCGGCCTCCAAGTACAAGATCGGCAAGGACCTTTACAGAGTTTAGAGCCAGTTGCGCGTTTTACATTCTGGACGGCGGGGGTGGCAAGCGCTCTACGCGCCGAGGCGCGCCCGGATCTGCTGCAGACGTTTTTCGAGGTACTCCACTTCAATGCGGTTCACCGCGAGGTCCGCCGCTCGCCGGTATGCCTCCGCGGCTTCTCCCGGCCGGTTCAGCCGTCGCAGGAGGTCGGCGCGGGCCGCATGAAATAAGTAATATCGATCGAGCGCGCCCGCCCGCCCTAGATCGTCGATCTGGGCGAGCCCCTCCTCCATGGCCCCGGTCATCGCAACCGCCGCGGCGCGATTCAGCGCAATCACGGGGGACGGGTTCAACTCCAGCAGCTTTCCATAGAGCGCGGCGATCTGACGCCAGTCGGTTTGCTCCGGCGTCTTAGCCTGGGCGTGCAAGGCCGCGATGGCGGCCTGCAATCCATACGGCCCCACGGGGCCGAGCCCCAAAGCTCGTTCCACCAGAACCAATCCCTCGGCGATCGCCTGACGATCCCAAAGCGAACGGTCCTGGTCCTCCAACGTCACCAACTCTCCATCAGCTACCCGGGCATCGCGCCGCGAATGTTGAAGCAGCATCAACGCGAGAATGCCCATATTTTCAGCATCTTGCGGGACCAACTCGCAAAGGACGCGCCCCAGCCGAATGGCCTCTCCGCATAATTCGCCGCGCACCAGCCCGGCGCCAAAAGCAGCCGCATAACCTTCGTTGAAGATCAGGTAAACGACGGACTGCACCGCCGCCAGGCGCTCGGCCAAGCGTTCCGGAGGAGGCGTCTCGTAAGGGATTTTCGCCTCCTGAATTTTCCGCTTGGCGCGCACCAACCGCTGCGCGAGCGTGGCTTCGGGCAGAAGGAAAGCTTTCGCGATCTCGGGCGTGCTCAATCCGCCGAGCGTCCTAAGCGTCAGCGCCACTTGCGCATCCGCATTCAGCGCCGGATGGCAGCAGGTGAAGATCAGACGCAAGCGGTCGTCGGGGAAATGCATGTCGGCTGGTTCGGGTTCGAGTTCCACTGCGGCCGCCGCCGTTCCCGTTTCGTATTCGAGCGAATCCTGTTTTTCACGGCGGGTCCGCTCTCTTCTCGCGGTGTCGATCAATTTTCTATGCGCCGTGGTCGTGACCCACGCCGCCGGATTTTCAGGAATTCCCTTGAGCGGCCAGGAGGCGAGGGCGGACGCGAAAGCTTCCTGCATCGCCTCCTCGGCGCGATCGAAGGAGCCCGAAATTCGGATCAGGGTAGCGATGATCCGCCCCGATTCCCGCCGGAACACGGATTCGGCCGCGGAGCGGACGTCGTTCATTCAATCGGTATCCGCGGCCAGCTCGGCATTGATGCGCGTGGGCAGGCCAGGCATGGGACGGATCTCGATGCATCCTTCCCGGCCTTTACAGCCGGTCGGGATTTTCGCCGCCCATTCGATGGCGTCGTCCAGGTTTTCGCATTCGAGAATGTAGTAACCCGCAAGCTGCTCCTTGGTTTCAGCGAACGGCCCGTCGGTGACGAGCGCTTCGCTGTTGCGCATTCGAACTGTAGTCGCGGTGGCGGTGGGCGCCAGCGGTTCGGCGCCCACCAATATGCCCTTTTTCACGGCTTCGTCCATCGTTTTCCAATGGGCGGTCCGGATTTGCCTGGCGTCCTCCGGGCTCAAGCCGTCGGGCGATTCCTTCGAATAGATCAGCATCATGTAGCGCATGGCGCGGCTCCGTCAATTTACCGGGAAATCCGGAGACGCTTTCACTTCCAGCATCTGCTTGGTGTGCCGTTCGGTGTGGGCGGCGGCTGTGACCAACCACTGATAGCAGTCCATCCACTGGTATTTGCCTTGGGATACCGCCTTGAGCGGCGCGGCTTCCAGAGCGTGCGCGCGCAGATCCGGCGACGATTCGAGACGCTCGATCAGGGCCGCGCTGCTCGCGGCCAAACGGTCCAGCGCTTCCGAAGGTGTCCAGCGGCCGTTCGGAAGAGCGAATTCGGGCGCCGGGAACTTCATCAAACGGGTAGGAAAGCGATGCATCGCAATCGAGTCGACCTGCTCGCGATCGTACCAATCGGGCGCGGGCGGAGCGGCGGAGAGCTGCTCCCAAATGGGTCCCAGGACGCGCTCCTGGACAAAAACTACGTGCTCCAGAATTTCGGCGATGGACCAGCGGTCCGGCGTGGGTTTGAAGTTCCACTGCGCTTCAGACAGGCCCCTGGTCGCGCCGATGGCGCCGTCGCGCGATTGCTGGATGTAGAGGCGAGCTTGTTCCTTTTCAAGCGGAGTGAGCTCCGGGTTCACGGCGGTCGCCGTAGCGAATGTGTTCGAGTTCATGATGTTTCTCCTTTTTGGTCTGTATCGGGTGGTTCGGCAGGCGACCCGAAACCGATCGCCTGCCCACCTTCTCATCCAGACGACGTTCGGCTTTGCCGAAATCGACATGGCCCGCTCAGGAAAATGTCATGATCGGACGGACTTCAACGGACCCGTACCGCGCCCCCGGAATTTTCGAAGCGATCTTCGCCGCCTCGTTCGCGTCCCCGGCTTCAACCAGATAAAATCCGCCCAGTTGTTCCTTGGTTTCGGCGAAGGGCCCGTCGGTGACCAGCGGCTTGCCGTCGCGCACGCGCACCGTTTTCGCGGTGGAGCATGGCTGCAAAGCTTTGCCGCCCTGAATTGCGCTCGCGTACTCCTGGCTGAACTCCCGGTATTCTTGAAGCTCGGCGCGGGGATATTCCGCTTTGCCTTGTCTGATCCAGCGCTTTTCGTCATCGTAAATCAGCAGTGCGAATTGCATGGTTTGTGTCTCCTCATGGTTACGACGGGCGGCGCGGCGGAAATCGACAGATACAGGGCTCGCGCCCGATTTATTTCACTAGCGCCTTCACTTCGGGGGGCATTTCGAAGCGCTCCGGCGGGATCGGATCGTTTACCTTTACGCTCTCGATGGTGATGGTAAATTCCTGGCCCGCCGCTTTTTGAGTAGTCTTGGCGGGAATCAGGACACCTTCGAAATCTTTATACTCTTCGGCGAGCACTTCGGCGGGCACGTTTCCCATGGGGCTCGCAGCCACCAGGGTCGTCTTGCGCATCAATCCCGATTTCTTCTCGAAGAACATCGTCTCCGGCGTGCCTTCCTTCGGCGTGAGAACGACCTTGTAACATTCTTCGCCGTTTATGGTTTCGACGCCCGCGGTTTCCGCCTTGCTGTACAACTCGCGCCAATGGTACGGCGCATTCATGCGAGCTTCGCGCAGAGCTTGGTTGCGCTCCTCGCCCATTTTGATGCGGGGGCCCATCAGCGCGCTATTTTCCCAGGCGACGCCATCCGTGACTCCCATCTCCACTTTGCCGATCCCGGCGACGTCTAGAACCGAATAATATTTACTGGGGTCCTCCGCATAGCTCATCACCGTCCCGCTGACGCCCGCGGCGGCGAACTCGAGCTTGCCGGTGACCATTTCGGACTTGTGCCGTTCGTAGGCGGCTTTGCCCCCGGTCGCTTCTACAAACCGGTCGAGAATGGATTCGGCCGCGGGCAGCGCGTCGTCCGCCGCGCGCGCGGGAATGGCGATCGTGACGGAGGCGCAGAGAACGAGCGCCGCCGAACGTATGAGCTTCATTGCTTGCTCCTTATCCAATCTACAGCCGCATCCACCACCGGATCGTGTCCGGCGAGCAGAGCTTCGCGCGTGAGCCTGACTTCCACGTCCGGCCGCACGCCCGAGCCTTCCAGCGCCTTCCCGCCCTCGGAGATATAGTTGGCGATCGCGTACTGAAAACCGTCTCCATTGGGAAGCTTTTCGATCAGCGACGGAAGCGCCGCGGCGGCGCTGCGGGTTCCGAAGATACGCGCCCGGCCCAGGTCCTGCAATCCGCCGGCGAAGATCTCCGAGGTGGACGCGGATTCCGCGTCGATCAATACGGCCACCGGACCCAGGAAGGCAGGCTGACGGGGATTGATCACAAAATTCAATGTGGCGCCGCGCATATACATTGTGCCCAGCCGCAGCCCCGGCTTGTCTACCAGATATCCGGCCATCCCCATCGCCATGGCGCCGAGCCCGCCAGGATTGCCTCGCAAATCGACGATCAAGCCATCGCATTTGCCGCAGTCGCCAACCGCCTTGGCGAAGCCCCCCATAACGCGAGTCACATCTAAAAACAAATTGAACCGGACATAGCCGATCTGACCGATTTGCTTCGCTTCAAACCAGACATATTGCGTTGGCAGATTGCCGAATTCCGCGGGCGTTCCTCGCGGCTGCGTCAAATCCAGGCGGAGAGGAACGGTCCGATTGGAGCCGTCCAAAAATGCAAGGTCGATTTTCCCTCCCACGGGCCCCGTTAGACGCGCCAGCGCCGCCCGCGTGACGGAGATTTCGGAAATGGACGGGTCCTTAGTCAGCACGCGAATGGCGGGACCCATCTCTTTGCCGTTAACGCTTTGAATTGCCCAGCCCGGCCGCACTCCCGCGCGCTCGGCGGACGATCCCGGATCTACGCCTACGACGACCACCTGTCCATTCAAAATCCGAACATCGATCCCGGGCGAACCCGGGCCTTCGATATCGCCCTGAACCGCGTCGTAGGAGTCGGAACTCAGAATCGCGAAATGGGTCTGATGCAGGCGGGACAGCATGTCGCGCATCGCGGCGCGCGCCCCGTCCATATTGCGCGCGTTCGCCACCTTGGGGCGGAATTCGTCGTGAATCGCCTGCCAGTCGAGTCCTCCGGGATTTTTCTCCCAATGTGTATCGCGGACGGTGGTCCACACTTTTTCGAAGGAGTCTATGGCGAGCTGGCGTTCGGGCGCGCTGGGCTGCGCGTGAATCTCCAGGCAAAGCGCGAGGGCGACCCAAATCGGGAGCGGAGCCCGCATGCTTCAACCCTAGCGCATCGGCCGGAGCGCGAGCCGTTTTTCCCGCCGCTCCAGTTCGGGCGAGTCCGCGAGCGCGCGCGCGGCGCGGGTGAATTCCAGCGCCCGAACGCTGTCTTTCAAGCGGTGCTCGTGATGCTTGGCCAGCGCCTCCAGCGCCCGCACGCGGAAGGGATTTTTCGATTCCGCTAAATCGCCCCAAATTTGAAGCGCCGCGTCGTGTGAACCCAGCTTACGCTCGATCGAGGCGAGCTCCCACAGCGCGCGAAACAGCACCTCATCGCTAAGGCCTGCCTTCAGGGCGCGGCGATACAAGGCCCGCGCCGCTTCCATATCGCCCGCCTCCCTCAGCCACCCGGCGATCCCCGCCATCTCCGCGCCATGCCGCAACGGTACGCCCTCCGGGTCGTTGAACACGCGTGGCACGATTCCCGTAAGGCAGGCGAGCGTCAGAATGTCGAGCGCGTTGTGTTGAAACACGGGCAAAAGGTGCGCTGCCTGGCGCGTTCGCAAATATTCGAAATAAACATAGGGAATTAGCGCGCCGGGCATATCGCCCTGGCGCTCAACCCCCAGGATCCGGCTTTCCAAATCCACCAGGCGGCAACTCTCGAAGCGCAATTTCCATAATCGGCGCGCGCCGTGGAGTAGATCCAGATGATCGAGTGCGTGAAACGGCGCGCGCGCCCGCTGGAACAGGTACCGTTTTTCCAAAAGCGGCTGATCGTACGTGCGGCCGTTATACGTAATCATCACTCGGAATTGGGCCAGATGCCGGGCCACCGCGTCCAGCAGGCTCGCCTCTTCGGAATGGCTGCGCATGAAGAACTGCCGCACGCGGAAGCCTTCTTGCGTAATGCGGCCGACGCCGATCAGAAACGCGCAAGTCCCCGCGCCGCCCGCGAGCCCGGTGGTCTCCGTATCGAGGAAAGCCCATTCCTCGGGATTCGCCGCCTGGATCGCTCCGCCGGAAAGCGTGCCGAGAAGATCGCGAGGCAGATCGACGAGAGCGCCAATATCCGCGCTGCCGTGTTGGCGATGAGAGTCGTACAATTTCTCGGTTTCGAAATGGCGTCCGAAGGCCGTCTCTACTTCTTCGCCGGTAAGCCACTCCTCGATGTAATGGAGCGCGCGGCGATGCGGCAGGCGGAAATCGGGGGCGGGAGGCGGCTGGTTCGCGTATTTCCGATCGATGCGCGCCACCTGAGTTCGTAGCTCGCCGAGACGCCGGTAAAAGTCGTCCATTCGCCTTTTCTTTGCCAGCGTACCATAGTATTCTGATCTTGCGATATGCGGTTGTTACGCCAGATCGCAGGCGCGTGCCTGATTATTTTGTTTGGCCCGGCGCCTTTTGCCGCGCTGCTCGCGTCTCCCGCCGGCTCGGATTGCCAGATGGCGTGTTGCAAGCGCCTCCGCGCGCACACGCGTTGCAGCCGTCCCCAGGCTGGGCCGGACTCAATTTCCGCGGGCGACTCCTGCGCTACGAACTGTTCCCGCGCGCAGGCCGCGCCGGTGGCGAGGACTCCAGTCCTGTCCGCGCCCGCTACTTGGGTAGGCATCGGGTCCACTGAGAGCGATCGGGCCGCGGCGGCCCCAGAACAGCCCGTGGTCTCGGCCGCCGATCCTTCCCTTTATCAGCGGCCCCCTCCGATCTTTTCCGCCGAGCTTCACTGCAAATAAGGCAGGTTGGCAACCTGAGGCGGATTGGAAATCCCCAAAGAGGGAAGGGAACTGCTCAATGAAATTGATTCTTGCTCTGCATTTATTTGGGTGCCTGTTATTCGCCGTCGTATTCGGCTCGATTCGGGGAGTGGTTCACGATCCCGATCATCGCCCGGTCCAAGGCGCAAAGGTGACTGTGAAGGCTGCGGCGTCCGATTTTTCGCAAACGGTCACCACCGGCGCGGACGGATCGTTCGAGGCTTCCGTTCCAGTGGGCGCCTACACCGTGACAGTGGAGCACGAAACCCTGGCGCCCGCCACGCAGGAAATTGTCGTCGCCTCGAGCGCCTCGCCTGTGCTCCATTTTCAACTTACGATCGGCGCGGTTCGCGAATCTGTAACCGTTCAGGAATCCGCCCTGGCGGTGAATCCCGAGCAGGTGACCCCGACGACCGTTGTCAGCCGCGGCGAAATTCAAAGCACACCGGGCGCGGACCTCGCCAACAGCTTGAACATGATCACCGACTATGTCCCCGGCGCCTGGGTGACGCACGATCAGCTACATATCCGGGGAGGCCATCAAGCGACCTGGGCGATTGACGGCGTTCCGATCCCCAATACCAACATTGCCAGCAACGTGGGGCCGCAAATCGATCCCAAGGACATCGATTATCTGGAGGCGGATCGCGGCGGCTATTCGGCCGCTTACGGCGACCGCACCTACGGCGTCTTCAACGTCGTCCCACGCACCGGTTTCGAACGCAACAGCGACGGCGAGTTGATCGCAAGCTTCGGCGCGTTTCATCAGACCAACGATCAGGTGAATTTCGGCGGTCATTCACAACGATTCGCGTATTTCGCCAGCGTAAATGGAAACCGCAGCGACTACGGCCTGGAAACGCCCGGTCCGGACACATTGCACGATCGAGCCTGGGGGCTCGGCGGCATGTCCACGTTGATTTACAATCGCGACGCCAACAACCAGTTCCGCTTCGTAACCTCGGCTCGCCGCGACGACTACCAGATCCCAAACGATCCCGATGCGGAAGCGTCCGGCATCCGCGACGTGGAGCGGGAGCGCGACGCCCTGGCGAATTTCTCGTGGGTTCACACATTCCGGCCCGGTTTGTTGTTGACCATCTCGCCGTTCTATCACGCCAACATCGCGAATTTCGACGGCGGCCCGAGCGATGCGCCCGTCGCGACCACTCAGCACCGCGATTCCAAATACGCCGGAGCGCAGATCGCGTTCAGCGCAGTGACGGCGCATCACAACGCCAGCGCCGGCGTCTATGCTTTCGGCCAGCACGATAACGAGTTCGTCGGCCTGATCGCCCATGATGGCTCTGGCCTTTCACTGGCGCAGGATCAGAGCCACGCGGGGCAACTGGAAGCGGCGTGGCTGGAAGATCAGTACCGGCCACTTTCCTGGCTCACGCTGATCGGGGGGATGCGTCTCACGCATTTTGCGGGCGCGATTTCGGAGAACGCCGCCGATCCGAGGTTGGGAGCATCGGTCCGCATTCCGCATCTGAACTGGGTTTTGCGCGGCTTCTGGGGGATGTACTATCAGGCGCCTCCGCTTTCCACGGTCACCGGGCCTTTGGCGGAATTCGCAGTCTCTCAGGGATTGGGGTTCATCCCACTTCGCGGCGAGCGCGACCAGGAGCATCAGTTTGGGCTCGCGATCCCCGTGCGGGGCTGGTCGCTGGATGTGAACGATTACCATCAGCGCGCCCACAACTATTTCGACCACAACGCCATCGGAAACTCTGACGTGTTTTTTCCGCTGACGGTCGACGGGGCGCGGCTCTACGGTTGGGAAGTGAGCGTCCGCTCGCCGAAGATTCGGAATCGCGGCGAAGTTTATCTAGCGTATGCGTACGCGCATGCCGAAGGCGCGGGCGCGGTGACGGGAGGATTGACGGATTTCTCCCCGCCCGAGAACGGCTATTTCCTCCTGGATCACGACCAGCGCCACACTTTGCACGCGGGCTTCAACGTCAACCTGCCGCGCGGCGTTTTCGCCGGAGGGAATCTGTACTATGGCTCGGGTTTCACGGACGGCTCGAGCGACGTTGGTGCGCATCTGGAGGCTCACACCACGTTCGATTTTTCGCTCGGTAAGAATTTTGGCGAGAGGTTCACGGTGTCAGGGACGGCTTTGAATTTGACAAACCGGCGATTTCTGCTGGACAACAGCGAGACTTTCGGCGGCACGCACTACGCCGATCCGCGGCAGCTTTATGTCCAGGTGCGATATCGGTTTCATTACTGAGTCCGTCCGTTGGGAGAAGCTTTAAGCTTGTCCTGCCCAGTCATACAATAGAGCCATGCACAAGCCGCTTTTGGCGCTGTTTTTGTCCACTTCCGCTCTGTTGTCCGCGCAGGTCACTTTCGACCGGCTGCTTCACGCCGACCGCGAGCCCCAGAACTGGCTGACCTACTCCGGCACCATGCAGAGCCAGCGTCATAGCTCGCTGTCGCAGATCACCCCGGCGAACGTGAAGAACCTGGAGATCCAGTGGGTGTTTCAGGCGCGCTCGCTCGAAAAATTCGAAGCGACGCCGCTGGTAGTGGACGGAGTCATGTACACGGTTCAAGCCCCCAACGACGTCGTGGCGCTCGACGCGGCGACGGGCAGCGTGTTTTGGGTTTACAGCTACAAGCCCTCGACCGCGGCGCGCCCCTGCTGCGGAAGGGTCAATCGCGGCCTCGCCATCCTCGGGGACACGCTCTTTATGGGGACCATCGACGCGCACCTGATCGCCGTGGATACCAAAAGCGGGAAGCCGCTTTGGAATCGCGAAATCGCCAACGCGGCCGCAGGCTACGCTTTGACGCACGCGCCGCTCATTGTCAAAGACAAAGTCATTATGGGCGTTGCGGGCGGCGAGTACGGCATCCGCGGCTTCATCGCAGCCTTTGACGCGAAGACCAGTCAGGAGGCCTGGCGCTTCAACACAGTTCCAGGACCGGGTGAACCCGGCCACGAATCCTGGAAGAATGACGCTTGGAAAACCGGCGGAGGGTCGGTGTGGGTCACCGGGTCTTACGATCCCGATCTGAATCTGACCTACTGGGGCATCGGCAATCCCGGTCCGGATTGGAATGGCGATCCAAGGCCCGGCGACAATCTGTATACCGATTCGGTGGTGGCTCTCGATCCCGACACCGGCAAGCTGAAATGGTATTACCAATTTTCCCCGCACGACGAATTCGACTACGATTCCGTGCAGGTCCCCGTGCTCGCGGAAATGAACTGGAAGGGCTCGCGGCGAAAGGTGATGCTGTGGGCGAATCGCAACGGCCTGATGTATGTGCTCGATCGGACCACGGGCGAGTTTCTGCTAGGCAAGCCGTTCGTCGAAGTGAACTGGATGACGGGCTTCGACGAGAAGGGTCGTCCCATGCGCGCGCCGGGCAAGGTTCCCACGCCCGAGGGAACGCAAATTTCGCCCGGCAATCAAGGCGGCACGAATTGGTATTCGCCGTCGTATAGCGCACGCACAGGCCTCTTCTACATTCCTTCCTGGGTGAATTACGATTCGGTTTACATCAAACAAGATGTCGAATACACCGAAGGCCGTACCTATGCGGGCGCTTTTCCGAGATCGAAGGTGCCTTTCTTCCCCGATCAGACGACGCAGCGCAACGATAGAGAAGGCTACGGCGCGGTGCGCGCCATGGACCCGCAGACTGGTGAGCGCAAGTGGGAATTCAAGATGACCGACGTCACCGACAGCGGCATTTTGACGACGGATTCGGATCTGCTGTTTGCCGGAGGCCGCGACGGCCATTTCGTCGCGCTGGACGCGCGCAGCGGGAATCTGCTGTGGAAGGCGACGCTCGGCGGAGGAGTTTTCGCGGGGCCAATGACCTATTCGGTGAACGGGCGGCAGTATGTTGCGATTTCGGCGGGCAGTTCGCTGTTCACGTTCGCGCTCCGGCAGTAGAACGTGCCAAGACTCCTTACCCAGCGGGCGCGGACACGGCCGGCTTGATATTCTGATTCACGCGGAAGAAATTCTCGGGATCGTATTTCGCTTTGATCGAAGCCAAGCGGCTGTAATTTCCCTGGAATGTCGCCCGAATCCGGTCCTCGCCCTCCTCCATCATGAAGTTCAAATAAGCCCCGCCGGCGCCGAACGGATGCAGGTCGTCGTAATAGGCCCTCGCCCACTCCGTGATCTTCCGGCTGTTGGCCGGATCGGGGTCCACTCCCACGATCACTTCGCTCCAAACCGCGTCGCGATAGCTGAACGCCGTATCCGCCGCGCCCACCCGGTTCACTTTTCCATTCACCGGGTACATGTGCATCGTCGATTGCCAGGTTGGCAGCAAGGCGGCGTGCTCAAGGTGTTTCGCAATGGCCGCGTCGCCGAGTTCCCTGAAAAAGTCTGCCTTCCAGTACCATTGCAGACCGGTGGGATAGATAGGATCGAACGCCGATTGCAGCATCGGAAACGGCATCGGGCCGACGTGCTCGAACGCCGGCGGACGATAGCTGCGAATCGGCTCCAAAATCGCATTCGCCTCCTCTGGCGAGCCCAAATAACACCACACAATCCCGCACATCTTGCGCAGACGGATCGCCTCGGGGAAAGGCGGGCCCGGCGGCACCGTGAGTATGGCGAAGAAACCGTTCATCTCCTCCGGCGCCCGCTGGATGAACTCGCGGTACCACTTCATCACGTCCGCGGCGTCCTCCAAATTCCAGAACATCGGGCCAGCGCAAACCGTATGCACCGGATGCGCCTCGAATAAGAACGAGGTCACGATGCCGAAATTGCCCCCTCCGCCGCGGACGGCCCAAAACAGGTCCGTGTTCTCATCCGCATTAGCCGTGACGAAACTGCCGTCGGCCAGCACCATATCCACCCCGAGCAGGTTATCGATCGTCAGGCCGTATTTCCGCGTCAGATGCCCCATTCCTCCGCCCAAGGTCAGCCCGGCGACTCCGGTGCTCGATATGATCCCCGACGGCACGGCGAGCCCGAACGCGTGAGTTGCGTGATCGACATCGCTCCATTTGCAACCGGCCCCCACCTGCACGGTGCGGCTCGAAGGATCCACCCTTACATATTTAATCGGCGCCAGATCGATGACGACGCCGTCGTCGCAGACGCCCAGGCCCGCCGCGTTGTGCCCACCGCTCCGGATGGAAACCCGCAAGCCGTTGCCTTTCGCCAGCCGCACGGCGGCCATTACATCGGCGACATTCGTGCATCGTGCGATCACCTTCGGCTTGCGGTCGATCATCGCGTTGTATACTTTCCGGGCGTCCTCATATGCCGCGTCTCCAGGTTCGACGACCTCCCCGCGGAACTGACCGCGAAACTCGGTAATAGCTTCCTTCCACGACATGGCCGTTCTCCTTTTATCGGGCGGTTGGCGTTCCTTCCGCCTCTTTCATCTTTAGTTTGCGCGGCGTGGCGTTCTAAAAACGTTCTTTAGCGACGATCGGGGCCGTTCTATTCGCGAGAATCGACAATTTTCGCTCGAACGCACGAGAACCGGATTGACGCGCCGCTTCGACGCCGCGCTGGAAACTGTCGCGCGCCGCCTCCAATTTCTCCTGCGCAGCCAGTAGCTCTCCTTGAACACGATAGAGTTCCGCCAAGGGCCATGCCTCGCCGTTTTTGGTCGCGAATGCGAATCCCGACGAGATATTCGCCAGAGCTTCGCCTATCCGGCCCGCGCGTCCGAGCGTCTCCGCCAGCAACGCGAAATAGTAGGGCAGACGGATTTCGGCGCCCAGGCTGCGCATTCCATCCATTCCTTCGCGAAGTTGCGCCAGCCCGGCTTCCAGATCGCCTTCGACGGCTTGGGCCCATCCGGTGAGTACATTCGCCATAGCGAGGTAATAGGAGAACCGATGGCGACTGCACGCTTCAACCGCAAGCCTCCCCAGTTCGACCGCCCGACGGCTATCGCCCCGGAAAACGTGCAGCATCGCGGCGTAGTCGAGCGCGATCGCCTCGCCAAATGGGTGGCCCATGCGGCGAGCCGCCGCTATAGCTTCTTCGGCTCGATCTTCCGGGCGATCGCCCTCTTCGCGATGCCAGGCGATATGCGCCAAATAACAGCGGCAAAAGACGCCGATATCCGGCCCCGCGAACAGCGCCAGTACGGATTCGACGGGGCTCTCGTCGCCGGCCGCGGCCTTGGTCATGTGATCGAAAGACGCCTCCAGTTGGCCCAGGTGAAACAGGCTGCTCCCCAACAGGAAATTGCCGGCTTGCTCCAATCCCGGAACCGGACTGCTTTCCGCCGCTCGCAGGAATTCAAGGCTGAAATCACGCGCTTCCTCCAGATCGCCCCGCACCGCGTGAAACAACCAGGAACCGCTCAGGATCGCGAAGATATCCCGGTTTCCAAATCGCCTGGAAAGCTCCAGCGCTCTTGTGTAGGTGTCGCCTACTTCGGCTGCGGAGTAGCCTTCCGTCGTCACCAGAGCCGCTCCCAGCATTACCAGCAGATCCAGTTCCTGTTCCAGCCTCGAGTCGCTCTCGGAAAATTCACGGCACAGTTCCAGAGCGCGCCGGAGCGCATTCGCGGCTTCCGCATCGGCATAGCGCCGCCGCGCGTGGGCCGCCGCCCGCGAGTAGTACTCGATCGCCTTTTCCGCCATCGCGGCCTGGTCGAAATGCGAGGCGATTTGCCCGCTCCAGGATTCGATATCGGCTGCGTGGACCTCAGCCAGGGCCCGCGCCACCCGCCGATGCCAATACCGTTGCCGCACCACGCTCAGCTCCGCCGTTGCCACTTCTCGAAGGCGATCGTGAGTGAAATCGTATTCCGCTGCTCCGCGGCTCTCCACAATGCGCCGGCGCCAAAGTTCTTCCAGAGCCTGTGAGACGCTGCTTTCGTCCCAGTCCGTGGCTTTCTCCAGCAGCTCGAATGTGAACGGGCGCCCCACCACGCTCGCCAGTCCGGCTAAGTCGTAGGAAGTTGCGCTAAGCTGCGCCAGGCGCGACGCGATCACGGCGTGTACGCGCGTGCTGCGCAGCCCGGCGCGCACGCTCTCCACCACGAACAGTGGATTGCCTCTGGTGGCCCGAAAAATCTCCGCCAAATTCTCGCTCTCCAGAGGTTTTGCGGATTCAAGCCGCGCCAGTTCGGCTGTCTCTTGGGCGTCCAAAGGCTCGAGCGGAATTTCTTCCACCATGTTCGATTGCCGCAGCCATGCCAGAAACGCGTTAAACGGATGGTCACGCTCCGTCTCTCCCGCGCGCACCGTTCCGAGCAGGAGGATGCCGGAGGCCGCGGACGAAGTCAACAGCGCGTTGAGCCACTCAAACGAACCCGCATCGCACCATTGCAGATCGTCCAGATACAACAGCAATGGCTTCCGGCTCTTTCCGAACGCGGCGTTCAGCGATTCGTAGAAATGCAGCCGCTGCCAGCTTTCCGCGAGAGATCCGGGCTGGCCTTGCCTAAGCGGCTCGATCTGGGGGAACTGCTCGGCGATTTCCGGCGTCAGCCGCTCTAGCTCCTCCAACTCGCGCGGCTTGAGATTGATCCAACCCGCGCGAACCGCGTCGGAGCGGAGCCATTCCGCCACGGGCGCGTACGCCACCTGCCCCTGGCCCGCGTAACAGCGCGCCCGCGCGGCCGCGTAGCCCTGGCTGACGCACGATTGATACAGCTCGTCGGCGAGCCTTGACTTGCCGATTCCAGGTTCGCCGGAGATTATTGCCACACGCGGGCCGCTCTCCACCGCCGATTGCCAGGCCGAAACCAGCCGGCGCCATTCCATAGCGCGCCCAATCAGCGCGGGCATTTTCTGGAGTTGCGAGAGCGGCTTCGCCGCGGAGGGCGCGTCCGCTCCGCCTTCCGCTTTCAGGACTTGCTCGAACAGTTCTCGCGTCCGCGGACTTGGCTCCACGCCCATGTCCCGCCGCAGTACGCGCATGCACTGGTGATAGGCGCGCAACGCGCTCGCCCGGTCGCGATTGGCCGCGTGCAGGCGGATGAGCGCTTGATGGTGCGCTTCCGATAGCGAGTCCAGCGCGACCAGCCGTTCGGCCCAGGGAATCGCCGCCGCGTATTCCTTTTGCTCCTCGTAAAGTGTCGTGAGGCGGGCCAATACTTCACCCATCCGCCTCTTGTAGTCTTCGCGTATGGGTTCGATCCAGTCGTCGTAGAGCGAGGGCAGAAGATCGTCCTGATAGATTTGCGCCGCGGCGATCAAGGATTGGCTCTCTCGCGCGGAGTCGCCCCCAGTTCGCGTGGACTCGGCATTTCCGATCGCCTCGAGGAATTCGACTGTATCGATGGAGCAGGCAGGATCCCGCCGCCATCGCACCGAGAAATGGTCCGCCGCCAGCAAATCGCACTCGGGCGGCAGCGCTCGTTTCAGATGATGAAGAAGTTGCCGCAGATTTGTCCGCGCCTGCGATTCGCGAGAGCCCGGCCACAGCACGAAAGCCAGTTGTTCCCGCGGCTGCGGCGTATCTCCGTGAAGGATCAAATATGCGATCAGCGATTGAAGGCGGTTCGTGTTGAGAGTTGTGACGTCGCGACCGGCGAATCCGATCCGCAGGTTGCCAAACAGGCTGATGTGCACAGGTGCTATTTACGTAGTCTACGCTCGACGCGGACTTCAGACTCGGCAACCATGAAACCGGCAGGCCACTTCGTGGCGCCGCCGATCGGTGTGGGTCGTCTGCGATTGGGCGCTAGGCGGATTGCGTCGTCCGCCACCCCGGGGGCGCGTAGGTTTTGCGAGCGACTTCGGCATAAGGAACCGGACACACTAGCGCCGGAATTTCCATTTGGACGTGGCGCTCGACATTCGGCTTGGCCGAACCGCCATTGGGTTCGCCCCACAGCAGCGTAACCTCCATACCGGGCTTGCTATGCTCCTCATTCACCATCGCAAGGGTAAGCATCTTGCCTTCGTTGGAGCTGTAGCCGAACCAGGTCGAAAGTCCCACCGTCTTCCCGTCCGCGAGGACTCGGTCGAAGGGGTGCATGGAATAGACCGCGCTCGGGAATTCCATAAATTTGCCGCGGTCGGCCTTATCGAAGGCGGTCGCAATAACTTTCAGCACGGCCTCCTCATCGAGAGCCAGCGTTACTTTGTGCCGGTGCGGGCCGCTCGCTCTCTTCTCCAAAGGGGCGCGGCCGATGAAATCGTGGTCGAATCGTACGATGGGACCGTAGCCGAGATCCCAAGGCGTCAAATAGTAGTCTTCGATATTGTCCGAGTAAAAGCTTCCACCGATTGACGCCTTCGCTTCATAGCTGTCCGCGGGGAGCCATTCGCGATAAGCCTTTAACTCCGCGCCCGTGTAAATGGCGGGCAGCGGCGACGGAATCCATCCGGATTCCAAGGTATTGGAGGAATACGCTCGGCCGCCCACCTGCCGCAGGCCGAAATCCTTGCCCGCCTCAACCAATGCCAGGCGCACGGCCTCGCCCTCGTCCCAAGGTCCGAACACTTCCAATCCTGGCTGACCCGCCATGCCGTGGCGCAACGCCCGAACCTTCTTGCCGGCGATTTCGATCCAGCTCATGTGAAAGAATTTGACGTTGGGGGCGGGTTTTCCAGTGGCGCGCTCGATGACCTTCATCGCGGTAGGCCCCTGGATCTGGAAGCGGTAGTTTCGCCGGCGGCTTTGATCTTTGCGCGCCGCGGTTCGCTCGTCCAACTCGGTCTTTACGTTGTAACCGCCGGTGTCGGCGTGGTACCGGACCCAGTTGATCACCGGGATGCGGCCGACCATGTTGAACACATTTTCTTCGAGGTGAAATAGGATTACATCACCGATGACAAATCCATCGGGCGAGCACGGCACGAATTGCTTGGCGCGGTCCACGCCGAAATTCGCGAAGGTGTTCACCCCCAGGTGGCTCAATAGCTTCAGGGCATCCGGCCCCTCCACTTCCAGCTCCGCCATGTGATAGGACTGGTTGAAAAGGACGCAGGTTTGTTGCCAGGCTTTCTGCTCGTCCCGCCAGTTCGTAAATTCGGGAGGGACACCCGGGTAAACGTTCGGCCCGGTTTGCTGATTGTATAGGTAGTGCGAGATTCCCTTCGCAGCGGCCAGCACCGCTTCTAGACTCTTTTCTTTCATTTCGTATGTGGGCTCCGAAAAATCGCCTCCTGTTAGAGTAACGCCTCGCCGAACGGGCGCGATTGATTGCGCGTATCAATCTCATTGATGATGCGGCTCATCTGTCCCCACGGCGCCTGGATTGATAGACTGGATCGCACATGAGACGAAGCCTCTATCTACTTCTCGCCGCGATTCCCGCGATGACGTTGGCGCAGCAGTCAGCGAATATTCCCGCAACGCCTGTCGTCGGGCTCGGCAACCTGGCTCATGCGGTCGAGAGTCTGGACAAAACCGTGCCGTTTTATCGCGACCTGCTTGGACTTCCAGTGAATGGCGCGCGCGATCCGCTCACCCAAAAGCCCCAGCCTCTGGATACCGATATGTCGCGGTTTACGGCGACTCAAGGCGCCAGCTTCAGGGGCGCCACGTTCCGCATCCCCGGCGCCAATTTTGGATGGGAGCTTACCGAATTCACCGGCGCCCCGCGTAAAGCCGACCGCTTCGCGATTCAAGACCCTGGCGCGGCCACGCTTGCGCTGCGCGTTCGCGACATCGAAAAAATCGCGTCGAAGCTGAAGACGGCCGGCACCGAAGTTGTGACCACCGGCGGGGTTCCCATCAATCCGACCGGGAATCCGAATTCGAAGTTGCGCGAAATCGTCGTTCGCGATCCGGACGGCTTCTTTGTGGAGCTGCAGCAGCCCGAACAGATCCCGGCAAACGCGCAGGGCGATATTCTCGGGGGCAGCATTCAAATTTCGGTCGAAGACACAGACAAGTCTGTGAAATTCTACCGGGATGCTTTTGGATTCGACGCTCGCCCGAGCGGGCAATGGGCGACGAACGACACAGTCCTGAAGCTGATCGGTCTGCAAAACACGCAGTGGCGGATTACGCACGGGTCCATCCCTGGATTCACGGCGGACTTCGCACTGATCGAGTATAAGGGCGCGCCCCGAACCAAGCGCGTCATGGGAGCCGCCGATCCAGGATCGCCCGCCTTCACCATGGTGGTGCGCGATCTGGACGCGGCCGTCGCGCAATGGAAAGCGGCCGGCGGTACGGTCGCGAGCGCGGGAGGGACTCCCGTAAAACGCGCAGGCGGCGCGGGAAATGTTTTCGTCCGCGACGTCAACGGATTGATGTGGGAGCTATACACTCGGCCCGCTTCCGGAAAAAAATAGCGATGGAGGCGTTCTTCTACGATCTCCGCTTCGCGCTGCGCGGATTGCGGCGCGACCGCGGGTTCACGCTGGCGGCAATCGCCATGCTCGCGCTCGCCATCGGGCTGAATCTTACGGTGTTCAGGGTCGTGAACACAATGCTGTTCCGCGGATTTCCGCTGGTGGGGAGAAACGACCGGCTGCTTTACATGCAGGAACGCTATCCTTCGGGACTGTGTTGCCTCGCTTACCCCGATTTCGAGGATTGGCGCGCGCAGGCCCATTCGTTCGAAGGCATGGCGTTCATAGAAGGAAAACCCATCGCCTGGAGCGACGGCAACGGCCGCCCGATCGACACCTCTACAGCCACAGTCACCGCGAACACATTCGGTCTTCTGCGGGTGGCGCCGGTAATGGGGCGGGATTTTGCGCCGTCCGACGAAGCGGTGGGAGCGCCACCGGTGGCGATCCTCAACTATCGATTTTGGGTCGCGCGCTTCGGCAAACGCCCCGACATCGTCGGGCTCGGCGTTCACATCAATGATGCGCCGGCCACCATCGTCGGAGTGATGCCCGAAGGATTCGATTTTCCCCAGCTAGAGAATCTGTGGATGCCGCTGGCGCACACGCCCGATTTGCTGCGGAGAGGCCCCGGCGGCTACATGGCGTTTGGGAGGCTTGCTGAAGGAGTGACCGCCGCGGCCGCTCGCGCGGAGTTGCAGACGATCGCTCGACGCCTGGAAGCCGCCTATCCGGCGACCAATCGCGGAGTGGTCCCCAGAGTGGACGCGTGGTCGCAGTTTTTCATCGGCCCGGACGCGGCCACCGTGTACGGCTCGCTTTGGGCGGCGGCCTGGTTCGTTTTGCTGATCGCGTGCGCCAACCTGGCCAATCTCGCTTTGGCGCGAACGGTGGGCCGATCCCACGAATTTTCCACGCGGATTGCGCTCGGCGCCGGGCAGGGCCGAATGACGCGCCAGATATTGCTGGAGGGCCTGGCGCTTTCGAGCGTGGCTGCCACGCTCGGCTGGTGGATCGCCCGGTGGAGCGTGCGCACGTGGGCTGTCGCAACTGCGTCCCGCTACCAGATTCTCGATTACAGCGTAGATTCCGGCACGCTCGCCTACTTACTAGCCATTTCGATCGCCGCGGCAGTTTTATTTTCTCTGGCGCCGATCGGCAGAATCTTGCAGATTGGGGTGAACGGCGCTTTCAAAGGCGGCGCGCGCGGCGTAACGCAGAACCTGCGCGGCAAGCATTTGGCCTCCGCGCTGGTAGCCGTGCAGATGGCCCTTGCGATTGTGCTACTCGCGGGAGCGGGCGTGCTGGTGCGGAGCTTGCTGAACGTAGTCGGCGCCAAGACCGGCGTGCGCGAGCCCGAAAACGTGCTGATCGGCCATCTGAAATTTCCATCCGGCACGCGCCCGAGTGCGGCCATGAACTTGGACTATTTCGACCAGATCGAAACCCGGTTGAGGACCATTCCGGGCATAGCGGACGAATCCGTGGCCAGCGCCGTTCCCGTGGGTTCGGGAAATCTGCGGCCGTTTGAAATCGACGGGCGGCCGAGCGAGCCTGACGCCGGAGAGGCGGCCCAATTCCTTTCAGCCGGCTCGAACTACTTCCGCCTGATGGGCGCATCCGCGCTAGCCGGCCGCGAGTTCAACGATGGGGATCGGATGACGGCGCCGCCGGTCGCAATCGTCAATCAAAGCTTCGCAGCCAGATTCTTTCCAGGCGAACAACCGGTAGGGAAGCGCGTCCGCGCTATCAATGGAAACCAACCCGGCGAGTGGCGCACGGTAGTCGGCGTGGTTCCGAATATCATGCAGGGCGACGCTACCCGGCAGCGGTTCAAGCCTCTGGTCTACGTGCCTTTCCGGCAACAACCGTCGCTGGGAGCCTTCTTCTTCGCGCGAACCGCCGTGCCCCCTCGCCAAGTGGCCGCCGCCGTTCGAGCGGAAGTGCAGAACCTCGATCCCGATGTGGCGCTGGAAGATTTCACGACCTTGAAGGCCAGCTTCGCCTTCGATCGCGACCGCATGGATATCGAGCACGCCGAGATGGGAAAGCACGCCGCGGTGGCGCCCATCTTTGCCGTGCTGGCGCTGCTGCTGGCGGCCATTGGGCTCTATGCCGCGACCGCTCATTCCGTCAGCCGGCGCACGAAAGAAATCGGTGTGCGTATCGCGATCGGAGCGGCGGCCGAAGACATCCGCCGCCTCATTTTCCGCGAGGGAATGACGCCGGTGTTGGCGGGCCTTTTGGCTGGGCTCACCGTATCGTTGGGAGTGAACCGGATTTTACAATCGCAGTTGGTCGGAGTATCCCCCTACGATCTCCTCACGATGGCGGGCGCGCCAGTCGTCTTGATCGCGGTCGCTCTAATCGGCTGCCTGAGTCCCGCCCGCCGGGCTATGCGCGTCGACCCGGCGGTTGCGTTAAGGCACGAGTAAGCGGACCAGGAGCTTCGATTGATGCGCGGGACTTACGCCGGGATTTACGCCAGCGCTTTTCCGTACAGCACCAGCAAACGGCTCCATGCCTTCTCGGCGTCCGGCTCGAGGTAGACCGTCGAATCCGGCGGGCACCAGCCGTGCATGCCCTTGTACACCTCGATTTCCGCCGGTAGGTTCGCCTTGGCGAACGTCTCCTTCAGAACGTCCTTCTCAGTAGGCCTTTGCATGTCGTCATTGGACGCGATGCAAATGAGGAACTGCGCCTTGCTTTTCGCGGCTTCCAGATGCGGACTGTTCGGGCCATTGGTCACGAGTCCGCCGCCATGGAAGGAGCCCACCGCTCCTACGCGACCCGGCATGGCCGCCGCGGTGCGGAACGCCATCGGCCCGCCCATGCAATAGCCCTGCGTGCCCATCTTCCTGTTCTTGGCGACGGGCTGTTGCTGGTCCAGCCAGCCGATGAAGGCCTTCGCATCCGTCATATGCGTCGTCTCGTTGAGCGTCTGCGCAAGCGGGAGCACTTGTTGAATAGGAGTTGCGGCGCCCTTGTCCGCGGTGGGGGCTTTCTTAGTTCGGTAGAAGGGATTCACCACTAGCACCGAATAGCCCGATTCGGCGAGCCGCTTGCCCATTTGCCGGAACGCCGGCCGTAGCCCGAAAATATCTGGCCAGATCAACACGCCTGGGGCCGTCCCGCTGGACGGATGCACGAAGTAGCAATCCGCCGTGCCGTCCGGCGTCTTCACGTTCACTTCCGATTCGCTAACGGCGGCGGCGTTCGCCACCTTGGGCAGCAGCATGGCCACGCCCGCTCCCAGCATGACGCCGAACTGTTTTCGCGTCACCAAACCTAACTTTTCGTAGTCTTGCCGGTCTTGCTCAGAATGGTCCTGATCGCACATATTCGCTCCTTGTCTTGGATCTCTATCGCAGACTCTATCGCGATATTTTATCCCACTTTCCGAATCGTAGGTGGCGGGTTTCAGGCAGAGCGTCACCGTCTCCGCGATCGGTTCCCCGACCCGGGCGCCGTCCGCCGCTAAAAAACGAGCCACCACTTCGGCCCGGCATCGGGATCGCGGTTGCGTCTGCCGGACGGTTCAGCGCCTCAATCAGATCGCGGATCGATGGCGTGCGCGGCGGGGCAGTGGTTTCGGCTCGATAGCTGTTCCGGTACCGCAGCCTGACGCCCGGACGGCTGCCCCGCACTGCAATCCAACGCAAGCCGGCGCTTGCCTTTTCCCCTTGCGCTTCTACAAGAGATGTGTTACGCTCCTGTAGAAGGTAAAGGGAAATGCCGGGACAACCGATCGATCTTCCGCAGGGAACTTTGGATCTCCTGATTCTCCGGACCCTCTCGTTCGGCCGCCAACATGGCTGGGGAATCTCCGAACGCGTCCAACAGGTTTCGAGCGATGCGCTTCGCATTCAGCAAGGTTCTCTGTATCCGGCCCTCCACCGGCTGGAGCGCAAGGGCTGGATCAAGGCCCGCTTGGGAACGTCCGAAAACAACCGGCGCGCCAAATACTACGAGCTCACGAAAAAAGGCCGGCGTCGGCTCGAAGTCGAACAGGATGCCTGGAAGCGGCTGACGGCCGCCGTGGCTCAGGTGCTCGAACCGATTTAAAAGGTCTATCGTGCTCGCCGATTTTCTCTTTCGCGTTCGCTCACTCTTCCGAAAAAAAGCCGTGGAAGCGGAACTGGACGACGAATTGCGCTTCCACATGGGCGAGCAGCTTGCGAAATACGTGAACTCCGGGCTGCCGCGCGAGGAAGCGCTGCGCCGCGTCCGGATGGAGTTTGGCGGGCTCGAGCAAGTGAAGGAGGAATGCCGGGAGGCGAGAGGCGTGTCGCTCGTCGAAGCCGCGTGGCAGGACATCCGCTACGCTCTGCGGCAGCTCCGCAAGGCTCCCGCCTTTACAGCCGTTGCTCTCATCACGCTGACGCTAGGCATTGCGGCCACCGCCACGATGTTTTCCGTCGTGTATGGAGTCTTGCTGCGTCCCCTGCCCTACCGCGACGCTTCCGCGCTCCTGGTGCTCAATGAAACGACGCCGAAGGTTGGCTTGGTGAGCGTCTCCTATCCGAATTTTCTGGATTGGCGCGCGCAGAGCCGCGCCTTTTCCCAGATGGCCGCCGTGTGCGGCGTAGGCTTCAATCTCGCCGCCGATCCTCCGGAGAATGTCGGGGGCGCGGCGGTCTCCTCGGATCTGCTTTCCATGTTGGGCGTCCGGCCAGTGCTCGGACGCGATTTTGAGGCATCGGAAGATCAGGCTGGCGCCGCGCCGGTCCTGCTGCTCAGCTACCGGTTTTGGCAGTCCCATTTCGGGGGCCAACAGAACGTCGTGGGGCGCTCCCTATCGCTCGACGACCGTAGTTTCACGATCGTCGGAGTGCTGCCGCCGGATTTTCGGCTGATCGAAACGGCAGATGTGGTCGAGCCGATCGGAGTGTGGGCCACAACCGAGCCCGGGGCTAAATATCGGGGCCAGCGCGGCGACACGATCGTAATCGCGAGAATGGCGCAAGGCGTTGCTCTGCCGCAAGCGCGAGCCGAAATGGAAGGCATTGCGGCCCGCCTGGCGAAAGCCTATCCCGCTGAGAACGACCGGTTCGGCGTCGCCCTAAGGCCGATTCGCGATGTATTGGCCGGCGATCTGCGGCCCGCGATTCTCGCCCTGTTTGCGGCCGTCGTCTTTGTCCTGCTCATCGCCTGCGCGAACGTGGCGAATCTATTCCTGCTGCGTGGCGCCGGGCGCGGACGCGAAGTGGCGTTGCGCATCGCCGTTGGGGCCGGCGGGGGTCGCATAATCCGCCAGTTTCTGACCGAGAGTTTCGTTCTCGCGGCGCTCGGAGGTCTTTTGGGTTCGGCCTGTGCGTTTTGGGGAATTCGCGGCGTTGCTCGCCTCCTGCCGCACTCGCTGTCCGGCGAGACCTTCTCGCTAAATGGCGCCGTGCTCCTTTTCGTCGTCGCCCTAGTCGCGATGTGCGCGCTTTTGTTTGGACTAGCGCCCAGCTTACGGGCGGCGCGAGTCGATGTGCAATCCGGCCTCAAAGAAAGTGGAAGAAACACGAGCGGAGGACTCGGGCAAGGCCGCCTTCGGGAGACGCTTGCGATAGCCGAGATTTCTTTGGCGCTGATCCTTTTAATCGGGACCGGCTTGATGATCAAGACCCTGTCACGGCTGCTGTCGGTTGACCCAGGATTCCGCCCGGAACGCCTGGTCACAATGAAAATGGGCCTGCGCACGGCCAAATACGCCGCAGATCCGGCCATCCTGAATTTCTGGGATAGCGTCCTCGATACGGTGCGCGCCCTTCCCGGAGCGAAGGCTGCCGCTCTCGGCACGGTGGTCCCGTTTACGAACGATCACTCACGGACGGACATCACCCTGGAGAACATGGAACTGCCCGCGCCAGGGGCGTTTCCCCACCCGGACGTGCACATCGTCAGCCCGGCGTACCTGAGTACATTGGGACTTCGCCTGGAGCGTGGCCGCGCATTCACGGACGCGGACAACCGGGACGGTCCACGCGTCGCGATGATTAACGCAATGGTGGCCCAGCGCTTTTTCGCCGGGGAAGATCCGATAGGAAAGCGTTTCATCTTCGGTCACCCATCGCAAGAAAAGCCGCCCCAATGGGTGACCATCGTCGGGGTTGTCGGCGATACCAGGCTCTACGGTCTTGCGGACCCCGCGCGGTTTGAAGTCTACGTGCCGTTCCGCCAATCCGTCTCGGATGAGATGAGCCTGATCGTGAGATCGGAGCGCGATCCAAACGCGCTGATATCCGCCCTTCGGGCGGCGGTGGCGTCCGTCGACAAGCAAGAACCGGTTTTTGACGCAGCGGCCATGGAAGAGCTGATTGGCCGATCCGTGGAGACGCGCCGCACCACCTTGATTCTTCTTGGGCTGTTTGGCGGGCTTGCATTGGCGTTGGCCGCGGTGGGAGTTTACGGCGTGATCTCTTACTCCGTCGCCCAGCGTTCGCACGAAATCGGGATTCGCATCGCGCTCGGAGCGCAGCGCGGCGGCGTGCTCGGCATGATTCTCGGCCGAGGAGCCAAGATCGCCGGAGCCGGCGCGCTCATCGGCGTGGCTGCGTCCCTGGGCGTCACTCGATTCATGGCGAGTCTCCTGTTTTCAGTCGGCGCTAACGATCCGTTCATATTCGCCGCCGCGGCGGCCGTCATGGCGCTGGTGGCGATGCTGGCGTGCTACATCCCGGCGCGTCGTGCCTTGCGCGTCGACCCGATCGTCGCGTTGCGTCATGAGTGAGGAGACTAAGCCCACTTTTGCAAGATGGAGCACGAGCCGTCCTTAGCGAGCCCAAGCGCCGCGCGGGAAGCTCGGCTGCTTAATGGGCCTGGCTCTCGCGGCTGAGACGGTCGTAACGGTTCGCGCGATCAAGGGCCTATTTCGCATCGGTCCGGTTTGCGGGGATCTCCGACAGCGGGATCGTGAGAGTGCCGATTTTTCCGCTTTTCAGGCTCCCAATGAGTAGCTTCAACGAAACTGCTTTTGCCGGAATCGCGAGTTCTTGGCGGTACGGAACTCCGCTCTGCACCATCGAATCATAGGTGTCGGGTTTCAGTCCGAACGTTATCGTCTCTGCGATCGCTTCTCCGACCCAGACGCCGTCCGCCGCCGAAAAGCGAGCCGCCACTTCGGCTCGGCCCTTCCACAACCCTTCCTCGAGCTGTAGATCGAGGCTGGAGAGGTCGAACGATTCCGTCACTTGAACCCGATCCGGCGTACGCGTTGCGGAAGCCGTAATAGGGATCGCGGTTTCGTCCACCGGGCGGTTCAAAGCTTCGATCAGATCGCGGATCGAGGGCGTGCGCGGCGGGGCAGTGGTTTCGGATTGATAGCTGTTCCGGTACCGCAACCTGACGCCCGGACGGCTGACCCGCACTGCAATTCGATGCAAGCCTGCCGGCCGATCGTCATTAGTCTGATAGAAGCCCATAAGGTAACTCGCGCGCCCATCCTCCACCGCTTCCCGCACCACTACCGCCAGATCGTTGCGTTTGGCGTAGTTGAGGCCGCCGGTAAGCGCCGCGATGCCCGGCGGCGCGCCTGAGCCTTTAATCCCCGCTTCGTCAACGGTATAGACCGCAACGTCCGCGTTGATGAATTTCCGCAGGGTGTCGCCCGAAATGAGAAATTGGTTGGCCATCCAAATCAGGTTTTTGCGGCCCGGGATTCCCGCAAGATGGTCGGCAATCGCCTTCATCTCTTCCCCCATCGGCGCTAGCCGCTACAGCGAATCGGTGCGGATACACGATGCCACTGCCTCGTTCTGTCCTGCCGTCGGTGCACCCGGGGCGGGCGCGGGAATGCAGAATGCAGTCCCGGTCTTCGCGTCATCGGGCGAAGGCTTCCACTTTCGCAGCCGCTCTTCCAACAGATCGCGATCCGCCGTGAATTCTCCGATCACTTGCAGCTTCCGGCCCAGCGCGTAAATCGCGATCTTCTCGCCTTTCGGAATGCTGTGAAGAGCATGGAGCACTTTTTGCACGCCAAATCCGGTACCGTCTTTGTCAAACGGATCGCCGAACTCGGTCACCAGGTTGTCGAACAGAATTGCTGAGTAGCCGGCATGCGGAGTGCCGGACCTCGCCGCCCGATTCGTGAAGGTATTCGGCGGCTGCGCTTCCGTGGGGTCCGGAACTGCCGCCGGCCCCACAAACAGCCGGATTTCCTGGCGCGCACCGTTGTCGAAGATCTGGAAGTCCTCGCGCTTCAGGTCTGTCACCGGCTTTGCAGGCTTATCGCTGCCCTGCTTCTCTTCCGCAATGACGCTGACTTCCACCAGTTTGGTAGTCGTGCGGAAGCGAGTGTCGGGCGCCGGCTGTTGCCCGAGTGCTGCGGACGCCGCCAAAAAGACGATAAGCGCTCGCATAGGCTTATTCGATTCCAATCTCGAAGCCGACAAAATCGAACAGAATTGGCTCGGCATCTGGGCTCGACGTCTGGAGCAGTATCGTCCACATGTGAGGGCGCTTCTCGCCGGGTATCCATGGTCCCGGCGCCGCCTGATCGGGAATTCTGAATCGGATTTCATTGGCCGTCTGGTGCAACACCACAGTTTCCAGCGTGCGCGAGCCATCCGTCAGATAGAGCGCGCCGATATTCGATTGACCGAGCCCGTCCCCAACCGCCGTAACCACGTCCCCGGCTGTGACGTGAGGCGAGTGATCGATTCGAGTGATCCTCAATCTCGGTTCAGGCGACGCACTCGTGGCTACTCCGTAGTAACCTTCCCTGGCCCGCACGATCATATCGCTATTGTTAACCGTTACACGAATGGGGCGATAGCCGGGCACGAAGGGGTCGGCAACGTATCCGAGGCGATAGGCGGACCGCAATTCCTCCTCGATCTCCTGATAGATAATGCCAAGCCGTTGTGTTCCGGTAACTTCGTAATACGCTCCGCCCGTCTCCCGCGCCATACGCATCAAGGCGATCTGCCCTTCGGTGTGATTCGCCGTGTGTCCAGGGATGCGATGAACGCTGTCTTGTCCCACCCGGTCGATGTGCTGAATGGCGTAAATCAAAGAGTCTGCGTTTTGCGCGGACCGGATCGCCTCCGTAAGAGTCGATTGGCTCCCATAATCGATGCCGTCGGTCACGACGATGCAGGCTTTTTCGCCCTCCACCCACTTCATCCGTTCATCGCACCCCTGGACAAGAGCATCGTAAAGCCTAGTCATGGCAATGCCGGCGGCGGGCTTGTTCTGTAAGCCGGCGCCGCTGGAAGCCAGAGCTTTTGCTATCGATTCACTGGAGTCGGTGAGATCCTGCTTTAAGTCCAAGTGAGAGTCGAATTCCAGCACGAATGCACGGCTCATCCCTGTTTCGGAGCGGTGGCCGGGTCCGCCGCTGGTCCGGAGAATTCGATCCAGAAAGGTAAAGCAGGCGGCCCGTTCGCCGTCGAGCAGTCGCCGCTGAGCCGCGCTCGAATCGATCAAGAGGCCGACGGTCAAGGGAAGATCTCCCGGCGCTGAAAAATCCCGGATTGTCTGGCGCCGGCCCGATTCGTCGCCCGATTCGATGATGGAGAAGTCCTCCTTTGTTAAGTTGCGCACGATCCGGCCACTCCTGGTCCTGACCACCGCGGATACGTTCACGGGGTCCTCCGTGGGGAGAATTGAGTTCTGACACAGAACGACCCGGCTGCTCCAGAGTCCGCCCGCAAGCGTGGATATCGCGCCGCGTCGTGTCATTGTGAGCGTCCCTCACGCACTTCATTTCGAGGCGTTAGGCCGCCTCGCAAGCAGCAGTTCGTGGACTATTCCAGGCACATCTCCAACCAACGTCTTGGACACCGCTTCACCCCGTGTGGTTCCCGGAGCCTCGATGATTCCCAAGACTGTCCGCGCCGCATTCCCGCGTTTATACTCTTCATATGCCCGAACCCGCGGAAGCACGCTACGTCATGGGCCACACCGACCGCGAGCGGCGGAGGCTTACTCTTCAAGGCGCCATTCTCAACCCGATCACCGAATCGTTTCTACGGCGCGCCGGCATTGCCGAAGGCATGCACACGCTCGATATCGGTTGCGGCGTGGGAGAGGTGGCGATTCTCGCGGGAAGGCTGGTTGGAGCCCGCGGACGCGTCACCGCGGTGGATATCGACGAGGCGGCGCTGGCCATCGCGGAGAGCAGGGCTCGGGAGCAGGGTCTCGCGAACGTTTCGTTTGTGCGGGCAAGGCTCGAGGACTTCAAGCCGGAACACTTGTTCGATGCCGTGATCGGCCGTCACATCCTGATCCATACTGCGGACCCGCTCGCGATTGTCCAAACCGCATGGCGGAACGTCCGTTGGGGCGGAGTCGCGGCATTCCAGGAGTTCGATTTTTCGGTGGTTCATCAAGCCTATCCGGTCCGGCCGCTGGGCGATCGCCTGATGCAAGTCTTCCGCGACTTCTTCTGGACCGCCACGCACGGCAACATCGGGACCAGGTTGTTTCATCTTCTGCTGGATGCGGGCTTCGCAACCCCGAGTTGCCGCGCCGAGTATCCGCTCGATGGCGGTCCGGACAGTCCGTTCTATGAGTGGATGGCGGAAGCCCTGCGAAGCATCTATCCGCGCGTGAAGGGGCTTGGAATCGAGATTCCTTTCGATCTCGATCTGGACACTCTGGCGGATCGTCTCAGGGCCGAAGCGGTGGCGCTGAACGCCTGCTGCCCGTCTCCCGCCATGGTAGGAGCGTTCGCCCGGAAACACTAGCGATTACGGCGTGCACTTGGCTGCCGCCGCTCCGCCCGGCCCACCACCGCGCGGACCGCGCTTATCGCGGTAGACCTGATGGCAGTGCGAACAGGACTCGGCAAGCTGAGTGGTGGAGTCGCTCACGGCTTGCTGGCTCCTCGTTTGGGAAGCGCGATAGGCGGCCCGACCCGCTTCGGCCAATTCCTGTGTAAATTTGATCCAATCCGGCCTGTCGACGGGCACGGGCTTTCCGTTCTCGCAGCGGCGTCCGGGCGTCAGCATGAGCGGCGCCGATTCAGTGATCGCCACCGCCGCATAATCGACCATCTGCCAGCCGGCGTAGATGTCACCGCCCCAGGCGGTCCAGGAAAAGCTCGTGGCGTCGGGCGAGGCGGGTTTCACCGGTTCGCCCGGGTCGTGGAGTTGGACGTTGAAAATAATATTGGAGCTTGGGAATAGGATTCCCCTCATTACCTGAGCCAGATTGCCGAACGCGGGAAATGCCGGCGCCTGTGCGCCTGTCGCGGCCGCGGGTTGTGGCGCGATGCCTGTGAGCGCGGTGGTCTTCAGCGCGGCATCGTCCGCGGCGAGTTCGTTTCGTCCCGCCGGAAACTTGCCGGCTTGCAGAATGAAGGCGACCAGATCGGAGGAATCGGCAGGCTTCAGCTTCCCTGGATCGTTCGCCGGCATCGTGTTCCGGATCTTGCCCGCCAGCTCCGATAGCGGCTGCGGTCCCCAAAGGCTCAGGAAAGCGTTCCCCGTGAGCGGCGGCGCGCTTTTCCCTTCCAGAGCGTCGCCATGGCACGACGCGCACTTTTCGCGATAGAGCGCGCGCCCGCGGGCGGCCTGCGCATCGGAGTAAACGCCATCGTTCGCCGTGTGGGCCTGCTGCGCATACATAACCTGCGCCAGCGGATCGAACATGACGCCGGCGGCAACTGCAAAGCCCAGCGCGGAGGGCAAAAGCCCCGTAAGGGTTCTCATCGATCTCAGATTATACCGGAGTGGCCCTCTTCATTGACCAGCGCACAACGCTCCCTTGCGGTCGCGGCTCGATATCAGGCGCTTAGCTCGGAAACGATCATTCCGAGCCGCGACCGCAAGGGAGCGATACCCTGTCAGTTGAAACTTGGGCTCAGTCGCCGAGGCGCTTCCTTTACCAAACGCGGCAGGACTGCACCGGCGCCATGGGCTGCCCTTCTTTGCATCCGAAGGCATTGCGAAACTCCTGCATGTTTGAAACGACGCCATTCACGCGGGCTTCCGCGGGCGAGTGCGGATTCGTGAGCGCTTGTTGCCGTAGCGACTCCGGAGTTTCGTTTTCACACCAAACCTGGGCCCATCCCAGGAAGAAGCGCTGTGAGGCCGTGAAGCCGTCGATCGGCGCAGGCTGCTTACCGGCGTAAGAATCCATCAGCGCCATATACGCCAGCCGAAGACCGCCGTTATCGGCCGTGTTTTCGCCGAGTGTCAGCTTGCCGCTCACATGCACATCGCCGGTAGCGGTGTAGCCGTCGTATTGCTTCACCAGGCAATCCGCGCGGTCTTTAAATGCCTTGGCGTCGGCCTCGGTCCACCAGTCGCGAAGATTGCCTTTGGCGTCGAACTGGCGGCCTTGATCGTCGAAGCCGTGCGTCAATTCGTGGCCGATTACCGCCCCGATCGCACCGTAATTCACTGCATCGTCCATCTTGTTGTCCCAGAATGGCGGCTGAAGAATGCCGGCGGGGAAATTGACGTCGTTTTCTTGCGGGTCGTAGTACGCGTTCACGGTGGGCTGACTCATCTGCCAATCGGTCTTATCCACCGGCTTGCCGATCTTGCTGAGCTGCCGCGCCAGCTCGAAAGCGCTTGCTCTCGCGGAGTCTCCATAGGCGTCGTCGCGCGCAATTTTCACGTTTGCGTAGTCGAGCCAATGCGCCTTCCCTCCGATCTTGTTCGTGATGGCGCGCAACTTTACCATGGCCTGTTGCTTCGTCTTGGGCGACATCCAATCCACCGATTGAATATCGGTAGCCAAAGCCTTCTCGATTTCACCGACCATTTTCTGGGTGCGTTCCCGGCCGCCCGGCCCGAGCGTCTTCTCGACGAATACTTTCCCTAAAGCGTCGGGAAGCAGTCCGTCCACCAGATCCACGCAGCGCTTCCAGCGCGGGCGCATCTCCTTCTGGCCGCGCAGAATCTTGGAATAGAAGTTGAAGTTTTCCTGAACGAACGCCTCCGGCAGAAGCGGCGCGCTGTCGCTCACCAGATGCCAGGTTAAATAGGTCTTGAGATCGTCAAGACTGCTCTTCTGAATCACGCTATTCAATGCCTTTTGGAAGGGAGGCACGGAAACGTCCAGGCTCTGGATCGGCGGGGCTCCGACTTCCTTGAAGAACGCGGCCCAGTCGAAGTCCGGAGCGAGCGCGGTCAACTCCTTCACCGTCATCTTGTGGTAGACCTTGTCGGGATCGCGCCGCGTGATGCGGTCGAACGATCCATCGGCCAGCGCGGTTTCAATTGTCATTACGGTTTGCGCCTTTTGGGCGGCTTCGGCGGGCGAGGAACCGAGCAATTCGAACATCTTGGTCACATGCTCGACGTATTGCTGCCGCTGCTTCACCGATGTCGCATCGGTTTTGAAGTAATAATCGCGATCCGGCAAGCCGAGCCCGCCCTGATCCAGACCGGCGATCTCCTTAGCGGAGTCCTTGGCGTCCTGCTCGGAAGAGAAATTGAAAAAAACCGGCGTTCCCGCCCGAAACAGCGCCGCGGCCAGCCCCGCCAGCTCTTTTTTGTCTTTAAGCGCCAGGATGCGGTCGAAATAAGCCTTCATGGGCGCGATCCCCTTGGACTCGATTGTCTTCTCGTCCATGCACGCGGCGTAGAAGTCGCCGATTTTCTGCTCGATCGGGCTTCTCCCAGGCCTGTCCACCGCGGCGGCTTCGAGAACGCTCCGCAGAATCTCCCGGTTACGATCCTGGAGCGCGTCGAAACGTCCATATCGGGCTTGATCCGCGGGCAATGGATTCGCCGCGATCCAGCCGCCGCAGGAGAATTTGTAGAAGTTCACGCAAGGGTCTACGGACCGGTCGAGATTCTTCAAGTCGAATCCGGTATTTTTCGGGGCTGGAGCGGTTTGCTGGGCAAAGCCTAGCCCGGCCATCAGAAGCGTACCAATGAGAAAGCGCATAGACACTCATATTATGGCTCTCCGCACGATACAAGTATGGCCAACTGACCCCACAGCGTCCCATTAGTACCCGGGATTCCGCGGTTCCACGGCATCAGACGATAACTCGCGAAGAATAGGCGGTTTCCCGATTGGGCCGGTGTCCCCGGTATGTCTACAATTCAGCAGAGAGATGGGAGACGGTAGATCCGAATATACAGAGGCGGAGGCGGCGCAAGAACTCGGCGTATCCGTAGAGCGGCTCAGGACGATGGTTAGGGCTTGCATTCTCGACTCCGACGATGAGTTGAAGAACCTTCCCGGCGCCACGTTCCAGCGCTCCGATCTTTTGATTCTGCGCCTTCTAGCGGCGCAATCCTCCACCGAAACATAAACCCGTGGCGGCTGTAATCCGTCGATACGCTTGCAATCGGCGCTGAACCCCGGCCCGCTGTCAGCCCCGCCCGTGAGGGCGGGGTCGAGCTTACCGGATTACGGGGCGAGCGTGTGGGTTGCCGATGAATGGGAGCGCCGGCCGGGTGAGCTTACTTGCTATTCTGTCAACTGACTTTAATCTTACGGGAGGCTACTCTTGGAAAAACTCGGATTTCTGGGGCTCGGCATTATGGGATATCCCATGGCGCGGCATCTGCTTCAAGCCGGTCACGAGGTTGCGTTGTGGTCGAACACGGTCGAAAAAGCTCGCGATCTCGCGAAAGAGGGCAAAGGCGCGGTGTGCGCCTCTCCGAAAGAAGTTGCCGCGCGGTCTGACTACGTTTTCTACTGTGTTGGCGACAGCGCCATGTCGCGCGAAGTAGCCATCGGCGGCGACGGCCTGATCGAAGGAGCGCGGCCCGGGACTGTAATCGCCGATTGCAGCACGATTTCTCCCGCCGTGAGTCGGGAAATTGGGCGCGCGTTCGCCACCAAAGGCGCGCATTTTCTGGATGCGCCCTGCACAGGGTCCAAACCGGGAGCCGAAAAAGCGACGCTCACGTTCATGATCGGAGGCGATCGGGCGATCTTCGAAAAAGCCAAACCCTACTTCGAAATCATGGGCAAGCTCTTCTATTATTGCGGCGGCCCAGGGCAAGGTTTGCAAGCCAAATTGACGCAGAACCTGATTCTGGGCAACCTGTACCAGGGCTTCGTGGAAGGGATGGTTTTAGCGGTAAAAGGCGGGGTTGCGCCGGATCTGATGTTGGAGATTCTCGACAACAGCGCGGCCAAAAGCGGGCTCATCTCCTTCAAGGCGCCGTTCGTGTTGAATCGAGATTTTCAGACCACGTTTTCCACAAAATGGCTGCACAAAGACATCAGTTTGGCGCTGGAATCGGCGAAGGCGATGGATATTCCAATGCCTGTCACATCGCTGACTCAGCAGATGCTGCGCGCCGCCATCGCCAAAGGCTGGGGGGACGACGATTTCTGCATCGCGATAAAAGTACTCGAAGAATGGGCGGGCGTCGAGGTGAAGAAGAGCGCGAGCACCTCGGGTGCGGAAGCGCGGTAATCCAGCGCTGCGCGCCTCCTGCAACGAAGTCTCACCGGCGTAGAGCGTGTTATGCTGTAACAATTTGGGGCCTAAACGCGCCTATTTTTCGGTAGCCGCGGCAGCGTCCGGAACAGGGAGTAGACAGATGCGGAATTGGCGAAATCGATTCTTGGGCTCGATGCTAACGGCTGCGCTGATCCCCGCTGCGTTCGCCCAGGAAGCGAAACGTCCGGCGACTATCGGCGGCCATCCCAATTTTAACGGTATCTGGCAGGCGTTAAACACGGCTTACTGGAACCTGGAAGCGCATAACGCCCAAGGTCTCGACGAGTTTTGGCCGATGGGCGCAATCGCCGCGATCCCGGCCGGCAAAAGCGTCGTCCGCGGCGGAACGATTCCGTATCTGCCGCAAGCCCTGGAGCAGCGCAATAAAAATCGAGCTAGCTGGCCCGCCGCCGACCCGGAAGCCAAATGCTTCATGCTCGGAGTTCCGCGGGCCACTTATCACGATATGCCGTTCCAGGTTTTTCAGGGTTCCGGAGATGCGGATCTCCTGATGGTCTATCCGTTTGCGGCCACTAACCGAATCATTTACATGAAGGACCATTCGGAGCCCGTTGTGGATACCTACATGGGCAAATCCAGCGGAAACTGGGAGGGGAACACGCTCGTCGTGACCACCACCGGCCAGAACGAGAAAACCTGGCTGGATCGTGCGGGCAACTTCCATAGCAATCAATTGAAGGTGACTGAGCGTTTCACTCTTCTCGATCCGGACCACATCCGATACGAAGCCACCCTCGAAGATCCGATGACGTTTTCCCGGCCTTGGACGATTGAGATGCCCCTGTACCGCGTGATCGAGGAAAATGCGCAACTGCTGGAGCATAAATGCGTGCCGTTCGCCGACAAACTGCTTTACAGCGATCTGATGCACCTTCAGCAGCCGTCTTCCAAGCCCGTTTCGGAACAGCCCGCCTCCGAGCCGAAAAGATAGGGAGAATTCATGAACAGCAAACTGAACACGATTTTGGCAGCCGCCGGCATGCTGGTCGCCGCGGCGTTGCCTGTAGCCGCTCACCATTCTTTTTCCGCCGAGTTCGATGCGCAGAAACCGGTCAAGCTCGAAGGCAAAGTCGTGAAGATGGAGTGGTCGAACCCGCACACCTGGCTCTTTATCGACGTTACGAAACCGGACGGCATGGTGGAGCATTGGTCGGTGGAGGGGGGCGCCCCGGGCGTCCTGCTGAGAAACGGCTGGACCCGGGACTCGCTGCCCGCGGGCACCAAAATTGTCGTCAATGGATTCCAATCGAAGGATGGCGCTTTCCGGGCCAACTCGCGCAGCATCGAGTTTCCCGACGGGCGCAAGTTAGACACCGGCAGCAGTTTCACGGGCGGCAAAGAAGGCAAATAAACGCCGGTTTCTCGATCCGGACAATCTGAAGCTGTCCTACCGAACTCCTAGAATCATGCGCAAATCGATTTTGCTGGCCACGGCGGCCTTATTTCCAGCAGCGGCGTTTTGTCAACGCGTGCCCGCGGGCTGGAACGATCCCTTCCCGCCTCACCGCGTCATGGACAACATATACTACGTGGGAACCAAAGAATTGGCTTCGTTCCTCATCGTGACGCCGCAAGGCGACATCCTGATGAATAGCGATTATGAATCCTCGGTGCCGGTGATCCGCGCGAGCGTGGAAAAGCTGGGGTTCAAATTCAGCGACATTAAGATTCTGATCGCCGGTCATGCGCACCCGGACCACGTGGAAGGAGACGCACTGGTCAAGGAATTGACCGGAGCGCAGGTGGTAGTCGGACGCGTGGACGCGCCCGCGACCAGGGAATTTCGCCCCGGCGGCAAGGAGCATCCGATCGACCGGCTGGTCGATGACGGCGACACGGTCACGCTCGGCGGAACGACGCTGACGGCGCACATGATGCCGGGACACACGAAAGGATGCCTCGCCTGGACCACGGATCTGAAGGAAAACGGTAAAACCTATCACGCGTTTATCGAGTGCAGCCTGAACGGCCAGTTCCTCCAATACATCAACAACAAGGATTATCCGAACATCGTCGAAGATATGCGCGCGACTTACAAGAAGGCGCTGACCTTCCCTGTGGACGTCTTCCTGAGCTCTCATGCGTCGTTCTACAACATGGCCGCGAAATACGAAAAGCTACAGGCGCGGAAAGAGGGAGATCCGAATCCGTTTGTCGATCCTGAGGGCTATAAGGCTCACGTCGAGCAGTACGAGAAGAGCTTCGAGGCGGCGCTGGCCCGGCAGCAAACCCAAGCTCAAGGCAAGGGCAGGCAGAAGTAAACCCGCATTCTCCGGCCGGTGATGCTGCCTCGCTCTACAACGGGATCGGACTCAGGCGTCTTACCAATCCGTCGCCAGTTTGGCAAACGTTCGCACGCAGGCGCCCGTGGGACCTTTCGCCATGTCAGGCTTGGCATCATCGAGCCAGGCGGTCCCGGCGATGTCCAGATGGACCCACGGGGTGTCGCCCACAAATTCGCGTAGGAACCAGGCCGCGCTCACCGCGCCGCCCCAGCGCCCGCCGATATTCGCCAGATCCGCAAAAGCGCTCTTCAGGAGCTCTTTGTAGTCGTCGTCGAGCGGCATTTGCCATATCTTCTCGCCCTCGGCTTTGGCCGCGGTCATCACTCGCGCCAATAACGCTTCGTTGTTCGTGAACGCGCCAGTATTGACGTGGCCGAGCGCGACCACGATGGCGCCGGTGAGCGTGGCGGCGTCCACCAAATGCGTGCAGCCGAGCCGCTGAGCGTAGGTGAGGGCATCGATCAAAATTAAGCGGCCCTCGGCATCGGTATTGAGCACCTCCACCGTTTTCCCGTCGAGCGAAGTGACGATATCGCCGGGGCGCTGGGCCTTGCCGCCCACCATATTCTCTACCGCCGGAACCAACCCTGTCACCGGAATGGATGGCTTCAGTTGCGCGATGGCCCGCATGGCGCCCAGCACCGCCGCGCCGCCGCACATGTCGTATTTCATCTTTTCCATGCCCTCGGCCGGCTTAATGGAGACGCCTCCGGTATCGAATGTGACCCCTTTGCCCACCAGTCCGAGGTGATCGCCGCTCTTCTGAGCGCCCGTCGGCTTATAACGGACCACGATGAGCGCGGGTGGCTCGGCGCTGCCCTGCGCCACCCCGAGAAGGGCTCCCATCCCCAGCTGGCGCATGCGGTCCTGATCGAGGATCTCGCATTCCAGTCCCATCTCGGAAGCCATGGCGAGCGCTCGATCAGCCATGAGTGTGGGCGTCATCCGATTGGCCGGCTCGTTCGCCAGATCGCGAGCGAAGTTCTGGGCGTCGGCGAGAATCCTTCCTCTTGCTACGGCTTGATGGAGCGCCGCGCCGTCGGACGACGCGAGCAGATGAAAAGCCTCCAGCGCCTTGCTCTCTTTGGTAGAGGTCTTGTACTGGTCCGGCTCGAAATTACCCAGAACGGCGCCTTCCACCGCGGACTCGGCCGTATCCGGATCTACGTCCGCAAGAGCCCAGGCCAGCGATTTTACGCCCTTTTGCTTGAGGGTCCGTACAGTGGATGCGACGGCGCGTCGCAGGGCGGCCGAGTCGAAATCTTTCTTCTTGCCGCCGCCGACCGCGGCGAGGCGCTTGGCGGCGAATCCTTGGGGCTGGTGCAAGACGGCAAGCTCGCCGGATTTGCCGGTGAACTCGGCCGAGTCGCGAAGCTGGTCCAGCCAGCCACCAGCCAGTTTCAGATCGCCTGGTGCGGCTTCGTCCTCAAAAACGACGACAGCGACGGCGTCCGCCTGCGCGCCGCCAAGGGGTTGAGAAATGAATTTGGTTTCCATGCGTAGGCTATCTTTACTTTTGTACTACTAACGGAAGGAGGCCCGCCGCCGCGGGTCGCCGTAAACGATTCCGCGCCGCGACCGCAAGCATTTCCGAGCCGCGACCGCGAGGGAGCGGTCTACGCCAACTTCCGCAACTAAGCACTAGATTGAAGGCTGCGCCAGGAAAACCAAACAAGAGCGCCGCCTGAACCGCGGCTTATTCCCGCCCTTTTCGCCCCATTGCCGCCCGAGCCTCGGCTTTCATCTCCCGCTCGCGCTCGCTTTCGCGCTTGTCGTGCAGCTTTTTGCCCCGGCCCACCGCCAGTTCCACCTTGATCAGCCCGTTTTTCAGGTAAAGCTTCGTGGGCACTACGGTAAGCCCGCGTTCCCGTGTGGTGTGCTGGAGCTTCTCGATCTCGGAGCGGTGCAGCAGAAGCTTGCGGCGGCGGACCGGCTCGTGGTTCATGATGTTGCCGTGCGAATACTTGCTGATATGGGCGTTCACCAGCCAGGCTTCGTTGGCGGCCACCTCTCCAAAGGCGTCCTTGAGCTGGATTTTTCCGTCGCGGGCGGCCTTGACCTCGGTGCCGGTGAGGACTAATCCCGCTTCGAGGCGGTCCGAAAGGTAGTAGTCGTGGCCCGCCGCGCGGTTGTCGCTGAGTATTTTGATATTCGATTCCACGCTCGGAACCCGATGAGCGTCAAAGGTTTTGTGAGCCTTCGCCCGAGGTCAGTGTAGCACTTTCAAATCGATGAGCCGCAAATATTTACGCGCCTTGGTGGCGCTCATATTCGTCGCGCTGTGCGCCACTTCCGCGCTGGAAGCCAAGAACCGGAAGGCCGAGAAATTCTATAAGGACGGCGAAACGGCCGAGAACAAGAACGACTGGGATACGGCTCTCCGGTTCTATCAGGAGGCCGTCGATGAATCCCCCAAAGATCCCGAATACCTGATCGCGATGCGGCGCGCGCGCTTCCAGGCCGGGCAGAAGCACGTGGAAAACGGCCTGAAGCTGCGCGAGCAAGGCAAGCTTGCCGAGGCGATGCAGAATTTTCAGGCGGCCATCATCGCCGATCCTTCCTCCGCTATCGCGCTTCAGGAGTTGAAGCGCACCCAGCAAATGATCGAGGAGGCGCAGTCGGGCAAGGTTAAACCCGATGAGGCGAACCTCACGCCGGCCGAGCGGGTGCGGCGCGCAGACGACCGGCGCGTAAACGAAATGGAAGGGCCGCCGGAGCTCAAGCCGGTCATTCGCCAGGTGCCGTCGCTGAAAATGAACAATCAGCCCCCGCGCATCCTCTATGAGACTGTGGGCAAGCTGGCCGGGATCAACGTCGTGTTCGACTCCCAATATCAGCCTCCGCCGCGGGGCTTCACGGTGGAGCTTGGGGCGTCCGGCGTGGAGGAAGCCTTCGATTATCTGGCGGTGCTCACTCACACGTTCTGGAAGCCGATCGCTCCGACGACGATTTTCGTAACCGAAGATAACGCCACCAAACGCCGAGACTACGAAGACCAAGTGGTAAAGGTGTTTTATGTTACCAATGCCACTTCCGTGCAGGAATTTCAGGAAATCGCCACCGCCATCCGCACTGTGGCCGATATTCGGCGCGTTTACACCTACAACGCGCAGAAAGCGATGGTGGTGCGCGGCACCGTGGATCAGGTCGCGCTGGCCGAGAAGCTGGTGCGGGACCTGGATAAGCCGAAATCCGAAGTCGTGGTGGAGTTGCTTTTCATGGAAGCCAATACCGCGCGGACTCGTGATCTGGCCGCGACCATCGCGAATGCCGGCATCGCCGGATTGAACATCCCGGTCGTGTTTACTCCGCGCAATTCGATCGCGCTAAACGGCAGCGGCGGGACGACCACTCCCGGGACCGACACAGGGACCGGAACCGGCACGGGAACGGGAACTGGAACTGGAACTGGAACAGGAACGGGAAACACCACCTCCGGAATCACACTTAACAATCTCGGCCGGATCTCCACAGCCGACTTCGCCACCACGCTTCCCGGAGCGCTGCTGCAGGCGATGCTCAACGACAACCGCACCAAAGTGCTGGCCAGCCCCCAGCTTCGCGCCTCCGACGGCATGAAAGGAGAACTTCAAATCGGCGACCGCATCCCTTACGCCACGGGCAGTTTTCAACCGGGCGTCGGAACGGTGGGCGTAAGCCCGTTGGTGTCCACGCAGTTTAACTTCGCCGATACCGGCATCACGATGCTGATGACGCCGCAGGTCCATTCTTCCTCCGAGATGAGCCTGCACATGGAAATCACGGTGGCCTCGGTGAAACAATACCTGAATCTCGGCGGCCTCTCGCAACCTGTAATCACGCAGCAAAAAAGCATTACCGATCTGCGCCTTCGCGACGGAGAGGTCAGTATTCTGGGCGGGCTCAATCAGACCCAGGACTCGACCTCGGTGAACGGCATTCCCGGCCTGGTGAACGTACCCGCTCTCGGTTCGGTTTTGTTCGGAAGCAAGCACACCGAGAACGATAAGTCGCAACTGATGATCGCTCTGATTCCGCACATCGTGCGGACGCCCGACTACACCGCCGAAAATTTGCGCGGAGTCTTCGCGGGATGGGAGCAGACGGTGAAGGTGAACTACGCGGAGCCGGAGGGTTCCGCGGCCGCTCCGCCCGCGACTGCGCCGGCCAAGCCCCAGCCTCAGCCCGCGCTTCCCGGCGCGGGAGTGACGCCCGCTCCACCCACGGTCCCTCCGGCGGCGCCCGGACAAGCGCGCCTGAGCCTCTCTCCGTCACCAGTCCAAGCGGCGCCCAATTCCCAATTCACCGTGACCGTCCGGCTGGATAACGCGGCGGACGTGTTCTCGGTCTCGCCGCTGCACATCAAGTTTGATCCCGCTCAAATACGGCTGAGCGACGTAACCGCGGGCGACTTGATGGGTCCGGTGACGCTTGAAAAAGACATCCGCAACGATTCCGGAGACGCGACGCTCACGCTCACGCGCGCTCCCGGCTCCAGCGGCGTGAACGGATCCGGCGTGCTGGCGACGCTGCGCTTCGCGGCCATCGCGCCTGGATCGGGCGCTATCAACATTACCGAGGCGACAGTGAAAAATTCCCAGTCGCAGGTGCTCCCGGCGGCGGTCGGAAGCGTTCCCGTCGCCGTAAGATAAAAGTATGCGGACTCAAGGCAGTCGCGCTCGCTCCCAGCGGGGAATGACCCTTGTGGAGCTGATCGTGGCCTTCACGATCCTCGCATATCTCACCACCCTGGCGGTGCCGCTGGCGCGCTACAGGGTGCAGCGCGACAAAGAGCGCGATCTGGTGTACGCGCTCCGCACCATGCACAAGGCCATCGACGACTACAAAGACGCCGCGCTGGCGGGCAAAATCCAGGTGAAGCTGGGCACCGATGGATATCCCGAAAAGCTGGAGGACCTGGTGAATGGCGTAGACATGGTGCAGTCCGCCGAGAAAAAGAAGATCAAATTTTTGCGGCGCATCCCGATCGATCCTATGACGGGCACCACCGATTGGGGACTGCGCAGCACCCAGGACGATCCGACGTCGACGAGCTGGGGAGGACAGAACGTCTTCTCCGTTTACACCAAGAGCACGGACCGGGCACGAGATGGAACTCTATATTCAACCTGGTAATAGGAGGGCGGACTTTAGTCCGCGCGGCGCTTTAGCGCCGCTCTGCCACGGCGAGGCTAAAGCCTCGCGCGGGCTAAAGCCCGCCCTCCGCGGGGCCGGCTACACTCTCATCGAGCTCATCATCGTCATGGCGATCATCTCCGTTCTGACGGCGATCGCCGTGCCGATTTATCAAAAATCGCTCTTGCGCACCAAAGAGACGCTGCTCAAGAACAATCTCTTCACCCTGCGCCAGGTGATCGACGAATATACGTTCGATAAGAAAAAGGCGCCTCAGCAGCTCCAGGATCTGGTGGGCGAAGGCTATCTGCGCGCGGTGCCCATCGACCCCATCACCGGCTCCGACCAAAGCTGGCGTGTGATTATGGAAGACGCCGTGTCCATGGTGGATCAGACGCAGCCCGGCATCTTCGACGTCCGCAGCGGATCGGATGCGAAGAGCTTGGAGGGCACTCCGTACTCAAGCTGGTGAACGAAGGACAAGCCTAGGCTTGTCCTACCTCCAATTTCACCCATCCAGGCAGCGTTGAAGGCTCGCCTCCCTCGAACACGATTTTCCGCGTCTTAGGGAACGGCAAACCGGTCTGAATAGCGCGCTGAAAGTACGGAAATTCGCGCAAAATACCGCGATAAGATGCGTTTTCGGTGTCCAAATAGGCCACTTTTGAGTGCAATCCGCCGCCCCAGCCGATCGATAACAGGCAAGCGCTCTGGCTGGACGCGGTTTCTTCAACGCTTTTTTCGAGCGCGGCCACCGCGGCCGCCAGCTTGCCGAGCCCCGCCGATTCCGCGTATTCTCTATGCTTTGCGAGCTGGCCCGCCGCATAGCGGTTCGACCCCTGAAACAGCCGCGAGCGGTCCTGCGCCGAATCTTCGCTCCAGGCGCCTTCAAAGGCGGTCCCCGGCGCGGCCATTTCGGCAAAAAAGGGCGTGCTTTCTTCAATATGGCGCGCATCGGACGTCCCTCGCGCGGATTTCCAGCCGAGCTCAAACTTGCCGCCTCGCGCCACGAGCGCCGCGACTCGCAGCAAGTAAACCTTCATCGCCGAATACGCGCCCGCGCCGGAATCTCCCGCTCCCACGCGCTTGGCTCGCGGAACGTCTTCCAGCTTCGCGGCGGGGTTCCGGGGCGCGCGCTCGCCCGCCATACGCTCGGCCAAGTCCTTGATCGTTTTCTCGCTCCAACGATCGAACACCGCGCCTCCGCGCAACCCTCCCTTGATCGACGTCGCGGGCAAGTACGGCCCGGCAAGCGATGCGGCGAAAGTCGGAATGAACAGATGTTCGGCGCGAGCCCGCTCCCAGACTGGGATCGCGCTCGAATGCTCGAAAGGAATGCGGCGTCCCGCGAAATTTTGCGCAAAACCGCCCCACGACGCGAAGTCTAGCTTTTCGGCTTTTTTCAACTGCGCCAAATATCCGTCCAGCCGCGGCCCTTTGGAAAGCAACTTGAAAATGCGGCGCTGGTCGAGCACGTTGACATGATCGCGCCAAACCATGTAATCGATGGGCGCGAGCCTCTGGCCGTCGCCGACCAGCGTGGGCGTGAGGCATGTAACGCGATACTTCATGCCGCCACTCTCGCGGGCTCGACTTTGAGGGGAACGGAAATCGCGACGGCGTGTCCGCATCTGTAGACGGGATGCGGAAATCCCTCCGGCGCCACATTCGTGGCTGCGCCGCGCGGCTCCTCGGCAGAAACCAGCACCGATCCTTCCGCGATCATGCGTGTGGGACGCTTGAGCTGCCCCCATCCGGCGTCGCTTTCGACGCGGCCTCCGCGCGTGGTCATCGAGTAGTTGCCGCGCTTCCAATCGATGGCTTCGTCCGGGCCTGGATTGAATAGGGAGAGCAGCCACCAGGCCCCGCCGTCGCCAGCCGGAGCTAATAGAGGCGACTCCCACTCGGAGAACTCGATTTCCGCGCGGCCCCAGCCGCGGGAGCGCTCGCCGCCGAATCCGGAATCCGCCAGCAGCCGCAGGGCTCCTATCACGGGACTTTTCCAAGCGTCGCGCGCGGCGTCGCCGGCGAAGACGACCGTAGTCCAGAAGCCCGCGTTGGGCGCGAACTCCAGGCACGCGCTGGAATGCGGCGCGACTCCAGCGCCTCCGCGATCCACCGCGGCGCTGGACCGTACCGAAACGTGGAATGGTCCTTGGGTGCCCATTGCGATCAACGTTTCGCTCGCTCCGTCCACCGCCCAGCCCTCTTCGGAAACGCTCTTGCCGTTCGCAAGCAACTCGATTGCGGAGATGGGCACGAACCTGGCGCCCTTCCATCGCACCTTGGACGACGCGGGAGGCGGCCAAAGATTTTTGGGAGGCGCCGCATAGATCGTGTCACCGTTAAAAGGAAAGCAGGAGCTAAACCGGACGGCCGGCTCAGGCGCCACGGCAGTCGCGGCAAGCCATTCGTCGAGGATTCCCAGCCGGGCCATCGCGCTCGATACAGCCGAGTACAGAGAATCGCTGTGATAGATTCGCTCGACCCGGTCGCGGTCGCCGGAATCGGGGCCGATGCGCCAAGGCCCTGTGGGCCGCAGCCGGACAAATAGACTTGCGGACATGTTCTCTTAGTTTAGCGGCATGCCCGCAGGGGTGGGCCGCCGCCGACGACTCACTTGCCCGCCGGCGGAGCGAAGAATGCGGGCGGTAGCGGCCAGTTTCCGTCGTACGGGGGCCAGTTGGGCACAGGCGCCTCGGGCGCCGGATAGAACATGGCCGAATAGACGCTACGGATTTTTGTGCCGTCGATCACAAACCATTCGCTGAAGGCGTTTCGGCGCGTCATTGTTCCCGGCTTACGGATGAAAACGCCCAGGGCCAAGACGGTTCCCGCGTCCTCGTCGGCGATCGGATACCGGCGGGCGGCGACGTTCTGGATGTTGATGTTCTCCAGACCCGAGGTACAGTCGGATGCGGCGCCGCTCTTGCCGCGACCGCTCCGCCCAGTGACCGTGTTTCCGTTTTCCACGCGCATGCATCCCGGGTACGCCTGGATCACCGAGCCGTCGTGCGAAGTGATCCCGTCGAAGTAGCTGTTGGTGATCGTAATCAGGTCTTCTCTGGATAAACGAGCTTCCTTGGGAACGGTTCTCTCGGGGGGAGCGTTGGCGGCCAGATTATCGGGATCGAAGAAGTTGCCGGCGGGCCGGCCCGGCGCAGCGGGTCCGTTAAGCCCTGGGTCGCCCTTGTGAACGATGAACCATTCCGCCTCGGAAATCTTGCGTTGGTCCACTTTGATTCTGACCGTCACGATGGCGGCATTTTCCCCTTCTTGAACGATGCCGAAGTATCCCGCCTGCTCGCTGACCGGGTCCAGGTAGTGGCGCTGAAGCTTTCCCAGCGCGGTCACCGTCTTCCAAACTCCCGTTCCCAGCCGGATCGCAACGGCATTGTCCGTCTGGCGAAATCCAACCGCGAGCGGCGCGGCGGAGGGGTCGTGCTTGATTACGGCGCCAAGGTAGCGATCCAAAGCGGTTTTGAGGCAGGCGCGGTCGCAGTCGCCGGCGGCGAAGAGTGGCGCGCTCGCAGCCAGGCAGGCACAGATGAAGACAGGCAGACGTTTGGGGGCCATCGTGCGTAAAGTATATCCTACGGGCGACGGAAGGCGGGCCGGAGGTCGGGTCGTTAATGAATCGTCCGCGTCTTCCGGTTCATGTAATCCATTAGGAGGTATTGCCCAAGCGTATAAGGCGTAGTGAAGTATGCCTTGCCTCGGCATAGCTCGGTTACCTTCTGGATGAATTGCACCAGGCCGTAGTCGCTGGCGAGCATGAACGTGTTGATCAGCACGCCCTGGCGCTTGCAGCGGCTGACTTCTTCGAGCGTGCGGCTGATCACCAGCGGGTCCAGGCCGAACGCGTTGCGGTAGATGCGGCCGTCGTCGAGCGTCAGCGCGCTCGGCTTGCCGTCGGTGATCATCACGATCTGCTTCATGTCCTTGCGCTCTTGCGCGAGCAGACGCTGCGCCAGGATCAAGCCGTCGCGAGTGTTGGTGTAATACGGCCCAACTTGCACCCGGGCGAGTTCCTCCATGCGCAGCTCTTCGGCCGTGTCGTGAAATAAGACGCAGCGCAGGGTGTCGCCGGGATATTGCGTGCGGATCAAATGGGCCAGCGCCAGCGCGACCTTCTTGGCGGGCGTGAAGCGGTCCTCGCCGTAAAGGATCATGCTGTGGCTGCAATCGAGCATCAGCACCGTGGCGCAGGAGCTTTGATATTCGCTCTGGTGAACGTGCAGATCGCCGTATTCGAGGTTCAGAGGCAACGTAACGCCTTCGCGCTGCATCGCCGTGAACAGCGTCTGGCCGATATCCAGATTCATCGTGTCGCCGAATTCGTACTTTTTGGCCGCCCCGCTCGCTTCCACGCCGGTGGCCATATCGCGCGTGTCGTGCGCGCCGAAGCTCGACCGGCCCAACGATCCGAGCAGGTCCTTCAGAGTTTTGAAGCCCAGGAAGTCGATACTTTTGTCGGTAACTTTCACCTCGACGCGCGAATCGTCTTTGCCGCGGCCGCCGCCTTGCGGCTCTTCCTTATCGATGTAGCCTTCATCGACCAATTTTTGGACCAGCCGGTTGAGCAGCTGATCCAATTCTTCCTGCGACATGCTCTCCAACTTCTGGCGGATCTGCTCGGCGCGCTCCTGGTCGAAGAACTCGCCCTGTTCGAGAGCTTGCTCGATGGCCCGCTTCAGATCTTCCAGCGTATGTTGATTCCACTCGCTGAACTGCATGTACGGATTGTCAAAGCCGCTCTGGAGAAGGAAGTCCGAAAGCGCGCGCATCAGATCCTCGGCGCTGAGGCCGAAATCGTCGCCGGTATAGCGCGAGTAGCGAACCGACTTCATTGATAATTCCTTTTGGCCGCTCGCGAGCGCGCCTCGTCGCGGGAGCGCGTTTCGTCGCCGGATTCGCGCCGGCGCACCTCCGCCGCAAAACCCGTTTCTTCGCTGCGGCTGATGCGGCGGTGAGCGTAGAGCCCTTCCAGGATGAACTCCGCCGCGCCCGCGCGCACCGCGTCCGGCTCGCTCGCGTTCAGTCCCAAGCGCTTGGTCTTCTCCAGCAAACCTTGAATCTGGCCTAGTTCGGCGGCCATCCTGGAAGACGGAGCCGTTTCGTCAAGCTTAAGCGTTCCTCCCAAGTCAAACCATTGCACGACGGCGTTCAAATTCTCGCCGTCATAATAGCGCGTGAACACTTTGCCGACGGCCAGGCGGATCAATTCGCGGGCGACCGTATCGCCGCCTTTCAACTCGCCCTCATATTCGAGCTCCAGCTTCCCAGTGATGGAAGGCAGAGCGGCGTACACATCGAGAACGCGCGGCACGGCGACCGGTTCGCCCGAGGCCAACGCGCGGCGCTCGGCGTTGGAAACTACGTTTTCCAACACGGAAATCGGGAGTCGCTGGCTGACGCCGGAGCGCTTGTCTACCTTCTTATCCTCGCGAGCGGAGAACGCAAGCTGCTCGATGGTTTCCCGGATGTAGGAAGGCACCCTCAGCTCCACGGGCGTGCGGCGCGCGGTCCACGATTCCTGGCTGGTAATGGCCATGCCGTGCTCGATGGTAGAGGGATAATGCGTGCGAATTTCGCTTCCGATTCGGTCTTTCAGCGGCGTGATAATCTTACCGCGGGCGGTATAATCCTCGGGATTTGCGGTGAAAACCAACATCAAATCCAGAGGCAGGCGAACCGGGTAGCCCTTAATCTGCACATCGCCTTCCTGCATGATGTTGAACAGTCCGACCTGGATTTTCCCCGCGAGATCGGGAAGTTCGTTAATCGCGAAGATTCCGCGATTGGCGCGCGGCAGCAGTCCGTAGTGCACCGTCAGCTCGTCGGAGATATTCTGGCCCTTGCGCGCGGCCTTAATCGGGTCGATGTCGCCGATCATATCCGCGATGGTGACGTCGGGCGTGGCCAGCTTTTCCACGTAACGTTCGTCGCGCGAAAGCCAGGCGATGGGCGTCTCGGCGCCTTTCTCACGCACCAGCTCGCGACACGCCTTGCAAATCGGCGAGAAGGGATTGTCGTGAATCTCGCAGCCCGCGATGTAGGGCGTGTGCTCGTCCAGTAGCGAAGTGAGCAAGCGGATCAGCTTGGTCTTGGCCTGTCCGCGCAAGCCCAGAAGGATGAAGTTATGCCGGGACAAAATCGCGTTCACGATCTGCGGTGACACGGTTTCTTCGTATCCGACGATGCCTGGAAACAGCGGTTCGCCTCCCCTGGCGGACAGCTTGCAAATCAGGTTCTCACGGAGCTCATCCTTCACGGACCGCTGCACGACTCCTTTGTCCGCATATTTTTTATGAGTGCTAAGCGCGCCAAGGGTATCCGGGAGGGCGGGTTTCATCTGAGGCTGGTACTCCTAACGGCGATTGTAACAACTTGCCACCCCTGCATCCCGCGTCCGGCGGCGGCCACGGGGCGGCCCGTATTCCGTCCGTAAGCTTGCCCCCGCCCTCACGGGCGGGGCTGAAATTGGGCACGACAGTGTTCCAGCGTTCGCACCCAGCCCCGGCCGTAAGGCCGGGGACAAGCGCCGGTTGAATACCTATCGGCGGATTACGGACGGCGGCTCCCGCCGCCGGATTTGAGATTTGCCATCGCCGTCTTGGTTGTGTAAAACCCTGGTATGATCGATGCGGTTATGACGCCAACGCCGCCCGTTCCTTCCGCGCCCCCCGCGATTTCTCAAGAATTGATGCAGGCCATCGACGATTTTCGTTCGGTTTGCGCCGCGCGATACCGCTTTAATTCGCGCATGGACAACCTGCTCAATGCGCTTGGGATCTTGATTTCTCTTTTGGTGGTCGCCGCGGGCGTCTATAAGTGGAACGGCGCCGCCGCGATCATGGGAGGCCTGATCGCCGCGATCGTCTCCGCGCAGCGAGCTTTCCCCTTTAACCAGCGATGGCAATTCTACCGGTTACTCGACAGCCAGGCGGAGAATTTGTTCATGGAGGCGAGGGCGGGCATAGTGACCATTTCGCAGATCGTCGAAACCATGAAAGCCATGCGGCTCGATTTTGCCCAGCAGATCCCTCGAGGCTCCAGTTTCCGCTCCGACAGCGGCGCCAACGACGGCCCGCAGGCGGCGCCGCCGAATGGCCAGTCTTCGACCCGTAACGCCGCGAGCGGCGGGACTGGATCCTAAGGAGCGGAGTTAGCATTCTGTCTGCGCGTCCGCCGGCGGCGCTCTGAACAATCGCGGCGATAATCTGCTATTCTCATCCATGCATCACACGCGCGCTTCCCGCGCGTCGGAGGCCGATTGTCCGCACCACACGAGCTTCCCGAGTCGGAGTTCCGGCGTTTCTGGCAGCGATTGCAGGCCATAGGCCTAAACGCATACGAGGCGCGCTCCTATCTCATCCTGGTGGGGCACCCGCGGTTCAAGGCCCTGGAGCTGGCTGCGCGAGCGCACGTCCCGCGTCAAAAGATCTATGAGATCCTCGACAGCCTGGTGGAGAAAGGATTCGCGCGGGTGATTCAGGAGCGGACGAAGCTTTTCTCCGCCGTCCCGCCGGATCAGGCCGTACCCAGTTATCTGGCTCGAAGGGCGCGCGCGCTGGAGCTGGAACTTGCCGACCAATCGAAAGCGGCCGCCGGCATGGTCGGGGAGTTGATGGCGGCCTACGTCGAGGGGCAGGGAGGACGGGGCACTCTGGATTTCTTGCGCGTGGTGAACGACCCCGTCCAGGCGGCGGCGCAGTTCCGCCGGTTACTTGTGGAAGCGCGATCTCAATATCTGGAATTCTCGCGTCCGCCGTACGCCGTCGATCCACTGGATGCCGCGCAACTCATCCAAGCGCGGCAACGGGGCGTCGCGTGCCGGATGCTGGTGGAGCACGGAACGCTGGATGCCGAACATCAGCGCTTTCTCGCGGATTACGCCGCGGCGGGAATAGAGGTGCGCAAGATCGAAAAGGTTCCGATGAAAATGGCGGTGATGGACTCCCGCGCGGGACTCCTGGCGCTTCTCGATCCCGTCATCACCAAGCCCGCCTGGACTTCCCTGGTTTTCGAGCACGAAGGAATGGCCGAGGCCATGACGAGCCTTTTCGAGAATTACTGGAATCGGGCGTCGGCGGGAGCGGGAGCGGGGCGGCTGTGAGAGAAAGCCGCCGTGGTAACATGATCTTGAATGTGGTACCTGCTTTTAACCGTTCATTACATCATTTGCGTGTTCCTGAGCGTCGTAGTGCTGCTGCAAAGCGGTAAAGCCGCCGATTTGGCGGGCGCCTTTGGCGGGATGGGATCGCAAACGGTTTTCGGCCCACGTGGATCGGCGACAGTGCTGTCGAAAGCGACCACTTTCGCGGCGGCGTTGTTTATGATGACGTCGCTGACGCTCTCGATCATGGCGACGCACGCCGGCAAGTCCTCTGCGCCATCGCTGTTGGATAAAGCGAGGCCCGCGGCCACGCAACAAAAGCAGGCTCAGCCCGGACAAACGGCTCCGATCACCGTGACGCCGATCCAAGGCGGCAAGACCGGCCAGCCGCAGAACATTCAGGTTCCGGTGGTTCCGCCGCCGGCGGGCGCGCAGCCTCAGCAGACGCAGCCCGCGCCGGCGAAGAAATAGCCGTAGCGGCTCAATTGGATTCGACCCGCGGAGATGGCGGAATTGGCAGACGCACTAGCTTGAGGTGCTAGCGGGTAACACCGTGGGGGTTCAAGTCCCCCTCTCCGCACCAAAAAACCTCGCGTATTTTCATTAGTTTACAGCCTCCAAATTTTCGTGTGACTGAAGTGTGACTGGAAATGTAGCGGGCGCGGTCTTAAAATGGGCCAGCATAAGCCGGTCGATGTTGTCCTGCCGTCCTTTCGACCACTTGCCATAATGCTTCCGGACCACCGCCGGGCTGTTGCCCAGGATGTCGGCGACCTGCTCGAACGTGGCGCCCTGCTCTAAGAGACGGGTCGCCAGAGTATGCCGGAAACGGTGCGCGTGCGCGTTCTTGACCCCGGATTTTTTGAATATCGCGGATAGGGTTCGCTCGGCAATGCCCACCACGGCCCGTCGCGATGTGATCCCGTTCCAGAAGTAGTACGGGCAGTCTTTCGGGGCATCCGCGGCAGCGGAACGGCATCAAGGATCAGCTTCAACTCTTCAGGGATAGGCAGATACACCGGTTCGCCACTCTTTTGAGTACGCAGCCGAACACGCCAGGTTTTGGCGTCGGCGTCCCACCCCACGGCGTCTTTCGAGAACGTGGCCACATCGGAAATGCGGAGCGCGGTGCTTCGAAGCAGCATCACCATGGCGCGTCCCCGGAGTTGCTCGTATCCGGCTCCGCTTAGATTGCATTTGCCCCCGTCTATCGACGCACTCGCAGCTACGATCCGGCTCTCTTCGACCAGCGTGTAGGGAACAACCTCGTTCGGCTTGAGATTACGCGGCGGTTCCAGTTCTTTGGCCGGATTCGAAGCGATCCATTTTCGCTTAGCGCAGTAGGCGAAAAACGTAACCAGCGTCTGGCGCTCGACCTTCCATGTCACCGGGCCGATCTTTCGTCCGCGCCGGTAATCTTCCAACGCATCTACATCGACCGAATCAAGTCCGACGATGCTGCGGTTCCAACAGAAAGCCGAAAGGAACCCGAGGCTCGTTGCGTATTTGCGGTAGGTCCCGCGCTCCACGTCCCCCCGATACGCTCCTCCTTCGATAGCGCCCTTGCTACCCAGGAAACGCTCAATCGCCTCCGTGACCGTTTTCTGCTTGGGCGACGTATTTGAACCGACAGTCGCTTCCCTGCGCTCGTGATCGAGTCTCTGAATCAACTCCGCGACTCGCCGTTCGGCAATCTGCCGGCTGCGTGTTTTGAGCGACTGACGAGGGACGCGATCACCGTCGTAAATGCCATCGACATGGAACGGGCAATTGCATAGGTCGAGCCGGGCCTCCCTGCCGCCTGGGCCGAAAAATCGACAGGATCTGACGTGACGCCGAAATGGATAGGGTTCGCGATCTCGTTTCATGGTCGTCACATTACCTCGACGGCCGGCAGAATCAATGGATTGTCTCCAGCCCACTGCGCCTCGCGTATATGCGCGCCGCAGCGCTCGGCGAGATCATCATTGTCGTGTAGTCACGCTTAGAGCGGCGGCCGATGTTCGGTTGCCGAAGAATGCCCGGTCCGTATTCGTCGCGGAACCATTCACGCAGAGTCTTCTCGCTGAAACCCCACCGGTCCGCCCAGTGCCGGATGGGAAAATGCTTTTCCTCAAAAGGCGAATGCGCCAACTGCCCCGTTTGTACCGAGCCGTTCATCACTACTCCGCAATCTTGAATTTCCAAAATGGCCGAAACCACCTTGAAATCCTAATTTACGGGCTTTTTCGTGATTTGTCGTCTCGCGAGACTATATGCGAGACTCGCGGAACTCCGGAACAGTCTCGCGAGACTTTTGGCGCCATCAATCGGGGAGCTGCTCCTCGCTCATGCCCAGAGCATCGGCCATTGCCTTTCGGTTTTCCCGGGTGATCTTACTTCGCGTGCCATCAAGATATTCGTAAACCGAATTTTTGCCGAGTCCCGACTCAGTGACGAGCCGGCCCGGCTTCCAACCTTTCTGCTCCAAAATTGGAGTTATCACTGCTTGGCGTTTTGCAGCACGCTCGGCATTCGGCTTCGCGTTCAGGTCCTGGCTTCGAGGGCTCGTCTCTTCCGTTGCAAGAGCGCTCTTTGGCGCCGATTCGATATCCTGGGTAACACTCAGGAGCAGATCCTCGTACTGCCTCCACTCTGGACGCTGTTTGTACCAGCGATTCACGGATTCCAGTAATACGCCGTTATGGTGGCCTGCGACGTCGCGTACTCTACAGCCTTTCCGATCATAGCCTTCTTCGTAATGCCATTGGATCGTGAGTTGTACCAAAAAATGCTGTGACTCACGGTCGGCGCGATCCAAGCCCCAACTGCTGATTTTGATCGCCTCCTTTGCGAAGGCGAGGAACACCTTTAAAATTGCGTCAAAAAACGCCTGAGTGAACTTGCTGTCTGCATATCCGTTGTATCCCGATTCGACGGTTTTTCGGACTTGCTCCAGTTCTCTCCTGGCGTGAATCTTGGCGCTTTCGACTTGGTTTCGCGCGTCCCTAGAAAATTCGCGCGGGTATTCTATCAATTTCAAAGTAAACAGCGGCGCCCGGGGGAGAGAACAACATTATATCACAGATATGTTCTACCATGCTTTTTCTGTGCAGGTCGCGGCAACTATTCCCTGTGCCGTTCGAGGCATACAAAGAAGACCATACGCAAGCGGTTTATATTGAAGAATCCGCCTGGAAAATCCGATGCAAACCGACGAGCTTGGACTCCCAGAGGTCGGCCAACTGGCGCGCGTGCGCCAGCGGCTCTATTTGGTCGAAAATGTCAGCGCTCCGGTCGAGCCGGGCGATAGCGCCCTGGTTGGCCTTGCGTGCGTGGAGGACGATGCGCAGGGGCAAAGGCTGGAAGTTCTTTGGGATATCGAGCCGGATGCCCGCGTATATGAGTCGGACCGCTGGGACGGCCTGGGCGCGCGCGATTTCGACGAGCCGGCGCTGTTTGCCGCCTATCTGAACACGCTTCGGTGGAATTGCGTCACCGCCATCGACGCAACGCTGCTTCAATCGCCGTTCCGCGCGGGCATTCGCATCGAGGATTATCAGCTCGAACCGCTGCGCAAGGCGCTGCGCCTGCCGCGCGTCAACCTCTTCATCGCCGACGATGTCGGCCTGGGCAAGACCATCGAAGCCGGCCTCATCGCGCGCGAGTTGCTTCTGCGCAAGAAAGTCCGCGAGATCGTAGTGAGTTGCCCGCCTTCCATGCTCCAGCAGTGGCAGGAGGAACTCGAATGGCGCTTTGGATTGCGGTTCGAAATCCTGGACCGCGATTATGTCGCCAAAGTGCGACGCGAGCGCGGCTTCGGCATCAATCCCTGGACTACCCACCCGCGTTTGCTCGTCTCCCACCGCTTGCTTATCGACGATTCCTATACCGCCACGCTTCGCGACTGGCTTGAGGGATTCCGGCCCGGAACGCTGTTCATCCTCGACGAGGCGCACCACGCCGCGCCATCGTCCGGCCAGCGGTACGCCATTGACTCGAAGATCACCCGCGCGATTCGCGACCTCGCCGCCCGATTCGAGCATCGCCTGTTTCTCTCCGCCACGCCTCACAACGGCCATTCGAACAGTTTTTCTACGCTGCTGTCGCTGCTGGATAATCAGCGTTTCACGCCCGGAGTTCCGGCTAACCCGAAGCTGACCGAGCCGGTGCTGGTCCGCCGATTGAAAGAGGATCTGCGCAAGATCCGCGGCGGATTCCCGGAGCGAAAAGTGGAGCAAATCGACGTTGGCGGCTTGCCCGCCGACCAGCCGGAGCTGAAATTGGCCGGGTTACTCGATGAATACCGCCAGATTCGCGACCAGCGCTTGGCGTCGGAATCGAAGCGCGTTCAAGCGGCGTCGGCGCTGCTGATCTGCGGCTTGCAGCAGCGTCTGCTATCAAGCGTCGAAGCGTTCGCGCGAACGTTGCGGGTGCATCGCAAAACGGTGGAGAAGCAGTGGGCCGCCGAGGCGGCGCCGCGACCCGCCCTGCTGGATCTTTCCGCGCCGGACGCGGACGACGACCGCGCCGATCTCGCTCCTGAAGAATTCGAGCGCGACGACGACCTGCGGATCGAAGCCGTTTCGGCGGCGGCAACGGGAGCGACTCGCGACCTGGCCGCCAGCGAGCGCCAGCTGCTCGACCGCATGACGGAGCTGGCGGAGAGCTCGCGTCACCTCCCCGACGCGCGCATTCATAAGCTCGAAGAATGGATCCTTGCGAACTGCTTCGTGAACGGCAAATGGACCGACCGCCGCGTGCTGATTTTCACCGAATGGGAAGACACGCTGCGCTATTTGCAAACGCAGATCAAGAGGATCGTGCGCGATTCCGACCCCGACGCGGAACGGGTGCGGGTTTATCGAGGCTTCACCAGCAAAAAGGACCGGGAAAGTTTGCGCGACGCCTTCAACGCGCCGCCAGAGCAACACCCGCTCCGCATCCTGATCGCGACCGACGCCGCGCGGGAAGGTTTGAATCTTCAGGCGCATTGCTGCCACCTTTTCCACTTCGATATTCCCTGGAACCCCAGCCGCCTGGAGCAGCGCAACGGCCGCATCGATCGGAAATTGCAGCCGTCGCCTGTCGTCTGGGTGCTATTACTTTTTTTATCCCGACCGCAGGGAAGACCTGGTCTTGCAGGCGATCGTTCGAAAATCGCGAAAAATTCGGGAAGAGCTCGGCAGCGCGACCCAGGTGATCGAACCGAAGCTGGACGCGCTGCTGCGCTCGGGCATCCGGCGCGGCCAAGCCGAGGATCTTGCGAGCCAGGTAACGGCGCTCGACGCATCGGAACAGGAACGGCAGGCGATCGAGGAAGAGCTCGAATCCGGCCGCGTGCGCGAACTGGCGCTGCGGGAAGAACTCGAGGCTCTTCAGACCATCCGCGAGAAATCGGCGCGCGACATGCAATTCAGCGAGGAACATTTCCACGCCGCGCTCGATTGCGCGCTTCGACTGATTGGGTGCGACAAGCTTCGGCTTGCGCCTGGCCCGGCGGACGAGCCTCCGCGCTACGCGATTCCCGCGCTCGATCGACAAGCCGGGGCTGGTTGGGTGCGCACTACTGACACTCTTCGGGCGAAACGGCAAAAAGATCAGAATATTTTCGAATGGCGACGCGAAGCTCCCGTCCGCCCGGTAGTGTTTCGGGATCCCAACAAAGTCACCGACGAAGTGGTGCAACTGCACCTGGAGCATCCGGTGGTGCAGCGCCTGCTCCAGCGCTTTCTCTCGCAGGGCTTCGTTCACGACGATCTTTCGCGCACCTGCCTGGCGCAGAGCCGGGATTCGGTTTCGCGCGTGGTGCTGCTGGGTCGGCTCGCGCTCTATGGGCCGGGCGCGGCGCGCCTGCATGAGGAGATCGTCGCGGTGGCCGCGCGCTGGACCGATTCCAAGATTCGCGGGGAGCCTCTGAAGCCTTATGAGCGCGAAACCGAAGCCATCACGCTGAATTTGCTTTATAAATCCCTGATCGAGTCGCCGCTGCGCTTGGTTCCCGAGGTGGTGACCGCTCAATTGCGCGAATCAGCGCCGCGGGATGTAAGCCAGCTCTGGCCCCACCTTCAGGAGCGCGCCCGCAAGATCGAAGAGAGCGCGCGGACGGCGCTCGAACGGCGCGGCAACGAGGAAGCCGAGGCCATGCTGCGGATTCTGGAAGCCCAGCGTAAACAGATCGAGGCCAAGCAGCGGGCCGACGCGCAGCTTGTCTTCGAGAGCATGGAAGAAGACGTTCGCCGCCAGCGGGAAGCGGAGCGCATTTTTCAGAACAAGCGTTTGGAGCGCCTCCCGGAAGAGCTCGCCACGGAGCCGGAGCGCATTCGCGCGATCTATCGGATTCATGCCGTGCGGGTGGAACCAGTCGGGTTGATTTATTTGTGGCCGGTGGGAGCATGACGGTGGACAGTCCTCTGCGCCGCGCGCATCAGGAATGGATCGGCAACGTCCGGCCCGAAGGCTTGCTGGTCTCGGTTCCCGCGCTGGAACTCGCTCAAGCCTCGGTGGACCGCAACCCGATGGCGATTCACCGCGCGTTTCTGGATCTGTTGCCGCGGGACCGGCGAGGCGATCCGATTCCGCGGCTTCCCGGCTTTGCCCAATTTGCCGAAAGCGTGCTCGGCTGGCCGATGGATTTCTACGGCGCTCCGCCTGAAAGCCTGCACACGTTCCTGGAAACATATCGCGAGGATTTGCGCCCCACCGCCGCGCTTCTCGATCTCGATGGCGACGTGCTGATCGTGGTGGATGAGACGCGCGCGGATTTCGATGCGCCGCCGAAAGTGGAAGCACGAGGCTGGAACGCCTCGCCTTACGCGCGCCTGGAAAGGCTGCTCCGCGAAACGGGCCATCCCGTCGGCGTGCTTGCCAGCCGGGAGGCCATCCGGCTGATTTACGCGCCCAAGGGCGAATCGAGCGCGTACGCGACGTTCAAAATTTCCGAAATGGCCTCGGTGCAGGGGCGCATTCTGCTGGGTGCGCTGCATATGCTGCTGGGACGCGAGCGGCTTTACAACGGCCGGCCTTACGAGCGGCTGCACGGCATCCTTCGTAAGAGCCGCGAATTTCAGAACGACGTTTCCACCAAACTCGCGCGGCAGGTTTTGGAAGCGCTCTACGCGCTGCTCCGCGGATTCCAGGAAGCCAACGATTATGTCCACGGCGCGTTGTTGAAAGAGACGCTGGCGCGGAATCCGAACGAAGTTTACGGCGGCTTGCTGACAGTGCTGATGAGGCTCGTGTTCCTGCTCTACGCCGAAGACCGCGGCCTGATGCCCGCGGCCTGATGCCCGCGGACGAGATCTACACCGAAAACTACAGCGTCGGCAAGCTGTTCGAGCAGTTGCGGGAAGACAAGCAGCGCTACCCGGAGCAGATGTCGCGCCGTTACGGGGCATGGTCGCGTCTGCTGGCGTTGTTCCGGCTGGTGTACGGAGGAGGCAGCCACGGCAGGATGCGGATTCCCGCGCGGCACGGCTATCTTTTCGATCCGGCCCGCTATCCGTTCCTGACGGCGCGCGACGCTCATGGCGAAGTCCCGCACGTCCCCGACGGAACGATCTTCGAAGTGCTTCAGCGGCTGCTGATGGTGGACGAAGAACGGCGAGCTACCGCGCTTTGGACGTGGAGCAGATCGGCAGCGTATATGAAGCAGTGATGGGTTTCGAGCTGCACGTGGCCGACGGGCCGAGCATCGCCATTCGAGCCAAGAAGCGGCACGGCGCGCCGGTAACGATCAATCTGGAAACGCTGCTGGGGACAGCCCCGGGCGAGCGCAACAAATGGCTGAAGCAGACGACCGATCAGGACGTAACCGGCGCCGCTCTGGCCACTTTGAAAAGCGCTGCGACGGTGGAAGATTTGCAGGCCGCGCTAAAAAACAAGATTCACGTGGAGGTGACGCCGGTGGCCGTGCGCGCCGGAGCGATGATCTTCCAGCCTTCGCCCGAGCGCCGCCGCAGCGGGAGCCATTACACGCCTCGAGCCCTGACCAAGCCCATCGTGGAAGCGGCGCTGGAGCCGGTGTTGAAGGAACTCGGGCTTGATCCAAGGCCGGGGCAAATTCTCGCTCTGAAGATCTGCGATCCGGCCATGGGATCGGGCGCGTTTCTGGTGGAAGCTTGCCGGCAGTTGGGCGCGACATTGGTGGAAGCGTGGCGGCGGCATGGCGACCGGCCCGCACTTGCCGAAGACGAAGACGAGCTGCTGCTGGCGCAGCGAATCGTCGCGCAGCGCTGCCTGTACGGCGTCGATAAAAACCGGATGGCGGTGGATCTGGCGAAGCTCTCGCTGTGGCTGGCGACGCTGGCCAAGGATCATGCGTTCACCTTCTTGAATCATTCGCTGAAGCACGGGGATTCGCTGGTTGGGCTGACTCCGCGGCGCATCGCGAGCGTGGATTGGGTGGACGAAAAGCCTCTGCTGTTTCTGGAGAAGGAAATGCGCGGCCGCATCGCCTCGGCCACGGGGGAGAGAACGAAGATTTTGGAGGCGCGCGACGATACGCCTTACGATGTGCTGGACCAAAGGCTCAAGGCGGCGGACGAGCGGCTGGATATGGTCAGGATGGCCGGCGACGCGGCCTGCGCGGTTTTCTTTCACAACGAAAAACCGAAAGCGCGGGCGGAGGCGCGGGGACAACTGATCGGGCGATTGCAGAAATATATCGAGGAAGTGGATCTGGAGGCGGGGAAGGAAATCGAGGCTGGACGGGATCGGCTGAGGTTTGCGGAAAAGCCTGTCGTTCCGTTTCACTGGCAGATCGAGTTTCCCGAAGTGTTCGGATTGGACGAGGGCCTCCGGCCCACGCGCGGATTCGACGCGATTGCCGGCAATCCGCCGTTTGCCGGGAAGAATACGTTGATCGAAGGCAACGCCGGAAATTATCTCGATTGGCTGAAGACGCTGCATCCGGAATCGCACGGCAATTCGGATTTGGTGGCGCATTTCTTCCGGCGCACGTTTTCGCTGCTGCGGGAGCGAGGCTGCTTCGGGCTGATTGCAACCAACACCATTGGGCAGGGAGACACCCGGTTCACCGGGTTGCGCTCGATTCGCAAGCATGGCGGGACGATTTATCGAGCAGTGAAACGCCTTCCGTGGCCGGGCGAGGCGGCGGTGATCGTGAGCGTGGTGCATGTCTGCAAGGGCTCTATTTCCGGGCCATACGTGCTGCAAATGCGGGAGGTCCCGCTGATTACCGCGTATCTGTTCCATCGCGGCGGAGACGAAAACCCGGCCACGCTCGCCGCGAATGCGGACAAGAGCTTTCAAGGCAGTATCGTGCTTGGGATGGGCTTTACGTTCGACGACACGGATAAGAAGCAGATCGCATCGCCGCTGAGCAGGATGCGCGAGCTGATCGCAGCCGATCCGCGCAACCAGGAGCGAATTTTCCCGTATCTGGGCGGCGAAGAGGTGAACGACGATCCGGAGCACAAGCACCACCGTTACGTCATCAATTTCGAGGATTTTCCGCTGAAGCGGGAGGAGCGGTCGCCAACATGGGCTGATGCGGACGTCGGTTGCCGCAAGATCTATTTGCAGGAAGGGATCGTGCCGTGCGATTATCCGGGTCCCGTGGCGGCGGACTGGCCGGATTTGCTGGCGATTGTGGAGGAGCGGGTGAAGTCGGAGCGGCTTGAGGATAACCGTGAGGTTAGACGTCGCTTCTGGTGGAAATACGGTGAGCGGGCCCCGGCGCTGTATACGAAAATACGCGGAATGGCCAGAGTGCTGGCGATCAACTGCGGCGCTACGCCGCATATGTCGTTTGCCTTCGCTGGGAGCGCCAGCGTGTTTGCAAACACGCTGGTTGTTGTCGCTGATAATCGCGTTGGGGCGTTCGCCGTACTTCAGTCCAGCATTCACGAGCTGTGGACACGTCGAGAGACCTCGTCGATGAAAGATGACCTGCGCTACGCGAAAGAGGATTGCTTCGAAACGTTTCCCCTTCCCCTCGGCTTCGAGCACAACCCGGCGCTCGATGCCGCGGGCCGGGAGTACTACGAATTCCGCGCCGCATTGATGGTCCGCAACCAGCAAGGGCTGACCAAAACCTACAACCGCTTCCACGACCCCGGCGAGCAATCCGAAGATTTCCGGAAACTCCGCGCGCTCCATCACGCGATGGATCGCGCCGTCCTCGACGCGTACGGCTGGAGCGATATCCAGCCCATCGCGCAGTTCGAGGCCGAGTTCGACGAAGAACAGTCCGAAGAAGACGAATTTTCCAGCGCCCGAAAGCCCAAGAAAAAATACCGGCTCCGCTGGCCGGAGGAGGTCCGCGACGACGTGCTGGCGCGGCTCCTGACGCTCAATGAACAGCGGGCGGCGGAAGAAGCGCTGGAGCCAAAACAGGCGAAGCCGCGAAAAGCCAAGACCCTGGCCGCGGGCCAATTATTCGATACCGGAGACGAACCATGACGTCGGCGGAAGTCCGTGAAGAACTCGTGAGGGCTCTACAGCTCGATCTGGTCGGCCCCACCCCGGAAGGGCTGGGCGACGCCGAGGAGAGATTGGATCAGCCTCCCTCGCGCTGGTACCTGACCGGCTTTCTCGTGCCGGCCGGCGCCGGAGAAGCTCAGGCGACCGATGCCGAGGTGGAAGACGACACGCTCGAAACGGCGGAGCCTCCCGGCGCGACCGACGACGACGCGCCTCGGGAGCGGACGGCGGCGAGGGAGCGGCGGCTGCCAAGCTCCATCGGCTTGAGCGTTCTGCTGCCGGCGGAAGCGAAGGTTCTGCGAGTGCGAGCGACATGGGGCGATTATCGCCGGGAAACGCCCGATGCCTCGGGGCCGGAGATCTGGAAACGCGCCGCGCGCGAGGAATGGGTGGATCTGGACGTAAGCAAGCCGGTGAATCAGCCTCGGGAAAAGGAGATTCCGGGATCTGGCGGACTTACGGTCGCGCTGCTGGTGAGGCCCGCGGGCGCGGCGTTCGCGGGGGCGGAAACGGTTTCCGTGTTTCTGGTGAACAAGCGCGCGCCCGAGCAGGACGATCGGGTGAAAGATCGCGCCTTCGCGTTTCAGGCTCGGCTGGAGCTGCATGGCGACACGCCGTTTCTCTCGCGTCCCGATATTCGCGGCCTTTCAAGCGACGATTGGGACGATAAAGTCGCCGATCTGCAATATCGCGATTGCGGGGAATATGCGGTGGGACACAATACGTCGGTTGCGGGCGGCGAGACCGTCTGCGCCACTTGCTTTATTCCTCGGGCGGAGGTGGAGCGGGTCGAGCCGGCCGAGATCCAAAATGCCGAGCTGGGGATGAACGCTCTGGCGGCTCTGGCCGGCGGCGCGGAGGCTTGGACGAAGCTTTCGGCTCTGCCCGAGACGTATCGCGCTCAGTGGATCGAGCCGCACAAGGCCGCGCTCGCTTCGATCGCGCCGCCGAAGCGGCGAGAGACGGCGCGGAAGCTCCTGGACAATGCCGAAGCGGCGGCGGGGCGAATCGAGCGCGGGATCGAAATTTTGCGAGACGATGCGCAGGCACTGCTCGCGTTTCGCACGGCCAATCGAGCGATGGCGGACGCGGCGAAGGCGCGGCTGAAGGCCGAGCAGCCCCAGTGGCGGCCCTTTCAGCTCGCCTTCATTCTGATGAACCTGGAAGGCATCGTGAACCCGGAGAGCGCCGATCGATCGCGCGTGGATCTGCTGTTCTTCCCCACCGGAGGCGGCAAGACGGAGGCATATTTGGGGCTGGCCGCGTTCACTTTGATCCTGCGGCGGCTGCGGAATCCGGGGATCGCGGGCGCGGGGGTCAGCGTGCTGATGCGGTATACGCTGCGGCTGTTGACTCTGGATCAATTGGGCCGCGCCGCGGCGCTGATCTGCGCGCTGGAGCTGATCCGGCAAACGGACAAGAGCCTGAACCTGGGCGAGTGGCCGTTCGAAATCGGGCTGTGGGTGGGCAAGGCCGCGACGCCGAACCGGATGGGCAGCACGCGGCAGGGAGAAAACGGCGAAGACACGGCCCGGCGGCGGACGCTGAAATATCTGGCGAAGGAGACGCGCTTTCCGCCCGTGCCCATCGAGAAATGCCCGTGGTGCGGGACGCCGTTCGGCCAGGAATCGTTCAAGCTGACTCCGAATCAGAGCCATCCCAGGAACCTGCGCATCAAGTGCGCCAATTTCCGCTGCGCTTTCAGCGGGCGCGATCGCGATTTGCCCATCGTCGCGGTGGATGAGCCGATTTACCGCCGGCTGCCGTGTTTCCTGATCGCGACGGTGGATAAATTCGCGGCGCTGCCGTGGCTGGGAAGAGTGGGCGCGTTTTTTGGAAATGTGGAGCGGTGCGACGCGGACGGGTTTTATGGGCCGTGCGATCCGGGAATCGGAAACGCGCTGCCGGGGGGAAAGCTGCCGCCGCCGGATTTAATTGTGCAGGATGAGCTGCACCTGATTTCGGGTCCGCTGGGGACCATTGCAGGGTTGTATGAAACCGCGATCGACGAACTGTCGCGTGACGGGGAAACCCGGCCGAAGATCGTTTCGTCTACGGCGACAGTGAGAAGAGCGGACGCGCAGATCCGGGCTTTGTTCGGGCGCGAGGATGTCGCGATCTTCCCGCCTCCAGGACCGGACCGGCGGAATTCGTTCTTCGCCCGCACGGTTTCGGCGGCGGAAACGCCCGCGCGGTTGTATATCGGCGTCGCGGCGCCGGGACGCAATGTGAAATCCGTGCTGCTGCGCGTTTACCTGGCGCTGTTGTGCCGCGCACAGCGATTCAAGAAAGACGCGGCGTCGGATCCTTACCGGACGCTGGTGGGCTACTTCAACGCGCTGCGGGAGTTGGGCGGCGCGCGGCGCTTGATCGAAGACGAAGTGAGGAATCGCGCCTCGGGCTACGCGGATCGCAAAAGAGTGGGAGAGGCGGAGGGCCTGTTCGACAAACGCGAGTTGAACAAGCTGGTGGTGGAGCTGACCAGCCGCGTGGAAACCAGAGATGTGGCGGAGGCGAAACGCCGGCTGGATTTGCCCATGAGCGAAAAGGAATCGGTGGACATCGCCATTGCGACCAATATGATCAGCGTGGGCCTGGATATCACGCGGCTCGGATTGATGGTGGTGTTCGGGCAGCCGAAAACCACGGCGGAATACATTCAGGCCACCAGCCGCGTGGGGCGCGATAAGAACAAGCCGGGGCTGGTGGTGACGATTCTGAATCCGAACAAGCCGCGCGACCGGTCGCATTTCGAGCGATTCGCCGCCTATCACGAGAGCTTCTATCGCGGAGTGGAGGCGACCAGCGTGACGCCGTTTTCTCCGCGCGCTTTGGATCGGGCGCTGGCGGCGGCGACGGTCGCGCTGGCGCGGCACGGCCACAAGCCGATGACGAAACCCGGCGGAGCGGACGCTATCGTCTCCGAGCGCGCCCAACTTGCGTTTGTGGCCGAGGCGTTCGCGCGGAGGGCGGAAATGCACAAAACTGGCGATGCGGGCGCCGGGATGGGCGATGCGGCGGCGCTGCAGGACGCCGTTCGAAACCAGACGATTTCGCTGCTCGACATATGGAAGAAAACTGCCGAGGAGCAGCAGGCGCAGACGGTGCGCATGAAATATTACCAGCGCGAGGGCGACGAACCCGCCTATTTGCTCCGCGACTATCTGGCGGACGAGCTGAAGACGCTCCCGGCTTCCCATTGGAAGGCCAAATTTCGCGCCAAGTGGAGCATGCGCGACGTGGAACCGGCGGTGAACATCAGCGTGCAAGGGCCGGGGAATCAGAATCTGGACGAGGAGAGTATCTGATGGCACGGCCGCAGATCCGGCAAGGACAACTGATCACCACTTTCGGCCCCGGGGCAATGACGGACTTGCCGGAGCGCAGCGTGTTAATCGCGGGGCTGGATGCATGGGTGGGCGAGCGGAGGCAGATTCAGGAGCCTCGGCTAGCGCGCAAGGTGGCGACGCTGCTGGAGGCGCCTGCGATCCGCTTGGACTGTCCGCCCGAGGCCGATAAAGAGGGCGCGGGCTTCGTGCGCTCGTATGTTTTTCCGCTCTGGTTTGTGACGCAGAATAAGATTCCGGGTGGGACGCCGGGCTGGCGGACGAGAAGGCTGGTCCAGTGGTCGGCGCTGGAGAACAAGGGCCGCCAATTTTTGATGGAGGACCGGAGCAAATCGGCGGTCACGCCGGTGCGATTCGTCCGGGCGTGCCGGAAGGGCCATTTGGGCGATATCGACTGGCAGGCTTTCGTGCATGGGCAGAATCCGCCGTGCGGAAGGGAACTCTACTTCGACGAACGCGGCACCAGCGGCGATTTGGGCGAGACCTACATTCGATGTGGATGCGGGAAGGAGAGGCCGATGTCGCAGGCGGCCGATCCGAAAAGCAAGGCGCTGGGGGAGTGCGACGGCGGACGGCCGTGGCTCGGCCAGAACCGCGTGGCGGACGAACGCTGTAAGGAGCAAAACCGACTTCTGGTGCGGGCGGCGTCGAACGCTTGGCTCCCGCAACAGCAGCGCGTGATTTCGCTGCCCGAGCGTAATGAGACGATCCGGCAGGCCATCGACAAACTCTGGCAGTTCCTGGAGGCGGCGGAGAACGCCGGAGATGTCGCTTATGAGCGCCGGAAGCAGGCGGTAAACGAGGCGCTGGCCGGGTTGACGGACGAGGAAGTTTGGGAAGCCGTCCGCGAGCGGAAGAATCCGTCGGATGCCGCGGAGAAGCCGGTGAAGCGCGCCGAGCTTGAGACTTTGCTTTCGCCCGGAGACCGGATCGGCGAGGATTCGCTCGAGTCCACATTCTTCGCGCGAGTGCTGCCGCGCGAGGAATGGGACGAACCTTGGATGGCGGGGATCGAGCGCGTAATGCTAGTGGAGCGGCTGCGCGAGGTCGCCGCGCTGGTCGGGTTCACGCGATTCGAGTCGGCCTCGCCCGATGCGGAAACGGGCGAGTTGGACGCGGGCGTCCGGCGCGCCGAGATTTCGCGGCAGCCCGAGTGGGTTCCCGCCGTGGAGAATCGGGGCGAAGGCATCTTTCTGCAGTTCAGCAAGGCAGCGCTGCTCGAATGGTGGCAGCGCAAGGAGGTGGTGGAGAGGTTCGTGGAACTGAAGCGCGGCTTCGACGCCTGGAAGAAAGAACATCCGCACAGCGACCGGAGATTGCCGGGAACGGAATATCTGCTTCTGCATTCGTTTTCCCATCTGCTGATAACCGCGGTGGCCCTGGAGTGCGGATATCCGGCGAGCTCGATTCTGGAACGGGTGTACGCCATTCCGCAGCTCGGATTCGGCGTGCTGCTTTACACGGCGAGCTCGGATTCCGAAGGCACGCTGGGAGGGTTGGTGCAGGTGGGCCGGCGGATTTCACGGTTTGTGCGCGCGGCGCTTGAGTTGGGGGGCCTTTGCTCGAATGATCCTGTATGCGCGCAGCACAGTTCGGCGAATGTTTTCGAGGGACGGATGCTCCATGGCGCGGCATGCCACGGATGCGTGTTGATCGCAGAAACGAGTTGCGAGCAGGGCAATGACTTCCTCGATCGGGCGCTGGTTGTCGGAACCGTAGCGGGGCTGGGCGCGGAGTTCTTTCGAGATGCGCAAGAGATCGGTCCGGAGTCGGCTTTAATGCCAGCCCCAGCTGATTGATCATCTGCGTGTTAGCGACCTCGGTGGCTCCTGCCTGCCACAACGGGCTACAGGATGTCACTGAACCAACCGATAAAAGATTTAAACTTGGGACCGCAGCGTGATGCTTTGAGGAAGTCTACTTTTACCTGGGACGGAATTCTCGGAATAGAGACGGCGTAAGTTGGAAAGAGCATGGGAGTCCCTATACAGAATAAACTTGCGAAAGGTTATGAACGGGTACCGTTGAGGAGGAGATAGCGCCGGATGCAAACATTGGTTCAGGTTGTCTGCCAACGAGGTAGAAGTCTTCGCGATTCGATCGTGAACGACGATAAAATTGCGCAGTTCGGGTTGGCGGTCCACAAGAAGCTCCAACCGGTCGGGAACGTGGTTGGGCGAAGGTTCATAGCACCGTGCCTGACCGGCGCGGCGCGTTAAACATCGAATGGGATTCTGATGCCAACATCCTGTTATGCCGGGTTATCAATCGTGGAGCGGGACGACCCAATTTGGTGCTCGGTGACTTCGTCGGGTATTTATTCCAGCGGCATCGGCGACGGATTAAAGCCGTGAATATCATTCCGATATGATTTGACGAGTGCTAACCCGCTACGCCATGACACGCAGTGTAATCGCGTCATTCGGCGCGTGAACAAGATCCTGCTTGGCGCCAAGGTATCTCTCCGTTGTCTGCACCGACGCATGCCCAAGCAGCATTTGAATCTGCTCCAGTTCGCCGCCTGCCGCGCGGCACAGTTTCGCGCAGGTGCGCCGAAGATCATGGGGTGCGAGGCCGGGAATGCCGATTTCGGCGGCGTATTCCCGCAGCATTTGCCAGACGACCTTTTCGCCCAGGCGTTCACCCGATAGACGGTCGCCGCGAATAACCGGGCGGAAAACGTGTTCCTCCGCGACGGCGGCAGCGATGGTCCATGCGTCGATCGCGACCTTCACCCAAGACGGCATGGGCGTCGTGCGGATCCGTCCGTGCTTGCCCATCAGGTCCACGATGCACCAGCGGCTGTCGCGCTGCTGGATATGGGCGAACGTGAGTGCTGCCACTTCGGATCGACGGAGTCCGCAGCCGAGAAGGACGGCGATAATGGCGCGGTCGCGTAGTCCGCGCAGGGTCGCAACATCAGGCGCGTTCAGAAGCGTTTGTGCCTGCCGAGCCGAAAGCCAGTTTCCCATTCGGATGCCAACTGACTTCGCACTTTTAACACGAGCGATCCCGGCGGCCAACTCCGGCGCGAGAATCCCGTTGTCAGCAGCCTCTGCTGCGAGCTTCCGAATCGCCGACATGCGAATGATGATCGAGGAGGAGCCTAGCTTGCGCTCTTCGAGCGAAACTCGCCAGGCGCTCACCGTCGCCTTAGTGAACCCCGGTCGCGGAGCTTGCCGGAACCACGCCAGAAACTCATCCAGCGCCATGTTGTACACCCGTTTTGTAATCGGCGAGGAGACGCTGTCGAGCACCATTTGCTTCAATCGGTCCCACTCCGGGGGCTTTTCCGCCACGGCCAAATCGTTCATTGTCTGTCGTTTTCCTCCCTGTTGTTGGGCATTATCGGTAACTTACGTCATGTGGACATTACCTCGGGATTGAGAAGCGGATCAAGCCAATTTAATAAGCCACAGAGCAGCGCAGCCCGCATGGTTTCCGAGTCCGCCGACAGGGGAGCCATTGGAAAGATTTCTGCGGACTCCCGTCGATTTGCCTTGCTTTCCTTCCTTACAAGAGTGATGGATGTCATGACCGCAAAGATAAGCGGCTACAGGAGAAATCAACAATGGCAACGTTTACTATCGACTCGGAAAACAACATTGTGGCGCACGCCGGAACACCGGCCAGCGCCGACAATCAGCAGGCTTTCACGAACGAAAAGGAACTGGCGAAGCTTGCTGCCGAATGGCCCGCCGCTCGTCTGATGGAGGTCTGGAACAGCTTCGCGGGTGTGGCGCCGTTCGATGATTTGAAACCGGTAAAGAAGTTCACGAACCGCCAAGTCGCCGTCCGGCGCATTTGGCAGGCAGTCGCGCGGTTATCCCCGGCCATTGCGCCACAGGCGGAACCTGCCGCCCCAGCCCGGGCTAAGTCGAAGAAACGCGACACGCCGCGAAAGGGCGCGGACGAGTCGCGGGCCAATAAGAAAGCGGAAGTAATAGCCTTGATGAAGCGCCCGAAGGGCGTGACGCTAGCCGAGATCATGGAAGCCACGGGCTGGCAGAAGCACACCGTCCGGGGCTTCGTCAGCATTCTCGGTAGCAAGGGCGGCGAGGAGATCGAATCCGCTAAGAACGCCACCGGGGAGCGCACTTATCGAATCGGCAAGTAGCCGCCGACCTTCAGCCCGGTCCGCGGAACGCCGCCCCTGTTCGCACCTGGGCGGCGCTACTGCTTCTGGCGGTACTATGCCGGATATCCTGGAGGGGCGCTTTGAACGTTTATCTGATCGACGGCACCTACGAGTTGTTCCGGCACTACTATGCTCTGCCATCTTCTCGCGATCAAGACGGTCGCGAAATTGGAGCGGTCCGGGGGGTTCTCAAGTCGCTGTTGGGGATGATCAAGGATGGCGTTACGCATATTGCCGTCGCGACCGATCATGTCATCGAGTCCTTTCGCAATGATCTATGGCCCGGTTACAAAACCAGCGAAGGGATCGAACTCGAGTTGATCGCCCAATTCCCGCTGCTTGAGGAGGTCCTTTCGGCGGCGGGCATCTTGGTCTGGCCGATGGTGGAATTCGAAGCCGACGATGCACTCGCGGCTGGAGCTGCGGCCGCCTCTCTCGGGACGCGCGCGTCGAGTGCGTGATCATCTGCACGCCGGACAAGGATCTCGGGCAGTGCGTCCGGGGAGAGCGCGTTATCCAGTTGAATCGCCGGACGCGCGTGACCCTCAATGAGGAGGGAGTGATTCGGAAATTCGGTGTAGCGCCGGAATTGATTCCCGATTACCTAGCGCTCGTGGGAGATGCTGCCGATGGATACCCGGGCCTGCCGGGGTGGGGCGCGAAGTCCACTGCCGCAATCCTGGGGAAGTTTGGCAGCATCGAATGCATTCCGGCGGATTCGAACGAGTGGGCGGTCAACGTACTTAGCGCAGGCAGGTTGGCGGCAACGCTTGTAGGAAACCGCGATCTTGCATTGCTCTTTAGGCGGCTCGCCACATTGCGAACCGACATTCTCCCATTTGAGGATGCGAGCACCTTCGATGGAAAGGCCCGACGCCCGCGTTTGAAGCGATTGGGAGACGGCTGGACGAAGCGGTGACCGAGGCAAAACGGAACGGTCGATCCGCCGGGCTCTCGGCGACAAAACCGGGGATGGATTCCCGCAAATTTGAGCGTACTTGGAACAGACCGCTCCTTGTTCCCAGGCCGTCCGGAGGCGAATCCCTGGGCACCCAAATTAGGCCCTCCCCTGGGCGGTTTTGGCTTCCAGCGCCTTGAGGCGCTTGGAGAAGACCTCCAGATCGTGGTGAAGCCAAGACGCCGCGCACGCCGCCGCTAGATAGACAGCTTCACATCGGCGGATTGACAACGTTAGCGATGTGTCCGAGGTCCCCGGCATTCGAGACGCTTGATGAGTAGGGCAGGGTTGAGACGCCTTAGTCGTCTCCGCCCCCGCCCCTAAACAAATCGCTTAGATCGGTGGTTCGAGGGTCCAACGCCGCGCCAAGCAACGGTTGAACGCCGAAGATTTCCTGCAAGGTTTTCAAAGTAGAGCTATGGTCGTAGTGAATGCTATTGGAATAGGCCTTTTTGCCCCCGCCCTTGGCGAAGGGCGACAGCAGAAACATGCCAATGGGCCCATCGCTGAACTTGCCGCTGTCTTCTCCTTCATCCCAGATGATGAACAAAGCGCCGCCTTGCTGATATTCAACGGAGTTTAGAATCAACGGTACATTCTGCCTTAGCCAGGTGTCGGACCGCAACGTATTATCCGCGCTCTCCAGCGCGCTGCAGGCAGAAACGCCTTCGTGCCCGTCATGGCATACGTTCGGGACGATGAAGTTGTACCGGGCCGAAGTCTGGTTGGCCAAGTCGGTCGCAAGTTCGTAATACGTCCTGACATGCCCGATACACTCGGCGGAGTTCGGATTCAGCCCGCCGTTAATATCGTCGAAAAATACGAACGGGAGATGTTCGACGTCGAGGAAGCTGAAATCGAGCGGGCAGTTGTCGAAGACGGAACTGCCGAAGTCGGGCTCAGCGTATGCCTTCCAGGAAATCCCCGCATTCTCCAGAAGCTTTACAAGGTGCTGGTCCGTGAATAGTTGAGGTTGTCCGGGCTGCGTGTCCGCCAGGACGCCGAAGTTGGTTCCGGCTTCCAGCCACAAATAGTTTGGCTGACTGGGATGGTTGCCCGGAGGATTGAAATATTGTTCGGCGTGCGCCGAAGTATTGAGCAGCGTCCCGTTGATGTAAGGAGCCAGAGCATTGCCTTTAAGGTCCGGGTCGCCAAACGTCGCGCCAGAATTGTTGCCGGTCCAGTTGTGATTCTCCATCAGGATGACCCAGACCGTCTTCACTTTCGACATTTGTGCGTGGGCGACCGCCGGCATGGCGACAAGCAGCGGCAGCATGGCAACGCTCGACGTCAAAATCCTCCAGTATTGTTTCACGCCAACCTCCAGAAGTTCTACGAGATATCGGCTTTTCGGGCCCGGACTGGGCCGCTGAAAAATGCTAGCAACCGGCGTTTGCATTGGCGTTAAGTCAAGGTAAAACTTGCGTGACATTGGCGCGCCCCAGAATTGCATACCGAATGCGGCGGGAAATGCCAGTGATTCTCGGTTCTTGCCGCGGCGGAACGCGAGTTGCGCTGAAGTTCAATACGGCGCCGACCGGTCCGTCCCTGGTGCCCGGTCCAGCAGTTCCTGCGAGGTCTGATCGCGATCCAGATCGACGTAGGTATAGGGGATGCGCGTTCGGGCTCAGGAACTCTCGGATTTCAATGAAGCCGATCGTGGCGCCGGATTGGTTAGGAACACTGCCGAGGGTTGCCGAGGTCCAGTTTGCGTCGCTATCCACACTCCTGTAAATAGCGCCGAAAGCCCCGCATGGCTTTCTCAACGGCCTGCTCGACACCATTTTTCACAGCGGGCTTGCGCCGGCTGATCTCTTGCAGCGCCAGTTCCCCGCCGGTCTGGGGCTCAGCGGCGTCACGCGTGGGATTCAATTACAAGTCCAATAAAAAATCAGCGCTTAACATCCCTTTGCCACTCCGCAGAGCCACCAAGAATGTGAAAGTATTGTTACAATTACATCCTCCGGCATGGCAACATCCCTT
>DATBIA010000023.1:0-3068 GCA_036557165.1 Bryobacteraceae bacterium
ATGCCCATGAGGAGAGTAAGCACGTAACCGGCGACTTCACGCACCCGGCTCGGTGTGGCTGGCGAGAGGTCGACGCCAGAACGGTGATACAACATCGAAAAGATAGCAAGTCCAATGACAGCCGTGGAGACAATCACAGGAATCGCCTTCGGCGAGATGATGAGGAGCAAAACCGCTCCGGCAGCGGACCCAATCAGGGTGAGGGTAATGAGGAGCGGCAACCGCTGCCGATTGACTATATTGGTTCGAAGAAACGGCAAGGTACCTCCGACACTCATGAAGGTCAGTGCAAACATGTTCAGCCTGCCGAGGAAACCGGCGAAGGCGCGCAGGCGATGATCGATGACGGGTTGTTCAAACGCTTTCCCAAGCCGGATGCCATTCTGGGCCAGCATGTGATGGTCGGTCCTTCGGGCTTGCTCAGCTCGCGCTCCGGCGTCATCACGTCCGCCGGAGACAGTCTGCAAATCCGCATGTTCGGGCGGGGCGCCCACGGTTCCATGCCGCAGGCGAGCATCGATCCTGTCGTCATGGCGGCGTCAACGGTTATCCGTCTTCAGACGATTGTGTCGCGCGAGATTGCGGCGACAGATTCGGCGGTCGTGACGGTCGGCTCGCTGCAAGCCGGGACCAAGGAAAACGTCATACCCGACGAGGCCATAATCAAGCTGAACGTCCGGACCTTCGACGAGGCAGTCCGCTCGCATGTGCTTTCCGCCATCGAGCGCATCGTCAATGCGGAGGCTGCGGCTTCGGGCGCGCCCCGGAAGCCTGAGATTACGGTTCTCGACCGCTATGCGCTTGTGAAGAACGATGCGGAGGCCACCAAGCGCGTCGCGGGCGCCTTTCGGGAATTCTTCCCAGCCGAGCGCGTCCGGGAAACCCAGCCGACCACCGCGAGCGAGGATTTTGGCTGCTTCGGATCAGAATGGCATGTGCCGTCCGTGTTCTGGTTCGTCGGCGGCACCGATCCGGAAGTGTATTCTAAAGCCAAGGCCGCGGGCAAAGTCGGCGAAATTCCCACCAACCACAACCCGGGTTTCGCACCGGTGATTAATCCCACTTTAGAAGCCGGTGTGGAGGCCATGGTCGTGGCCGCGCAGGCCTGGCTATCCGCATGATTCAGATTGCCCCCATCGATCCTCATCTCGCCAATACGCTGCTAACCGTGTTCGACCTCGCGGGAACCTTCGTCTTCGCCCTCAGCGGTGCGACCAAGGCCGTCGAGCATAAGCTTGATCTCTTTGGCGTCCTGGTCTTGTGCTTCGCGGCCGGAAATTCGGGCGGCATCGCCCGGGACATCATGGTCGGTGCCATTCCACCTGCGGCAATCAATGATTGGAGCTATATCGCTGTTTCAATCCTCGCGGGCGTGATTACCTTCTTCTGGTATCCGTTGATCAACAAGATGAGCAGCCCGGTGTTGCTGTTCGACGCCGCCGGTCTTGCCCTTTTCGTCGCGGCGGGCACGGATAAAGCGCTGGCGTTTCACGTCGGCCCGGTCGCGGCTGTTTTGTTCGGCACGCTGACCGGGATCGGCGGCGGCATGGTGCGCGATGTGCTGGTCCGTGAGATTCCCACCGTGCTGCGAACGGATATCTACGCGCTCGCTGCACTGATCGGCGCAACCGTCATCGTGGGCGCGCGGGACCTGGACCTCCCGCCGTACCTGGCATCTTTGATCGGCGCTGTCCTTTGCTTTGGCATTCGCCTGGGAGCCATGCACTATGGCTGGCGGCTCCCAGCTGCCAAGATGCCGGACCCAAGGAAGTAATTTCAAAACAAACAAATGAAAACGGCGAACATGAACGCAGCTTTCCTGGTGGAGCGTGTGGAACTGTTCGAATCGCCTGACTTTTTTTCACACTAGACTGCTCATATTCAGCACCCACATGGCGAATTTGCTGGTCACGATTCTCGATAGTGTCGGCGTGCCGACCGAGAAAATTGGCGATTCCACCGGCGAGTTGCTGCTCGATTATTCGAAGGTCTGATTCAGCCCACCACTTCCACCGGCAGTTCGTGCAAGTCGCGAAATCGAAGTATCCCTTTTTCGCTGCCCGCTTCGGACTGGACGCCCAGCTTCTGTAGCTTTTCCGCCGCGGCGGTGCGATTAAAGCCGGCCACCTTGATGCAAAAATGCGAGAACGCCGGCTTCTGTCCATCCGCCGCCGGTTCCAGGCCGAGCCGCGTATCCGCCAGCCGGAACCACACGCGCTCGGGAGAGCGCTCGCGGGCCACTTCCTGCCCAAACAGCTTTCGGTAATGTGCCGTCGATTTCTCCAGATCGCTCACCGACACCATGATGTGATCGAGCCCGACCGGCGTCAGCGCCGGTGGTTCCGTGGTCACCCGGCCGCCCGGCATCAGGGTGTCGAACAGCCCGTGGGTCGCATTCACAAGCTGCAGGCGCAGATTGTCGGGATCGGTAAGCATCGGCAGCACTCCCGGCGGCGCTGCCAGGCCGGCCGCCGTAATTTGCGCTTTGATTTGGGGGTTGCCAAAGTCGGCTTCCGGAAAATCGATCACAGCCACCGCAATGTGGTCGATGTATGGCATCCGGTTCGCCTGCGGACCAAACGCAAGGTACGCGGATCCCAGGCGCACATAGTAGCGCTGCACTCCCGTCCGTTCGTGAAAGACTTGTGGATCAAAAATGCGGCCATAAAACGTAGCCGCCTCCCGCGCATCCGGCACCGTCATCGAAAGATGATCCAGTCCGCTCGTGTTCAACGGCAGCAGTTTCTGCTGTGCGCGGCCTCGGCCTGCTAACCACGATCCCGCGGCAGCCATCCTGGCCCACGCAAGTAATTGCCGCCTGGAACACGGTGCCCCAACTGAGTTTGGATTCGACAGGTTCACCACAGCTCGCTCCGAAATGCTTCATCATACACCTGAAAGTTGAATTGCCCGCCCAGCGAGCGATCGCTTGCCGACCTGCAGCGGCCGTTCACTGCGTCGTGCTTGCGTACCAGTGCGGGAATTCAACCCGCCAGGCCTCCCCAAACCTCGGAGCGAATCGCTAACCCATTGAATTTCCGACTCCTTCTTTCGATTGGCGCGTCCAG
>DATBIA010000024.1:0-67686 GCA_036557165.1 Bryobacteraceae bacterium
GCCTCCTTGGGGGCCGCGGAAGATGTCCTCCGTCCATGCGATATAGGGCTCGACATTCAACGTTCCACGCTCGCTGAGAGTGACGGCGGGGAAGTGCTCGCGCACGATCCAGGGCGTCCAGAACACGGTGTAGACCAGCCAGCAGGTGAGAAAAACGCGCCGTGGCGCATGCTTTAGCGCGCCGCCGTGGGCTTTCCGGTTCGCGGACCCGTTCCGGGTGGCCCACGGTCCGGAGTCGGCGAGCTTAAGCTCGCCGCTGCACGCTGAAGCGTGCGCCACGTCGCTCATAGCTTCACGTCGATGCTCCCGCCGAGCTTCGGAACCGGAAGCTTCAACACGCCGCCCGGCGGTTCAATCCCTCGCATAACCTTATATACATCCATCGATCCAGTGCGCCACCGGACCCGTGTCGATTCCAGCGGAATCGATCTCTGGAGTCGCAGGAACGCGGCGCGGTCCTTTTCGATCGAGTTCCAGGAATGGGGCGCAGGAACGGTCTCGACCACCACCCAATCGATTCCGTATTTGTTGCAGAAATCCTCAAACCGGCCGGCGTGGAATTCCTCAGGCGGAACTTTCCCGCCGGGGATTACGGTAATTTGCAGCTTGGGATCGAGGGCGCGAATTTCGAAAATGAACTGCCCGTCGGCCTCGCCGGCGTAAAGCACATGACTCGATCCGCCGCGCGCGACCAAGCGGGCCGCCTCGCTGGGGCCACGTAGGAACTCGCGCTGATGGAACCAGCCGGTCGCCAGCCAGGCGAATGCGAATGCCGACGCCGCGATAGCCGCGGCCGGCTTGCCCCATAAACGCGCGCAGCCGCAATAAAGCCATGCGTAGCCGACCGTCACGGTCGCGGGAAATACGAAGAACAGGTAGCGGTTGTTGGTGTCGCCGAGATCGGTAAGCACCAGAGCCGTGGAGACGATCCACGCCCAGTAAAGCCCGAGCCGGAAATCGCCTCCTTTCCGGCGCCATGCCATGACATACACCGCGATGGCGCAAATTGCCAACCCCCCAGGCAAACCCACAAGATCGGCTTTGATCCACTCGAAATAAGCGGGGATCGTGGCTCGGGCGATCCAGCCCAGGTCTGTTGTGGAATTGGCGGCGGAATGAATCCCAGCGTTGTGGAAGCGCGAGGCAAGGAAAGCGTAACCCAGCACCGAGGCTCCAAACAGGGCTAGGGAAACGAGCATCGGCTTGCGAACCAGCATGCGCCAGCGTCCGCTAAAGATGGCGGCCAGAACGAGGACGCCGCCGAGCAGCACCGCGTGCTGTTTGGTCCAGAAGGCGAACGAAGCGAAGACCGCGAACCACACGGCGCGCCTCATCGAAAAATCCTCGAGATTTCGCAAACAGTACAGGGCGGCTAGCATGAACGCCATCGCCGGAAATTCCAACATGACGTCCTGGGCGACGAGCTGCGACGATTCGAGCGAAAGCACCGTAATCGTGACGCAGGCGGCCACGATCCGGCTGCCCAGCATAGATTCAGTCAGACGATAGAGTAGAACCGCGCTCGCGCCCACGGCCACGGCCACGGCCAGCCGCGCGGTGAAGAGTTTCACGCCGAAGATCGCGAAGAACAGCGCCTCAATCGCGGGGAACATCGGCGGATGGTAAGGCATCGAGAGCGCGGGCAAATGTCCGTAGTATTGCTCCGCGTAATCGATGGGGTGCGCGAGAGCGCCGCTGCGCACCAGGTCGTCGATGAAGGCGCCGTTCATGGCGTGACGCGCCGCGTCGGTGTCGACGATTCCCGTCGCCCAGATTCCCCAAAGGGACCAAGCGGCGAAGTAGAGGCCCAGCAGATACGGGGCGAACTCGACCAGACGGCGCGGCGCGCGCGCCTCGCGCGTCGTCTGGCTCGGATTCAATGTGCCGGCCGGCGCCGCCATTAGTCTTCCACCACGTGTTCCTGGAACCCTATCCTGCGCAGCTTCCATCGCTCGCGATCGAAAGATCCATCTTCCCTCAAACATTCGTCGAGGGCATACGCCATCGCGAGCGCATGATGTGTATTATCGTGCGCGAACAGGCCCTGGCGCCCGAAGCTCACCAGGCCATCGATGTCCTTCAGCCATTCTTCGATCCGCTGAAAGTGCTCGCGATAATCGCGGGTATAAATCGGATAGGCGTGCGGCAGGCGGCGGCTGGCCACCGCCAGGACCCGGCATCGAACGGGTATTTGCGCGGCCGCAAGCGCGTCCTTAACGACGGACCCCAGCTCGGCATCCGCGGCGCGCCAGACCGGATCGTCCACCGAGCAGGGCAGCTCGGCGCACAGGATCGTCTTGCCGGGGAATTCCGCCAAACCGTAGTTTTTGGGCTCGGAGAGCCGCGTGATCCCGACGTCGGCGCCGGGGAAATAGTGCGCGTCGTATTCCGTGAACCGGTTCGTCTCCAAAACCAGGTAAACGAGAATCATGGCGCGGAACTGTAGCGCACAAGCGGCGCGCAGCACGTCGTCCGGCGCCGAAGGCTGAATCAGGCGCACCAGTTGCGAAACGGGCACGGTGGAGCAGACGTGCTCGGCCGTCACCCACTCCTCGCCGGCAGGGCCGATCGCCTGCACCGCCCGGACTCTGCCACTCACAGTTTCGACGGCGCCTACGCTCGTCAGGAGCTTCAGGCGAGCCCCCTCGCGCACGGCCGCTTCGGCGTAGGCTTCGGAAATGGCGCCGTAACCGCGCTTGGGGTAATAAAATCGCCCTTTTCCGTTACGCCCGATTCCGGGGACCGTCTGCAAAATCTTGCGGGCCATCTTCGAAATCGACCCGGCCGAAACCCGTCTCCGCGCTTGCTCGGCGTCGAGCGTATCCGGGTCGCAGCCCCAGATCTTGCGAGCATAAGGAAAGTAAAAATCCTTGCAAATCGTCCGGCCGAGCCCCGCTTCCAGGACGGAGGCGAACGTATCGCCCCGCTTCGGCTGCACCAGCCTGGAAACGCTATCGCGCGCCACTCCGGCCATGAAAGAGGGGGGCAAATGCAGCGCCAAATCGGCCGGTTTTAGCGGAAAATGCACCCATTTTTGCCGTAAACGGATGCGCCCATGCCGCGGCCGATCGAGCAATTCCGGCCCCAGCATGCCCTTCAAGTCGTTTAGAATCTCCGGCATGCAGGAAGGATGCAGGCGGTGGCTGCCGAAATCGACGCGCATGCCGCACAGCTCGAAGCTGCCGGCGTTTCCTCCGACCTTTTCGCCGCGCTCCAAAATCGTGACCGCGAAATTCTCGCGGCGGGCCAGCCGGTAGGCCAAGCCCAAGCCGGCCGGGCCGGCGCCCAAAATCGCAACCGGAACCCGCGAGGCGTTCATCGGTTCCACGCCGAGCGCAATTCGCGGAGCGATCTGCGCGCCGCGATATACGCCGCTCCATAACCCGCATCGAGGCCCTGGAACCAAACCCGATTTTGCAGATAATAGGCGTCCAGCCGTGGCAAATCCACGTCGTCCGATCCCGCCGAAACGTATGCGAGCTTCACGCCGCAGGCGATCTTGAACCGCTTCCGCACAGCCTCCCGCACGGCGGGCGTGCTCTCGCCGTAGGGATAGGCGAAGGCTTTCACGGGTTCTCCGGCGGCATCCTCGATGGCGCTCTGGCTGCTCGACAGCTCTCGTTCGACTTCCGCCGCCGAGAGGCCGGCCATCTTGGGATGGGTTACTGTATGCGAACCCAAAGCAACGCCTTGCCCGGAGATTTCCCGCAGCTCCTTCCAGCTCATCAGGGGAAGCGAGGGAACACGCGGCGCCGCGGGCTGCGATGGCCAGCGATTGTAATCGCCGCAGAAGCCCGAAACGACGAACACCGTGCAGGGAAAGCCCTTCTCGCGAAGAACCGGAAAGGCGTGCGCCAGAAAATTCCGGAATCCGTCATCGAAGGTCAGCGCGACGGCGCCCGGGTTCTCGCGGATTTTTTCAAGAGGCACCACGGAAATTCCAGAATCGGCCAGCAAGCTCATTTGCTCCCGAAACGTTCGCGGGGCGACGGAGATCACCGATCCGCTATCGTCGAGAGAATGGTAAGTCAGGATCGCGGAACGCCCGGATTTCATGAATCCGGGGACACCGAGACGCTCTTGGAAACTGCCTTATCCTCCGGCGTAAAAACACGCCGCGACAAATGCCGCGTCATCCCAATTGCAAAAGAAATTCCATTGTAGAAGTGATAAAGCAGATGAAAGGGAATGGCGGCGAGCGCGAGCAGGCGTCCTGTGCGGCCCGCCAAAAAAACGTAAAATTGGCTGTTTATCAGAATAACGGCGACTAATACCAGATAAAACCAGAAGGCGCGCCGCTCATAAGGCAGGTATAACAAGACGAACGCCATGGCCCCGATCAGATATGCCCCGCAAAGGGCCCCCGAGATCTTGCGCGCTCGCGTGGATTTAAAAGCGTAGCGGTGGCGGACGAATAACGCCGCGTACGCGATCAGAACGGGCGGAATCAGCCAGCGGCCGTCGGCGGCCCACGCCAAGCCGACAATAGAAGCCATCAGCCCCAGCATCGCGAGCATGGCTTTGGGCTGCGTCCTCCATCTGCTTTCCACTCCGAATTGGGCGAGCAGCAGGAACAGCAGCGTCAAAAGCGATAAGGCGAAAGACCGGCCGTTCCGCAACGTTGCGAAAGCCGCCATCAAAATCAGCAGAAACACCAGCGCCACGCTTACGCGCTGGCTGAGCTGAAGATTCAAATCGTTGGGAAGCACGCGGTCGCGGAGGATCAGTTCGGTCCAGGGAATGCCCCGGTCCAAAATATCGGTCTTGACGAGGCTGAAGAAACTCCACCTTTTCAGGTGTTTAACGAGAATGGTCGGATCCAGGAGCAGCTTTTTTCGGGCCGCGCTCAGCCGGTAGCCAAGCTCGATGTCCTCAATCGCTGGACGGTCGTAGGATTCGTCGAATCCGCTAAACTCCTGGAAAACGGATTTGCGGATCGCCCCGCAACCGCTCCAGAACGTGCAGGCTTCACGCCGGGAATTGTGATGCACGTAAGAGTGCATCAAGTTCTTGTAAAGTGAGACGAAATCCTGCGATTCCGGAAGCTCGTCATACGAGCCCATGACAGCCGAAAGCTCCAGATCTTGTTCGAAGTTCGCGGAAACGCGTTCTAGCGTGTTGGGGGAAACGCACACGTCGGCATCGATGAAAAACAAAATCTCGCCCCGCGCCGATTTCGCTCCGATATTGCGCGCGTAAGCGGGTCCGCGCCGGGCATCGGTCTTCAAGACGGTGACGCCAGCCCGCTGGGCCACCTCAGGCGAATCGTCGGTGGAACCATCGTCCACCACGATGCATTCATAATCTTGGAAATTGGAGCGGCGCAGGTGCTCCAGGCAAGCGCGTAGATACTTTGCGGAGTTGTGGACAGGGACAATGACCGAAATCGAAACCGGCATGGACGCGCTCTCCGAGCTTTGATTTGTACGCGGGAGCAAGTGGGTTGCCAGTTTCCTTTACAGACTCTTTATTCCTCGCGCGTCGGACTCTTTGCAAACTGTCCGCCGAAGATCCCAAGGTTTGGGATAACCTCAGTCCAGCACGGGCGCGATCCAGTACTAAACCCCGGATAAATTGGTGAATGGCGCGCCGCGATGCGGTAAGCTACGTTGAGTGAGCGCTACCGCAAGTGGACCCGTAGGCATCTCAACTCCCCATTGTGAGCCGGGAATCGGAAGGGTCATCCGCACGCCGGATTCGCCGGAGCGGATCGACGGCGTGGCCGTTCAGCCCTACGCCCTCTGGCCGGACGACCGGGGATATTTTCTGGAAGTCGTGAGGCTGCGTCAAGGCTTGGCCGCCGAGTTTCCGCCCGAAACCACCCAGGTTTCCGCGGCGCTCAGCTATCCAGGCACAATCAAGGCATTTCATTTCCACCGGTTCCAGACCGATCTCTGGGCGCCATCGCAGGGCATGCTCCAGATCGCGCTGGTGGATCTGCGTCCGGACTCGCCCACTTATGGCGTCAAAAACACTCTGTATGCAGGGGTGCTCAATCCCTGGCAAGTGCGGATTCCGCCCGGCGTGGGGCATGGCTACAAAGTGATCGGAGCGCAGGCCGCGATGCTGGTCTATGTGACCGATCGCCTCTACAACCCGCAGGACGAGGGGCGCATTCCCTATAACGATCCGGCCATCGCCTACGACTGGGAGACACAGCACAAATAAAATGAAGTTTTTAGTCACCGGAGGCGCCGGATTTATCGGCAGCGCATTTGTTCGTCTATTATTAAAAAACGAGCGCGCCACGGCGCTGGTGAATCTGGACAAGCTTACCTACGCGGGTAACCTGGAAAACCTGGCAGGGGTTTCCGGCGACGCGCGCTATCGCTTCGTCCACGGCGATATCTGCGACAAAACAGTAGTGAATGCGCTGATCGAGGAGACGCGCCCCGACGTGCTCGTGCATTTCGCCGCCGAATCCCACGTGGACCGCAGCATTCTCTCACCCGAGCCGGTGTTCGAAACAAATTTGCGCGGGACGCTGATCTTGCTCGAAGCCGCGCGGGTGCACCAAGTCCCTCGATTCTTGCACGTCTCTACCGACGAAGTTTACGGCAGCATCGAGCCTCCGCATGAAGCGGACGAGAACTATCCCTTGCGAGCCAGCAGCCCCTATTCGGCGTCGAAAGCCGGCTCGGATTTACTTGCGCTATCGTATTTCGCCACCTACGGCTTGCCGGTGACGGTGACGCGGGCTTCGAATAATTACGGGCCGTATCAATTTCCCGAAAAATTGATTCCGCTGATGATCTCGAACGCCATTGAGAACAAGCCTCTGCCGATTTACGGCGACGGCATGCAGATCCGCGATTGGCTGTATGTGGACGATCATTGCCGCGCCATTCTCGCCGCGATCGACCATGGCCGGCCCGGCGAAATCTACAACATCGGAGGCAGCAGGGCTCTGCCGAATGTCGAGGTGGTGCGGAAAATCCTGGGCGCGCTGGACAAGCCCGAGAGCCTCATGCAGACCGTCCGCGATCGTCCCGGCCATGACCGCCGCTACGCGCTATCGAGCGAGAAGCTGATGCGCGAAACCGGCTGGAAACCCGAGATGCCATTTGAAGACGGATTGCGCGCAACCATCGAGTGGTATCGTTCCAACCCCGGCTGGGTCGCGCGCGTGAAATCGGGCGAGTATCAGCAGTTCTACGAGCGCAACTATCGCGGCCGGGCGGTGTAGAATTCCCGCGCGGCATGAAGATCCTCATACCGGGAGGAAGCGGACAAGTCGGACACATCCTGGCGCGCTACTTTCACGTCCGCGGCCACGCGGTCACGGTGCTGAGCCGCAATCCGCGTCCCGCTCCGTGGCGGGTTGTGCTCTGGGACGGCGCTACGCCCGGCCCTTGGACTAAGGAGCTCGCGGAGAGCGACGTCTGCATCAATCTGGCGGGAAGAAGCGTCGATTGCCGCTACAACGCCGCAAACCGGCGAGCGATCTACGACTCGCGCATTGAAAGCACCCGCCTGCTGAACCAGGTCGTCTCCTCTATTAATCCGGCGCCCAAGCTCTGGATCAACGCCAGCACAGCGACGATTTACCGGCACGCTCTGGATCGCGCCATGGACGAATCCACTGGAGAGCTGGGCGGCAACGAGCCAAACGCGCCCGACACCTGGCGCTTTTCGATCGATGTCGCCAAGGGATGGGAGGCCGCCTTCTTCTCGACTCCCACGCCGCTCACGCGCAAGGTCGCCATCCGGAGCGCGCTGACGCTTGGTCCGGACCGCGGCGGCGTCTTCGACCGATTTGTGGCGCTGGTCCGATTTGGCTTGGGAGGCAGACAGGGCGATGGAACACAGTTCGTTTCCTGGATCCATGAAGCCGACTTCACGCGGGCCATCGAGCTGCTTATCGAGCGCGAGGATTTTTCGGGCGTGGTCAATCTCGCCTCGCCCCAACCACTGCCGAATCGCGACTTCATGCGCGTGCTGCGCGAGGCGTGGGGCGCCGGCTTCGGGCTCTCGATCCCGGCTTGGCTCATGGAAATCGGGGCCTTCTTCATGCGCACCGAATCGGAGCTCGTCCTCAAGAGCCGCCGGGTTGTGCCGGGCCGCCTGCTGGACGCCGGATTCCGGTTTGGTTTTCCCGAGTGGCCCGTCGCGGCCAAAGATTTAGTTGCCCGATGGCGCGCGTCCGGCGGTATACGCTCAGGGAAGGGAGCGACGCCTCCGCGGCCGAATTAGCCGCAACGCTCAAGGCTCCTCACCCACCACCAGCACAGGCGCGGAGACTTCGTGCCGCACCGCATTGATGGTGTTGCCGAACATGAGGTCCTTGACGCCGCGGTGGCCGTGAGCGCCCATGACGATCAGGTCGGGCCGGAGTAGGCGCGCCAGCCGGACGATCTCGTCCTTGGGACGGCGCCCATGAACTATAGTCAGTTCGGCCTCGATGCCTTGCCGCGCGAGCGAATCGACGATGCCTTGGAAGTACTGCTCACCCGCATTCACCTCGGCGGTGGACGATAAGGGGCCGAACAAACGGCTGGTCGCGCCTTCTTCCACGTGCAGCAGATGTAGCACGGCTTTGTGCGGCCGGGCCATGGCCGCGGCGTGCGCGATCGCGGCGCGATCCCGCGCGGTGTGATCGAGCGGCACCAGAATATTGCGGTAGACGGGCGCGGGGATATCCGCGGCGACGGCCGCGACGCCGGCATCGACCCGAATCGCCTCGGCGGGAGGATGCGGACGAGTCGGCGCGAACACGATCCAACCCAACAACGCCAAAGTCGCGGCGATCAGGGGCGCCGCGATCGCGGCGCGCCATGCCGCGCCGGCCATCCAGGAACGCGTCGAGTCGTAAACCAGCCAGAAATTCAACGCCAGAATCACAGCGGCGGTTGCCCACGCGAGCAGCTTCAGCCACACGCCGTTGGCAAACTCGCCCATCCGCTTCCGGTCGCCGGTAAAGCGGATCAGCGGGACCACGGCGAAGGGGAGCTGCATGCTGATAATCACCTGGCTCAGAATCAGCAACTGAAGCGTCGCGCCTTCGCCCTTCAGCGAAACGGTCAGCACCGCGGGAATCACGGCGAGGGCGCGCGTGATCAGGCGCCGCATCCAAGGCCGCAGGCGCAGATCGAGGAACCCTTCCATCACGATCTGGCCTGCGTAGGTACCTGTGAGGGTCGACGATTGACCGCTTGCCAACAAGGCGACAGCGAACAACCCGCTGGCCAACGTAGTGCCGAGGAAGGAGGGCAGCAGCATATACGCCTGCTCGATCCGCTGGACTTCGATCCCGTGCGCGAAGAACACGGCCGCGGCAAGCACCAGGATCGCCGCGTTCACGATCATGGCGCCGTTCAACGCCACGACGGAATCGATCAGGTTGAAGCGGCAGGCCTCGCGCCGCAATGCGGAAGTCGCGCCGATCCGCCGTGTCTGCACCAGCGCCGAGTGCAAATAGAGATTATGCGGCATCACGGTCGCTCCCAAAATAGCGACGGCGAGGTACACGCTGCGGTTGTTCAAAGTCGGCGCCAGTCCCGATAGAATGTCGTGCGCCGCGGGCCGCGCGAAATATAGCTCGACCAGGAAACAAGCTGTCATGGTGGCGATCAAGACTAAAATGATCGCCTCGATCACGCGTATTCCAAAGCGCGAAAGCCACAGCACCAGCAAAGTATCCAGAGCCGTGAGGAGCACGCCCACCACCAGCGGCAAACCGAAAAGAAGCTTCAGGCCGATGGCCGCGCCGAGCACCTCAGCCAGGTCGCAAGCCGCGATCGCGATTTCGCACAGCACCCACAGCGCGTTGCAGACTGGTCTGGGATAGGCTTCGCGGCAGGCCTGCGCCAGATCGCGCCCGGCGACGATCCCCAGCCGCGCCGAGAGCGTTTGCAGCAGAATGGCCATCGCGTTCGACAGCACGATGACCCACAGCAGCCGGTATCCGAAGCTGGCGCCGCCTTGAAGATCGGTGGCCCAATTGCCGGGATCCATGTAGCCGACGCTGACCAGATAGGCAGGTCCGGCAAACGCGAGCATGCGCCGGAGCACGGTCGCGCGAGCGGTGGGGACGCTTGAATGCACCTCGGGCAGAGAGGCCGCCGCCGCTGTAAGAGGCTCCCGCATCTTACCTTCACTATAACTTCGGGGGTTTCACTATAGCTTCGGATCGATCCACCAGCGCGCAATCGGCATCCGGGTTGCACTTTCCCGCGTCAAAAGGTCTTATGCCCAGGTATTTGTTGTTCGCTATATCGCTGTTTACATGGAATTTTTCGGGAATCGCACGTGGGGCGGAGGCGAAACGCTTGGGGAGCGCGGACGCGGGCGGTGTGTTGCAGCGACTCGCCATCGCCAACTTCGGCGGCTCGGGACAGAACTCGATTCAGGCGATGGCGACGGATTCGGACGGCAATGTCTTCGTCGCGGGCACGACCAACTCGCCGGATTTCCCCGTCAAGAACGCGTTTCAATCGGCGCTCGGCGAAGCGAGCGTTCTGCGCACTACCGACCTGGGAAATACCTGGACGCGCGTGCCGGCTCCGCTTGATATTACCGCCGTGTTCCCCGATCCCGTAGCTCAGCAAATTCTCTTCGGGGGTGGAACCGCGGGCATTTACAAAAGCGCCGACGCCGGACAGACCTGGCAAGTGGTTTATCCTTTCTCTCCAGGCGTCTGGTTGCAATCGCTCGCCATCGATCCGGGCAACGATCTTCGCATCGCCGCGACTGTGAGCTTAGGCAGCGGGTCTCTGATCCGCAGTCTCGACGGCGGCGTAACATGGAGCCAGAGTCCTCCTTCAACCAGCGCCGGCGCGCTTGTCGCCGACCCCGGCGGCTCCGGCGCACTTGTCGTGTATGGAACCGCGGCCTTTATATCGCGCGATTGGGGCCTGACGTTCAACGCCATTTATCCGACCGGGGCCATGGGTTTTTCCTCGACCATCGCGTTCGATCCGTCTCATCGGGGTTGGATCTACATGGATGTTGCGGGCGGGGTAGTTGGCTCGCTATGGCTGTCCACGGACTTCGGCGCCACGTGGACAAGTAAGGCCTCTCCGCCGCCTGGTTCTAACGCGATCATGCGGCTTGCCGTGGATCCCGATATTCCCACCACGCTGGTGGCCGCAACCCCGGGTGGGCTCTATCTGAGCACGGACGGCGCGGCATCGTGGAAGCCGACCTCCAAGGTAGGCGACCCTTTTGATGTGGATGAGAGCCACCCACTTTTCCTCGTGAGCCGCTCGTGCAATCCGGGAGGCGGACTGTTCGCGGTCGGCATTGGTGCGGGTGCTGGCTCATTCGGCATAGCGTTCAGTCCGGACTACGGCGTCACGTGGCGGACGCCGCAGCTTACTCAGGTGACCGGACTAGCCGCCGGCGCCGGCTGCGCCGTTTACGCCGCGCGCACGGCCGCCGCCAACGGCGCCGATGCGTTCGTTGCGAAGCTTGCGCCGGACGGCGAGGTGCTGTGGTCCACGTTTCTCGGCGGCTTGGATCGCGACGCTCCCGTGGGGATCGCCGTGGACGCGCAAGGCAACGCCTACGTGGCGGGCACGACTTTCTCCAGCGATTTCCCCTCCACCATCCCGCGGATCGGCGTCGCCGGCCTGAATTCCACCTTTGTTACGAAGTTCTGGCCGGACGGAACGCTCGCATATTCGGTTCTGATCGGAGGCGAACTGACGAACAACGCCTCCGGCATCGCGGTCGATTCCGCACAAAACGCATACGTAACCGGCGGAACCAATTCGGTGAGTTTTCCGGTCACCCCCGGCGCCATGGTTACTCAGATAAGCCCGCAAACCTATACGGGATTCCTGGTGAAGCTCTCCGCGACCGGCGCGGAGCTTGTCGGAACGTACTTGGGGCCGTCGTACACCCAGGCGACCTCTATCGTGATCGCGGCCGACCAGTCCCCAATTCTTGCGGGCACGGGAGGCGCTCCGGGATTGCCGGCGCCGCCGCAAGGAGCATCACCGACTTTCATCATGAAGCTGGACCGCACTGCTTCGCAGGTTGTTTCCGCGGCGTACATCCAGGGAATGACCGCGGGCGGCGCCGCTTTGCTCGCGACCGCGCCGGACGGCAACGTGGTCGTCGTTGGGCAGAGCAACGATTCGAGTCTCCCAACGCCGGGCGCCTATGTTTCGCCGCCCTCGTCTTCCGAATGCGGCGATTTGAATCCCGTTTCCTTCTTCCTCGTCGGGGGCTTGTACATCGCTAAACTCGACGCCCAGAGTTGGCAGCCGATCTATGCCGCGCTGCTCAACCCGCCTTGCGGCATTTCTCCCGGAGCCGTCGCCGTGGATACTTCCGGAGCGGTGGTGTTGGGTCTTTCTTCGGGCGCGGGTCTTCCGTTGCGCGGTCCGCTGCTGGCCGGACCCGCCTGCTCCCTCTTCACGAGCGCGATCGCCAAGCTGAGCCCGGACGGCTCGACATTGCAATACGCCACGTATCTCGACGACTGCGGCGTTCCTAGCCTTACGTTGGCCGCCGACGGCTCAACTCTGGTGGGAGTATCTTCCCGCGCCGGACAGGCGGGCGTTTTGCGCCTGAACACGGCGAATGTGTCGCCGCTTTCGCTCGATTCGATCTCGAACGCTTTCAGCGGCAACTCCAACGCAGTCGTGGGCGGCGGCTTGTACACGATCTTGGGCACCGGCTTTCAACCCCCTGCCTCCGACTTGGGGCTCAACCCGAGCCAAGACCTGCCACGCCAATTAGGCGGCGTTCAGGTGAAATTCGGCGGCACCCCGGCGGCGATTGCGCGGCTCGCGCCGGGCCAGGTAACGGTCGCCGTGCCGGAGAAGCTGGTCCTGCCGGGTTACGAAGTTTCTCCACACCTCAAACAGGACGGACGGTTCACGAGCGTGCAGCTCTTCTATAACGGCAAGGCGTCGAACACGGTTCTGATGCCGGTGCAGACGTTCCTTCCGGACTTGCTCACGCTCTCCTATCCGAATCCGCAGCCGCTTCAAAACGCAGATGCCAACGCGCGCAACCAGGACGGCACGATGAACGACGCGAACCATCCAGCGCCGGCCGGTTCGACGATCGCCATATTCGCGACGGGATTGGGCGCGACGAAACCGTACACGGCGAACCCGGGCGCCGTTTCGAGCTCGTCCTCAACCGCTCCTGTGATGCCGGTTTACTCGAGCTGGCAGCGCTTTTCTCTCGGATTTTCCGCTGTTCCGTATTCCGTCTCCTCCGTGCCCGGCTTCGTCTCAGCCATGTTCCAGATCCAAGTTCCGGTACCGACCGACATCTCCTCGCTCGGCGGCGTGGACGTGGGCAACGGCGCCCGCCGCGTCTCGATCGGGTTGCGCCACGGACCGCCGGTTCCCTCGCCGCTCGCTCCGCTCTCGAACAGCGTCAGCGTCTACGTGAAATAGCGCTAACCCGAGTTTGTCGGCACCGCTCCCTGGCGGTCGCGGCTCGGAATGCGCCGAAGACAGGCTAATTTAAATCGAAGCTCTCGCCGCGCGCGGGTTGCAGCGCTTCGATCCCGTACTCCCGCTGAATCACCTTCGCCAAAGCCGCGCCCGCCAGAGGCTCGCCGTGGACCAGGAACACTTTCTTCAACCCCGCCGCGATGGGGCGCATCCACTCGATCAGCTCGCGCTGATCGGCATGGCCGCTCAACTCGTCGAGCACCTCCACTTCGGCGCGCAACTGCATCGGTTCGCCGAAGATTGGGACCTCCTTTTGCCGGTTCGCGATCTTGCGGCCGAGCGTGTTTTCGGCCTGATAACCGGTGATGAGCACCGTATTGCGCGGGTCCTCGATGTTGTTGCGCAGATGGTGCAGGATGCGCCCGCCTTCGCACATCCCCGAGGCGGACAGCACGAGAAACGGACCGGGCCTGGTATTGAGAGCCTTCGATTCGTTGACGTCCCGCACGTAATTCAAGCGGTAAAACCCGAACGGATCCTCCCGCCTTTGCAGAAACTCGCGGGCTTCCTGGTCGTAGCATTCGGGATGCTTGCGGAAAACATCGGTGGCGTTCACCGCCAGCGGACTATCGACAAAGATCGGAATGGAAGGAATGCGGTGGGCATCCATCAGCTCGTGCAGCAGCAGGACGAGCTGCTGGGCGCGGCCCACGGCGAACGTGGGCACGACGATCTTGCCGCCGCGCCGCGCGGTGCGATTCACCACGTCGGCCAGCTTGTCCTCGACGTGCGCGATCGCCCGATGAAATCGGTCGCCGTAGGTGCTCTCCATGATGAGGTAATCGCAGGCGCCCATTTTTTCGGGATCGCGAATGATGGGAAGGCCGGGCCGGCCGCAATCGCCGGAAAATCCCAGCCGGACGCCGTCGGCTTCGACGACCATGGCCGTCGACCCGAGCATGTGGCCGGCATTGTAGGTCCTGTATTTGATGCCGTCGGCGATCTGCTTGGATTCGCCCAGAGCCACGGGCCGGAACAACGGATAAGTATGCTCGGCGTCTTCGGGCAGGTAAAGCGGGGTGCATTCGCTGTCGTCGCGGCCGAGCGCCCTGCGATGATGGCGGCGAAGATTGCAGAACTCCGCGTCCATCTGCTGCAAATGCGCCGAATCGGCCAGCATCGCCAGGCACAGATCGACGGTGGCGGGCGTCGTGTAGATCGGGCCGGCATATCCGTCGCGAACCAGCGTGGGAAGATTTCCGCTGTGATCGATGTGGGCGTGGGACAGGATCACCGCGTCGATCGTGGACACCGAAAAAGGAAAGTTGCTGTTGCGCTCGAAGGCTTCCTGCCGCCGTCCTTGATACAACCCGCAGTCGAGCAGAAATCGGTTGCCCGCCGCTTCCACGTGATGCATCGAGCCGGTGACGGTCCGGGCCGCGCCCCAGAAAGTAAGTTTCATGTGAGGAAAGATCAGTATACGGAATCCGGCCCCCTGGTGGAGCAGGCTTTAGCCTGCAACCGAGGCTTCAGCCTCGGGCCGCGCGTGGAGAACACATCAGCACGGGGACTGAAGCCCCCGTTGCAGGCTAAAGCCCGCTCCACCTAAAGTTCTCGGCCGGGCGGCGCCGATATAGTGGAAGCATGGGCTTGGTCAACCTCGCCGATCCCGGGACGCTGGATTCCAAGGAGCGCGGACTGCGCGACGCCCTGGCGGCGCTGGGCAGCGCCATCGTGGCTTACTCCGGCGGCGCGGATTCCGCGTACCTGGCGTGGGCGGCTCATCGGGCGCTTGGGGCTCGGGCATTGGCTGTCACCGCCGATTCGCCTTCCCTACCGGCATCGCACAAGCGCGACGCGGAAGATTTTGCTCGCGCCTTGGGCATTCGTCACGAATTCATCGCCACGCAAGAATTCGAAAACCCCGATTACGTGAAGAACGGCAGCGACAGGTGTTTCCATTGCAAGGACGAGCTGTTCACGCGGCTGGACGAAATCGCGCGCGAGCGAGGCATCGAGCATGTCGTCTACGGCGTCAATGTCGACGATCTCGGCGATTATCGCCCAGGTCAGCGAGCGGCCAGGCTACACCACGTGAATGCGCCGTTGGTGGACGCCGGCTTGAGCAAAGCCGACATCCGCGAGCTTTCGCGACGGGCTGGGCTTTCCACGTGGGACCGTCCCGCGTCGGCGTGCCTGAGCTCCAGAATTCCTTATGGCACGCCCGTGACGATCAAAAATGTGAAAACAGTGGAAAAGGGCGAAGAGGCGATCGGCGCACTGGGCTTCCGGCAATTCCGCGTGCGTTTTCATGGAGACCTGGCGCGAATCGAGATCGCGCCCGAAGAATTGCCGCGCGCCCTTCAGCCGGAAATGGCTCGCGCCTTCACAGCCATCTTCAAGCCTTTAGGATTCCACTACGTCACGCTGGATCTGGAGGGGTATCGCCAGGGATCGCTCAATGAGGCGCTTGATTCCGTGCAAGATTCGGCGGAACATCCGTCCGGCAGTTTCGTCTAGAATAGAGTCAGGAACGGGAACTTGGGGAGCCCAAAAAGTGTCCAGATATTCTTTGCGGTACTGGGCGTATTTAGCTGGAAAACTGGCGGTGGCGGCGGGAGTGCTCGTTGGGCTGCGGGGACTGATCCTGCATGAGATGCCCCAGCCGCAGACTTTCATGTTCTCGACCATCCGCCCCGATCCTTTTGCACACGACCTTTTCTATACGTTTGCGATGCTGATTCTCACGCTTTTCGCCATTGGAATGATGTGGTTGATCGTGTGGGACCAACGCTATCGCTGCCGGACGTGTTTGCGGCGTCTGCGCATGCCGATTTTAACGGGGTCCTGGACTCACGTGCTATTCGGTCCGCCGCGCACGGAATATATTTGCCCTTTCGGCCACGGCACGTTAAAGGTCGCTGAATTGCAGATCACAGGACATCAGAACCCGGATTGGGAGCCGCACGAGGACATCTGGAAAGAGCTGTACGCGCTAGAAGAAACGAAGAAGTGACCGACAGGACGCCCCTTGCCACTTAGAGTTCGCACAACGCCGTTTTCGCGCCTGCTGTTAAGCGCCTGGGGGAAAGGGCTGCTTCTGGTTTTTGCGCTGGCGGTTACCGCCGGTGTGAGCCTATTTACCTACTTCTATGTAAAATATGCCCGCGTCATCGACGAGAAGCTTCGCGCCGGGGTCTTCTCGAACACTACGCTGATCTACGCCGCGCCCAGGCGAGTGGCGGTGGGCGAAGAAATTCAACCGGAAGAGATCGCCGCGTATCTGCGCCGGTGTCAGTATTCGGAATCCAATAGCGGCCACGCCGGGTGGTACCGGCTGCGGCCCGACGACATCCAGGTGAATCCCGGTCCCGACGCCTATGACCACGAGGGCGCGGACATCCGTATCGAAAGCGGGAAGATTGCGGAAATCGTGTCCCTGCGCGACCACACGGACCGTACCCAGTATTTTCTGGAGCCGGAGCTGGTCACCAATCTCTTCGACCGCAAACGCGAAAAGCGGCGCATCGTTCACTTCGACGAAATTCCTCCGGTGATGGTTCAGGCGGTGCTTTCCGCCGAGGACAAGCATTTCTTTCAGCACGCCGGCTTCGATCCGCTGCGGCTGATGCGCGCCGGAGTCAAATATATTTTGGGCGGCCGGACCGAAGGCGCCTCCACCCTCACCATGCAGCTTGCGCGGACCGTGTGGCTGACGAACGAACGGACCTGGGGCCGAAAAATCCCCGAGATCCTCATGACGCTTCACCTGGAGCAGAAGCTCAGCAAGAAGCAGATCTTCGAGGACTACGCCAACTCGATCCGGCTCGGCAATCACGGCAGCTTCAGCATCAACGGCTTCGGCGAGGGAGCGCAAGTCTATTTCGGCAAGGATCTGAGCCAGATCACGCTCCCCGAGGCGGCTTTGCTGGCGGGACTGCCGCAATCCGGCCGCTGGGATCCGTTCCGCAACGTAGAACAGGCCAAGGGCCGGCGCAACATCGTGCTCAATGCGATGCGCGAGAACGGCTACATCTCGCCCAAGCAATACGAGGAAGCCGCGGCGACTCCGGTGAAGGTGATGCGGGGGACGCTCGAATCCAACGACGCTCCGTATTTCGCCGACATGGTGAACGAGAAACTGCGGAAACAGTTCGAAGACCACGATTTTCAGGGCGGATCGTATCGCGTATACACGACGCTCGATATGGATCTTCAGCGCGACGCGGTGGATGCGGTGCGTATCGGGATCGAGGAAACGGATAAGGCGTGGAAGCGCCGCTCGAAAAAATACGGGACGAAGGACTTTCCGGAAGCCCAGGTAACGCTCATCGCGCTGGATACGGAAACCGGTAAACTGCTGGCGCTGGAGGGAGGCCGGAATTACGGCGCCAGTCAGCTTAACCACGCCACCGCCAGACGCCAGCCGGGTTCTTCTTTTAAGCCGTTCGTCTATACGGCGGCCATGGAAACGGGTCTGAATAATAACGGCGGACCGATTCTGACACCGGCCTCGCTGGTGGTGGACGAGCCGACCACTTTCTACTTCGACAAAATCAGCTATACGCCTTCCAACTTCGGCAAAGAGTTCATGGGCACGGTGACGCTGCGGCAGGCGCTGGCGCATTCGCTCAACGTCGCGGCGGTCAAAGTAGCCGAAACGGTGGGCTACGACAAGGTCGCCCGCGTGGCTCATCGCCTGGGCCTCAACGAGGATATTAAGCCGACGCCATCGATCGCGCTTGGAGCGTACGAAGTTCAACCCCTGGAAATCGCCAGCGCCTATACGGCCTTCGCCAATGGCGGCAAACTGCTCCCTCTGACCTTCATCGATTCGATCCGCGATCCGCAATCCACCACGATTTTCGATGCCCACCCTGAGCCGAAACAAGTAATCGATCCGCGGGTCGCCTACCTGGTCGAGCAAATGATGGAGGAAGTGCTGCGGTCGGGCACGGGCGCTAGCGTCAGGAATCGCGGCTTTGGCCTGTCGGCGGCGGGAAAAACGGGCACGGATCGCGACGGATGGTTCGTCGGATTCACCTCGAAGATCATTTGCGCGGTGTGGGTCGGCTTCGACGACAATCGCGATCTCAAGCTCGAAGGCGCGCACAGCGCGCTGCCCATCTGGGTGGAGTTCATGAAGCGCGCGCACCAGCACAGCCGGTATCGCAATGTACATCCCTTTGAGGCGCCGAGCGGGATCGTGACGGAGGATATAGACGCCGATACGGGCGAGGTCGCCACCCCGCGTTGCGCCAATCACAGGACCGAAGTGTTCATCGCGGGAACGCAGCCTGTGGAGGTCTGCCATCTGCATGGTGGCGGAGCGACTCAGGTGGCGGGCTGGGATCCGGCTCAGCCATCGCCGGAATTGCCGGCGGCTTCGAGCGAATCCGGCTCAGGCTCGGGAGTGGTCGCCACGGCGCGCCCGGCGGACCGCAGATCTCCCCGCAGCATTTCGATCGATCCCGTTCCCCCTCAGCCGGAGAAGAAGAAGGGATTCTGGCAACGGCTGAAGGGCGTGTTTCGATAGCATATCCCAGAACGCCCGCAACCCAGAGGTCCTCGATAGAAGCGACACGGACTTACCGGGGAACGCCTTCATGCCGGTGGTCGATCCGTTTCCGGAACGCTGATTCGCTTCGCCCTTCGCCATTTACCCCCTCCCGGCTGCCATTGGCCGAATCCTTGAGGATCTGAAGCGACGGTCTTGTTAGGATCGCTTACGAGAGGCAGCATTCATGACACCGGAAGATCCAGGCGAGCGCTTCGGAGATTGGCGGGAAGCGCGGCGGCGCAAATGGGAGGCTCGGCGGGAGCGCCGAATGGCTCGCTTCCACTCGGGCGGGGTGGTCTCCTTTGGGCAGGCGGCCGGAGGCAGGCTGGTGATGGGCGCCATCATCCTGCTGGTAGGCATTCTGTTTCTGCTCGAGAACCTTGGATTCGTCCGTGTGACTGACCTCTGGTCCTTTTGGCCGGTGATCCTGATCGCGCTCGGAATCGCGCGCCTCATCGAGGGCCGCGGATTGGGAAGCTGGATTTGGGGCGCGACTGTCGCGGGCGCGGGAATCGTTTTCCTCGCCAACAACCTGGGTTTCTTTCCGTGGAATATCTGGCGGCTGATCTGGCCCGCCCTGCTGATCCTGGCGGGAGTGCTGATCCTGGTTTACCGCGGCTTCGAAACGCGCGTGCGATGGGCCGGAGAGTGGCTTCATCCCTATACGGCCACCGGCTCTGAAAACGTGCTCAGCGAATACGCGATTTTTGGCGGCGTTAAGCGGCGCATCGAATCGGGCGACTTCGAGGGCGGAGAGGCTCTGGCCATTTTCGGCGGCGTCGAAATCGATATGCATCGCGCCTTTACCACGCGCGAAGACATCCAGGTGGAGGTGAACGCCATCTTCGGCGGCGTCGATTTGTGGGTGCCCGACAACTGGGATGTCAGCGTGCAGGGCGCCGGAATTCTTGGCGGATTCGAGGACAAGACGCATCACGCCGCCGTTGTGGAAGGCATAAAGCGGCCCCGGCTCGTGATTCGGGGCAGTGCGGTTTTTGGCGGCGTGACGGTGAAGAACTGATATGCACCCTATTTTCCGAAAACGGAGCTGGTTCGCCGCCTACCTCGTTTTGTGGCTCGCGCTTGCCGGAACTCTGGCCGCGCTCCTGCGCGTTCCAGGCGCCGCGCTCGCCTGGCGCGAAGCGCTGCTGGTCGCTATTCCGCTCTGCCTCTTTTTCGCGTTCGTCTGCCTCACGCCGTGGTACATGGGCCGTCAATTGCCCTTGGCTTCGACCAACGGATTCAAGCTCGGCCTGTATCACGCGAGCGCCGCGATCCTGGCCACCGCGCTCTGGATCGCGCTGGCGCGGGCCATCGGCTACTCGCTCAACCTGGGGGCGCGGCTGAATGCCGGCATTCCACCGCTGATCGCGGTTGGTTTGCTGCTGTATCTGCTTTCGGTAGCGCTCCACTACGTGCTGCTCGCGTTTGAGATTTCACGTCAGGCCGCTCTGGGAGCCCGCGACGCGGAATTACGGGCTCTCAAAGCGCAGATCAATCCGCATTTCTTGTTCAACAGCCTGAATTCGATCACCGCGCTCACCACCTCGGATCCCGGCCGGGCACGGGAGATGTGCATCCGGCTCTCGGAGTTCCTTCGCAACACCCTGGGCCTGGGTGAGCGGGAGAGCGTAGCCTGGCACGAGGAACTGGATCTGGCGCAAGCCTATCTGGACGTCGAGCAGATCCGCTTCGGCTCGCGGCTTCGGGTGGAAGTGCATGCCGATGAGGCGTGCGCCGACTGTCAGGTGCCGCCGCTGGTGCTCCAGCCGTTGGTGGAAAACGCGGTGAAGCACGGCGTCGCGACGCTGGTGGAAGGCGGGACGATCCGGGTCGACAGCCGAGTGAGGAATGGACAGCTCCGCGTGACGGTGGAGAACTGCTTCGATCCGGACTCGCCCACTCCTCGGCGGCGCGGGATGGGTTTGAGGAATGTGCGTTCGCGGCTGGAGACTCGCTTCGGCGCCGCCGGGCGTCTGGCCGCCAGGGCGGACGGCAACCGCTTTCGGGCCGAGATCGCCGTTCCTTGCGAGTCAGGCGAGTAGGCCCTCATGAACCTTCGCACGGTGATCGTCGACGATGAAGACTTGGCGCGGCAACTCCTGCGCGAATATGCCTGGGAGGCCGGCGGCGTGGAGATCGTGGCCGAGTGCGGCAACGGATTCGACGCCGTCAAAGCCATCGGCGAGCTGAAGCCGGACCTGGCCTTTCTGGACGTGCAGATGCCGAAGCTGGACGGCTTCGAGGTGCTGGAGCTATTGGATCCCGCCCCGGCGGTCATCTTCGTGACGGCCTACGACCAGTACGCCATGCGAGCCTTCGACGCCCACGCCGTGGATTACCTGTTGAAGCCGTTCCATCTGGACCGCTTCAAGACGGCTCTAGGGCGCGTGCGCGCGCGCCTGGCCGAGCCGAAGCCTGCCGCGGCGGAGCTGGCCGCGGCCGCGCGTCCGCCCGGCCAGAAACTGGAGCGCGTTGTGGTGAAGGACGGGTCGAAGGTCCACATCATTCCGGTGGATAAGCTCGACTATGTGGAGGCTCAGGACGACTACATCGCTCTGCGGAGCGAAAAGAAAACATATCTCAAACAGCAGACCATATCGAGCATTGAGGCGCAGCTCGATCCCGCGCGATTCGCGCGCATTCACCGGTCCTACATTGTCAACCTGGAGCGCATCTCCCGGATCGAGCCGTATACCAAGGACAGCCGCGTGGCAGTTTTGCAGGACGGCGAGCAGCTTCCCGTGAGCCGATCCGGACACGCGAAGTTGAAGGCGATCTGGGGAGAGGAGATCTAGCGGCAAAAGTGGCCCGAGAAACGGTAAAATCCTCGTCCGCCCGCCCTCCCCACTTCCGCGAGCGCAACAAGCTCGTCTACCGTCTGGCGCACTGGCCCATCTGGATCTTTGTCTTCTTTATCGCTCCCGGGCCTCTCACATTCGACCTTTTCAATCGCGGTTTCGACCGGCGCATGGCGGCCTGGCTGGGCGCCGTCTTACTCGGTACAGGGATTGCAGGCGTGCGCGGTAGGCTTCCCGGCGTCGAGCCGAAGCCGTACATCCTGCGCTTCACCGAGGACAAGCCGAACCCGCTATATAGACGCGTCTGTTACACCCTGGCCTGGAGCGATCTGCTCAGCTTTCTCATGCTGAACCTTGCGGGATTGATCTACGCCGTCGCCACCGGCGCCTGGCGCTTGCGCCAAATCTACGATGCGGCTTACTTTCCACTGGCGGCCCTGATCCTGCTCTGCGGCGCGTTCGGCTTGCTTCCACGGGTGAAGCCGTCCACGAAGGGCGAAGGCGCCGAGCGGCGATATTTCTATGGCACGGTTTGGGCAGTCGCAATCGCGCAGCCGTTTCTCGGACTGCTATGGAAGATCCTTCCGCGAACCCGCGAGGCGGACGCGATCAAACTCGCCGTCTTCGCCGGGATTCTCGCGATGATGGGGGCGCTGGCCGTTCGCGGCGCGCTGCCTCGTACCCGGCCCATCGTGCCAGGCGACTGGGCGGTTTCCGATTAACCTCAATCCTGCGTCCGCCGCAGCTCGCATTGGCAGCAGTCGCTACAGCGCCCGCACTTTTCGCAGCGGTGATTGGGGCAAACGTCCTTGGTGCAATGCACGCAAATTTCCGTCGACGATTCCCCGCAGATGCTGCACGCAAACGTGACCGTGTCGTTCACTTCTTGTCCTCCGGTTGGGATTTCGGCGCCGCCTTCGGAGCCGCCTTGCGCGCCGGCGCGGGCTGCCGGTTCAAGACGCCGCGACAGCGTTGGGCCTCCTGATCGACCACGGCGAACTCCTCCTCTTTCTGCGCCGCCAGATCGCCGATGTATTGACGCAACTGGTCGCGGTTCGATGCGTTCTGGCTCAGTACGCTGACCAGCAGATCGCCCACCGCCGGGTTCTGGTATTTGCGCACTCCTTCCAGGAGCGTGTTGAGCCGCCCTTGCAGCGACTCCCACCGGAAATACGTATCCAGCGCCCGCGTCAGCTTCTCCGGGTCTTTCCCGAACGCTTGCGAGGAGTCGGTCACATAGTCAATCTCCTTGAGCGCGCTTTGCCACTGCTCGACGTATGTCGGGGACGCTCCCTTTTGCACCCATTCCGGGGGCGTCAGTTGATCCAGGATCGGCTTCACGCGCTCAGCCGCGGCGGTGAAATTCCCGATGACAGTGGCGATGTCCCACGGCGCGGCGACACTCGGGGCTGGGGCCTGGGCCGGCAGCGCCAACGGCAGCAGGAGCAGCGGAACAAGAGAGAGCGGCAGAAGGTTTTTCATACGCCTACGGCCAGTGTCGCATGGAAAACGACGCGCCACCGAGGCTATCGGCGGATCACCTCTGCGGATCGAGATCGAAGGCCGTCAGAACGTAAACCGCGCGATTAGTTGTCCGCTACGCGGCAGATCGCCGGCTCCGTTAGGCCAGTTCACATATCCATAGCCGGCCGACAACAGCCCCGTGACGCCGCCGAGGCGGTTGCCGAAGGCCGTGGGTGTAGCGATGCTGCCCGTGTTCACCAGGAAGCCCGCGCCATCCTGCGGGACGGAGTAGAAGTGACGGTTGAAGATGTTCACGAATTCTGCGCGGATCTGGAACGAGGCGCGTTCCTTGATACGGAAGATGCGTCCGAAGCCCATGTTTTCAGAGGGCTGACGCTGCCAGCGGAAGTCGTTGAAATACGCGGCGGAAGCTCCGAACGTGCCGTAGGGAGGCTCGACCCACGCAGCCGGGTTCAGCACCAATTGCTTGGTGGGATCGAAATGGGAATTCGGGTCCACCAGGAACAAGGGCTGCCCGGGCACTCGATTCAGGAACGTGTAGCCGCCGCCCCAAACCGCGGGGTTGTTGGACGGTCCCCGGCCCAAATTCGAGAGGAGGTTATTGAGCGACGGAGGACTGGGCAGGATCTGGCCGCTCTGATAGCGGAGCGCGCCGCTCCAGGTCCAGTCGCGCGCGATCCAGGACGCCGCTCGTATCAGCCCTGACGAACCACCTGAGATCTTAGGCGTCGTGTAGCTCCAGGCAATCACCAGCGCTTGCGGCTGGCTGAAGCCGGAAATTTGCTTGTCGAGCGATTTGTTGAACACATCGTTGATGAGCGGCGGCGAGGGCGTCACATACGAAGTGTTGGAATTTGTTCCGTTGGTCAACTCCTTCTGCCATGTGTAGGCCACCTGCATGTTCAGGCCGTGCGAAAGGCGCTGGGTTCCCTTGATCTGGAGCGAGTCGTACCAGGTGTTACCCATGGGCGGTCCCAGGAACGGCGGGATGCCGTTCCACTGAGGATAGGGACGCAGCGCTTGAAGCAGGGTTTGCGTGTTCGGGAATCCGGGATAAACGCTGGCCGGATTCGCAAGATACGGGAACCGCGCAAGCACAAGCGGCGAATTGATCTGCGTATTTAGAAGCGCCGTGTCCGCTTTGTTTTGGACGTTCAGGCCATACTGCAACAATTGCTGCGGCGTGAGCGCGTTGTAATTCAAACCGGCCAGCAATGGCGCGGCCCAGAAGGCGCCGCGGTTGCCCACATAAGCCGCTTCAACCACCGTATTGGGCGTCAGCTCCCGTTGGAAACCCAGGCTCCATTGAAAGGTGCGCGGCAGGCGTCCTGTATTCGGAGCCAGAGAAACGAATGGCGATGCGGGCGGGACGACTCCCGGGGCCGCGGGCACCGGGAAGCTGGGCGTAAAGTTCGGCCAATGCACCACGGGATTGCCATAGTGGTTCCCCGGTCCTTCGGGGTCGCCGTACATAAGACTCCCCGCGTTCACTCCATAGCCCGCTGCCGGGATCGTGTAGAAGTCGCCGGCGCTGCTATTCAGTCCGGCCTGATCCGAAGTCGCGGCGTACGAAATCGCGCCTCCCGCGCGGAATACCGTCTTCGGCGTGATCTGGTAGGCGACTCCCAAGTGCGGTCCGATCGCGAATGGGTAATTATGTTGGAACTGGCAATTGCAAGTCGCTCCGTATTCCACGCTGCCGATGCGTCCGCCGATCACCGGGTTGGGAAGGTTGAAAGCGGCGTTCTGCATGCGGCCATATTGCTCGGTCCATTCGGTCGAGTAATCGTAGCGGATGCCGTAGTCGAAGGTCAGCTTGCGCGTGACTTTCCAACTGTCCTGGGCGTAGAACCCGAGAGTATGCATCCCCAGACGGACATCGGCTGGAGCCGCGGTGGATACGCTCGAAGTAACTCCGAGGAAGTAGCTGGCGTATCCGAATCCGCTGCTTGCGGTATTGGCGAAGGGCTGGCCGTTTTGCCAGGGATCGGATGTCGTGGATTGGGCGAATGCGTATTGCCCATCGGCGCGGCTTTCATTAAGGCTTTGAATTCCCTCGAACAGCGCGGTGGCCCCCAGCTTATACGTGTGGTTGCCCTTGACCCAGGTCATGCTGACGTTAGCGGTGGGCTTATAATCGTTCGCTATCGGCGTGAGAGAAAAGGCAACGCCCGTGTTCAGCGTCGGGAACGGGCCGCCGCCGGACCACCCGCCCCCCAGGCCGCTCCACATTCCCGCTAGGTAGGGGAAGTAGTTGCTCACCGTGAAGGGAACGCCTTGGGGAAAGATCTGCTTCTGATCCACCGTCGGAGCGGTTTGGGGATTAGACGTATGCAGATATCCCACGCCGACATGGAGCAACAGCGTGGGAGTGATGGTGGTGTCCAGGTTGACTCGGGTGGTTTGCGCGAGCGCGTTCTGCGGCTGCAACGCCGTAAACGGCTGAGAGAATCCGTTGTTCTGAGGCGAGAACGTTTTGGTCGCCGAATAATACGCGGACAGCTTCATCTTCTGGCTGATGTTCTGGTCGATCTTGATGGAGGGAATGGTGGTGTGCCGGAAATTCGAGTACGCCGGCACATTGTAGTTGAACAAGCCGGAAGCGTTCGGCAGGGGGATCATATTTTGAATGATCGCCGCGGTGGGATCCATGCGCGTGGCCGGGACGACATTGTTCAGGAAAGGCGTCCGTACCTGGGCGCCATTCACCGTCTTGGTGCTGTCGGGATCGAACACCTCGTTCAGGCAGACCTGCTGGCCGGCCGGATCGGGGCCGTTGCAAACGGGAGCGCCCACCGCGTTCAGCGCCGCGCCGAAATCCCCTTGGCGTTGCAGCAGCGTGGGAACTGTGGCGTAAGAACTGGTGGTCACCGCGCTTTGGCGAAATTGCTCAAAGCTGAAGAAGAAGAACGTTTTATCGTGACCGTTGTAAATCTTGGGAATAGAGATGGGGCCGCCGACGGTGAACCCGTAATCGTTCTGCCGGAGTGGATTGCGGACAAGCTGGTTGGGCTTGTTGGGGTTGATCGTGAGAGGCAGGCCGGCGTTCAGCGCTTCATTGGCGAAATAGTCGTACCCGCTGCCGTGAAACTGGTTCGATCCCGACTTCATGGTGTAGTTGAAGTAGCCGCCGCCCGCCTGTCCATATTCCGCGGCGAAGTTGCTGGTTTGGATGGCCACTTCCTGGATCGACTCGACGCCCGCCTGATTGATCTGGTTCTGCTGCTTGAAGAACCCGTTGGTGGCGTCCTGGCCCTCGATGTTGATCGACTGCGAGTTGGACGGCATCCCGTTGACGCGCAAAATGGTGTCGGTGGTGACGCGCGCGCCGGGCAGCAGTTGGACCGCGGATAGCGGATTCCGAATGTTGCCCAGGGCGTTAGCCGACCCGATGCCGGCCGCCGCGCCGAACATGTTGAGCACCGGCAGATCGTTCAACGTGTCGGTGGCAATGTTATGGCTCACCTCGCCGCCTACGGTTTTGAGAATCGGAGCTTCGGCGGTGATGGTGACGCTCTCGGTGGCCGAGCCGACTTCCAGCGTCGCGTCGACGCGCAGCGTTCCCGCCACTTCCACCGTCAAGCCGGTGCGGACGAATTTCTTGAAGCCCATCACGGTGACGCTCAAATCATAGGTTCCGGCCGGCAGTTGCGCGATGGTGTAATTACCCGTCGTGGAACTAGCCGTGGGATAAACCGCGCCGTTGGCGACGTTTTTCGCCTCAATCGCGGCGGCGGCGACCACCGCGCCCGCGGGATCGGAGACCGTTCCCGTAATCGTGCCGCGATCGCTCTGGGCGAATGCGGCGATGGCCGCTGCGAACGAGCCAAGCAGAAAAAAAACGAAACGCATCGTGACCTCCCCGAAATCTTATAAGCCGTTCGTTTGGGGAGGAGTGCGCGAGGAGGAGCAACGGTGTTAATCCCCGAAACAACGGCGTGGAGTGACTATATATCATCTACATGTGTCGGTCAAGGGAGTATCGCCGCAAATGCCATCGCCGCCGCCGCCCGCACGGGCGCTTCCGGTTTTGATGTGGCGCACGCTTTAGGGTGCAGCGGCGAACTTCAGTTCGCCGTCCCGGCCGTGGGTGAAAGCCTAACGGCAGCACGCTAAAGCGTGCGACACGCGGTACCTTGAAGACATGACACCTTCCGCTGGCGCGGCCACTGATTCCGCAGCACGCCTCCTGGCCGAGGCCCGCTTCCAACACCAAAGGCTTGCCAGTCTTCCCTCCGGCGCGCGCCCAACTACGGCGGACGAAGCCTACGCCTGCCAGGACGTCCTGATCTCGCTATTGACTCGGCGATACGGAGGGGAAGTCGTCGGGTACAAGATCGCGTGCACGAACAAGATCGCGCAGGACCTGCTCCACATGGACGGACCGTTCCATGGAAAGCTCCTGTCCTCGTTTTGTTTCGATAGCCCCGCGCGGATCGAGGCCGGCCAGTTCTTCATGCGCGTGATCGAGGCGGAATTCGCGTTTCGCATGGCCCGCGACATCGCTCCCGGTGCTCGCGTTCCGTCCCGCGAGGAAGTGGCCGAAGCCGTGGAAGGAGTCGTGCCCGGAATAGAAATCGTGGACAGCCGGTTCGATGAATGGACCACCGTCGGCGCCGAATCGCTGATCGCCGACAACGCTTGTCATGCGGCGTGGGTCAAAGGCGGCCTTGTTGCCGGCTGGCGCGATCTCGACTTGGCCGCACAAGAGGTTCGGCTGGCGGTGAATGGCGTGGTGATCGAAAAAGGGATCGGCGCCGCCGTTCTCGGCCATCCTTTGAACGCCCTGCACTGGCTGGTTGGCAGTCTTCATTCCCGGGGGATCGCGCTAAGAACAGGTCAGTATGTCACCACGGGAGTCACCACTGACATTTACCTGGGCCAGCCGGGAGACCGGATCGGCGCGGATTTCGGACCGGTGGGCACGGTCGAACTAGAGCTTCTGTGATGCCTCGCCTCGCTGAGAAACCAACGCCCTTCAGGACCCGACCTTGTGAGGCGAGATGCCAGCCGATTTCACGGCAATCTTCGCCGCATTGAAGCCCGTCCTGGCTGAACAGGAGGGCCGCCTCATGGTCCAGAAGGACACGCGCACCGAATATTCGCTCGTGACTAAGAGCGCTTCGCCGTTTCCCCAGCACAAGGGGCAGCCGATGTGGTTTGGCGCGGTAAGGCTGGGCAAAGCTTACGTGAGCTTTCATCTGATGCCGCTCTACATGTCGCCTACGCTCGGAAGAGAAATCTCGCCGGCGCTGAAGAAGCGGATGCAGGGCAAGACTTGCTTCAACTTCAAGACGTTTCCCGATTCGGAATTGCTCGCGGACCTCAGGCGGCTGACGGCAATTGCGGCCAGCGCGTGGGACCGATATACGAATCGCTAAAAAGTGAACGATCGGTGGCGCGCACGTGTGCGCTATTGTGGAAAACATCCCCCAAATGACCGAATCTCCCATCACACCCCGAGAGCAAGATTTCGCCGCATGGTATCAAGACGTCGTGATCCAGGGCGACATGGCCGAGCCCGCCGAAATCGTCAAAGGCTGCATGGTGATCAAGCCCAACGGCTATGCCGTTTGGGAGCGCATTCAACGCGAACTGGACGACCGCATCAAGGCCACCGGCCACGAAAACATCTATCTGCCGCTCCTGATTCCCGAAAGCTTCATGAAGAAGGAAGCCGAGCATGTGGAGGGGTTTTCCCCAGAGCTGGCCGTGGTGACCGTCGCGGGCGGCAAGGAACTGGAGGAGCCGTACGTTATCAGGCCGACCTCGGAGACCCTGGTGGGCCATTTTTTCGCAAAGTGGATCCAGAGTTACCGCGATCTTCCCCTGCTGATTAATCAATGGGCCAACGTGATGCGCTGGGAGATGCGGACTCGCATGTTCCTTCGTACCACGGAGTTCTTATGGCAGGAAGGCCACACCGCGCATTCGACGCATCAGGAAGCAATGGAAGAGGTGCTGCGGATGCTCGACGTCTATGCCGACGTAGCCGAAAACGTCATGGCAATGCCGGTGGTCAAAGTTCGTAAAACGAGCGCCGAAAAATTCGCCGGCGCGGCAAGCACGTTCGCAATTGAGGCGATGATGCAGAACGGGCTGGCCCTGCAAGCCGGCACAAGCCACGATTTGGGGCAGAATTTCGGCAAAGCCTTCGGCGTCCAGTTTCAAAGCAAGGAAGGCAAGCTCGACTATGTGTGGCAGACCAGTTGGGGCGTCAGCACGCGGCTGATCGGTGGCCTGATCATGACGCACTCGGACGACAAAGGCCTGGTTCTGCCGCCCAAAGTCGCCCCGCGCAAAGCGGTAGTCGTGCCGATCTATCGCAAGGAGCAGGAGCGCGCGGAAGTCATGGAAGCGGCCTCCAAGATCGCCAAGGATTTGGGCGCTCATCTGGACGCTCGCGAAGGGCAGACGCCGGGGGCGAAATTCTTTCACTGGGAGCGCCGCGGCGTCCCCGTGGTGTTCGAGCTAGGACCGCGCGATCTCGCCTCGGCCAAGATTGTCATCAAACGCCGCGACACCGGCGCGAAGGAGCCGGTTCCCCAAGCGGAAGCGGCGGCGAGACTGGGCGCCACGCTCGAGGTCATGCAGAAGGAACTCTACGCGCGGGCCAAGGAGAGACTCGATCAAAACACGATTGTGGCGAACGCCGTGTTGGATGTGGAATCTCTTCTCGCCGAGGCGACCGCGGAGAAGGGCGGCGGCAAATTCGTTATGGCTCACGTCAAAGATGCACCCGAAGTGGATGCCACGATGAAGGAATTCAAGGCTACCGTCCGCGGCATTCCCTTGGTGGACACGTACGACGGAGCGGGCAAATGTATCGTGACCGGGGAAGAAGTCGACCGCCGCGCCGTGATCGCGAAAGCCTACTGAGAGCTGAAGGTGGAGCAGGCTTTAGCCTGCAACCGAGGCTTCAGCCTCGGCCTCTGCCGAAGGAGACATCAAAAACGGGGACTCAAGTCCCCGTTGCAGGCTGAAGCCTGCTCCACCACGGGTGGGCTAATTCTTCGCCAACAGTTCTAAGAGCGCGTCCGATACAGCCTTTGGGTTCTCCCGCGGCATGAAATGACCCGCGCCCGCAACAACCCTTCGGGCGGCCAATTTCGTGAACACGGCTCGCTCCGCCGGCGTCGCCTCGGGAGCGGGCCGCGCCAGCGTGTCGTCCGCTCCATAGAGCGTAATCGCGGGCGCTTGAATTTTGGGCCGTTCCGCGAGCCTCCGCTCGGTTTCCTGGAAGCGCGGCTCGCCCGGAGCGTTTCCAATCCGATGGCGGTAGGAATGAATCACTACGCTGACGAAATCCGGATTGTCGAAGGAAGCGGCTGTCCGGTTGAACGTCTCGTCGGTGAAATGCCAGGTGGGCGACCATGTCTCCCATAGCAGCCGGCAAATCCCGCGGCGGTTGGCCTGGAGCCCGGCGCGACCCCGCTCGGTGTTGAAGTACCACTGATACCAAAGCGCCCGCTCCGTCTCCGGCGGTCCCGGCGCCGATGGAGCGACGGTGTTCTGAATCGAATAGCCGCCAATCAGGACGGTAGCGCGCACACGCTCGGGATGGAGCGCCGCTGCGATCGCGGCCGCCCGGCCGCCCCAGTCGTAACCGGAGATCGCGAATCGCGGCAACCCCAGGGCGTCCGCAAAGTCGAGCACGTCCTGGCCAATTGCCGCCTGTTCCGCCATGCGCGGCGCGGCGGCGTCGCGGAAACGAGTGGGACCATAGCCTCGGAGATACGGAACCAACACCCGGTACCCGGCGCCGGTCAAAGGAAGCACGACTTGATCGTAAGCGCGAACATCGTCCGGAAAGCCGTGCAGCAATACGATTGGAAAGCCTTGCGGATTGCCGGTATCCTCATAGGCAATGTCGAGCACCGGTGTCTGAATCGTACGTGTGCCTGGCATGTTTTGGCTCTGACCGAACGAGAGGCGAGCGGCCGCCATGGCTCCGCTCATTTGAAGAAACGACCTGCGCGTCGGCATTCCGCGCCTATTCGGAGTAAATGCTCTTGACGAAATTGGTGAGATTGTTGATCGGCCAGTCGGGATACTTGGCTTTGAACTCCACCGTGAGAAGCTTGCCCGCGTCGTCCGCCGTCGTCCCCTGGCGCTTAAGCTCCAAAGCGCGCGCTTGCAGACCGGCGATGAATGTCCGCTCGCTCGCGATCAGAGAGCCATCGCCGATGGCGCTGTGATCCGGCAGCACGTGCATGGCGCCCAGCTTTTCCAGCCGATCGAGCACCGAGATCCAACTCGAGGGCGTGCCGCCGTCGTTGGAAATATTGGGCGCAACCTTGTTCTGCACCACATCGCCTGAGATTAGCGTTTTGTCCGGCTCGACGAAAATCAGCTCGTCGCCCTTGGTGTGGGCGCCTCCGAACCATAGCAGGCGCGCCCTTACGCCGGCTCCCAGATCCAGCGTCCGCTCGCTATCGAAGATCTCGTCGGGAGGACGAAGCTTCACGTTCGTGAGCAGCTCCCGCTGCTGATCATTCCGGCTCGCGAATTGATTAATAATCTCCGCGCCATGTTTTTGCATTTCGTCTTCCTGCGCGCGATTGCGGATCAGGATCGTGCCGCTGGGAAAACCGGGTTCGCCGGCGGCGTGCTCGGGATGAAAATGCGTCGTGGTCAGATACAGCTTATTGTTGGGCGCGAGCTTCTTCGCCACTTTCGCGACAGTGGCGCCGTTGCGCGGCCCTAATCCGGTATCGACCACGAGCGTGGCGTCCCGCCCAACGACAATGCCGATGTTCGGAAAGCCCATAATCGCCCAAACATGGTCCGATACCTTTACTGTGTCTTCGCCGAGCAAGGGCTGGAATTGCCCGTTCAAGGACACAGCCGCCAGCCCGAGGGCCGCCACCGGCGTCAGGATCTTCATACAGTCCTTTGTACTACGTTTTCGCGAACTGCGGAAAATCAGAACTGGAAGCGCGCGACGAGCGTGCCGGCCCGCTGCCCGGAAGTGCCCGCGGTCGGATTGATCGTACCGAAGCCCCCGCTGTACAAGCCCTTGTTGGGGCCGGAAGTGAACACCGTGGCGGCGCTCGTGAAGTTCCCCAGAGCAATCGCCGGGTAGACCGTCCGATTAAAGATATTGGTGAACTCCACGCGCACATTCAGGCTCATGCGCTCCTTAATCCGGAAGTTGCGGCCGAAGTTGGCGTTCTCCACTGGTACGCGCATGCCCCGGAACGAGCGAATGGAGCTTTGATCCGCCGCGAACTGCCCGTTGGGCACGTTCTGCCATGCGGCCGGGTTCAGCACAACGGTCTTGGTCGGGTCGAAGCAGTGGCAGTTAATGTCCAGCGGATCGGTATGATGGACGCCGTTGTAGTCGGTCCAATTCACGGACCAGGGACTCATGCCTGGAATCAACTGCGCGGGGCCGGGTCCGTAGCCGAGGAATTGGCTGATCGGCACCGTGCCCGAACTACTGGGCAGCCCGAGAGGACTGGTGAGGGGACTTCCCACCAGAGATCCGCTCTGGTAGCTTAAAGACCAACCCGTGCCCCAGCCGGACAATGCGTAGGCAACAAGTCTGTTCTTAAGAATGGGAAGTTCGGAGCGAAGACGGGGGACCTCGTATTGAGCCGTAAGCCGGAACTGGTGCGGAAGGTCGCTGGCGCTGAGGTTCTTACCCAAATTCCGGTTGAATGGGTCGGGCGTGGTCGTTAACGCCAGAGTCTTCGAATAGGTGTAATTCGCATTGAAAGTCAACCCGTGGCTAAAGCGCTTGGTGACGTTGGTCTGTAGCGAATCGTACCAATTCTTCCCGAGGGGAGCTCCAGCGGGACTCAGCAGCGGATTCGTCGCCGAACCGTTGTACTGAGGGAACGGCAACAGAGATTGCCGGACGGTCTGATTGGTCGGGAAGTTGGCATAGGGCTGGAATGTGATGCCCCTTGCCGCCAGCGTTTGCCTTTGCGCCGAAGAAAGATTGGCGATGGGGGTGCTAAGCAATGCCGCTTCGCTCGCGCTGGTGAAGTCGTTGAATCCATAGCTCTGCAGAGTTTGTTGACTCAGCGCATTCAGCGCGGAGAGACTGCTTCCGGCTTCTTCCCAAACGCCGCGATTGGCGACATACCCGGCCTCAACGACCAGGTCGCGACTGATTTCCCGCTGGAGCGTGACGTTCCATTGCAGCAGGCGCATCGGGCGGCCCGCGTTGGGATCGAGAAGGGTGGGCGCCGCCACGACTGCTCCCGCAGGCTGACCAGCGGCCGGATTAAAAGTCGGCCACACGGCGACCACGTTGGACGGTATGCCGTTCTGTAGCAGTCCGACCGTCTGCCCGAAGGCCGGGGTATTGGCGTTCGCACTGTTCGTCGTGCTGCCGGTCTGGACCGAGGTGGCGCCGTAAACCACGCCGACGCCGCCCCGAATGACGGTCTTACTATCGATTTGGTATGCGACGCCGAGCCGCGGCCCGATCGCGTAGGGATAGTTGGACGCGAAGTTGCAGTGACAGGTCCCCTCATAAATCTGCCCGCCCAGCCGTCCTGAAGCCGATGGATTCGGAGCAGTGGGCGAGAATGAGGCATAGCGGCCGAACTGCTCGCGCTGGTAGGTTCCATAGTCATAGCGCAAGCCGTAGTCCACGGTCAATTTGCGGGTGGCCTTCCAAGTGTCTTGCACATATAAGGCGGTCTCGTACCTTTCCGTCATGGCCGCGATGGGCGCGTTTATCGAAGCTGCGCTCAGGCCGCCCAGCAGAAACGAAGCGAAACCGAATCCGGCAAAGCCGTTGGATAGAGTGGTGCCTACCAGCGAGGGTTGTGTCGTCCAGGTTGAAGTCGCCGCGCCACCCGTCCCGGCTATACCTGTCGCGTAGTTGCCGGCGGAGAAGCTGTAGTTGTAGTTCGGGAATTTCTCCTGCCGGATTTCAAAACCGATCTTGTAGGTATGCGCCCCGCGTACGTAGGTGGCGGAAGAATTGATCGACGGGCGCCGTTCAAAGAAATGCTGGTCGAACGATCCCCCGATCGTGCTCATGCCTCCCTCCGCGGTATTCGTGGAGACGAGCGTATTGACGATCGGGAAGGTGCGGGACGCCGTTTGCCCGGGGATGCCGAGCGTTTTCTGGGCGTCGAAGGGGTAGTTTTGGCTTTGCAGCAGGAAATCGGAGTCGTTCCAGCCCAAGGTGTAGTGCAGCAGGAGCCGTGGAGTCACGGTGTGGTCAATGTTGAGACGAAAGGTCCTGGCGGCATTAGCGGAAATGGCCGAGCCGGTAATGTTATCCGGCAAATCGTCGGCCGCCGTGATCGTCCGGGGCGTACCGGTGTTGGTACGCTGGAAGTAAAAGGCCAAGTGCAACTTCGATCCGACGTTTTGATCGACCTTGATCGAGGGGATATTGGTCACCCGGCTTTCGTCGAACGGCGCCAGATAGTTGGCGCCAACTTGCGCGGCATTCGGACCAAGCGGCTGGGGAACCAGCGCGAGGATTTTGGCGGCAACCGGATCGAAGCTTGTCACCGGAATCTTGTTGCCGAGAAAAGGATTGCGAACGGGCGCGCCCCCGACTAAGAATTGCGAGCTCGGGTCGAAGATCGTGCCGCTGGGAATCGTGCGGCCTAGCGGGTCGACGTAAGGGCCGGAGGCCGTGGTCACCAAGCGATTTTCCGTCGTGATGAGGTTCGAAAAATCGCCGTTGCGATACGCGGGAATGGGTACGGTGGCCGGCAAGGTGTCGTTGATCAGCTTCTGACGGAACTGTTCGAAGCTGAAGAAGAAAAATGTGCTGTTCGTGCCGTTGTAAACCTTGGGAATCCTGACGGGACCGCCGAGCGTGAAACCGTAGTCATGCTGGCGGATCTTGTTGCGCAATCCGGTGTAGGGCTGAGAGGCGTTCAGAGCTTCATTCACGACGTAGTCGTAGCCGGTGCCGTGGAACTGGTTGGTGCCGCTCTTGGTGACCAGGTTCACCACCGCTCCCCCGGAGGTCCCGAATTCCGGGGCAAAATTGCTGGTCTGAATGGCGACTTCCTGAATCGCCTCCGTCGAAGGCTGCGTCTCCATAGTCGCCCCGAGAAGGCGCGAGCTGGTCGGGTTCATGGTCGCGCCATCCAAGCGAGTCTGAAGCGTATTGCTCGGAGTTCCGTTGACTACGGCAAAGACGACCGCGCTGAAGGCGCCGCTGTTGGAATACTGGATTCCGGGAAGGAGCCGCGAGGAGGCAAATAAATCGCGGACGCCATCGTTAGTCGCGCCGACCGACAGGAGCGGCAGGTTGTCGAGTTGCGACAACGTGACGTTGTGCACCAGCTCGCTGCTCTCCGTTTGCAACAGCGAACTCTCCGCTGTCACGGTTACTTCCTCGTTGGTTTGGCCCAGTTGAAGCGACACGTCTTCGCGCATGGTCTGGCCCGCCGCCAAATGGAAATTCGTGTGAGAGTACGTTTTAAACCCGGGAGATGTGACGGTCAGATTATAGTCGCCGATGGGCAACTGCGACACCGTGTAGTTGCCGGCATCGGAACTGGCCGCCGCGTACACCTGTCCATTTTCCACATTCTTGAGCGACACGGGAGCATTTGCAACGACGGCTCCCGTAGTGTCCGTAATCGTTCCAGTGACCGTCGCCAAACTGGTTTGGCCAAATCCATTAGAAGCAGAGAACAGCAGCGTGAAGAAAAATAGAGTGCGTTTCACTATCCTTACCTTTTGCATGCAAAGGGACGATTATAGGGCAAGACGCCCCAAAGAAGCAAGAATAATCACCCGATCATCATCCTGGGACTTCGCCCAGCCGAGCGAAAGAACGCGGAGAGACAGCCAGAAGCGGCGCGCCAAGGCGGAAAACACTTGGGATCGGATCCGACGCCGATTAAGAGATAGCGGGAGTCAGGGCGCTATGAAGCGTAGTGCAAGAGCGAATCTACATCGTAACCGGCTAGCTTCTTTCTGCCGTTCAGAAAGTCCAACTCGAGCAAGAAGCCCAGACCCGCGACCTTGCCTCCGAGCTTTTCCACTAGCCTGGCGGCTGCGGCGGCTGTGCCCCCGGTGGCCAGTACGTCATCGACGATCAGGATATTCTGGCCGGGCATGATCGCGTCGATATGCATTTCCACCGAATCGGTCCCGTATTCCAGAGAGTATTCCACGCGCTCCGTAGCCGCGGGAAGCTTTTTCGGCTTGCGGATGGGAACAAAGCCCGCATTAAGCGCATAGGCGACCGCCGGCGCGAAGATAAAGCCGCGCGCTTCAATTCCGGCTACTGTCCGGATGTCCTTATCGGCGTAGTGCCGGCACAGCGAGTCGATCACGGAACGCAGGCCATCGGGATCTTTCAGCAGCGTTGTGATGTCGTAAAAATTGATTCCCGGTTTTGGGAAATCCGGCACTTCACGGATCAGGCTCTTGAGGTCTTTCATTGCGCTGGCGGAGTTCATGATGAGCGGAAGTTTCGATTCTAGCATCGGCCTAAGGGTGCAGCAGAAGCATGGCTCCAAACAGCGCCATCAGGCCGGCGAATTGAAAGAACAAGCCCTGATCGGCAACCGGAGCATGATCCTTTTTCCAAAACACTCGATACGCGCCGCCGAGCAGCAGAATTAGGAACAAGCCCGAATCGGTGATATACCAGAGCGCCACCGCCAAGCCGAGCCACATGATTCGTTGCCGGTAATCGAGGGCTCGAAAGCCGCGCCCGCCATCGAGGGTCCAGACCGGCGTGAGGTTGAAAAGGTTGATATACGCGGTGGCGCGCGCAATCGCGCCCCACACGCCGCCCGGAAACACGATGGTGGGAAGCAAACAGGCGAGCGCGGCGCCCGCGCCCCACAGCGGCCCGGCGAGTCCGATGCGCGCATCCTGCGCCACATCCGCCGGACTATCGTACAGGCTCACGAACGCGCCCAAGCCGGGTATAAACATCGGAGCGCTGGCGCGTAACCCATAATGGCGGAGCATCCAGACATGGCCCATTTCGTGGATGTAGATGCCGAGCACGAATCCGGCGGCGAATTTCCAGCCGTACAGGCCCCAGTACACGCCTAGAAACGCCAGCATCGAGAGCAGCGTCTTTAGTTTCGCCAAGCCAAACAGTAAAAATTTCGCCTTCGCGAAGAACAGCAAAATCGCGGTTTTAAACTTCAGGGCCGCCGTCGCGACGACGCCGAGCGGTCCCAGACGCTTAATCCATTCGGGCTGCGGTTTGGACTCGTTCCGGGGAACGCTGGAGATGGGATGCGCGCAATACCCGCAGATTCGCGCCGCGGAGGGCACGGGCGCTCCGCAAGCGGAGCAGTAGGGAGAGCTTTCCAGCACGGCTTACTTTTATGGTACAGTCCCACCGGTGCGCCGCGGGATCACGACGTCGCCGGATAATGCCGGTTCTCCCCAGCCGCGGCGAGCGCGGATATCGCGTCCAGCGCGAAATCCGTCTGTTCTTGCGGCACTCCGTCTACCAGCGTCAGCGGGACCTGCGTGAGCGATCCGGTGCGCGGTCCTGGCAAAACGATTCCCGTGAGATTCAAAGGATCGGCGGGCGCGATTTGGATTTCTTCAGGCAAAGAGCCGTTGGAGGAAGCCCGGCGCAGATGACGAAGCAGGTCCACCGCTTCGGGACGCGCAAATTGCTCGCCCACGTAGCCGGAAACGAAGCGGCCGCCGCGAATCTCTCCGCGGGCTTCCATACGCCTGTAGGCGATCAGCAAATCCCGCCACGGCGGCGCCAATACTTCCCGAGCGATCACATCGCGGAACACGACGCCCCAGCGGTCCAGAAACAATTTTGCGAAGAATTCGGAGGCTGAAGGCTGAGGCGCCCGCTCCAGTAACGCCCAGCGTCCCGCGGCGTGGCGCGGACGTGCGAGCCGGCCATTGCCTTGTCCAGCCCTCCGCCTGGGATCGATGAGCGCGCGGAGATTTTCGAATCCGTCGGCGGTGACCAGACCGGCGGCCACCAACTCCCACAAGCCATCTTCCACTTCGCTCGCCAGCCGGGAAGTGGCGCGCGTCAGTTCATGAAAGAACAGCGCGCCGCGGGCCGAGAGAGCATCGAACACATCGCGCGCGGCGTGAGAGAGCAGAGGAGTCTGCGAGGCGGCGGGCAAGAGCGAGGCTGCATCCTCTCTCAAAAAGATCGCCACAGGCGCGACTCTGGTCGGGCGCACGCGCCGCGCGGTTTCGCTTTCCAAAGCGGGGTGAGGCGAGAGCCGGCCCCATTGCACTTCGCCCGAAAGACACAAACGATCCAGCCATTCCGATTCGTATCCAACCAGCCTGCGCGGCAGCACCGACGATTCCCATGCCGCGGCCGAAATCTCGTATCCCTGGAGCTGACGCAAAATCTGGAAGAGCCCATCCACGCCGTGCAATTGCGAGCCCGGCGCGACGTGTTGCCACCTGCACAGGAAGCGCATGACTTGCGCGGAGGTTACCGGCTCGATTTCGCGGCGCAACCGGCCGAGCGTCAGGCGATGAATGCGGGCCAGGATTCGCCGATGACAGAATTGTCCATCGCCGGAGAAATTCCCTCGCAGAACTTGCCCCTCGCTTTCCAGTTGAGCGAGACCGCTCTCCACCGCGCCCAACGGCAGCGCAAGTCGCTCCGCCAATTCGCGCGGCATCGCCGGTCCGATCGAATCCATCCAGCCCCGGAGCACCGGAGCCGGATCGGATTCCGCCGCTTGCGCGCGTTCCCATCGCTCCGTCGCGGTCCAAAAAATCCGGCCGCCGCGCTCCACGATCCGCACGCGCCCGGCGCGCTCCAGCGCGTCGTAGAACGGTTGCCATTCCGGAACTGGAGGCAACAAGATCAGCGTCAAAACCGCATCGTGCAGCTCGTCGGCGTCCCGCACCACCGGCCAGGATTCCTCCGCCACCTGTGCGATCGCCGCCGGATCGAGCGCGGCCAGACTCGCCGCGTCCTCGGGGGCCAGCGTGCGGCGTAATTGAACGGCGCGCGCTCGCCGCTCCTCCAGCGGAGCATCGTCCAGAAATGCGTAGGGATTCGCATTCAGGATTTCATGGCAGAACGGCGACGGCTCACGCGTGTCGATGGCCACGGCCTTAATCGTCCCCTCCCCAAGCCGGTCGAGAATTTCCTTCAGCCCGTTCAGATCCATCGCTTCGTACAAACAATTTGCAACGGTCTCGTTCACCAGCGGATGATCCGGAATGCGAATCTCGCCCGTTAGATTTTCGGCACAGGCCGCTTGATCGGGAAAGACCGCCGCCATCAGATCGTCGGCGCGCATTCTTTGAATCGGCGGCGGAACTTTGCGTCCTCCGGCGAAGCGTGGAACCGCGAGCGCGCGCGACGCGTTCCATTTCCAGCGCGCGCCAAACATGGGAGCGGCCAGCATGGCTTGCGTGAGCACGTGCTCCACGTTGGCGGGACTCAGGAAGCTGAACACCATTTCGAGCGGAAATGAATGTTGATCGCTGAGCGACAGCACCAGGCCATTATCGGTAGCCGCGGCTTGCAGCTCGAAATTGAAAGTGCGGCAGAAGCGCTTGCGCAGCGCCAGGCCCCAGGCACGATTGATGCGCGAGCCGAACGGAGCGTGAAGAACGAATTGCATCCCGCCCGCTTCATCGAAAAATCGCTCGGCCACGACCGTGTCCTGCGTCGGAAGGACGCCCAGCGCATTGCGTCCCGCGCGGACGTACTCAATCGCTTGCTCGGCCCCACGCTGGTCGAGCCCACAATCTCCGATTAAAGCCGCGCAGGCCCCGGTTGGCGCAGATCGAACGATGTCCTCGCGCAAACGGGCAACTTCCAGAGAAAGCTCGCGCGTGCGGCCGGGCGCCTCGCCATTCCAGAACGGAATCGAAGGTGCGGCGCCACGGGCGTCCTCCACTCGAACGCGTCCGGTTTCGATCCGGCGGACGCGCCATGAGGTGGTCCCCAGAAGGAACACGTCCCCCACCATGCTCTCGACGGCGAAATCCTCGTCCACCGAGCCGATCACATGCCCCTCGGGCTCGGCGATCACCTGATATTGGGCAGTGTCGGGGATAGCGCCGCCATTAGTGATCGCGGCGAGCCGCGCGCCTCGGCGTCCGCGAACGCGGCCGTTCACCCGATCACGATGCAAAAACGCGCCGCTGCGCCCTCTCGAGCTCGCGATGCCTTCGGAGAGCATCTCCAGCACCTGGTCGAAACCCTTGCGGCTCAAATCGCGATAGGGCCACGCCTGGCGCATCAGCGAGAAGAGCTCTTCCTCGCCCAGATCCTCGCACGCCGCCGCGGCTACCATCTGCTGCGCCAGAATATCTAGCGGCGCGATGGGAATTTCCAGCTTGTCGAGCTCGCCCCGGCGAATCGCGCGAACCAGCGCGGCGCATTCGATCAGTTCGTCGCGTGTGGTGGCGAAAAAGCGAGCCTTCGGAAGCGCGCCCACCCAGTGCCCGGCCCGTCCTGACCGCTGCAGCGCGACGGCGATCGATCGCGGCGAGCCGATTTGACACACCAGATCCACCGTTCCGATATCGATGCCCAGTTCCAGCGAAGCAGTCGCGACTACCACGCGCAGCTCGCCTTTTTTCAGCCTTTCCTCGGCTTCCAGACGCAGCTTACGCGAAAGGCTTCCATGATGGGGCAGCACCGCATCCGCGCCTAGTCTCTCGCTCAATTGATGAGCCACGCGCTCGCTCAGCCGGCGCGTGTTGACGAAGACCAGCGTGGTGCGATGCTCGCGCGCCAACTCCGTGACGCGGTCGTAGATCTCGTCCCACATTTCTGTGCTTGCAACGGAGCCCAATTCGTCGCGCGGTACCTCGACCGCCAGATCCATCGCCCGGCGATGGCCTACCTGAACGATTTTCGCCTTGGGGCTCAAAAACTCGGCCACCTGGTCGATAGGACTCACTGTCGCGGACAAACCGATTTTCTGGAGGGGCTCCTTCGTCAGCCTTTCCAGCCGCGCGATAGAAAGCGCCAGATGCGACCCGCGCTTATCGTCGGCCACGGCGTGAATCTCATCCACGATAACGGTGCGCACGGACGCCAGCATCTTGCGCGACCGCTCGGCCGTCAGCAGAATGAATAACGATTCGGGCGTGGTGACCAGAATCTGCGGCGCTTTCTTGCCCATCCGTGCGCGTTCGGCTGCGGGAGTGTCGCCCGTTCGCACGGCCGTGCGAATCTGCCCGAGCGGAATTCCCTTCGCTTGAGCCAGCGCGGCGATGCCCGACAGCGGGACATCCAGATTTTTGTGAATGTCGTTGCTGAGAGCTTTTAGCGGCGAGATGTACAGCACTTTCGTCTCGTCCGGCAACTCTCCCGCTCGCGCTTGAGCGATAAGAGAATCGATCGCCGTGAGAAAAGCCGCCAGCGTCTTCCCGGCGCCGGTGGGAGCGGAAATCAGGACATCGTTTCCGGCGCGAATCTCCGGCCAGCCCAGCCTTTGTGGCTCGGTAACGGCGGCGAACCGCGATTGGAACCACTCCTGGACGAGGCGATCGAATGAGGTGAGCGGCATGGGGAAAAGCGCTCGGTACTTTTAGGTTAGCAGGGCAGCGAACTACAGCCCCCCGCGCTCCCACTGAACAATATACGCGATGGCGCCCATCAGATTGAACCCGGAGTGAAGGAGCGTAGAGACGGCAGTCGATCCCGTTTTATACTTCGCATAACCGAAAGCGGCGCCGGCAACGCCGATGATCGTTATTTGCTGCCATGCCCATTGGTTTTGCGCGCCGTGCAACAGCGCGAACGGCAGCGCCGTCAGCAAAATGCCGCCCGCCGGACCGAATGTGTTCACCAGTAACGGCAGTAGAAAGCCACGGAACACCAACTCCTCAAAGATCGGCCCGAGAACAACCACGAAGACCATCACAATTGCGAGCGACAATTGACTCGTAATCAGCGCGCGAATCGGATCCGTCACGGGTCGCGCGCCCATGGCAGCTCCAATGATCCCGGTGGCGATGGCCAGCAACATCCCGCCAAGCACGAAGCTCAACGGAAACCGCACTGGGCGGGACGAAAATAGCGACCTCCAGAACGGGCGGTGGTGGCGCAAAGAAATCAGCGCATACAGCGCCGCGAGCAGCAGTCCGTAAATCAGAATTTGGAAGAAAAGCGTGCGGCCGGCCTGGTTGGCGATGTGCAGCGTTCGCACCAGAATCAGACCGAGAAACGCACAAGGGATAATCGCGCCGATGAACAAAGCCAGGTCTTCGTAATTCCAGAACGGAGGTTCGAACGATTCAGGCATCGAGTTCGACGAGAATCGCCGCAAGCAGAGGAATGGTCAACTCATGATGGCCGGTAAGCGCGAAGCCTCGCCCGCCGGAGCGCGCATGCGGCCGCTCCACCACGTTGACCTTGGGCCGGTAATGCTGCAGAAAATCCAAGTTTACCGTCGTGAACTGCGCCAACGGATGCCCCAGGTTGCGAACTACGGATACGCACTTCAGGAAGACCTCGGGCAAAACGACCGCCGATCCCACGTTCAAATAGACGCCACCGTCGTTCAGTCCCCGCACCAGCGAGCAGAGCAGCCGGAAATCGCGATGCGTGGTTTCCCCAATGGCCGCGGCCGAAGCGGCTGGATGAGTGTGTGGAGTGTCGGTGCCAATCGCCACGTGAACAGTAATGGGGATTCCGCTCTGGTACGCGGAGGCGAGGATGCTGTGGGGCGCGAATTCCGGCTTGGCTAGCCACTGCAGCCGCTTACCCAGCGCCTCGCCCATGCCGAGCCCCTCGCGATTGCCTTCCTCGATCGCGAGGTTCATCTCGCGCCCGGTTTCCTCCGCCGCGCCGAAGCGGCCGTCCGGTAAGACCGCCTCCACGTCCTCGCTGGTTTGGCCGGCGATGGCGATTTCGAAATCGTGGATGGAGGCGGCGCCGTTCATCACAAAGCCGCTAATCCAACCGCGCTGCATCAGGTCCAGCAGAACGTCGGCCAAGCCGCATTTGATCACGTGGCCGCCCATGCCCCAGAGAATGGCGCGCCGGTTGTCGCGAGCCCGCCGCAGCGCGTCGACCACTCCTCTCAGCGAATCGCCCGCGAGAATCTTCGGGAGCGAATCGAACCAGACGGCGACTCCACCGCCCCGGGGGTAAGGCCGTGCGAAGTCTTGGACCCGGACTTTTCCGCCGCGGGCGTCGATGGGGACGGTTTTCAGTCCCTCCAATGAGAGAGGTTTTTCCGTGTAGCGGCTCATAGTGGGAAAAGCTTTTAAGCTCGTCCTACTCCTTTCGCCAATACCTTCCGCAGCGCCTGTGCCGTGTAACTCCGCGGATTCGCCAGAATCTCCTCGGGCGATCCGCACGCGACCAGCATGCCGCCGCGCTCGCCGCCCTCCGGTCCCAGATCCACGATCCAGTCTGCGGTCTTGATCACGTCAAGCTGATGCTCGATCACCACAACCGTGTTTCCGAGGTCCACCAGGCTGTGGAGGACCTCCAGTAGTTTGGCCACGTCTTCGAAATGCAGGCCCGTCGTAGGCTCGTCCAGGATATAAAGCGTTTTTCCCGTCTGCCGGCGGCTTAATTCCCGCGCTAGTTTGATGCGCTGCGCTTCTCCTCCCGACAGAGTAGTGGAGGATTGGCCCAGGTGCAGATACCCCAGACCGACGCGCACCAGCGTTTCCAGCTTCGCCTTGATCTGCGGAATGTTTTCGAGAACGCCGAGAGCTTCCTCCACTGTGGATTCCAACAGATCCGCGATCGAGTAGCCGCGATATTTCACTTGCAGCGTTTCGTGATTGTAGCGGCGGCCTCGGCAGACGTCGCAGGTGACGTACACGTCCGGCAGAAAATTCATTTCGATGCGCTTCAGGCCGTCGCCCTGGCAGGCCTCGCAGCGTCCGCCCTTCACGTTGAAGCTGAACCGCCCCGGCTTGTAGCCGCGCTCGCGCGATTCGGGCAGCATCGCGTACAAATCGCGGATGGGCGTGAACGTTTGCGTGTATGTGGCGGGGTTCGACCGGGGCGTGCGGCCAATGGGCGATTGGTCGATTTCGATCACCTTATCGATCAGATCCAAGCCCTTGATGGACGCATGCGCGGCGGGTTCGGCCAGGGACCCGTAGACGGCTTTGGCGGCGGCGCGATAAAGAATATCGTTGATAAGCGTGCTCTTGCCGCTCCCGGAGACGCCCGTCACCAGGATGAACAGCCCCAATGGAAATTCGACGTCGATTTTTTTGAGATTGTGAGCCGACGCGCCGCGGATAACGATACTTTCGCCTCGGGGAACGCGCCGGATCTTCGGAACTGGAATCTCCCGCGCTCCCGCGAGGTACTGGCCCGTGAGCGAATCGAGGTTGCGCTCGATTTGGCGCGGCGTGCCCTGCGCCACCAGCTCGCCGCCCAGCCGTCCGGCGCCGGGTCCGAGGTCGATCACGTAGTCGGCCCGCTCGATGGTGTCCGCGTCGTGCTCGACTACCAAAACCGTATTCCCCAGATCGCGTAGATTGGCGAGCGAATTCAGCAAACGGTCGTTGTCCCGCGCATGAAGTCCGATCGATGGCTCGTCCAGCACGTACAATACACCCCGCAGACGGGAGCCGATCTGCGTCGCCAGGCGGATGCGCTGGGCCTCCCCACCCGAAAGAGTGGCGGCCGAGCGCTCCAGACTGAGGTATTCCAACCCGACGGCCGACAAGAACTCCAGCCGATTGCGAATCTCTTCCACGGCCCGGCCGGCGATCTGCCGCTCGCGCTCGTTCAATTTCCAATCCTTCACCGTTTCCAGCGCCGCGGCGACGGATTGCTCCACGATTTCGCCGATCGAGATCCCGTGCACCCGAACCGCGAGGCTCGATGGCTTCAACCGGTTGCCGTGACAAGCAGGGCAGGCGAGCGGCGAAAGGTACTCCATGAAATAGTCGTGATAATAATCCGCCGCGACGTCTTTGTAGAGCCGATCCAGCAGACCGAGCACGCCAGGCTTTCCGTTGGCGCCTTCGAGCAGGATCGTCTGAGCCTTCCTGGGAAGATCGCTGAACGGCTTTCGCAGATCGATTTTCTGCGCCGCCGCCAGCGCGTTCAAGTTGTGAGACAGAAAGCTGGAGCTGCCGCCGGGGCCGATGCCGCCGTCCAGAAGCGGACGCGAAGGATCGACGATTACTTTCACCGGATCGAAGCTCCACGTGTTGCCGAGACCCGAGCAGGTGGGGCACGCTCCAAACGGGCTATTAAAAGAAAACGAGCGCGGCTCAAGCTGCGGAACACTCGCGCCGCAATCCGGGCACGCCAGCTTTTGGGAGTAGAGTTTCTCCGTCCCATTCACCACGGCCACGGTCACCAAGCCGTCGGCTAGCTTCGTTGCGGTGACGATGGAGGCTTCCAGGCGCTTTTCGATCTCCGGCTTAATCACCAACCGGTCCACGACGACTTCGATGGTGTGATTCTTCCGCCGGTCCAGGGCGATCTCCTCGTCGAGCGATCGTAAAACGCCGTCGATGCGCGCCCGCACGAAGCCTTGGCGGGCCAGCTTCTCCAGGTCCTTTTTGTACTCGCCCTTGCGGCCGCGGACGATCGGCGCAAGAATCATCACCCTCTCACCTTGCGAGATCTCCATCACCTGCCGCAGAATCTGATCCGTGGTTTGGCGCGAAATTTCGCGCTGGCAATTGGGGCAGTGCGGCACGCCGATGGCCGCGTACAGCACACGCAGGTAATCGTAAATTTCTGTGATCGTTCCCACCGTCGAGCGCGGGCTACGGCTGGTGGTCTTCTGCTCGATGGAAATTGCAGGGCTGAGCCCGTCTATCGAATCGACTTCCGGCCGCTCCATTTGGTCGAGAAATTGGCGCGCGTAGGGCGACAACGTTTCGACGTACCGGCGCTGGCCCTCCGCGTAAATCGTGTCGAAGGCGAGCGAAGATTTCCCCGATCCGCTCAGTCCCGTGATGACGGTAAACGTGTTGCGGGGGATTTCAACGTCGATGTTTTTCAGGTTGTGTTGCCGCGCGCCGTGCACGGTGATGCGGTCGAGCAAATCCTATTTTCCCATAGCTGCACGCCGCTTCAGACGTCTTTATTCCGATGCGTTGGTGGATTCCACGCGGACGGTTTCGATTTGTGCGCAAACGCGGGTCACCCAAACGGGTACGGTGTAAGCTCGCCAAATGATACCTCCGCTCCGGGTTTCAAGCACGGGCTGCGGTTTATTGCCTAAATTGTCGAGCACCAGCGCTTCATCGGCCAATTGCAGCGCGGGCGCCAGATTCTGTAGACTGCGTCCGTATCGCCGCCGTATGTCCCGGTCGGGGACATCATGGCCCCCCCGCGAAGCTCGCTCGTTCACACGTTCGATGTTCTGCTCGGCGTCGCTCAGGCAAATGAAGTATAGGCGCACGGCAAAACCATGCTGCCGCGCTTCCCGCATGGTCGCGAGCGTGCTCGCGCTCGAAAGCGTCGTCTCAAGAGCGAAGCTTTCGCGATTTCCCAAATAAAGGCGAGTTCGGGTAATTACTTCGCGGCCCGCCGCGACGGCGGGCCTGGTAGGGATGCGCCGCGCAATGGCGTCGGGATCGAGGAGTTTCTCGCGGCCCTCGAATTCCAACAGAGTGGTGATGCTGCTTTTGCCGGAGCCATTCGGCCCAGCCAGCACGGTCAAAACCGGCATCTATCAGGCGGCGGCCTTCAGTTCGCGCACGATCCTGTGATTCCGATCGCCGGGCGCGCTCGGAATGTAGCGAATCTCAAACTTCCGGCCGTCGGGCTGTTCCATGATGTCGATGCCCTTGTCCCAGTCGTAGTAGAAGATTGGCACGCCGGCCTTGAGAGTCTCCTCGACGGCCTGCTTGATCGCGGCCTCAAAAGCGGCCGTAACCTCTTCGCGGGAGAAGGTTTCGAGCCTCACACCATCAAACTATCACAAACCGAAGTGCCGTGGCCTTTACCATAGTGATATGATTCGCATTTCTATTATTTTTGCGCTGTTGGCGGGGATCTTGGCTTCCGCTCAGAGCCGCACGCCTGTCCTGATCGACACCGATATCGGCGATGCCGTCGACGATTCGCTCGCCCTTAGTCTTGCATTGTCTTCGCCGGAGCTCGACGTTCGCGGCGTCACCACGGTGGTTGACGATGTCGAAAGTAAAGCTCGCCTTGCTTGGAAAGAGCTCGGCTTATTCGGCCATCGCGATATTCCGGTTGTGATGGGCGCTTCCGAGCCCCTGCTCGACCCGACAATGCAAACCCATCCCCGCGCGCTTCAGGTGTTGACGCCAGCCGACAAAATCCCAGGCGGGGCGCAGCGCGCCGCCACCTTCATCGTCGAGACCGTTATGAACTCCCGTGATCGCCTGACGTTGATCGGTCTCGGTCCGCTCACCAACTTCGCTCTTGCGCTCAAGACCGAGCCGCGCATCAAGCAACGGATCGAACGCATTGTGCTGATGGGCGGGGCATTCTCCGATAAGCAGCCGGGCGGCAGCCAAGTGGAATACAACATCAAACGCGATCCCGTGGCGGCGGAGATTGTGTTCAGCTCGGGCGTGCCGATCCTCGCCGCGGGGCTGGAGGTCACCACACCGTGCAAGCTACGCTCGGACGATTTGGAGAGCCTGCGCGTAGCGCAGTCCCCGGCGGCTCGTTTTCTGCTTCGTCAAATCGAACTATCGCAGTCTGAAGCCGATCCCCTGCCAACGCTCTACGACCCGCTCGCCGTCGCCGCCGTATTCCGGCCGGATCTGATCGAGACAGCCGAGGGAAAAGTTGAAGTATCGTTGGCGAACGACGCCACGCGCGGCCGGACGCGGTTCACGCCGGCGCCCGGCGAAACCACCCGCGTCGCCGTCAACGTGAATGCGAGGGCGTTTCTGGATCTATTCATCAAGCGCATCGCAGCCGTCGGCTTCCCCGGCGGCGTTCGTTAGGCGCCTCAGTGCGTCATCGAATAGACGATGTAGTTAATGCCGTAGCGGTAGGCCAGAATCGTCATCTCCGCCGGATAATAAGGAACGTCCGCAAACTCCCAGGCGTCGCCGACGTCGGTATTGAAGTTCACCGCCACCACCATGTGATTCTTGTCGTCGTACATGGCGCGCCAGGCGGGCGCGGTCCCGGCGGGCTGCACTACTTCGACCCTCCCGCCGGCGCCGCGATACAAGTGCCGCGAGCCCGGAATGAAGGTTCGATCTTTCTCCCGAATATCGTAAAGGACGTGCATGACGGGATCGGTCTCCGCCAGATCCGGAATGTCTTTGTTAGGAAACACGCGCGCCATCGTTTCGCGAAAATAATCCCACTCGTCGGGCCCCCAGAAATCGTCCGTCACCAGGAAACCGCCCCGCATCAAATAATCGCGCAACCGGTCGACTTCGGCCTGCGACAGATCCCAATTGGCGGCCTGCGTGACATAGATCCAGGGATAATCGAATATTCGGTCGTCGGTCAGACCCAGGTGAACCGGCTCGCCGACGTCGATCCGCGTCAGCCTCTGGATGCCCCGGGTGAAATGATTGTCGGCGTCTGGCCAATCCTGAGCCCACCATCCGTTCGCGCGCCCGCCCCGCGAGACGAATCCAAAGCCGCGGCGGAACTGCGGCAGGTCCGTATATTCGGTGCGGACAAAATGGAACTCGGCGTCTTTGGGAAAGTTGAAATCCGAGTCGCTTTCGGCATCCGGACGCTGCGGAAACCTGCGCTGCGCCAACGCGGCGATCACCACCAGCGGCAATGCCATGGCCACGCGGGTGCGCATGGAGCGAGCTTTCATTCCGTCCCCTCATGATAACGTCGCCGCGCCGGGATCGGTTACACTCGTCGATAGTGTACGCCGCTCGCCTTGCCCTGGCCTCGATCCTGACCGCCGCCGCGGCAGCCGCGCAGGGGCAGGGCGACCTCGTCAAGATCGCTTCGCCCAATGGGCAAATCGAATTCCGCCTCATGATCGCACAGCCCGCGGAGACGTACGCTTTGCCGCGCATCGCCTACCAGGTCTACTATCGGGGCAAGCCTTTGATCGACACGTCCTTCCTCGGCTACCAAATTGAAGATCCGGTTCCTCTGCTGGGCGAAAATGTGGGCCTGCTCGATTCGAAAACCGCTTCGGTCGACGAAACCTACACCGTTCCGGCCGGCAAGACGAACCCGATCCGCAACCACTACAATTCCGTTCTCGCGGAATACCTCCAGAATGGCTCGTTGGGCCGCAGGATTAGCATCGAGGCTCGCGCCTATGACGATGGCGCGGCATTCCGCTATATCGTTCCGAACACGACTCCGCTTCCCGAAATCCGCATCGACAATGAGGAGACCGAATTCAATTTCGCCAAAGACGGCGAATCCTATCCGCTGATTCTTCGCAATTTCCAAACGAACTACGGCGACGAATTCAGTCGTCTTACCATAAGCGGGATTCATCCCGAATCGCTGATCGGGCTGCCATTTTTGCTGGAGCAACCGGGCGTCGGTTGGGTGGCGATTACCGAAGCGCAGCGGGAAAACTACGCGGGGTTGTACCTAAGCCATCTCGATGGCGGCAGGTTCATCGCGACGCTGGCGCCGCGTGCCGACCAGGCTCAGATGGCGGTGTATTCGAAAACTCCGCTGGTTTCGTCGTGGCGCGTGTTGGCGATCGCTTCCGATCCCGGAAAGTTGATCGAATCGAACCTGACGATGAATCTCAATCCGCCTTCCGCCATCGCGGATCCATCCTGGATCAAGCCCGGCAAGGCCCTATCGACCGAGGCTTCCGCGCCCCTGAGCGCCGCAAGCGTAAAACATCTTATCGACTTTGCATCGGATGCCAAACTCGAGTACATTCTGATCGATCCCCGCTGGGCCGCGACTGCGGAAGGATTGCCCCCCGATGTCGCCACTCCCGCGCCCGCTTTCGATTTACAAGGTGCGCTCGCGTACGCCAAGTCCAAGCGTGTAGGCGTATGGCTAGCGGCGGATTGGAATTCGATCGATCGCCAGATGGACCGAGCCTTTCCCATGTTCGAGAAATGGGGCGTATCAGGGGTTGTCGTCGGCGGCTTGAGTCGCACCGATCAGTGGATGGTGGATTTCTGCCGTCGAGTTGCCGCGACAGCCGCGGCGCACCGGCTCATGATCGATTTTCACGGTGCATTCCTGCCCGACGGCATTGCCCGCACTTATCCCAATGTGTTGACGCAGGAGGCCGTCTTGGGTTCGGAATATTTGAAATCGAGCGCTCGGCCTAACCCTCTCGACGATGTCACGTTCGTATTCACCCGGATGATTGCGGGTCCGATGGACTATGGTCCGGGAGGTTTCGACAACGCGACAGCAGCCGATTTCATCTCGCGCGGCGAGCGGCCGATGACGCTCGGCACGCGCGCTCATCAGCTTGCGCTGTTCGTCGCGTTTGACAGTCCGCTGACGATAATTCCGGAAAATCCGGAAGCCTACAGAGGACAAAAAGAGTTCGAGTTCATAAAAGAGGTCCCGGCAAGCTGGGAAGAAACGCAATTCGTGGCCGGAAAAATCGGCGCGTACGCGGTGGTGGCGCGAAGGAGCGGCAAGGATTGGTATCTCGGCGCCATCGCAAGTTTCACGCCGCGCGAAATCGAGATCCCCCTGGCATTCCTGGGCAAAGGCGGCTATGCCGCCGAGATCTATTCGGATGCCGGAATCGACCGGAAAACACTGAACTCTGCGACGATGCTGAAGCTGAATCTGGCGTCCGGCGGCGGCGCCGCGATCCGCTTTCGGCCCGCGAGTTAAGATCCGGCGACGCTATCGTAGTATTGAAAAAATGCCCCGGGCCGACGTTTACCTCAAAATAGAACTGGATCTGGACGAACTGGAAAAACCCGAGCGCATCGCGGCGGAAATGTGCCGGATGCTCAGGAAAATCTACGGCGTCAGGCAGGCTGAAGTATCGAACATCGTCGAGCGGGAAAGCTGAAAATCCCTTCGCTTTCGGGCGCGCCTGCGATAATGGAGCCTTCCATGAATGTCAGTATCGTGATACCCGCGTTCAATGAAGAACAAGGTGTCGCAAAGGTAATCGCGGAACTGCGCGCGGTGCTCGCTCGAGCCGCGATCGCGGCGGAAATTCTTGTGATCGACGACGGGTCGAGCGACAACACCGCCCGCGCCGCCGCAACGGCGGGCGCTCGCGTGTTCCGCCATCGCAGCAATCGCGGCTACGGCGCCGCGCTCAAGAGCGGAATTTCGGCGGCCGTAAACGAATACGTCGTAATTACGGACGCTGACGGCACCTATCCCTGTGAATATATTCCGGAAATGCTCGAGCGCCTGAAAACGGCGGACATGGTGGTTGGAGCCCGCATTGGAACGAACGTCAAAATTCCCGCCATCCGAAAGCCCGCGAAATGGGCGCTGAATCAGCTTGCGAATTATCTGACGCGAACCAAAATTCCCGACCTGAATAGTGGCCTGCGCGCCTTCCGGCGCGACGTGGCGATGCAATATTTCGCTATTTTGCCGGATCAGTTCAGTTGGACCACCACCATCACCCTCGCGATGCATTGCGACAAATACGCCGTGACCTATTTGCCGATCGACTACCGCGCGCGGCATGGCCGCTCGAAAATCGTGCCGTGGGACGCAGGCAGCTTCGCGATATTGATTCTCCGCACGGCGATGCTGTTCAGGCCTCTTCGAATCTTCATTCCAGTCGTGCTGTTGTGCCTGCTCTACGGCTTCGTAAAGATGAGCATCGACATGACGCGCGACCCGAACATCTCAGCTTCGGCGCTGCTGGCGTTCGTGAGCGCTCTTTTGATCTTGTTGATCGGGATGCTGGGCGATGCGCTGGCGACGCGACTGGGACGCTTGAGCTCGCAGATTACCGGCGTGCGGACGGCGGATCTGGTGGAAGTGAGCGAAGAGGAACGGAGGGCACACTCCGACCGGTAGGACAAGCTGACGCTGGTCCTACTTTTCATGCTCTTTTGTGCATTGCCGGCTCTTCACCAGAATCCAGACCTTCTCCCACGTGGGCACGCGTATTCGTCGCGCTAGCACCTCGTAATTCGAGGCGGCGATGCGATCGAGCAGGCGCGAGTAGATGCCGATCAGCGCGCGCAGCGAAGCGCGGCTACGCGGGCTCACCATTTTGATCAGCGGCGCCGCCACGCGGTAGTAATCCCGCGCCCGCGCCGCTTCAAATGCGAGCAGATCGCGCAGCTTCGGGGAAACGGTCGCAGCCGAAAGCTCCTCTCGCTTTACGCAGAAGCGGTCCAAATCCTCCTCGGGCAAATAAAATCGAAGGTTCACCGCGTCTTCCCGAACGTCGCGCAGAATGTTGGTCAACTGAAACGCGACGCCGCATTTTTCCGCCAGATCCAGAGCCTCCGGCGAATCGAATCCAAAAATGTGAATGATCGTTAGCCCCACCACGCTTGCGACGTGGTAGCAGTAATCGTAAAGCTGATCGAATGAACAGACGGCGCGCGGATCGAGATCGGAGCTTACGCCCTCGATCATTTCGAAGAAATATTGGTGCGGAATGTTGAACTGCCGAACCGTATCGGTAAAGGCGGGCCACAAAGCGTGATCGGACGGGGCGCCTCCGAGAGCCGCTTCCAGATCCTGCCTCCAGCGCTCGATGGCCGCGGCTCGGTCGCCGACACCTTCGGCGTCGCTCAAATCGTCGCAATATCGCATGAACGCGTAGATCGCGCACATGGCCTGCCGCCGGCCGCGCTCTAGTAACAAGAACGAGTAATAGAAATTCTTGGCCTGCGTGCGCGCCACACGCTCGCAAAACGCGTAGGATTCCGCCGTCGTCATCGTTCGGATTTCATGCGGCGCGAGAGAAGGCGCGCCGCGTGACGGCTCCCAGCAGGAGTTGCACCCGCTCGAGCTTCGAGATCGCGGGGCGGCCGTGAAGGACGTTATAATCCTGGCGCTCGATCTTTTCAAGCACCTTCAGCCCGCCCCGGCTGAATAACTCCAGATCTACGGCCAATCGCCGGTCCACCATGCCCGCTAATGGCAAACCCTTCATGAATAGGTCGTGGGCGACCTCGACGGCCTCTTTCATCGCCGCCCGAAAACGGGTATCGAAACGGCGCTCGAATAAATCCTTCATTGGATAACCATGCCTATCCAACACATCGAGCGGCAGGTACACTCGATCTTTCTCCAGATCCACGATCACATCCTGCCAGAAATTGGCGAGCTGGAGCGCCGTGCAGGTGGCGTCGGAAAGCTCCTGGCGCTCGGCGTCGCGATACCCACAAAGGCCCAGCACCAACCTGCCCACGGGATTCGCGGAACAGCGGCAGTACTGGAACAGTTCTTCGAAGTTCCGGTATCTCGTCACCGTTTGGTCCTGCTCGAAGGCGCTGATCAGATCGTCGAAAAGCGACTGCGGCAGTTCGTACCGCGCCGCGGTGCCCCGCAGAGCGACGAAAACCGGGTGCGAGGCGCCGCCCGAGTACATCCGCCTCAGCTCTTCACGCCACCACGCCAGCAGCCGCAAGCTTTCAGAAGGTTCGCCGATTTCATCGCCGAGGTCGTCTGCCCAGCGGCAGAAGGAATAAACGTTATAGAAGTCCTGGTGCAGCCGCTTGGGAAGCAGAAAACTGACCACGTGGAAATTCTCGTAGTGGTGCGTGGCTAGATGGCGCGTGTACGCGAGCGAGTCGCCTAGCGGCCATTCGCGCTGCAGCGCATCGGGCGAACGCAGGAACTCTACCGGCGCCGGAAACACTTGCTCTTCCATGCCGGGCAAGCGCAAGTTTGCCCTACGGAATGATGGCCGTTTTCAGGTGCCCGTTGTGACTCATCAAATGCTGCATCACTTCCAGCAGGTTGGCGAGCGGTTCCACGCGATTGACGAAATCCTTGGCCGTGACGTAGCCTCGGCTCACCGCTTCCAGGGCCTTGCGGACCAGCGCGGGCGTGTGATGGAAGCTGGCCTTCAACGTGAGCTCCGAATAATGCATCAGATTCGTATCCACTCCCACTTCAGTCCCGGAGGGACACCCGCCGAAGAAATTAATCACGCCGCCCCGCCGCAGCAGCCGCAGCGCGAGCTGCCAAACTTCCGGCAATCCGACCGCTTCGATCACCACGTCCGCGCCGCGCCCCGCCGTAAGATCGCGCACCGCCGCCACCGGATCGGCATAGTCGTTGTTCAGCACGGTGTCGTCGGCCCCCATGGCGGACGCGCGATCAAGCTGCGTTTGCCGGCGGCCGATTGCGATCACCCGCGCTTTGTAAATCGCTTTGGCCAGCAGGACAAACATCATGCCGATCGGCCCCAGGCCGACGATGGCCACGGTATCGCCCGAACGTAGCCCCGTTTCTTCCAAGCCCCGGATCACGCACGCCAGCGGCTCCACCAGCGCGGCGTCTTGATAGCTGATGTGGCTGGGGACTTCGTACATGTTCCGCTCGACAATTCGGGCCGGGATGCGGATGTACTCCGCGTAAGCGCCATTGTTGAAGAGCAAATCCTCGCACAGGTTCTCCGTGCCCCGAACGCAGTAAAAGCACTTTCCGCAAGGCGCGGAATTTGCGGCCATTACGCGCTGGCCCGGCTCAAAACCTGTCACGTCGCGTCCCACGGCTACGATGTCGCCGGCTAATTCGTGTCCGAATAGCGCGGGCGGTTTGATCATGCGCGGATGGTATCCCCGCTGAAAAACCTTCACGTCTGTGCCGCAGGTTAGGGCTGTTCGGACGCGCACCAGTACGTCCCCACGCCCGATTTTTGGAATATCGACGGACTCAATCCGCAAGTGCTCTTTCCCGTAAAGCACTGCCGCCGTCATCTGCTTGATCACGTTAGGTTCACCTCTGGGGTTGTATTACTATCTTCAATGATCCTTCATCGGGATGCAACGCTCGCTCAATCCCAAGATGAATTTCGTTTAATGGAAACCGGTGCGATACCAATTCCCCCACCGGCAACTCACCGCTGAAAACAAGCTGGGCCGATTCCGCCTGCAAGTCCACGGAAGCGCTATAAGATCCGCACAGCAGGCGCTCTTCCATGCAGATCGCGGCGCCCGATACTTCAATGCGCTCCTGATGCGAAGTCTGGGCGAAAAGCAGGATGCGCGCGCCGGGCCGCGAACAGCGAACTGCTTGCTCCACGATTCCGGGCGCGGATGCGGCGACAATCACCACGTCGGCGCCACGACCGTCTGTCATTGCTCTGACACATTCTTCCATCGCGTTTTCCCGCGGATCGAAAGCCTCTTCGGCGCCGAAGCGAAGGGCCAGCGCTCGCCGTGAAGCCATCGCATCCGTCGCGACGATCCTGCTCCCCGAGCGCGCCGCTATCATAGTGAAAATCAAGCCGATCGGCCCTTGCCCGAGTATAACCGTAACGTCTTCGCGCTGGGGATTTACCAGCTTTACTCCCTTTAGGCAGGTATTCACCGGCTCCACGAAGGAGGCCTGCTCAAAAGAAACGCCGCCGGGAATTTTTTCCACCCCGCGCCCGGCAATCCAATTCATGACCCGAACGTACTGGGAAAAGCCTCCGCCCGCAGCCTCGAACCCAGCCGTCACGCCGACCTTTTTATACACCGGGCATTGGGCGTAGAGTTTTCTGCGGCAATAAAAACATGCGCCGCACGGAATGTGGTGGAAAACGATCGCGCGATCTCCCGGAGAATATCGCGTCACGCCCGCGCCCACTTCGACGATCACGCCCGCCGTCTCGTGACCGTATATGCGCGGCGGAGGCAGCAGATCGTAAGCGATCTTTTTGAGATCGGTGTGGCAGATGCCGCACGACTCTACGCGAATCAGAAGTTCGCCCGGGCCGATGCGCGGTACCGGTACACGCTCCACGTCAATCCGGCCCGATCCCCGATAGACGGCGGCGCGCATGTCTCCGGTGGAGGCATGCGTTATTGCGGCGCGCTCAGATTGAGCTGTTGGCAAGGAACTCTCCCAGTTTTTCAGCGGCCGTGCGGCAATTGCGATCCAGGCGAATCAGGCCCCGCAGCGCGGACGGGCGTCCGAGCGCGGCCAACGCGATTCTGCCCCGCGAAAAACGGCCGTCGGCATCGCGATATTTATTGAAATCGAGCGGCAGGTCCTCCGCCGCGGTGTCCGAAACCACTTTGAAGCAGCGAAAGGGCACTCCCCAATCGCGGGCTTTCGCTTCCACGGCGCCGGCTTCCATTTCGACTGCGGACGCCCCGGTCTGTTCCCGCAGCAGGCATTTCTCGGCTGCTGTGACGGCGACTCGATCCGCGGTGAGAACGCTCTCCGCGCCCACAATGTCCCCGACGCGCAACGCTGGATCCAGCGCTCCACAAAAGCCAACGCTCAGTATTCGATCCACGTCCCTCTTAGCCGCGAGCGCTCGCCCAACCAGCCGCGCTCCCGGTCCATTCGCAATCAACAACCAGCGATCGTTTTTCCAGGCAATTTCCCGGGAAAAAGCAACTCCCGGCCAATCCAGCTTCTTCGCGGAAGCCCGTCTCAAAATACCGGAAAATTCCCTGGCCTCCGCCGCCACCAGCAGCACGGTCATCGTGGAGCGATCGTTCGGCCTGAAGTGGGAGAGCTAGTCACGCCACGCTCCCATGCCGCTCCATCGTCTTCAACAATAGTGGTTCGCGCGAAACCACTTCACCGCGCGTTCCAGCGCTCCGGCCGCCGGATTGGGGCGGTATCCCAATTCTCTTGCGGCCTTATCGTGCTTCACCCACATTTTCTTGCGAGCCATGCGTACGCCGTCCAGCGGCGCCCTCGGCTCACGCCCCGTCACTCCCGCCCAAGCTGTCGAAACCACGCCCGCCGCGTAAGCGGCCGCGTAGGGAATTCGCAGCTTCGGCGCCTGTCTCCCGGCAATCCCCGCGAGCGCCAGGAAAATCTCCTGCAGCGTCAAATTCTCCGCTCCCAGAATATATCGTTCGCCGCGCCGGCCGCGTTCGCAAGCGGCTAGATGACCTTCGGCGACATCCCGAACATCCACCACGTTCAATCCCGTATCCAGAAACGCCGGCATCGCGCCTCGCATAAAATCCAGCACAATCCTGCCTGTCGGCGTCGGCTTGAAATCGTGGTCCCCCACCGGAGCCGTGGGATTCACGATCACCACGTCGAAACCGCGCGCCGCGAATTCCAGCGCCTCCCGCTCCGCTAAAAACTTGGATCGCTTATAATGCCCCGCCATTTCATTCAGGGCGGTAATGGAATCCTCGTCGCCCAACCCGCCCCGCGGCACGCCGATACACCCTACCGTGCTGGTGTAGACGAACCGCTCGACCCCCGCGTTGCACGCGGCCTCCAACAAGTTGCGCGTACCTTCCACGTTGATTCGGTACATCTCCTCCGGCTGCTTCGTCCACAGCCGGTAGTCCGCCGCAACGTGATAAACGACCCCACATCCGGCCACGGCGCGCTCAAGCGATGCCCGGTCGCGAAGATCGCCCTGTATTGGATCGATCCCCTCAAGCTCCCGAAGGCGGCACGGGTCTCGCGCCAGCGCCCTTACACTCTGGGCGCCGTCGAGAAGCTTTCGCGCGACGTGCCAACCGACGAATCCAGTTGCTCCCGTGATCAACGTCGGTTTCAAGTACTAGATTATTCTAGCAAGAGGGCTTTTGCGCAAGAACCTCACGCTTAAATCGTCTGTGGCCGTGCTGTTGTTTGTGGCTGCCGCCTGCCGGCGTGTTCCGGCGACCGCGGAACGCTTCCGGAGCGTCGATCCTCAAATCGCTGCGGAAATAGCCAATATCAAAGCAATCGACAATCACGCGCACCCCGTCAGGCCCACCGCGCCGGGAGAGCCGCCCGATCGTGATTTCGACGCCCTCCCCGTGGACAACCTCGAGCCGCAATCCGATCCAGTGCGTCTGCGCGCGGGCTCGCCCGAAGTTTTGGAAGCCCATCGCGCGCTCGCCGACGCAACGCGCTCGCCCACACAGGTATTGGACAAGCTCGGCATCGGCATCATGCTCGCCAATCGAGTGAGTATGGGGCCCGGCTTGCCTCACGACCGCTTTCTGTGGGTCCCTTATGCCGACGCGCTGCTGTTTCCGCTGTCGAATGGCTCGATGATCCACAACTCGGATCAAAAGGCGTTTTTCGCTCTGGAAGAGAAGCTGTTGCCGCGCTACTACGCGGATTTGGGAATCACGGAGCGCCCGCAGACCCTTGACGACTATCTCAACAGGGTCGTGCACGCCACGCTCGAGCGCCAAAAGCAAGGCGGCGCCGTCGCCGAAAAATTCGAGCTCGCGTATTTGCGTCCGCTCGACATCGGAAATCCCTCCAAAGCACAGGCCGAGGCGGCATGGACCGGCAAGGGCGATTACAAAGACCTGCAAGATTACATTTTTCGCTTTATCGCTGGCGAATGCGGACGTTTGGGAATGGCCGTGCATTTTCATTCAAGCGCCGGCGCGGGCAGCTACTTCAACGTCGCGGGAGTGAACCCGACGCTCTTGGAGCCCCTGCTCGACGATCCCACTCTGCGAAAAACGAATTTCGTTTTCCTGCACGGCGCTTGGCCCTACACGCGAGAGCTGACTGCGCTGCTGACCAAGCCCAACGTCTACGCGGATTTTTCGGATCAGGCGTTGATCGTCTACCCGTCCGAGCTTGCCCAGACCATTCGCCGCTGGATTGAATTCGTCCCCGAAAAGATTCTGTTCGCCACCGACGCTTATCCCTATTCGAACGACTTGGGCTGGGAAGAAAGCGGATACATCGCCGCGAAAACCGGTCGCGAAGCTCTAGGGCTCGCGCTTACCGGCATGGTGCAGGACGGCGAGATAAGCCGAGCCCGCGCCGTGGAACTGGCGCGAATGGTCCTACGCGACAACGCCCGGGCGCTGTACAAAATTCCGTGAAGCGGCTGCTGATCCGGCCCGGCGCCATCGGCGACGTGATCCTGTCGCTGCCTGCGCTGGAGGCGGCGCGCGCCGGCTACACGGAGGTTTGGGCGCCGCGCGAAAAGCTCTCGCTCATCCGTTTTGCAGACCGGACGCGCGCCATCGCGGACACGGGTCTCGATCTGTTGGGAGTCGTCGAAGGCGCGCGCGTTCCCGCGCTGGAGGAATTCGATTCCATCTATTCCTGGTATGGCGCCAATCGCCCGGAATTCCGGGAAGCGGTGCGCCAGCTGCCTTTCGAATTCTTTCCCGCTCTGCCCCCGCCTGCCGAGGGCATTCCGCGCATCGTTGTGCCCGAAGCGCCCCGCGAGAACTTCGCGGTGATTCATCCTTTCGCAAGCGCCGCTGCCAAACGCTGGCCTCTGGAAAATTTCCGCGCCGTAGCCGCGGCGCTGAAAATTCCGGTGCGTTGGTGCGCCGGACCCGAAGAAGAACTGGAGAACGCGATTCGCATCGCCGACCTCTACGAGCTCGCCTGCTGGCTCTCACGAGCCCGCGTCTATATCGGCAACGATTCCGGAATCTCGCACCTGGCCGCCGCGGTCGGAACCCCTGCGGTCGCGATATTTATTTCCACGGATCCTCTAATCTGGTCGCCGCGAGGGGAGAGGGTCACAGCGCTCGTGAAACCCTCGGTGGATGAAGTCATGATGGCAGCTTATGATGTAGTCGCCGGAAGTCACGGTCCAACGTGAACCGCCCGGCCTGGTAGCGCTCTTTCCAACGCTACCCGCAAAGCATCTCGCAGCGGCACATACTGGACGAACTGATTCTTAGTGACGTGAACGACAATTACGCCCATTCCAAGCTTCGCCAGATTCTGCTGAAATTCGAGATTGCGATCGATTGTGACGAGCACGTCGAATTCCTTCTCGGCGAGCAGCAAGAGCGCGCCATCTTCGAGGGAGTCCCACCCCTTTTCATGAACCGTGGCGGCAATGTGACCGGTGAATAGCGTCTTGACGCGCGGATCTACACACTCGTCAATGAGGACGCGCATTCGAGAAGCTGATTGTTGGCGAGATCCAGGACGGTGAGAACCTGCTGCCGCGACACGGCGGGGTAGAGTTCAAGAAACTGATCGATCGTCTCTCCTCCCTCTACAAAGTCGAAGAGACTCTGAACCGGGATCCGCGTGCCTCGAAAACAAGGCGCGCCGCTCATTCGATTCGGGCTCACCCAGATCGCTCTATCCAACCGGTTCTTTTGATCGGCCGTCACAATCTCACAATACGGCATCCCTCGGCGAGGGCACAACCGCGCCGAACTATTTCTCGAACGCCTGCTCCAAATCCGCGACGATATCCTCCGCTGCCTCGATGCCGATGGAAAGACGAATCAGGTTATCGTTGATCCCGAGCTTGTGTCGCCGCTTCGGCGGGAGCTCGCGATGCGAGGAAATTGCCGGATAAGACGCCATCGTGTGAAGGTCTCCGAGCGAAGTGCCGCACACGACCATCTTCAAACTATCCATGAAACGGAACACTTCGTCGCGGCCGGCGCCTTTCAGTTCGAACGAAACCATTGCGCCGAAGAGATTCGTCGGGAATAACCGCTGGATTGTCGCGGCGTCGGGATGTCCCGGATCACCGGTGAAATACACGCGCTCCACCCCCGGATTTGAAGTGAGCCACGACGCGACCTTGCACGCATTGGAGCATTGCCGCTCCATGCGGATCGGCAGCGTCTTGATGCCGCGCATCGTGAAATAACTCTCAAACGGACTCATCACCGGACCCAGCGTGCGGGCAAGCGCGCCGATTGGCTCAAAATTGTCGCGATCCGCGACCACTACGCCGCCGAGCACGTCCCCATGGCCCGCTAGATATTTTGTGGCGCTGTGGACGGAAATGCCCGCGCCCAACTCGAGAGGCCGCATCAACAGCGGAGTGGCGAACGTGCTATCGACAATCAGCACGGCCCCCGCGCCGCGGGCGATGGCTGCGATCTTATCGATCTCCCCGACGCGCAGCAAAGGATTGGAAACCGCTTCCATCACCACCGCTCCCGGTTTCACCTTGGCCATGGCCGCTTCCACCGCGCCGAGATCGCAAATATCGACTAGCGACGTTTCGACGCCGAGCGAACCGAAGACGCTCATCAGCATGCTCGTCGTCGAGCCATACAGCGCATCCGCGGCCACCACTCGCCGCGGACGATCCATCAAAGCCGCAAGCGTGGCCAGGTGCAGCGCGGCCATCCCCGACGAGCACGCGACCGCTCCCGCGCCGTTTTCCAGCTCGCGCACCAGTTCTTCGAGCGCCGCTCGCGTGGGATTGTCGTAGCGCGCGTACGAGGCTCCTTCCTCCTCGCGGCCTAGCACTCGGTCGAGTTGATCCATCGAGTTGTACAGATACGAAGACGAGGCGTAGATGGGCGTGGCGGTGGGAGTAAATCCAGCGGTCTTTCGCAGCCGGTCGCCCCAGTGAACGGCTTTGGTCTCCAGCTTCATAGGGCTATTGTCGCTTCCAGCGCACTCCTTCCTTGGTGTCCTCGAGTACGATCCCTTGCCCCGCGAGCTGAGCCCGGATTTCGTCCGAGCGCTTAAAGTCGCGAGCGCGTTTGGCGGCGGCGCGCTCCTCGATCAGCGCCTCGACTTCCGCGTCCGACAAACCTCCCGCGCGCGCCGAGGGATTCAGCACGTCGAACACGCAATCGAATCGAGCCAGAAACGAAAGCGCGCCGGAAACGTTCCCTTGCAGAAACTCGCCCGAATCCATGGCCGTATTCGCGTCGCGAATATATTCGAAGGCCGCGGCCAGAGCCTCCGCGGTGTTGAGATCGTCGTCCAGCGCTTCGTCGAACGATTTCGCGGCGGCCGAGGCGCGGTCCGCCAGAGCCGAATTGACGCCTTCGGAAAGCTTCTCCGTCTCCAGGCGCAGCTTGAAATTCCGCAGACGATCGATCGCCGTAGCCGCGGCCTTCAGCCCCTCGAACGTGAAGTTGAGTTTCTTCCGATAAGGAACCGACGCCAGCAGATACCGCACAGCCTCCGGCGCGTGCCCCATCCCGGTCAAATCGCGCAGCGTATAAAAATTGCCCAGCGATTTGGACATCTTCTGGCCATCGACGCTCAGGTGCTCCGAATGCAGCCAGTAGCGCACGAATTGCTTGCCGCTCAACGCTTCCGATTGCGCGATTTCATTTTCATGATGCGGAAACGCGAGATCCACGCCGCCGGTATGAATATCCAGCGTCTCGCCCAGGTACTTCATCGCCATCACCGAACACTCGATGTGCCAGCCCGGTCGGCCCGGTCCCAGGCCTTCGTCCCAAGCCGGCTCGCCGTCTTTCTGCGCCTTCCAAAGAACGAAATCGCGCGCGTCCGCCTTGTCGTATTCATCCACGTCTACGCGCGCTCCCGGACGAATCCCGCTGAAATCGTTGTGCGACAGTTTGCCATATGAGGGGAAGCTCGCGATCCGGTAGTAAACCGAGCCTTCGCTCGTATACGTGTAGTCGCGCTGCTGAAGCTTTTGAATAGCGGCCACCATATCGGGAATGTGGTCCGTAGCTTTCACCAGCCGCTCCGGCCGCTCCAGACGCAGAGCCGCTGTGTCCTCCAGAAACGCCTTCGTGTACACTCCGGTGAAATCCGAAATCGACTTGTGCGCCGCCGCGGCGTCGCGGATGATCTTGTCCTCGATATCGGTGATGTTCATCACGTGGTCGAGCGAGTATCCCCGCGCGCGCAGCACCCGCCGGAGCACATCCTGGAAAGTGAACGCCCTCAGGTTGCCGATGTGAACGTAGTTGTAGACCGTCGGCCCGCAAGTGTACATCTTCACTTGCGTATCGTGAAGCGGCACGAACGGCTCCACTCGCTGCGTAAGGGTGTTATAGAACCGCAGGGCCATGGCGAGAATGTTTCTTTATCGTAGCAAGCAGGCCCGCAGTTGCCGCCCGGTCATGAAATTGTATTTAATAGATCGTTTGACCACAGCTTCCACCGCCGGTTACCCGGCCTTCCGCGAATACCGGTTCCTGCACTGGATCTGTGCGGGCATGGGCGCCGTGTTCGCCCTCGCCGCTTACCGTCCCGATACTATCTTCGATTTCTTCCTGGAGAACGGCTGCGTAGCGGTATTTCTGGCCGTCCTGATCTTCGGATACCGGAAGATGCCTCTTTCCGGCATCTCCTATCTGCTGATTCTCGTTTATCTAAGCATTCACGAGTGGGGCGCCCACTACAAGTATTCGGACGTGCCGCTCGGCGAGTGGCTGAAGCCTCTGCTGCATACGAAAAGAAACATGTACGATCGCGTGGCGCACTTTAGTTTCGGCCTGCTGCTGAGCTATCCGATACAAGAGACGTTCATGCGCGGCGCCGGAGTGGTGGGGCGCTGGCGCTACATCCTGCCCGTAGAAGCGACGCTTTCCTTCAGCGCCATTTACGAGATTCTGGAAGCGGGCATGGCAATGATTCTCAGTCCGCAAAGGGGCGAAGAGTTCGTGGGCATGCAGGGCGACATGTGGGATTCTCAAGAAGATATGCTGATGGCGGGCCTGGGATCGGTTGTGGCGATGATCGCCATCGGGCTCATCCGCCGTTCCATGGAGCGCCACCGAGCCGCCCGCGCCGTTCGGAAGGAACTCGCGTTGTATCGCGCCCATCATGGTTGACACCATTCAGTGGACCGAGGCGGGCGTCGTCATGATCGATCAAAGGCGCCTGCCGCGAGAAGAAGTTTTCCTTACCTGCCGTAGCTATTTGGAAGTCGCGCAAGCGATCCGCTCGATGGTCATCCGCGGCGCGCCCGCTATCGGCGTGGCGGCCGCGATGGGCGTTGCCCTAGGAGTTCAGGAAGGCGCGGACTTCGATACCGTCTGCGAGACCCTCGCCCGCACGCGCCCTACTGCGGTAAATCTCTTTTGGGCAATCGAGCGGATGCGCCGCCTGCGCGCCTCGCTCAATGGCGTTCCCGAAGCCGAGATGCGCCGCCGCATGATCGAAGAAGCCCGGCAGATCCTGCTCGAAGACATCGCCATCTGTCAGGCCATCGGACGCAATGGCGCTCCGCTGATCCCCGATGGAAAAACGGTCCTGACGCATTGCAATGCGGGAGCGCTGGCCACAGGCGGATACGGAACCGCGCTGGGCGTGATCCGCGCGGCCGTCGAGTCCGGCAAGAAAATCGACGTTTACGCCGATGAGACGCGCCCGTTTCTTCAAGGTTCGCGCCTCACGGCTTGGGAACTGCAGCAGGACCACATTCCCACCACATTGATCACCGACAATATGGCGGGCCATTTCCTGCGCTCGGGCCGCATCGGCTGTGTGGTCGTCGGCGCGGACCGGATCGCCGCCAACGGCGATGTCGCAAACAAAATCGGCACGTATTCCGTGGCTGTGCTGGCCAAGGAAAACGGCGTTCCTTTCTATGTTGCCGCGCCGGTTTCGACTTTCGATCTGACGCTGAAATCCGGCGAGGCGATCCCCATCGAGCAGCGCTCGGCCGACGAGGTGACTCACGTATTTGGAGTCCCCGTGGCTCCCGATAATGTCTCGGTCGCGAACCCCGCCTTTGATGTAACTCCCGCGCGCTATGTCGGCGCAATCGTATGCGAACGCGGCGTCGCCCGGCCGCCGTATGAGGAATCTCTGAAGCGGCTGGCCCTTCATGAGTGAGCCTTCGGTTTTATCGTGGTTGATCCTTCTAGGCGCAGCCGTCGTGGGCGGCGCGGCGAATGCGCTGGCCGGCGGCGGGACGTTTCTTACTTTCCCCGCTCTGCTGCTGGCGGGTGTGCCGCCCGTTGTTTCGAACGCCACGTCGAGCTTCGTGCTGAACCCCGCCGGCTATGCCTCCACGTGGGTCTACCGCGACCGTCTGATTCATGGCTGGGGATTTCAGATCGCGATGGTCGCCGTGGCGATGCTCGGCGCGCTGGCGGGAAGCGAGCTTCTCCTTCATACCTCCGAGCGCAGTTTCGAGCGCCTGGTTCCCTACCTGATGCTCGCCGCGACGCTGATCTTCACTCTCAGCGGTTGGATGCGCCGCGCCGCGAGTTCGCACGCCGCCACTTCGACGCATGTCTTCGCGCTGCTCGCTGGACAATTCGGCGTCGCGGTCTACGGTGGCTATTTCGGCGCGGGGATGGGCGTCTTGACGCTGGTGCTCTACACCGTCGCCGCCAATATGGATGTGCATGAAGCGAGCGGCCTGCGCCTCCTCTGCGGAACTCTGACCAATACCGTGGCCATCGTGCTGTTCGCCGTGCGCGGCATCATCGTCTGGAGTCTCGGTCTTCCTATGATGCTGGCGTGCATCGCGGGCGGCTATTGGGGAGCGAAGCTGGTCAAGCGCATGGATGCTGAAAAAGCCCGCAGGACGATTTTGATCTACGCGTGGACGATCACGGCCTGGCTATTTATAAGATCGCTCCGCTGACCTGTGACTCGCTGGGATGTTTCTCCTTTTAACGAGTCGTTTTTCTCAAATTGAGTCCGCGTAGGCTAGAGATCGCACATCGGCGCGGCGGCATTTCTGGGGTGTCGCCAGTGGTCACTGCACCGGAATACTTACTGCCGCTCCTAAAATCCAGGCGGTGCTTACCTGAATGCTTGCCGATCCCTTTGCCGTACCCGCAGGCACTTGAAAATTCACCTGGTAGCCGTCCACAGCGCCCAGGTAGCCCACCGCGGCCAATACCTCCGCGGCCTTTCCATTGACCGTCACCTCGACAGGCGAGTTGACAACTGCCAGAGGGCTCGAAGGGAACGGCTGGCCCGGATCTATTCCGGGATTCACCGGACCAAGACCTCTTGCAAACAGCGACAGGATCTCCCCTGCCGCCGCCGGCTTGAGCGTAGTGACAAGAGAGAAATCGCTGGAGTGGGTGATGGCCGGACCGGCGGGTCAGGCTCGCCGTTGACGGCCACAATGTCCGCGACGCCTACGACCCGGTTGAAATTCTTCCTGCTGTGTGAGTCGCTGGCAGCGTTGGGATCCGTCGCAAATTTGGAAACGTCGGAGACGTCCTCATCGTACAGAACATTGTTTGCCACGTCAATCTGCAAAATCGAGGCCGGCGGAGCTTGTGCCAGACCTCCCCGAGAAAACGCCGCAACGCATAGAATGCCGGCCAGAGCGGTCCTTGCTCCCTGTTTCATTGGCGCCCTGCGTGCCGAAGGCAAAGACAAGACTTGTCGCTTGTCTCCGCATTTCCTGTTCTCCTTCCGAATTAAATGGTGCCAGTGTCATCGTTGCGCGCCACTACGAATAAGGAATCGGGACAAGAAGGCTACAGGCAGCCGCTACTTCCCGGTGAGCACGGCCGCCAAATACCGGAGTTCGGATTCTACTTCCGCCGGATCGGCCACGGTATCCAGGATCTCCTGGCGAAAAAGTTCGCGATACCTCTTCCGAAGTCTGTGAATCGCTACCTTGAGCGCCCCCTCCGAGGTGTTCATTTCGCGAGCCAGCGCCGCATAAGGCGCGTCCGACTGCCCGAGAAGGAAAACTTTCAACCGCTCGAAATGCTCCGGCCGGCCGTGTTGAACGAACTCGTCCCGCAATTTCTCCATGACCCGGTCAAGCACCGAAAGCGCCCAGCGGCGATCGAAGATGCGCTCGGGCGTCTCATCGTGCGCGGGCTCGCGTTGGTAGCGTTCCTCGCCGCGCGAGAATTCAAGGGGGACAATCTGCCCGCCGCCGCGTTTGCGCGCGCGCCGGCGGTCTTCTTCATCGGCCACAAAGAATTTCAGGGAAGTCAAAAGAAAGGACCGGAACCGTCCCTTTTCCCGGTCGGCGTGAGCCAGATAACGGCCTTCCAGCACGCGAGTGAAAAACTCCTGCGTAAGGTCCTGGGCCTCATCGGCCGGATAACCGCGCCGGCGCACAAAAGCGTATAAGGGATACCAGTAGTTTTCGCAGAGCGACCCCAGAGCGGACCTCGCTTCCTTCCTCTGTGGATCGCCCGCGGCGACCACCAGGGTCCACCGCGTCGTCGGAAATTGGTCTCGCCCGGGCAACGTATGCATGGTCTCGCCGTTCGTCATCGTCTGACCCTCGCGGCACTCCGCTAACAGGATAAGGAATCGGCGGGCAAAAGTTACAGTGTGTAACCTTCAGAGCCGCGATTCCTTATTCGGGGCAGGCGAGCCGGATTTGAACCGGCCGCCTGATTCACCCAAAAGGAGACTCCTTATGAAGAGACCCAATCTGTACTTGCCGATGGCGGCCCTGATGCTCAATGCCGGTGCCGCCACCGTTTACGCGCAACCACCCGTGAACATTACGTTTTCGGGAGATGGCGGACCCAGCGCGATCAATCTGAATTTGCCCAACACCAGGAACGGTGAAGAGAATCTCGCCGGTAACGGTACGTTCGGGCCGTTCACTTTTCGACTGGTCAGGGCTACCGCGACTTCTCCGCAACCGTCCAGCACTTGCTCGGACGTCTTTTTCCCGACGATCGCCGGCGCGGGCCTGTTTCGGTTCCAGGACGGCAGTCTGTTAAAGGCCAAAGTGATCGGGGGAGGCGACTGCGTCGATATGGTGCAAGGGGTTGGCCACTGCACTTTGACGTTTCAAATTGAAGGGGGAACCGGCCGCTTTGAGGGCGCGTTGGGCGGCATCCTCACCTTGACCGAGACGGGAGGATTTACGGGATGGATTGCCGGAGTAGTGGGCAAGGATGAGGGACCTCAAGGCGTGCAGCGATAGGAGCGCCAAACCCTAACCTACCGGCTCCGCGGTTGCACGCGCGTCCACTCCGTTTGGAGGGCGGGCTTCAGCCCGCGCGGCGC
>DATBIA010000025.1:0-7456 GCA_036557165.1 Bryobacteraceae bacterium
CCAAATCACGCTTCTTTTGCTCTAACTCCGCCAGAGTGGGGGACATGCGAGGCTCCTTTATACTGAGCGTAGCGCATACGCACAGAACCGCGCCACAAGAAAATCCGCCCTCGAATTGCCCACATTTATGTCGCGCACCCAGCTCGCAGCCCAATATATGCAATCTGCTCCCGGATTGATACAATAGGAGCCGGGCCTTCCGGCCCGCTCTCGCGAGGTTGCCGCCCGACAGTGAAAACAACCGATGTTCACGATCCGGCGTACTTTCATAAAGTCGTCGATTGCCAATGGGCTTGCCCAGCCCACACCAACGTCCCCGAATACATCCGTCTCATAGCGCAGGGCAAGTATACTGACGCCTACATCGTCAATCGGGAATCGAACGTGTTCCCGGCGATTCTCGGGCGCACCTGCGACCGGCCCTGCGAACCCGCCTGCCGCCGCAGCCGGTTGGACGGAAAACCGGTGGCGATTTGCCGCCTCAAGCGCGTCGCTGCCGATCTACGCGGCGAGATCTCGCATCTGCTGCCCAAAATTCCTAAAGAGTCCAATGGCAAGCGCATCGCCTTGATCGGCGCGGGGCCGGCGTCGCTGACGGTCGCCAACGATCTGCGTCCGCTTGGTTACGAAGTCACGCTCTTCGAAAAGCAGGACAAACCAGGCGGCCTGATGCGCTCCAACATCCCTTCGTTCCGGCTCCCGGAGAAGGTGCTGGACGACGAGGTCGCGATCATCCTCGACATGGGCGTGGACGTTCGCTACAACTCGCCGATTACCAGCCTGCGATCGCTCCTCGACCAGCGCTTCGACGCCGTCTTCGTAGGCAGCGGCGCACCACGCGGCAAGGACCTGGATCTTCCCGGCCGTCAGGAGGCAGCCGCCAATATCCACATTGGAATCGACTGGCTGGAATCGGTGGCGTTCGGGCATATCGATTCAATCGGCAGGCGAGTGCTGATCATTGGCGTCGGCAATACCGCGATGGATTGCTGCCGCACATCGCGGCGCCTCGGCGGCACGGACATCAAAGTCATGGCGCGCCGCCCTCGCGCTTTTTTCAAGGCCTCGCCCTGGGAGCTGGAAGATGCCGAGGAAGAGGGCATCGAGATTATCATCAATTACGCGCCTAAGCGGTTCGTTCTGGAGGACGGCAGGCTCACTGGCATGGAATTCGAACGATTGGAGTGGGATGCGAAGGCGAAAAATTCCCGCGTCGTCGATACTGTCTTTCTGCCCGCCGACGACGTGATTCTGGCAATCGGTCAGGATAACGCCTTCCCTTGGATCGAGCGCGACCTCGGCATCCAGTTCAACAAGTGGGACATGCCCGTAGTCGATGAAACAACGTTCGAATCCACTCTTCCGGGCGTCTTCTTCGGCGGCGATTCTGCATTCGGCCCCAAGAACATCATCTGGGCCGTGGCGCACGGTCACGCGGCGGCCATTTCCATCCACAATCGCTGCCAGGGCATTCCTGTATCTGCGCGTCCGGCGGAAGGCATGAGCCTGGTCACCCAAAAGATGGGAATCAGCGAGTGGAGTTACCACAACGACTACAATCCCTCCCCGCGCCAGAAGATGCAGCATGTGGATCTTAAGAAGCGCTTCGAGCAGTTGAACATCGAAGTGGAACTGGGCTTCAACGCGGAGCAGACCGCGCGCGAAGTCCAGCGCTGCCTCAACTGCGACGTTCAGACGGCGTTCACCGAAAAGCGCTGCATCGAGTGCGACGCCTGCATCGACGTGTGCCCGGTACAGTGCCTGACTATTGGGCGCGACGCCGAGGAGTCCGAAATCCGCAAGCGTCTTTCGGCGCCGGCCGTGAACCCCGACCAGGCTTTGTACGCTTCCAGTCCGCTGCCCCAAACGGGTCGCCTGATGCTCAAGGACGAAGACGTTTGCGTCCACTGCGGCCTGTGCGCGGAGCGCTGCCCCACAGCCGCGTGGGACATGCAAAAATTCGAGCTGCACATCGCCTACGCGGGCAGCCCGGGTACTGCCGTCCCAGTAGGGGTCCGATAACTCGGCTCAACAGTAAAGTGAATGTCCTGGTTCAGCAAGAATCGCCGGTGCGTCCGGAGTTTGCGCGGCGGGCCGACTACCGGCAGGCGCCGAAGGGGGCGGGAATGCGGACCCATCCATATGTCCGAAAGTGCTCCAAGGTGGACTGATGGGCCTGCAATACTTTTCCATTCAAACGCGGCGCTATCGCTCTGAGCCGTTCGATGACTCGCTCTCCTCATCCAATCTGCAGTGCGCCCGCAGCACCGCATCGTATTCCCCCAAGCGCTTATAGCGCGTGTCCAGCCGCGCCGGCTCGTCCTTCCGCTTTTGTAACGCCTCCAACAACGCGGCCTCCCGCCGTCTTTGTTCCAAATACGCCGCAACGCTCATATGTTCCCTCTATATTCCCGGCAGCCTCGCGGTACCGAACCCGCTCCGCCCTCGCCGAGCCCTCCAGCAAGCCAGTCCCGCCGCCATCGCCAAATCGTCGTGCTCTCCGCTTTCTCCTCCGCCGATCCGGATTGCCGTGAGCTCCCTCGCCAATCGCTCGGCCTCCGCCAGCTTCCTCGAAATTTTCAGTTGGCCTGTCTCAAGTAGCACTTCCAATCCAGCCAGCAAGTCCTTCCTGGGGACCTGCCACCGCTCGCCATACCCGCGCGCCCGCTCCGCACCCGTGATCGTCACCGCCGTCAACGTGGCTGATAGTCCGGCCGAGCGCAACATATCCACCACCGGCGCTCCCACTCCCGTTGCGTCCACCACTAGCCGGCTCCGCCCCACGATCGCCGGGTGCCTCATCGTCTGGCAGATTCGCTCCACCACCTTCGTGTAAGCCGTCCCCAGCGGCATCCGTTCTAAATGCCTCAACTTCAGCTCCGGCCCCGCGACCCAATCCCTCTCTTCCCTCTCCACCACCGCCACTGCCGTGTAATCCCGCCTCTGCCCCAAATCGAGCCCGATAAAAAACACGCTGTCCCCCAGAGTGGATTTCTCAACCGGAGCCAGCCATGGGCGACATCGATAGGTGGAGCAGGCTTTCCGGTTTGCGGACCCGTTCCGGGTAGCCGTAACGGGGACTTCAGTCCCCGCTCCGGCGTGTCGTTCAACGGGAGCCGAGGCTGAAGCCAGGCTGAGGCCTCGGTTGCAGGCTACCCGGAACGGGTCCGCAAACCGGAAAGCCCGCTCCGCTATCGGGTTCAGCGGTCGCCACCTTCCTGCGCGGCAGGACCGGTGAGAAATCCGAGCTAGAACCTCAGCGGCTCTATATCATCCATGGCTCCCATGACCACATCCCGATCGAACATGTGCTGCCCGTTGTCCACAAACTCGCACATATACTCCTGCCGGAACCAGATCTCGCCCAACTGCCTGCGCTCGTCCTCCAAAAATCCCGCCGAAATCCTGGAACACTCCGTCGCCGGAGCGGTCGTCCGCTCCCACTCTTTTCCTCCGTGTTCCCAATTCTCGTAATAGAAGCCGCGCTTGCCGAACGGCGTGCTTAGCAGCCACAAATCCCCGTCCGCCACCGCCAGCATCGGCCGCAGAGCCTTGTACACCGCGTCCGGCACGCGCGCCGCTTCGTCGATCACCAGCAGCGAAACGGCCGAGAACCCCCGTATCGTCGCTTCTGTCCCCGGCAGCCCCACGATCCGCGATCCGTTCGGCAGCAGCAGACTGATCGCGTTCTTTCCGTCCCCGCGCGGACGAATCCCCAGCCGCGCAACCATCTCGCTCGCTTTCCTCAGGAACTCCCCGCTCTGCCGCTCCGTCGGACTCGCCGCCACCACCAAATTCCCCGCGGCCGCGTAAGCCCTGTGCACCGCCTTGATCGCGGCCACCGTCGACTTCCCCCACTGCCGCGTGCAGTTCAAAATCCCGCGTTTGGCCCCGCTCGCCAACACCGCTGCCTGGCGCTCGTCCGGATCGAATCCCAGACGCCCCTTCGCAAACTCCACCGGCCCTTCAATCTCCCGGCTCTCTTCTTCCGCCCTCCGCCCGCCATCGTCCCCATCGTCAATCGTGCACCACACGCGGGGAACTATAGTCCCCGCGTAAGTGTTCTCTTATAAATTGAGCTGGTATACGAATGAAACATAACGACATGCGGCGGCCCATTGCGGGGGACCCCAACCGTCGGGCTAGCAGCCACACGCAATCCCAACCCAATCCCGGTCACAGTACCATTTGCGGCGTCGAACGACCCAGCAGGTGCCAATAAGCGCTCCGCCCGAGAACTCAACCCCGGGACGTTGAGATCGGCGCCGAGCCTCTCTACAATCGAGGTTTGCTCAGCTACATGTGGTCCCTATTCGCTTCCCGTTCTGCGCTGATAGCGGAGAATCTCTTCCTGCGCAAACAACTTGCGCTCTTTCAGGAGCGCAACATCAAACCGCGCCGGGCCACGCTGCCAGCCAGACTGGCCATGATCGCGCTCGCCCGATTTTTCGATTGGCGCGGCGCACTCGTGATCGTCAAACCCGAAACATTCGTGCGGTGGCAGCGCACCGTCCTCCGCCTGTTCTGGAGATGGAAATCCCGCAAGCGCGGCCGGCCAACTCTGCAGGGAAATCTGGCGAAACTGATCCGCGAAATGCACCGCGACAACCCCACCTGGGGCGAAGAGCGGATCGCCGCCGAGCTGAAACTTAAGCTCGGCATCGAAATCTCGCCCCGGACAGTTCGTAAGTACCTGGACTTGAATCCCCTTGATCGCGGCTCGGGGCAGCGCTGGAGCACCTTCGTCCGCAATCACGCCAAAACGGTGGTCGCCTGCGATTTCCTTCTCTCGGTGACGGCCAATTTCCGCATGCTTTACGTGCTCGTCGCGGTGGAAATCGGTTCGCGCCGGATTGTGCACTACGGCGTCACGGACCACCCCACGGCTGCATGGACCGTCCAGCAATTTCGCGAATTCCTTGCCTTCGACCATGCTTGCCGGCTCGTGATCCACGATCGCGATGGCATCTTTTCACTCGAAGTCGATCGGGCGCTCAAGGGGTTCGGCGTCCGCGCACTGAGAACGCCCGTGCGGACTCCGACCGCCAACGCATTTTGCGAGCGCCTCGTCGGGACCATTCGCCGCGAGTGCCTGGATTACGTTATCCCGGTGAACGAGCGGCATCTGAAATCCATCCTCAAGGAATTCGTCATTCACTACAACCGGGGCCGCCCGCACTCCGCGTTGGGCCCTGGAATTCCGGAACCGCCCCAGGCCAAGATTCCGGCCAGCGGCCATAGACACAAGCTGCCCGTCGGCTTTCGCGTCGTTTCGACGCCGGTCCTCGGCGGCTTGCACCATGAATACCGCCTGGAAAAGGAGGCCGCGTGATGAAGGATTGATTATTTGCGGAGCACAGGGCATCCGAGCACATCAGCCCTGTCGCTGAGCAGCTATGAATGCCATCACAAAATAAAACAACACACATGCCCCAATCGCCAAGGAAATTGATCGCTGGATTGCGTTGCGTAAGGTCAGAGGGCTGCCAGAGCGGGTCCACAACCAGCCCACTGCGGCAAGCAAGCTGAGCGCCGCTGCAGCGGGCACAATGCCGTACTTGACCCTTTCGACGGCCCAGTAACCCTCGCCTGGATAACCCGGCACAAGGAAGAGCATTCCGCCGCCGATCCACAGGAGCACGCAGGCACCGATAAAAAGCCCGGCGCAGATGATTCTCACTTGCACTGCTGAGGAACCTGGTTTCCCTGGGAGTCGCTCGCCGACACACAACCTTCCACTGTGGTGTTCCACGCCTTGTTAAGGAAATCGAAGATGTCCCAACTTGGAAGCGTCGGGCTACCGTACTCGAAACCGGTTGGGACCGGCCGTTGAATGAACGAAGTGACATCCAGGATCGCGCTGAGCACCCTCGGCGTTTGATACTTTCCGTATTTCAGGTAAAGATTTGCCCAAAGCTTGCTCGGCGTCCAAGCCACGTGATTGCTCCCCGGCGAAAGGCCGACGTCCTGCAACACCTTCGCGCAGGCACTCGAACATTGATTGCCGAATAGGGTGTAGTTCCCGGTACCGGCTCCGTTGCGAATTGCGTTTATTGCCTGCTGCGCAACCTCAGGGGATGTCTGGATCGTGAGCGCCGCAAAATTCCGCCGTAGATCGTCTGCGGTCTTTGGAAGTTGAAACTCTGAAGTCCCGGGAACGCCGGTGGACGGGTGCAGCATGATATTCACGTCAAGGTGCCTAACGGGGCCGACGCTAAGAACGGCGAAATCGTTGGTCTGCTGGTTCACGGCGGCGAGCATCATGTGCCCCGTCGGAAAACCAGTCTCGTAGAACACCGTGATGTCCCGTCCATCTGGGTCGGTGTACTTCAGCGGATTGTTCCCGCCGTAGATGTACTTGTTGATTGTGTTCGCAGGGTTAAGGATTCGGTCGTCGGTGAGATTGACCAAGTCCGGGCTGGTCCATCGTCCCTGAGCCGCACTCATATATCGCGCACCGAAAAAGTCTAAGCCAGACTCGGCATCTCGTTCTTTGGAGGTAAACTTCTCCCCCGTCCCATCCGAATTCATCGTCGGATACTGGTTCGCCGAATACGGCGCCCCCCGCCCATCGATGCCCGCCGTCAACTCCTCCCCGAACGGAGCGTAATCGTACCTCGCCAGCACCGTCGCCGGATTCGCGCTGTTCGTCACCATCCGCGTGCTCCCCAGATGATCCGAAGTCAAATACGTCGTCCCGCTCAACGGATTCGCCGGACCGCCGTATTCCGCCGCCAGGTTCCCCAGCGCGTCGTATACAAAGACCGTCGTCGCTAACCCCGGCGAAGTCCCCGTGCAAGCCACATTCCCGGTACAGGTCAGCTTCCGCACCCGATGCCCTTCTGCATCGTACTCATACGAAGCCGACCCGTTACTCACGCTCACCGCCGAGGCCTGATGGTCGTCCCCATCATAGGTCATCGTATACGGATTGATCTGCGTCTGGTTGCCCCGCGCGTCGTAGCCGGCGCTGACCAGCCGGTTGTTGTTCGGATTGAACCAGTTTTGGGTGAGCGGCGTCAGCGGGCTCAGTGAATACCCAGAACTCGACGGCACCCAGTGATTCCCATACGCATCGTGCCCGTAGCTCTGGCTCACCGCCGAGCCTTCGCTGAAGCTGGTCAGCCGGTTCATGCCGTCATATGCTGTCACCACGTAATTCTGCGTCAACTGCTGAAACGATTCACCCGGCCCTTGATATTGGATGGTTTGCCCGCTTAAATTGCCGTTATTCTGCCCCGCTGCATAGCTGAAGCTCAAATTAAGCAAATCGGCGTTCCCTGCCGATTCCGCGCAACCCGTAGTCACAGCCGTTCCCACCCGGACCCCCGCAGCCTGCAGCCGGTTGTTGTAGCAGCGCTGCTCCACCAATCCGCTCCCCGTGAACATGCTCATGCTCCGCAGCGCCCCCGTGGGCTCGTACTTGATGTCGCTATTGGCCCCACCCGCATAAGTC
>DATBIA010000026.1:0-162609 GCA_036557165.1 Bryobacteraceae bacterium
AGATTGTCCTCGCATCCACGGATTTCGATCCCCGGCAGGCAGAACGGCGCAACATTGCGGCCATCCGCGGAAACACGATCACGCTCGACAAGAAGCTCGACTACATGCACTTCGGCAAGATCACCTTCGATGTGGATGAACGCGGCGAAGTCGGCTTGCTGACGCGCAACATCAAACTCCAGGCATCGGCCGACGCGGAACAGTCCTACTACGGCGGACACGTCATGGCGATGGTCGGAAGCAAGATGTTTGTCGAGGGCGTCGAATTCAATCGAATGGGCCAGAACATGACTCTCGCCCGATATCCGATCCACTGGCATCTGATCGGCGACGCTCAGGGGCAGTACATCAAGAACTCGTCGCTCCATGACACCTACAACCGCTGCGTGACCGTGCACGGCACGAATTTCCTGCGCGTCGAAAACAACGTGACCTACAACACCGTGGGCCACTGCTTCTTTCTGGAAGATGGCATCGAGCACGGTAACCAGTTCGTGCACAACCTGGCGATCCAGATCAAGTGCCACACTTCAAAGGCCTGCATGCCGACCAATCTCGCCCCAAACGGAGAGAACAGCTTTACGAACGAGAATCGCGCGACCTACAGGGCGGCCAGCCAATCCGGCAAGGACACCCTGCTGCCTTCGGACAACACGGTGGCGGCTTACTGGATCACCAATCCGGACAATGTTTTCATCGACAACGTGGCAGCGGGTTCCGATGAGAATGGCTTCTGGTGGTCGTTGCCGGAACACCCGCAAGGGAAGTTCGAAGGTACGGAGATCAGCAAGGTCACCTGGCCGCGTCGAACCAGGATGGCGGAATTCAGGGGCAACGTTGCCCACTCCAACTTCGACGGGTTCATGTTGGACCGGAACATCAATCGGGAAAACATCTTCGGGTTGGCCGGCCCCTCGCACATTGCCAAGGAAAATCCCGCCGACGAAAACAGCAGGAGCGTGGAATCGCTCCTCGCGGATCTCACCGCTTACAAGAACCGTAATGGCGGCGTCTGGAGCCGCGGCGAGCTGCACATCTTCGGGAATCTGAAGGCGGCGGATAATGCCATCGGGTTCACGAGTTCAACGGGTTCCTTCGGCGCTGACACATTTACCTCACTGGTGGTTGATTCGCTGTTCGTGGGCGAAACCGACAACATCGGCAACCCCGTAACGCCGGAAGAGAAGGCCTACGGCCGCAGCCTGCCGAAACCCCTGATTCCGGATTACCCGATCCACGCCTACGAGTACTACGACTACCGTCATGACGTGGTCAACACGACATTCGTGAATTTCCAGGACAACAAACAGCGCGGATCGGGCGCGCTTACCTGGCTGTTGTATACGGGCGCCGGGGTTACCACCGAAAACACCGTCAAGAGTGCGAAATACATCAATGCCAAGCCCGTGTATTTCCCGAAGATCGACCCCAGGTTCGACAGTGACAACCGGAGTGGTTCGGCCTACCGGACGGCGGCGATACACGATCTGGACGGCTCGACGACCGGCATCCCCGATTCCTATGTTCTGATCCACGACGGCGAGAACAACAGCGTCGCCACGGACGACACCTGCGAGATTCATCCCAACTGGAACGCCTCCGTGTGCAAGGGTGATATCGGACGCATTCAGTTCAGCATCAGGAGGGGCGGACCCACAAGCGGTGTTGGTCTTGCGCTGAAAGATGTTGCTTTGCGGTCAGCTGGTCCTGCCGGGGCGGCTGGCCCTGCGCGGGCGGCTGGTCCTGGGCGGGGGGCTGGTCCTGGGCGGGGGGCTGGTCCTGCGCGGGCGGCTGCTCCTCAACAGCCAATTACCCTGAGCCGCAATGGCAAGGACTTCAAGATCACGGCCAATCAGAGCACTGTGCGGGCCGGTACCGAGATCCGTGTGAAGACCGAAAGACCGGAAGTTTCTATCAGCTTGACCGAAATGGCCAAAGACTCATGGGTCGTGTTCGAGCTGCCGGGTTTCGCCAACGCGACCTCCGGGAAGCAGCAGGACAGTATCGACGCCCTGCGCAAGGCGACCGAGACTTCGTATTTCAAGGGTCCGGATGCCGTCTGGGTGAAACTGGTAATCCCGGCCGCCCCCAAGGGCATTGGCATGGATCAGTTTGGCCCGTCGGATACTGAAACCAGCATTACAGTGAGGCGATAAGCACCTTATTCGCGAACTGAAAAAAGCCCCCGGCGCGAGCCGGGGGCTTTTTTGTGCGGCGGATAGTCCGTTCAAAATCAATTTTTCGCGACGTTGAGATGGAATGAGGCTGGAGGGGCTGCATCGCCGAGTTTTGGTGCCGGGTTGGCAAGAGATCGAAATTTACACAATTCCTTACACAGTTCCACATGATGAAGAGAATAAGTCTTTCTTTTGTAGTTGGTTACGAGCAGACAGAAACGACTTAAAATCCCTTTTTCCGTAGGGAGAGTGTGGGTTCAAGTCCCACCCCGGGCACCATTTACCTTGGCTCTCCATCTTGGCAGCGCATCTCGGCCCAAGGCAGCGAGCCAGCGCCCGAACCGGTGGCGCTCGGCTTTAACCGCAACGGTTGTACATATCCGGCTGAGCGAACGTACGATCACAGGAAATGGAGCAGGCTTGTATATCGTTTTGGCTAAGGGATTGCTAAGGACAGCCAGAGGTGTACGATGAGGCGCTTCTTACTATCGGCCACTTGCATGTTGGCCATGGGCGCAATTTCTTGCTGGGCAGATATAGATCCGCTGCATGGGTATTGCGCTGGCGCATTGCAATGCATTGATAACGGTACAAATACGCCGACCACCATTAATCCCCCGACCGGCTTCGGCTTTACCGTTAGTCCGGGACCTAAATCCGGAACCTTGCTCATTGATCTATTGATTCCAAACAACGCTGATCCCAGTCCCGCATCATTGTCCTTCGGGCTTACCGGCACTCTTGCGGGTACAGCTACGCTGTTCAGCCCGACAGCTTGGACTAGCGGATTCCTAGCCTCGTATTTGGGAATTATAGCTGCGCCAGCCAACCCGATAGGGGCTTACTTGGGTTCGTGCGCGGCGGCCACGCCTTGTACGCTGAACGTAGATCCGGGCGCGACCGGCTTCTTTGTGTACCAAGCCAGCTTCGCAAACGTTACATTACAGGGTCCTTCCAATCCGAATTTTTCGCCTCTAGAAAACTTTGCTACCGGTGCTCCTCCTATTCCAATTGGATCCTTTATCACTGGCTTCTTGCACGAAGGCACGGGCGCACGGGATTGGGTTGCGAACGCCAACAGTGGCGCGATCTTTGAGGACGCTCAGCCACCGGGCGTGACCAGAGGGGGGACTGTTCCTGAGCCGTCGTCGATCGTTTTGTTCGGCTCAGTCGTGTCGATCCTAGCCATCTTTTTGAAAAGAAGGCGGCACAGTCGCGCATAGTCTTTCTCGTGCTTTCGACTTCTTTCTTCCTTGCCGTAGCCTAAGGGATCTGTTCGTATCACAGGACCCTTGGGAGAGAAAATGCGGTACTCCTTGAGGAAGCTTGGAGTACTATCCGAATAGTCGGGACGACGCCCTAGTTCCGCTTACGCGTACAGGTGTCGCGTCTGCTATACGCACCGCTCCCACCCCGGGGGCCACAAAATCGAATGGTATTCACGCCGCCCGCCGCAGGCGGATGTCCACGATCGAGGAAGTCACGATCGGGCCACGATAGTTGGGATGCTTGAATTCCAGGTGCATACCCCGGCCCAGGTATGCCGATTTCAACATCGATCCTCCCCAGTTCGACCCGGCGATGCGGACCAGAACGGGTTCCGGGCAAAATTGCGGGTGACCGGAAATCCAGGCGGAGCCGTCGCGGCGCACAGTCAGCAGGTACGGGCGATTCCGTGTCTCGATTTCCAAGGTCGCGTGGTCGGGAAGGTCTTTTAAGTAAACGCCGCCTTCGATCTCGCTCCGGATAATATCGCTGTTAATCCGGTCGGCCAAATTCTCGTGCGGCTCAAACATCGATTTTATTTTACAGCGAAAAACGATATTGTCGACGTATTTTTCGGGCGCGGCTGCCTCCCTTACAATGAAGGTACAACCTGCCGTGGGCATCGTTCATTCGATTTCGGACCTCGTGCGCGCTCGCGCGGCTTGGCGGGCCTCCGGGAAAACTGTCGTCTTCACCAATGGTTGCTACGATCTCTTGCACGCGGGTCACATCCGCCTGCTCGAACGGGCACGGTCGCTGGGCGACATTCTCATCCTCGCGTTGAACACCGATTCAAGCGTCGCTCGCTTGAAAGGGCCTTCGCGCCCGCTGATTCGTCAAAACGAGCGAGCGCAAATGGCGGCCGCCCTGGAGGCCGTGGATGCCGTTACTTTCTTCAACGAAGACACGCCTCGCGAGTTGATTGCGACGGTGCTGCCCGACATCTTAGTGAAAGGCGCCGATTGGTCGCACTTCGTCGCCGGGCGCGAGGAGGTGGAGGCAGCCGGAGGCAAAGTCGTCTTGCTGCCGCTGGAGCCTGGTTATTCCACGACAAATATCGAAAAGGAATTGCTAACTCGCGGGACCGCGCAACCGGTTCGCGCGGCGCCTTCGATTGGATTGGCATCCCACTGAGGGTCCGTGACCCACCCCGCCGTTCGAGACTTGTTTCACACGCTGAGCCGGCACGCGGCAGTTCAGGAATTACTCGCCAAACTGGTCCGCCGCGAAAACGATCCGTTCGCTTTGTCCGGCCTGACGCCCGCGGCCAAGGCGTTGTATCTGGTGCTGCTATGGCAGGCCACGGAGCGCCCGCTGCTGGTGATCGCCGACAGCAATCAACACGCGGAGAGCCTCGCGGAGTATGTCCAAACTTTTTTCGATCTCCTGATTGGGAAAGCCGAAGGGGGCCGGCCTCAACTTTTGCCGGCGCTCGACGTGCTCCCCGGACAAAAGCTTTCCGTTCATACGGAAATCTCCGAACAGCGGGGCATCGGTATGTGGCGTCTGGCGACGGGCGGCGCGCCGGTAACCATCGCGCCCGCCGCTTCGGCTCTGCTGCGCACGCACGACGCAGCTTATTATCGCCATCTCGCCCTGGATCTACGCACCGGCGAAGAACTACCGCTCGAATCCATCGAGAATCATCTTCAGTCGATCGGCTACGAGCGCCGCGACCCGGTGGAGATGATGGGCGAGTATTCCATCCGCGGCGGCATTCTGGACGTGTTTGGCGCGGAGAGCGCGCGGCCGTTGCGCATCGAATTTTTCGGGGACGAGATCGAATCCATCCGCAGCTTTGAAGTGGAGAGCCAGCGTTCGGTGATGAAAATTTCCGAAGCGCGCATCCTGCCCCTGGTGGAGCAGCCGCGCTCGCGCCAACTCCTGCGCGCGATCGCGGAGAAACTGGATTACCAAGGCGTGGCGAGCCCCGGAGATCCCTTTCCCGGCTGGGAATTCGCGGCCGCGCTGGCCGAGCCGCGAACCCATTCTTTGCTCGATCTCGCATCCGACGCCGTGGTTGTACTGGACGAACCAGAGCAGCTTCGCGCCGCCGCGGATCGCCTTCGGAAACGCCTGGATCAAACCAGTGGTTCCCCGGACTTGGCAAGCGCCAATTTCCTGGATTGGTCCGCGTTCGAGGCCGCTGTCTCCTCCCGCGCCCGGCTCGAAATGCGCGAACTCGATTTGGACGTAGCTCATCCGCATATCGCCACGCGGCCGTCGCTCGCGTTCCACGGCAACATGCAGGTGGCGGTCGCGGAAGCGAGGACGATGGTGGAGCAAGGCTACCGTGTCGCCTTCTTCGCCCCCACCAACGGCGAACTGGAGCGCCTGGCCGACATTCTGCGCGAGTACTCCGTTCCGTTCCAACTCGGTTTGGCGCCTGATGAGGCCGCTTCTCCATACTTGGCGGAGCGCGCCTATCTGGCAGGCCCGGTCGCGAGCACATATCTGATTAAGGGCTTGGTTCGACGCGGGGTTGTATTCTCCGAGTCGTCCATCGCCTTCATCGGTTCAGAGGATCTCTTCGACGCCTCCGATCTAGTCGCCAAGCCGGCGGGCGCGGCGGCGCGAATCTCCGCGTTCGCCTCCGATCTGGCGGATCTCAAGCCGGGCGACTACATCGTACACACGACGCATGGCGTCGGCCGGTTCCTGGGTCTGCGGGAGATCGTTCAGGGAGATCAAAAGGGCGATTTTATGCTCCTCGAATATGCGGGCGAGGCCAAGTTGTATGTGCCTTTGACGCGCATGGACCTGGTGGAGAAATATCGAGGCGCGGGCGAGGCAGCGCCTCCGCTGGATAAACTCGGGGGCTCGACATGGACCGCGCGGAAGAGCCGCGTGAAAGCCAAGATGCGGGACATGGCGGACGAGCTGCTAAAGCTCTATGCCGAGCGCCGCATGGCCGAAGGATTCGCGTTTTCTCCCGATTCCAATTGGCAGCGCGAATTCGAAGATGCCTTTGAATACGCGGAGACCAAAGATCAGCTTTCCGCCGCGAAAGAAATCAAGCGGGATCTGGAATCGCCGCATCCCATGGACCGGCTTTTGTGCGGCGACGTCGGATTCGGCAAGACGGAAGTGGCCATGCGCGCAGCTTTCAAAGCCCTAGGCGACGGCAAACAAGTAGCGGTGCTTGCGCCCACCACCGTGCTCGCGTTCCAACACTTTGAAACGTTCCGTCGGCGCTTCGCCGCCTTCCCCGTGCGCGTAGAGATGTTCTCGCGCCTCCGCGCGGCGAAGGATGTCAAGGTTTCCCTGGAAGACCTCGCTTCGGGAAAGGTGGATGTGGCTATTGGCACGCACCGCTTGTTATCGAAGGATGTCGAGTTCCGCGATTTGGGCTTGCTGGTCGTGGACGAGGAGCAACGCTTCGGCGTCCGCCATAAGGAACGGCTCAAGCAGATGCGCAAAAACGTGCATGTGCTCGCGATGAGTGCGACCCCGATCCCGCGCACGCTGCACATGTCCCTGCTCGGCATCCGCGATATGAGCGTGATCGAGACTCCGCCCAAGGACCGGCTAGCCATCCATACCGTGGTTGCGCACTTCGATTCCGAGTTGATCCGCGCGGCCATCGAGCAGGAGCTTTCCCGCGGCGGCCAGGTCTATTTCGTCCACAATCGCATCGATTCGATTTTCAGCCGCGCCGCTTCGATTCAAGATCTTGTTCCGAGCGTCCGCATTGGCGTGGGGCACGGGCAAATGGACGAGAAGGAGCTGGAGAAGGCGCTGCTCGGATTCATGCGACACGAGTACGACGTCTTCGTCTGCACGACCATCGTCGAAAACGGCTTGGATATTCCGCTGGCTAATACGATCGTGATCGAGAACGCCGAACGGTACGGGCTTTCCGAGCTCTACCAGTTGCGCGGGCGCGTGGGCCGGTCAAATCGGCGCGCCTATGCGTATCTGCTGGTGCCGCCCGATACCGAGTTGAGCGAGATCGCCCGTAAGCGGCTCGCCGCTCTGCGTGAATTTTCGGACCTCGGCGCGGGATTCAAGATCGCCGCGCTGGATCTGGAGCTGCGCGGGGCGGGGAATCTCCTGGGTGGAGAGCAGCACGGTCATATCGCCGCCCTGGGCTTCGATACGTATGTCCGCTTGCTGGAAGAGACGGTTCAGGACTTGAAGGGAGAAGAACGGCCGCTGGAGGTGCATTCCACGCTTAATCTGGGCTTGGATATTCGTATTCCGCCCGATTACATAGCGGACGAACAACAGCGATTGCGCGCCTATAAGCGCGTCGCCGATGCGCGCGGCGCCGAGCAGGCCGGGCAGATTCGCTCCGAACTGGCGGACCGCTACGGCCCGCCGCCGGAAGCCGTCCAAACGCTGATCGAATTCGCGCTGCTAAAAGCCCAGGCGCAGAGCTTGGGCGTGGAGGCTGTCGACCGCCGCGGCGCTGCCTTGAACGTGAAGTTTCATCCGGGTTCGAAAGTCGAGCCGGAAAGGCTAATGGCGTTGGTGGGTTCAGTCGCCGGAGCGCAGTTCACGCCCGCCGGCGTCCTGCGGCTTCCCCTTCCGGCTCAGTCCGAAAAAGCCGCGGCGGTGCTGGACTTTGTCCGGGACGCGCTCACCAATCTCGCCACGCCTGAGTCCGATCTTTCTGGCGTCAGATCACCAGCTTGATGTGGGAAGCCTGAAGCTGGACCGCGGTCTTTCCCGTCGCCCAATAAGTCATCCCTTCCGACGGTTTTTGACCTTTCTGCACCGGCGCCGACATGAGCATCTTGGCCTTGTCCTTCTTCCAAAAAGGATCGAGGTCCGCTTTTGGAGTGCAACTGATTCGCGCCACCCAATCCGACGCCGCTGCCGAACTCGTGCCGGCTTGCCTTGAGTCGGGTTCGTGGCCGTGCGCGTGCCACGCGGCAAACGTATCGTCCCACTCAAACTTGAACCCAAGCTTGATGCGCACTTCGGGGACCCATACATCTTTCACTTTGGATGGGATCAGGGCCAGCAGATCGCTTAGCTTGAGTGCGCTATTCGAAAGGATCTTTTCGAAATCCGCGCAGCTCAACTGTTTGTCCGACCCGGTGGGGGTATACGTCTTCGCTGCGACCGGCGTTGACGATGCGCCGGGGGATGGGGTTGCCATACTTTAGCGGCGCGGTTTGGGGGCCCCCGGATCTTTTACGCGCTCGGGATCCGACTGCGAGGGGATGGGCGTCTTTTTCATCATCAGCGCCTCCCGCGCATCCGCTGTGATTCTTGTCAGCACGACTCGTTCGAACCCCAGCGCCCCCGCCGGAATCGCGAACTCGTGGATCTCGCGGCGGCCCGGCCTGCACCAGTAGATCGCCCATACGCCTTCGTCCAGGCGTTTCCCGGCGCGATCCAGAAAATCGACCAACACGTACACGGCCTCGTATTCGTGCGCGCACTGGCTGACTGCGTCTACCAGATAGCGGATCTCTTCCGTCTTCACCATCTCCCGCACGTGAAAACACTGGCCCACGTTCTCGGCGCGCGCAGCCGGGACGAGCAAGAGCGGTAGCATGGACAGGATTAAACGCAAATGTTTTATGCTACCAACTTTTCCCTCTTTCGTACAGAGGAAATATTTAGTGGGATGCTTGCGCCACTCCTCTCGGTGTTGTATTATTATTCGTGTGAGTGAATAAAAATGCATCAGGAGGTGGCTGCTATGGCCGCGCCCAGTCTCGCCGCCCGCCTCGGCGGGCCTTCTCACCTGTCCGCCGACCTCGATCTGGGGCCTCAGCTTTTGTCGCGGGTCCTCGATCTTGCCGCGCAGATCAAGCGCAATCCGCCGCGCTTCTCGCAAGCATTGGCGGGGCGTTATCTGAGTCTTTTGTTCGAGAAGCCATCGCTGCGCACCCGCCTCACTTTCGAGTTGGCGATCAAGCAGCTTGGGGGCGATGCCGTCAACTACGGCGGCCAGATCGGCGAGCGCGAGCCCGTGAAAGATGTCGTTCGCAATCTCGACCGGTGGACCAATGGTATTGTGGCGCGCGTGTTTTCCCATTCCACCATCGAGGAACTCGTAGCATGGTCCAGCGTACCGGTGATCAATGCCTTGAGCGATCTGTACCACCCGTGCCAAGCGCTCGCGGATGTGCAAACGCTGAAAGAGCGATTCGGCAAATTGGAAGGTCTGAAGCTGGCGTTTATCGGCGACGGCAACAATGTGGCGCATTCGCTGATGCTCACCGCGGGGCGGTTGGGCGTGCATGTGGCCATTGCGACGCCGGAAGACTACCGGCCCAACCTGGGCATCGCGGCCGAAGCGGCGCGTCATGGCCGCATCACGCTCACCTGCGATCCCGCCGAAGCGCTGGCCGGCGCGCACGCGGTCTATACAGACGTGTGGGCCAGCATGGGGCAGGAATCCGAAGCGGAGACTCGCGCCGCAGCTTTCGGGCCGTATCAAGTGAACGAGACGCTGTTTGCCAGGGCGCGCCCGGACGCGATCTTCATGCACTGCCTGCCGGCTCGCCGAGGGGAGGAAGTCACCGACGCCGTGATCGAGTGCCAACGCTCGGTTGTCTTCGATCAAGCCGAAAACCGCCTTCACGTTCAGAAAGCGCTGCTGGTCGCATTGCTACAGTAGGCTTTAGCTTGTCCGTTTCATAAATTATTCTATGTCCAAACCCAAAAAGGTCGCCCTTGCCTACTCGGGCGGCTTGGATACGTCTATCATCATTCCGTGGCTCAAGGAGAACTATGGCTGCGAGGTGGTCGCGGTCTGCGGCGATATCGGTCAAGGCGGCGACGAGCTGACCGGACTCGAAGCGAAGGCCCGCAAAACCGGCGCCTCGGAAGTCCACGTCGCCGACATGCGCGAGGAATTCGTGTCCGATTACCTGTGGCGCCTGGTGCGCGCGGGCGGCGAATACGAGCACAAATATCTGCTCGGCACGTCGATTGCGCGGCCTCTTCTCGCAAAGAAGCAGGTAGAAGTCGCGCTGGCCACAGGCTGCGACGCGCTTGCCCACGGCTGCACAGGCAAGGGGAACGACCAGGTCCGCTTCGAACTGACGTACAAGGCGATCGCGCCGCACCTGACTGTGATCGCGCCGTGGCGCGAATGGGATATTGTTTCGCGCGAGGATGCGATCGCATATGCAGCGAACCACAACGTGCCGATCTCGCAAAGCACAACGAAAATTTATAGCCGCGACCGCAACATCTGGCACATTTCGCACGAGGGCGGCGCGCTGGAAGATCCGGCCAACGCGGCCCCCGACGACGTCTGGATGCTTACCAGGAGCCCCAAAGACGCGCCGGATCATCCGGCTGACGTGACCGTCGGTTTCGAGCGCGGCCTTCCTGTTTCCGTCGATGGAAAGAGAATGTCCGCCGTTGCGCTGCTCGAAAGCTTGAATAGGGTTGGCGGCGAGCACGGGATCGGCCGCATCGACTTGGTGGAGAACCGCTTCGTCGGAATGAAGTCGCGCGGCTGCTACGAGACTCCCGGCGGCGCGATTATCACGGCTGCGCACAAGGAACTGGAGGCCCTGACGCTCGACAAAAATCTGGCGCACTACAAGCAGAAGCTTGCGCTGGATTACGCCGAGCTGGTCTATAACGGGCTTTGGTTCACGCCTCTTCGCGAATCGCTGGACGCATTTTTTGAAAAGGCGAGCGAATCCACTACTGGCGAAGTCACGATGCGCTTGTATAAGGGTACGCTGCAGCCGGTGAGCCGGAAATCGCCTTATTCGCTTTATTCGCTCGATATCGCCAGCTTCACCATGGGCGCCGAATACGACCAGCGCGACGCGCGCGGTTTCATCAATCTGATTGGACTGCCCATTCAGGTGCGGGCTTCACTGAAAAGCGCGCAGCCTGATCGTGGCGTTGTGCGCGATTCAACAAAAAAATCGGCGAAGGTATGAAGCTTTGGGGCGGACGCTTTGCCGAAGGCCCTTCTGAAGTTTTCGAGCGCTTCTCCGGCTCCCTTCACTTCGATCGCAAGCTGATCGACGCCGACATTCAGGGTTCCCAGGCGTTCGCACGCGCGCTGGAAGGCGCGGGCATCCTCACCGCCGAAGAACGCGAATCGCTGGTGGCTGCCTTCGAAGCCATCAAATCGGATTCGAAGAATCCTTCTTTCTACGACGGCGCGGCCGACGAAGACGTCCACACCCTGGTGATCCGTAAGCTCAAGGAGAGGGTGGGCGGGCTCGCCGATAAGATCCACACCGGCCGCAGCCGCAACGAGCAGGTATCGCTCGATATCCGGCTGTGGCTGCGCGGCGAAATCGACCGCTCTTCACACCGGCTGCTGGATCTAATGCAGGCGCTGATCGCGTCCGCGCGCCGCGATTCCGATGCCGTCGTTCCCGGGTACACGCATCTGCGCCGCGCCCAAGCCGTGCTGTGGCCGCATTACCTTCTTGCCTATTTCGAGATGTTCGCGCGCGATTTCGAGCGGCTCCGGCAGGCCCGGGCGCGCGTGAACGTGCTGCCGCTTGGCAGCGGCGCTCTCGCCGGCAGCGGCTTCCCATTCGATCGCGAAGCCATGGCGCGCGATCTCGGCTTCGCCTCGACCACTTTCAATGGCATGGACGTTTCCGCCGATCGCGATTTCGCGCTCGATTTTCTCTATGCGGCTTCAACGACCATGCTGCACTTGAGCCGCCTGGCCGAAGATTGGATCCTCTATTCCAGCGATGAGTTCGGCTGGATCGAATTGGGCGACGGGGTCACCAGCGGCTCCAGCCTGATGCCTCAGAAGAAAAATCCCGATTCGCTGGAGCTGATCCGTGGGAAGTGCGGCCGCGTCTTCGGCGATTTGACTTCGCTTTTCGTCACGATGAAGGGCCTGCCTTCCACCTACAATCGCGACATGCAGGAGGATAAAGAGCCGCTGTTCGACGCGGCCTACCAGCTTTGCGGCTCGCTGGAGATGGCGCGTGCCGTTATCGAATCCGTGCGTCTGAATCCGGCGCGTCCGCTCGCGGCCGCGGAAGAGAGCTGGGTAGTGGCCACGGATTTGGCCGAAGCGCTCGCGCGCAACGGCACCCCGTTTCATCAAGCGCACCAGATCGTGGGACGGCTAGTGTTGGAAAGCGTGCGCGCCGGAAAAAGGCCAGGCGATTGGAAGGCGGAAGAACTAGCGAGATTCGCGCCCGAGTTCACGCCGCCGATGGCCGCGCTACTTCATCCGGCGGAAGGAATGAAGACGCGCGAAATCCGGGGTGGTACTGGCCCGCAAACTGTCGCCGCGGCTCTCGAAGAAGCGGAGCGCCGGCTGAGCGCTTGGGTAGAAATTAGCGGTAAGCAGGGCCGCTGAGATCTTCGTCGCTCCCGGCCACTGACAATCGCGACGATTTCGCTTAAGGGACTGGAAAACTGGCCCCTTAGCCTCACCTGCGGTTATACACTGGTGTAGCTTCTGAAGAGAATCCCCGCAATGAACAAGAGCTACCGTCACGGCCAGATTCTAAAGCTGATCCGCTCGCGTGAAGTCCGTACGCAGGATGAGCTAGCGACGTTATTGCGGGATGCCGGCATCTCCACCACGCAGGTGACTCTGTCGCGAGATGTTCGTGAGTTGGGTTTGCTGAAGACCACCCGCGGATATTCCGAGCCCGCCGCGGCGCCCGTGCCCGCGGGTCCTGATTTCGGAACCATAGCACGCGAGTCGCTGCTCGATATGCGTCTGGCTCAGAACCTGCTGGTGCTCCGTACGCCGCCCGCAATGGCGAACCCGCTGGCGTCGGCTCTCGATCACGCAGACTGGCCGGAAGTCACTGGCACAATCGCCGGAGACGATACGGTGCTGGTGGTGGCGCCGGACGTACAGACCGCTATAACGTTACGCACAAAGCTCCTGGAATTTCTCAAATAGTCTCCCTCTCGCGAATCGCCGCCTTTTTACCTGCCACTCCCGCCAGGCGGCAAAATGTACAAGCCGCCAGATCCCCCAGGGGCGCTGTCCACGCTGTACTTGCGGCTCATGGTACGGGGTTTGCAGCTTTTGAAGTAGCCGGGTGCGCCCGGCACTCATAAATCGGCACTAATTCATGAGGAAGGAAGAGAATATGAAAAAGATTACCAAACTCGGAATTGTGTTTTGTCTGGCCGGAGTTTTTAGCTTTGGCGCTACCTGGCGCGGAGCCAAGCTTCTGGATGCGTCCTGCTACGACCAGAACGGCAAGGTGCGGCATGTCGGGTCGATGTGCGCGCCCACCGAATCGACCACCAATTTCGCCATGGAGACCCGGATGGGCCATATCTACAAGCTGGACTCGCTGAGCAACCAGAAGGCGGAGCAGGCCGTTCAGAACGGAGTCGTCCGGGCTAACGGGCACGGCGACTTTCGCGCCAAGGTTACCGGGAAACGTGAAGGAAATGGCTTTGTGAATATCAGCTCAATCACTCACGGTTCGCGAGGGGAGTACTAAACATTTCACTTAGGGAACAAACAGCATTATGAAAACGATATCGAAACTTGGAATTGCGTTTTGTCTCGCGGCGGTCTTCAGCTATGCCGATAGCTTCACCGGCAAGCTGGTGGACGCGAGCTGCTACGACAAAACCGTGCAGAGCACCGCTAGCGCGACAGCTAATGCCACTCCGGCGAACTCCAAAGTAACGTCATCTAACGTCAATACGACGAAACCGCCGGAGAGGATCACGGAAACCTGTGCGCCGACAGCCTCGACCACCATGTTCGCCTTCATGACCTCGAGCGGGAAGATCTATAAGCTCGATAATAGCGGCAATATGAAAGTTCAGGACGCCATGAAGAACGGCACACTGAAGGCCGATACCGCCGGATATATGAACGCGGGCGTTACAGGAACGCTCCAGGGCGACCATCTGATGGTCAGCTCAGTTCGCAAAGTCAAGAATGTTAGGCATAACGGGAATAGCTAACTCTGTTTTTGAGGGTTGCCGTAATTATGTCTGCTCCTTCGCCGCCGCGGCTCACGGAAAACTTTGAGCCACGACGGCTGGAGTGGCTTTATTGGACCTTATTCCCCTCTCAGCACTTCAAGCGGTTTTTGCCTCAAGATTCGCACGCTTGCCAGCCAACCAGACGCGTTCGCCAATAAAGCCGTCAGGATGATAGCGGCGAGGGTAGCCCACGGATCGAATTGAAATTTGGCTTCCAAGAGGCGAGTCAAGATCAAATTCGAAAAGCCCGCCGCTAGCAGCGCGCCCAACAGCCCGGCTATCCCCCCTAGCGTCAGAAATTCGATCGAGAAGATTTTTCGGACGTGCCGCTGCGTGGCGCCCAGGGTTTTTAAAATCACTACTTCGCGCACGCGTCGGAATCGGGTTCCCGCGACGCTGGCGGCGAGGATAATCGCTCCGGCGAGAATGGCAAATCCCGAAAGGAATCGAATCACCAAAGCGATCTGATCGATCACTTGCTGCGCGATCGCCAAAGCGTCCGCGATATTTACAACTGTAATGGTTGGATATTTTTCAAATACGGCGCGCTGGAGAGCGCCGACGCTGGAGCCTTGCATCCGCACCCCTCCGTAGAAGACTACGGGCAGCCCCGAGAGCGCTTGGCGATTAAACACAAATTCAGGCGACGGTGTAGCGCGCATCGCCTGGATTTCATGGATGGCCGACACGCGCGCCCGGATCGTTTTCCCGCTCGCCGATAATTCGAGCCAGGCCCCCGGCTCGATCTGGAGCGTTTTGGCTGCTTCATCGTCTACCGAAACCACGGGGTCTTTCGTGCCCTTCGCCCACCACGCGCCCTGGATCACGTGGATGTCCGAAGGTTGCGCATCTTCCCATGTCACCGAGCGAGTATTCGCGAATCGACGTCCGATTCCCCGAAGATTGCGGTCCGCGATGGGTTCTCCATCGATGCTTACCAAGCGCGCGGCGACGCTTGGCGCCAACTCGGGCGCGGCCAGCACGCCCTGCTGCTTCGCGATCAGCGCTTTCAACGGATCCACCTGCGGCTCTGTAACTCCGATCAAAAACACGTTCGGCATTCCCGGTGGCGCGGTCGCGATAATCTCCTTCACCAGCGAGTTCTGCACTAGATAAACGCTCAAAGTGAACATTACGCCCAATCCGAGCGCTACCAGAATCGCCTGCGCTTGATTGCCTTGGCGGTAGAGATTTGCCAGACCTTGGCGGGTGAGCGCCGCAAGGCGCCAAGGGGACCTGCGCAGAAATTCGCGGATCAGACGCAGAAGGATCGCGGCGGCCGCCGCCAAAACCAGCAGGCTCACAGTTAAGCCGCCGGCGAAATATCCCCCGACTTTCGGCGAATCCGCCAACCAGGCCGCAATGCCGCCAATCCCCAGAAGAATCGCGACGCCCGCCGCTAGAGCGGAGCGATTTTCTCCCGCCCGGCGCGTCCACGGCAGCTTGGCGTCCGGCATGTCGCGGCGCAGAATCAGCGCGGGCCGGATCTTACGTATGGCGAGCAGCGGCGGCAGTGTGAATAGTAGCGTGGTGAGGACGCCCACCGCGATTCCCTGAAAGGCCGCGGCGAAGTGCCAGCTAACTTGTGTGTCGATTGCGAACAGTTTGTTGATCAGCGAGGGAAAGACCTGTTCGACGCCGCGCCCCACCAGCACGCCCGCGAGGCCGCCCACCAGGCCCAGCATCAGAGTCTGAAGCGTGTAGATGCGGACGATCTCGCGCGAAGTCCCGCCCAGCGATTTCATCACGGCAATGTGATCCATCTTCTGTTGCAGATGGGCGTGCATCGCCATGCCGACTCCGATCGCTCCCACGATCAGCGCGATCAAGCTCACTAGACTCAAAAAAACGGTTGCGCGATCCAGGCCGCTGGTGACGATCGGATGCGACTGGCGGAAATCCGCGACCAGGGATTCCGGCAGCGCCCGCTTGATGGCCGCGCGCACTTCAGCGACGGAAGGAGCGTTTGGTCCAAGTTTAAATAAATACCGCTCGGCCGCGCGGCTTCCGAGCTGCATCAGACCGGTCCGCTCAAAGGCGTCGCGCGACATCATCACCCGGAGCCCGATGTTGAGGCTCCCGGACATTCGGTCCGGCTCCGAAATCACCGCGGCCGCGACCCGATAGTCCTGCCCGCCCAGGCGGATCGAATCGCCCACTTTGGCGTTCAACCGGATCAGCACGTCCTCGCCGGCCGCCAGCGAATCGGGCCGCAGCGCCTGAGCCAGCGGCATTTCCGGATTCAGCTTCACCGTTCCGTAATAGGGATAGCGCGATGGATCGACAGCTTTGATGGACACCAGCACGGGTGTGGAATCCGGTGCGGACGCCGACGCCATCGAGACTGTTTCGGTGATGAGCGTGCGCTCGACGCCCTGGGCTGCAAGCGCGTCGAGCTGCGCGGTCTGATCGGCGGCGGGGAGAACAAACTGCCGCGCGGTGAGATCCGCGGCCATCACGGTCCGGGCTTCGCGCGTCAGCATGGACTCGAAGCTTTGGCTGAAGCCGCGAACGCCCGACAGCGCGCCGACGCCCGCGGCCACTCCGAGCACAACGAAAACGAACTTCGTCATGGAAGATCGCGTTTCGCGCCAGGCAATGCGGGCCGCCGTGCGGAAAGAAAGCTTCATGCGCGTCCCTGGCCGGCCTGCGCGGGCTCGCGCATTTCATCCGCGACAATAGCGCCGTCGCGCAGGGTGACGACGCGGTCCGCGCGCGAAGCCAGAATCTGATCGTGCGTCACCAGGATCAGCGTGGTGTTTTCGCTTCGGTTCAACGCTAGCAGCAGATCCAGCACGTGCTGGCCGTTCACGCTGTCCAAATTGCCCGTTGGCTCGTCCGCCATCAAAATGGGCGGCCGCGCCATGAAAGCGCGCGCCAGCGCGACGCGCTGTTGTTCTCCGCCGGAGAGCTGGATCGGATAGTGATCCAGGCGGTCCCCCAGACCCACGCTTTCCAATAACTTGCGCGCGCGGGCGATTCCTTCCTTGACTTCGCCGCCGAGAAGCTCGTATGGCAGCAGAACGTTCTCTTCGGCCGTGAGAGTGGGAATAAGTTGATAGCTTTGGAACACGAATCCGATTTTGCGTCCGCGCACCGCCGCAAGATCGTCTTCCTCCAAGCCGGTGATATCGGTTCCATCCAGAACAATGCTCCCCGACGTGGCGGTATCAAGCCCCGCGAGCAAACCGAGCAGCGTGCTCTTCCCGCTGCCCGAAGCTCCCATGATGGCCACAAATTGACCGGCCGGAATTTCCAGATCGATTCCGCGAAGAATCTCCACGCGATGGGCTCCGGTATCGATGATCTTCGAGAGATTCCGGGCCTCCAGGATGGGCATTTCCCTTTCATTATGGCAAGCGTATCTTCGCTCGAAGCGCTGAAACAAATGTGAACCCCTGTGGTATTCTAAAGTTGCCCGACGTGGGTACGCGGGGACGTAGTTCAGTTGGTTAGAACGCCGGCCTGTCACGTCGGAGGTCGCGGGTTCGAGCCCCGTCGTCCCCGCCATTCCTTTCAATTTGCTCACGATTTTTCGGCTTGGGATGGGCCTTTTTCGAGGCACTGTGAAGTAGGCGTGAAACTACGGCCCGCCACCTGCGCCGTATATTTCCACCAATTCATCCAGGGCGGCGGCGTCGCTCTTCTAGTCAACGATGTACGCGCCCTCGGGACATTTCAGCGCGAGGTCGATGACGCCTCTGGCAACGGTCGGGACTTCCGCACTCTGGTCCTGCAAAGCGAGAGGGATTTTCAGGGAAAAGGGACATCTATGCCACGCGGTGGGCCAGAATTATCGGGGAACCGGTAGCCTTCGCGGGTCTATATTCGGTGCGTGAACTGGGCATTAAACCCGAACCTAACGCCGCAGCCATCGGGAAAGCAGTCTGAAGAGATGAGCAACAGAACAGACGCATTCGGACGCGCATGTGCCGGCAGCCAGCGGCAGATTCAGACTTATGTGAATCGGAGGCAGGCGGACTTAGATGCCGCTATCCTCCGCGGCCTTCCTGAACTGGCAGTCGAGGGAGCGCAGTTGGAATGGGTCTCACCGCTGGAAGAGGAACGCCTCAAGGAGTACCAGTATGGGGCATTTCTTTGTGCTTTGGGTCTGCTCGATCTCTCCGGAATGCTGGCGGAATTCTGGCCGCAGGGAGGTCCCGTGTGGGATGCCCTAGCACGCGTGACTCTGTCCGGTTCTGATCGTACGGGCATCCTGCTGGTGGAGGCGAAGAGTTACCCGCAAGAGATGTACTCCAACGGGTGCTGCGCCTCCGAGCTTTCGCGCTGCCGGATTGTCAGGGCTCTTCAAAACACACAGCGATGGCTCGGCGTGGAGCATGCCGATTGGACCGGCCCGTTGTACCAGTCGGCAAAACCGACTGGCGCACCTGTATTTCCTGCGCGAACTCGCAGGTGTCCCAGCATGGTTCGTGAACCTCTGCTTTGCGGGCGACCCTCATCGGCCCACTCCGCCGGCGATCTGGCATGATGCGCTTCAGTCCGCCAAAGCTTCTCTTGGCCTGGCTCAAGGTTCAATCCCATATTGCGCCGATATCATTCTGGAAGCCGCTGGCCGCGAGTTGTTCCAAACGCCATCGCATATGTCTGTGGCAAAGGTAGCTCTCGCGGGCGGAACATCAGCGAAGAAGGAGTGGCGCTTTCTGCGCAGCGAACACCTGGGGCGCCACCAATTTCTGGTGTTCGCCAATGCCCGCGGCAGTTCCAGCCTGCGATTCTTCGACGCGGAATCCAGCGTACAAATGGGGGACCCCAGATATGGAAAAGGGCGCACCTTTCAGGAGGCTTTCGCGAGAGAACTGGCAGCAAGCGAGCCAGTATGCGGGCCAAGCGCAGTATCCGTCCCTTCGATTCCAGGTGAACGCTTAGTTGCCATGCGGGAACAGGTCGGGCTCACCGGGATGATTCAGAACGCCTCTGCTTTGCGTTCGAGACCCAGCATTCTGGCCGGTGTAGATGAATTTGTCGACGAAACGCTCGGTATCTCGCAAATCGGTCAGACGTCGCCACGCTACCGGCATCTGCGAGCCTATCGGGCGGTAGTGTCGGGGGCGTGTATCGACGGCAGCAGGCTGATTGCGGGAATGTATCGTGTTATCGCAGCCAACTGGCCGGGCACAACATGCCGTGGCAATCAGAACTGGCGATGGGAGAAGCAGCCCTTCATCAGCGACGCCAATGAAAGCTTGGAGAAGCGGTTCGAGAAGACGGTTGCCGCGGATTGCCCGGAATGGGTCAACATGATTCCGGTGGCGTCCGGCGTGCTGCCAGATGTGGACGAAGGCGGCCGGCATATCGACCTCGCGCGCTGTTGCGCCAAAGGCGACTATGAGTTCCTGGAGTTGAAACTCGGCCAAAACTGTGACACTCCGCTGCACGCTGCGATTGAGTTGCTCGGCTACGGGCTCATTTACGTGTTTTCGCGGGAACATCTCGACCGGCTGGGCTATGACCCGCACAATCCGTTGTTGTCGGCCTCACGCATTCGTTTGAACGTATTAGCGCCAAGGACGAGCTATTTGCCGGGTTCGCTTCTCGCTTTTCAGGAGGAAGTAAATCGTGGCCTGCTTAGCCTGATCTCCCGGAAATTCACCGGTCATCTCGAAATGAACTTCAGCTTTGAACAGTTACCTGCGGGACTTTAACTGGCGCCCGAACTCCGGTTTGGCTGGAGAACTCCTCGCTGGTCGCACTGCGGTATATAGGAAATCCCTGCAATTTGGTGACGAGTCCGGGTGCCGCTGATTCACCTCGCGCGAGCTGGTTTTTTCTAGCTTAGCTAGACTAGCCCTAACTGAAATCAGGCGAGCTCCGATTCCGAAGCTCGCCTGTAGGTTTTACAACTCAATTAAGGCCGCACAGGATGCAGCTCGTCGGTTCGGGTCGGTGTAACTGTATGGCCCATGGACGAAAGAATAACCCCGAGGACGAACACGATCGCGCCCACTATCAGGCTGTTTGCAAAGCGGCCTGAATAGCCGGTGTATCCGTAGATCCAAGGTGAAAAGAACGTCCAAATACCGAGAATCAGATTGGCGACACTCGCCCCGCGCGCTTCAAAGGGATTCCCTATTCGAACCGCGGCAAGGATGGCAATGATCGCGCCGACGATCCAGCTATTCCACGAGTTCGGGTTCGAGGAAACTCGATAAACCCAAGGCGATACGAATAACCAGATACCGGCGAGAAGATTCAATGTCGCCAACCCTTTTATGGTTGACACATTATCGTTTCTCATACTTCACCTCATTGCCGGTTCACCGGGAGCCGGCAAGGAGCGGGATAACTTCTCCCAATTGTTAGATGAGCGCCGAGGGGTTCCGGGTTGCTCCTGCACGCGAGGGAGGGCACTAGCATTTACCCTCGGGGGCATAATGCATCTGTGCTATCATCGCCGCACTGGTATGGCGGAGGCGGCGAATTCCCCGCTAAATATAGAAACCGCTGGATTTCCGGCCGTGCCGCGCCACTCCCTCGGGGTCCGAGTTACGCATTGGCTGAATGCGTTGAGCTTCATCTGTTTAACGGTTAGCGGCATCGCCATCCTCCTGGCCCATCCACGCCTTTACTGGGGTGAAACGGGAAGCGTCGGAACTCCATCTGTCATCGACTTGCCGTTGCCGTTCGTGCTGGTGGGACAGTCCGGCTGGGGCCGGTCGCTTCATTTTCTAGCGGCGTGGGTGTGCGCGCTAACCGGACTCTATTACGTATTCGCGGGAGTCTTGACGCGGCATTTTCGCCGGAATCTGTTTCCGGGGGCGCCCCGGGGATACAATACGCTTCAACGCCTCGTGTATCTCGCTGTGATTTTCGCGCTATTTCCACTCATGATTTGGACGGGCCTCGCCATGTCTCCGGGCATCGTATCGGTTTTCCCCGAGGTCGTCACTTCGCTCGGCGGGCAGCAATCCGCGCGCACGATTCATTTTTTCGGCGCCAGTCTTCTGGTTGCCTTTCTTTTCGTTCACATCGCGATGGTTTGGCGCGCGGGATTCGCGGCTCACATGCGTGCGATGATAATGGGCGCGGGCAAGGAGGACGCATGAGCGGCTCGTTTTCCCGGCGCAAACTCGTCATCGGCGGACTTGCAACCGCGGCCGGTGCCTCTGGACTAGCGGCGGCCAACCGCCTTGCGCGGCGCTACGGGCTGATCCCACCCGATCACGGCGGCCTTTACGGCATGGGCGAAACGTTGACCTATGCTTCGCAGAGGCTACTTACGTCACGCCATTCGATGGCGCGTGAATTCAACCGCTCGGAGATTTCGAAAGTGTTTCCGGTAAACGGTGATCCGCCTGAAACCGAGCCGTACCAAAAACTTCTGGCAGACGGTTTCGCAGCCTGGCGACTGACGGTGGATGGCTTGGTCGCGCATCCGAATTCCTTCTCCTTGGCCGAACTGAAGAGCCTCCCCTCGCGCACTCAGATCACTCATCAGGCCTGCGAGGAGGGATGGTCCTTCATCGCGGAATGGACCGGCGTGCCGCTTTCCTACCTCCTGAACCTGACGCAGGTGCTGCCTCAAGCGAAGTACGCCGTCTTCTTTCCGTTCGACAAATGGTGGGAGAGCTTGGATTTGGCGGATGCCTTCCATCCACAGACCCTGCTGGCATACGCCATGAACGGTCAGGAGCTTCCCACGCCTCACGGCGCTCCGCTGCGGCTGCGCGTGCCGCGTCAGCTCGGCTATAAGAGTCTGAAATATCTTGCCCGCATCACCCTCACCGATACTCTTGAAAGTTTTGGGAAGGGCTTGGGCTCGTCGTCCCCGGAGGTTGGCTACGCCTGGTACGCGGGCATTTGATTTACTGCTTGATCACCTTCACCACGAAATAACTGACGGATTTCGGGACTTCCTTGAACCAGTGCGGCGTCCCGGCGGGCACCACGATGACGTCGCCTTTGACGAGATGATGCGTTTCGCCGCCCTGGATATCCTTGCCGCGCCACTGTCCGGCTTTCGTGTTCTTTCCTCCGATCATGGTTCCACCCGTGACAAAGGTCGCCTCGCCGTCGGTGACATAGAGAACGTCGGTCTCTTTATCGTGGACTTCTACTTCGCCTGCCGCGGCGCGATGCGCGCCCTGGACACTTAAGTCGGGCTGCGTCACCAGCGTGCTGCCTTTGGCCAGCGAATTCGCCACTTTCTCGCTTCCGACGTAGGTGACTCCGGGGCCGGCGCCGGTCATCACAAGGGCGGCAGCCAGGAGCGCTGGAAAAATCAGCAAGAGCTTCATTCGAACTTCTCCTGGGATGCGATTCTATCCCATTCAACCCGTCAGCCGGGTCCTCAATGCCGCCGTACTCCCGCTGCGATAAACTATTGTGAGCTTTATGAGAAGCAGAATCGCCGGATCGATGCTGGCCGCGGCGGCCGGTGTCGCCACACTTTTCCTCTGCGTGCCCCTATCCGGGCAGTTTCCGGCGGAAAGCACAATTCCGAAGGCTAAACGGCGGCCTAGGCCGCTCGCCAAGGCGTCCACCGCGCCTGCGCCCCGCACCAAAGACGGGAAGATCGATCTTGCGGGCAACTGGGGATACGCGGGCTACACCTCCGATATCGCGAAAGATTACGACGTCGGCGAGCTGCCCATGACTCCTTTCGGCGAGAAGCTGTTCAAAGAGCGCCAGGCCAATCAAGGTGTGGAAGATCCTGAAGCTCGCTGCCTGCCCACCGGCGTGCCCCGGCGCGATCCATATCCGATGAAGATCATTCAGAATCCGGATCTGGTCGTCATCCTATTCGAAGGAAATCTGCACAGTTTCCGCCAGATTTTTACTGATGGCCGCGGTCATCCCAAGGATCTGAATCCCACTTGGTGGGGCGACTCGGTTGGACACTGGGAGGGCGATACGTTGGTGGTCGATACCATCGGCTTCAACGGAAAAACGTGGCTCGATCTGGCCGGCCACGGCACATCGGATCAACTGCATGTCATTGAGCGCTACTCGCGGCCCGACATGGGGCACCTTCGCAACGAGATCACCATCGAGGATCCCGTCTACTACACCCGGCCGTGGAAAGTAGTGGAGATCACTCCTCAACTGCAAGGCGAGTTGATGGAATACATCTGTACCGAAAACGAACGCGACTCCCGGCACCTGGACATTATCGACCAGCAGCTTAAAGCGAAGGGCAAGTAGCGAGCGGGGACTTCCATGAATCTGACCGCACTATTCATCAAGCGGCCCGTCATGACCGCCTTGCTGATGATGGCGATTCTACTGTTCGGAATCGCGGGCTACCGCGCGCTGCCCGTCAGCGATCTGCCCAATATCGACTTCCCGACGATTCAGGTGCAAGCGAGCCTTCCCGGCGCCAGCCCCGAGAGCATGGCGGCCTCAGTAGCGTTGCCGCTGGAGCGGCAATTTTCCACCATTCCGGGTGTCGATTCCATGACCTCCCAGAGCTCGCGCGGCACTACCAGCATTACCCTTCAGTTCGTGCTGGAGCGCAACATCGACGCCGCCGCGCAGGACGTGCAAGCCGGCATCGCGGCAGTAGTGCGAAGATTGCCGCCCAATATGCCCGCGCCGCCGCAGCTTCAGAAAGTCAATCCAGCGGATCAGCCCATCTTGATGATGAGCCTGAATTCGAGTACTCTGTCGCTGCAAACCGTGGATGAGTACGCCGAGTCGCTAATCGCTCCCCGGATTTCGTCGATCGATGGCGTGGCCCAGGTTAACGTGTGGGGCTCCGCGAAATATGCGGTGCGTGCGCAGCTTGATCCCAATGAGCTGGCCGCGCGCAATATCGGGATCGATGAAGTGGCCGACGCCATTACGCGCCACAACGCGAATCTTCCTTCGGGCACGCTGTGGGGCCCGCATCAGGCCTTCACCGTGCAAGCCAACGGACAGGTGATGACCGCCGCCGATTACCGCCCGCTGATCGTCGCCTATCGTAATGGCTCACCCGTTAGGCTGGAAGAGCTCGGCCACGTTTCCGACAGTATTCAGAACGACAAGGAATACGCCTGGTTCAGCTCCAACCGCGCCATCATGTTCCAGGTCCGGCGGCAACCGGGCACCAACACGGTCGAAGTGGTGGACCGGATTCAAAAGCTGATGCCCGAGTTCCGGTCGCTAGTCCCGCCCGCCATCAATCTGGACACCGTGTACGACCGCTCGGTTTCCATTCGCGAATCGGTGAACGACGTGAAGTTCACGCTGGAGCTCGCGATGGTCCTGGTGGTGCTGGTGATCTTTCTGTTTTTGCGCAACGTCTCGGCGACCATCATCCCCAGTCTGGCGCTCCCGCTCTCGGTGATCGGCACGTTTGCAGCCATGTCGCTACTGCATTACAACCTCGATAATCTTTCGCTGATGGCGCTGACCTTGGCGGTAGGTTTCGTGGTGGACGACGCCATTGTTGTGCTGGAAAACGTGGTCCGGCACATGGAAATGGGCAAGCCGCGCCTGGAGGCCGCGCTCGATGGCGGCCGGGAGATCGCGTTCACCATTCTGTCCATGACCATTTCGCTGGCGGCGGTTTTCATTCCTGTGCTGTTCATGGGCGGCATCATCGGCCGTCTGTTCCACGAATTCGCCGTGGTGATCATGGTGGCGATTTTGATCTCCGGTTTCGTCTCGCTGAGTCTCACCCCCATGCTTTGCAGCCGTTTTCTGAAGCCTCCCTCGGAGCGGCACAATGCGCTGTTCCGCGCCTCCGAGCGCGTGTTCGACGGCATGCGCGACCTCTACGCCTGGACGCTTCGCGGAGTCGTGCGTCACCGGTTCGCGGCGATGGTGGTAGCAGCGGGCACACTGGTTGCGACGGTTTATTTGTACGGTCTGGTTCCGCGCGGCTTCATCCCCAATCAGGACACCAACCAAATTCAAGGCTCCACCGAGTTCGCTCAGGACGCCTCGTTCCAATCCATGGTGGGCTTGCAGGAAAAAGTCGCGCAAGTGGTCCTGGCCGATTCTCGAGTGGCGGGGTTCATGTCTCGCGTAGGCGCGGGCGGCAACCAGGTGGGCAACGCAGGCAATTTGATGTTGCGGCTGAAGCCGCGCTCCGAGCGCACCGCCTCGCCCGAGCAGATTATCGAGGATCTCCGCCCCAGGCTCAACGCGATTCCCGGCGTGAGAACGTATTTGCAAAATCCGCAGTTGGTGCGCATCGGCGGTCAATCCAGCCGCAGCGTTTACCAATACACGTTGCAGTCGCAGAACTTGAACGAGCTTTACCGTTCCGCGCAGGATTTCGAGAAGCGGATGCGAGAGATTCCGGGGCTGGCCGATGTGAACAGCGACCTGCTCATCTCCAGTCCGCAAGTGATGCTGGATATCGATCGCGACCGCGCCTCGGCCCTGGGCATCAAGGCGGATCAAATCGAGGACGCGCTGTACAGCGCCTATGGCTCGCGCCAGGTGTCGGACATCTACGCGGCGACCAACGATTACTGGGTCATCATGGAGATGCTTCCCCAGTATCAGACCGATCCGACGGCGCTGGACCTGCTTTATGTCCGCTCGACGACCACCGGTAAGCTGACCCCGCTGAGCACGGTGGCGAAAGCGCGAACCACGGCGGGCCCGCTTTCCGTAACCCATTTGGGGCAGACGCCCTCAGTGACGATTTCGTTCAACCTGACGCCGGGAATATCGCTGGGCGCGGCCGTGGACCAGATCGAGCAAGCAGCGCGGGAGACGCTCCCCGATACGGTTCGCGCGACGTTCCTGGGCACGGCGGCGGCGTTTCAATCCTCGCTGACGGGCATGGGCTTTCTCGTCGTCATGGCGATCCTTGTGATCTACATGGTCCTGGGAATCCTCTACGAAAGCTTCATCCATCCGCTCACGATTTTGTCCGGTCTTCCGTCCGCTGGCCTGGGCGCGCTCGCTACTTTGCTTCTGTTCCGCGACGAGTTGAACATCTACTCGTTCGTGGGAATCATCATGCTGGTCGGAATCGTCAAAAAGAACGCCATTATGATGATTGATTTCGCTTTGGAAGCCCAGCGGACGCAAGACTTGGCGCCCGGCGATGCGATTTACGAAGCTTGTTTGGTGCGCTTCCGGCCCATCATGATGACCACGATGGCGGCTCTCATGGGCACCTTGCCCATCGCCCTTGGACTGGGCGCGGGTGCGGAGGCCCGCAGGCCCTTGGGCCTTGCCGTGGTCGGTGGTCTCGTAGTTTCGCAGCTTCTCACTCTCTACATCACGCCCGTGTTCTACGTCTACATGGAGCGCATGCGCGGCATGTTCAAGAAGCGCAAACGCGGCGGCCGGTCCAGGAAGATGGAAGCGCTGCCTGAGCCCGCCTTGCATGGCTGAAGGTCTCTCCGCGCCAAGCGCCTCGATTCGTACACTAGTCGGTTATGGTTCCGCACAGGCGCATGGCATTCCTTTACTGCGTTCTGGCCGCGACAACGTGCGCGCTGCTCAACCCCGGTAATTTTGGAACCATCGATACCGAACGGCGCTGGCAGGTGGCGCGGTCCATTCGTTTGGGCGAACCCGCCGTGACGGCCGAAGATGCGCGCCAAGGCTTCGGCATTCCCGGCCGGAATGGAGCGCCTCAAGCCTGGTACGGCCTCGGCCAGAGTCTTCTGCTGCTTCCGATCGACGCGATTGTGGATGCTGCCGTGTCCAAACCTTTGCTTCGCCTATCCGGCTTGGATGCGGCCCGGCGGAAGCAGATCGCCGAATTAGCCGTTGCCTTTGTGATGCAGTCCTTGCTCACAGCGTGTGTTCTCCTGTTGGCCCATTCCGTGTTGCTGAGCTTCGGCTTCGCAGCCACCGCCGCGGCCGCGGGGGCCTTAGGTTTGCTATTCGGCACGACGTGTCTCCAATACGTACAATGCGCTCAAGAAAACGAGTTGCTGCTCGCGCTGGCTTTAGCCGTGTTGACGGCCATCGGAGCCTGGAGCCGGGAACAACGCGGCCGATGGGCGCTGCTGGCCGGTATGGCTTGCGGATTCGCCATCCTGGTGCGGCTGACGTCGCTGCTTGAGACCGGCGTTTTCGCTCTTTTCGCCATCGTCATCGCCCCTGAGCCGAGGCGCTTTTTCGCCTGGTTTGCGTCCCCGGTCGCTGGCGCGCTTCTGATCGACCGCTGGTATCAGTGGCATCGCTTCGGGGAGCTATTCAGCACCTATATCGGAATTTTCGGCCGATTGAACCGGCCTCCCGCCGAGCCTTCTTCGTTCCCCTTTTCCCATCCGTTCTGGGAGGGTTTTGGGAAGACGTTCTTTTCGCCCGATAAGTCGGTCCTGCTCTTCGATCCCTTGCTCGTCGTTGCAGTCTGGTTGGCGATGCGGCATTGGCGATCGATAGATCGCGCATTGCGACGGCTCCTGCTCTGCCTGATGCTGCTTCTGGTGGCCTACGCCGCCGCGTACGCCCGCTATTTCGATTTCGGCGGCGATGTCGCGTGGGGAGATCGGTTTGTGCTGTTGCCGGTGCAACTGCTCTGTCTATTCTCGGTTCCCTTACTGATGAACCATGGCCGGCGCGCGCTACGCCTTGTGCTGTTCGCCTCCATCGTTCTGCAGTGCGCCTCCACCGCAATTGCGCCTAATGTCGAAGTGATTCAGAGGAGCGCCGGACTCCGCGGTGGGGTGCTGCTGAATCGCGCCATTAATTTTGAGCGGATCGCAACCGATCGCGAAGACCCTCGGCGCTTCGCCGGCATTCCGGTGGAGTGGCGCAGCCTCAGTTATTTTCCCTTCCAGTTGCGGCTGCGATTTCCTCGACTTGCCACCTGGGGAATTGCGGGATGGTGGGTGCTGCTGCTGCTTGCGCCCGGGCTGATTCTCGCCCTGTTGTCGCAAGCCCGGCGGGAGGAATTTACGATCCAGTCCGCGCGCGCGGCCGCCTAAGATCCCAGGCGCCGCGGCGGATCCGCCATGTAAGCGCCGCCGCTGGAGATCGTCGCGGCGGAGCCGCATCGGGATAGAATAGCCCCTGGAGGTTGCCCATGACCCGACGATCCTCGATTTATCTGGCGGCAGTCTTAGCCGTCCCGCTCTTCGCTCAAGGCCAGGCCAAAGAAGCCGCCCGCCCGCTACCCCGCGGAGACGCGCAAGCTCTCGTCCAAACCGCGTGCACCACCTGCCATCCGATCACCATGATCACCGGCACGGGCCACACTGCCGAGGATTGGAAGCTGCTGGTGGAGCGGATGGTGTCGGCCGGCGCCGAGGTCCCCAAGGACAAGATGCCGATGGTGACTGCCTACCTGGCGAAGAATTTCCCGGAGGGCAACGTCCCCAAGGCCGTGATCGTTCCCGGCTCGTTCAAAATCGGTTTTAAGCAATGGACCGTGCCCACCGTTGGCTCCCGGCCGCATGATCCTCTGGCGACTCACGACGGCTACCTCTGGTACACCGGCCAGTATGCGAGCGTTCTAGGGCGCGTGGATATGAAGACCGGCGAGATCAAGGAATTCCGGCCGACGATTCCCGGCTCCGGTCCGCATGGATTGGTGGAGGACAAGGACGGCGACATTTGGTTTACGGCGAATTCGAAGGGCTATATCGGCAAGCTCGATCCAAAGAGCGGCAAATTCACGGAATACAAGCTCCCGCCCGAAGCACGCGATCCCCACACTCCGATCTTCGATCCCAAGGGCATTTTGTTTTTCACCGTGCAGCAATCGAACAAAATCGGCAGGCTGAATCCACAAACGGGCGAGATCAAGCTGGTGGATTCGCCCACGCGCGGCTCCCTTCCGTATGGAATGGTGATCGACTCCAAGGGAACTCCTTACTACTGCGAATTCGGCGCGCCGAAGATCGCGTCGATCAATCCGCAGACCATGGCGATCAAGGAGTGGACGCTGCCTAACCCCGAATCGCGGCCGCGACGCATCGCCATCACCAACGACGACATGATCTATTACGCCGATTATTCTCGCGGATATCTGGGGCGGCTCGATCCGAAAACGGGCGCCGTGAAGGATTGGCCTTCGCCGGGAGGCCCGCTGTCGCAGCCCTACGGGATCACGTTCCTCAACGGGATCATCTGGTATAGCGAATCGGCGGTGAAACCGAACACGATGGTCCGCTTCGACCCGAAGACCGAAAAATTTCAGACCTGGGCGATTCCCGCGGGCGGCGGCGTGGTGCGAAACATGATGACCACCCGCGACGGCAACATCGTGATCGCGGAGAGTGGCCTGAACAAAGTGGGGTTGGTCGAGATCGGCAAGTAGGCGTCTTCGGATACCGCCGGCGTTCCCACCGCGCGCGCCTGCAAAGCTGCTGAAAAGCGGCCAACACTGCCGCGGACTAATATAGTCGAGTACCGAAAAATTTTAGCGGGATTGTGGCGGGAGTCGTCCGCCGGTCTCGCAACTTATTGTCAAGGAGCAACATGGCCCGAATGTCGGAGACGGCGGTCCAGTTAGCGCTAGCCGCCGGAATTTTCATTCATTGCACGGCCGCAAGAGCGGATTCGAGTTGCGAGGTCACCTGGTTTGCTTCGCTCCCGGCGGGGTTGACCGCGGACGATATCGCGCAAAAGGTGACCAATGGCGCCGTTATCCAGGTGAAAGCTCTCAACTCGGCGAGGCTGGAGGTGTGCGGCGACTCCGTGGACACCATGCACGCTGCCGAGAAGGCAATCGAGGCGATGATCGCCGACGCTTCGAAGAATCAGCCGCCTAAAAAGGATCCTCCGACGGGCCGGCCCGAATCCAGCCAGATGCGAGTCTTCTTTCACCGCGATGTAGCAGGGCTGGCGAGCGCGCTCGATAAGGCCGTCGGTGGCATTAGCGTATCGCCGGCGCCGCCGGATCTTCTCGTCTTCAAGCCGTCGGGCGATGCGATGGATGAGAATAAGCTGCGCGAGTTGAAGCGGCTGGTCACGTTGGTGGACTCTCCCCGGCCGGAAATTTCGCTGAACGCATGGAGCGTGCGGGTGAGCGGGAACAGGCAGGACGACGTCGACGGTAAAGCAAAAGAGGTCCGGGATAAGGTCTTCCAATACAACCAGAATCTACAGGACGCGCTGCGCCGGGCGTGGTTGTATTTGGATAAGCCGCGCAACGACCAAAGCGGATGGTCCCGTCCGTTTACCACGTACGTTCTGGGCAATTTCGATTACAACTCCGGAAGCCCCGTTTGCTCTCATCACCGCTCCGACGGGAGTTTGGAATCCCTGGCGTACGGCTACTGCCTGGGTTATGAAAGGGCGTTCTCCAAGACGATGCAACCGTCGATCATGAACATGATCGGCATCCTGGCCGGATTGAAGAAGCCGGATATAGATGGCTTCATTTTCAAGCTTGAAGCCGAACATCGCCCGGACGTGGCCGGTGGTCCTTGCGACCAGCGCGATGAGGCGATCTTCGACCGAAAAGCGGTAGGTTTTGAGTGTTTCCGGGATCAGTTATGGAAGAGCCTGACAAGTGACGAGATGGTTCCCCTTGCCCGGCTCCGCGTAGCCATGGCGGACTACTTATTCCAGTACAAGTTCTCCTACGAGTATTTTCACGATCTCGATTCCTACGACTATGGAAAGAGCGCGCAGCGGCTGGATGCCGAGCTGGACCCGCTCCTGGTGGCGTTCAATCACGATCTGATGGTGTATTTGCGCAAGATCCAATCGGGCATTAGGTGCGACCCAAAGGAATCCAAGAGCAAATGCGGGGAGCCGAAGGGCTACGCCGAAAGCGGCATCGTCACGGTGCGCACGATCGGCGGCACGGATTCTTCCGTTTCAACTCAAACGCAAAGCTCGTTCAAAACGACGCCCGCTCCTCCGGTTCAGGATTTCCTGAATCAGCTTGAGAACGTGCCCGGCACGCTTCCGGGAGTGATCTCGAAGAATCTGGCTCCGAATCCCGCGGATGCGCTGGTCGCGTTTCTCAACACCGGAAAGAGCTCCACCGTCACGCTGGGGCGGGATCTGAATCTGACAGTCAGCCCCTCCACTCTTCCAGGCGCCGGCTCCGCGGAGCTAAAAATCACCATGGAGTCCAAGGACGAAGGTTCTCCGCAACAGGTCAGCCCGGATGGGAAGACCAAGAACGACGATGCGGACCGCGTAGCCGTCCATTCGGTCACCACCAACGTACGTGTGGAGTCCCTGAAGCTGTTCGAGATTTCCACGCTGTCGGCGGAGCTGAGCCGATGGCGCGATCCGTTCCCCCTATTTCCTCCGTTTCCGTATGTGAAGCCGCTGATCAAGATCCCGCTCAAGCCGTCGAGGGCTTATCACCAGAGTTTCGCGATCGTGACCGCCACCATTCTTCCCACTGCCGCGGATCTGCTCAACGGTCTGCGATTCGACGGCGATGGAATCTATCCGATCGAAGATGAGAAACGACGAGAAGCGGTGGATAAGATCGGTAAATTTCACGCGAAGATGCTTGCGTGCATTCAAAAAGTCTCTTTCGATGAAAACGCCAAATGCGATGGAATCCCAAAGCTATAAGACCCGCACATGCCAGGAGGCAGGAGACCGAGGGGCTGCCGCGGGGAATCGCAATGACCTTATAATCCGCTCCGCATCCGGCAAACGTCGCCGGGTCTGCCATCGCCACACACTACAATGAATCCATGGCCATTTCCCCGGGTAAGCTGAAGCACCTCAAAGCGCTCTCTACCGGCAGCGGAATCATCGCCGCTGCGGCGATGGATCAGCGCGGGAGTTTGAAGAAATCCATCGCGTCAGCAAGGGGCGTGGATCAAAAGGCGATTACCCCGGAAATGATTTCGGAATTCAAAACCGCGGTGGTGCGGGTGCTTACCCCCCACGCCTCCGCGATCCTTCTCGACCCCGAATACGGTCTGGAAGCCGCGAAGGCTCGCGCATCGAGCGCCGGTTTGTTGCTGGCCTATGAAGAGAGCGGCTACGACAATACGAAACCCGGACGGCTGCCGGATCTATTGCCGGAAGTTTCCGTGAAGCGGATCGTGGACTGGGGCGCGAACGCGGTAAAAATTCTGATCTACTACACGCCGTTCGACGATCCGCGGGTGAACGATATCAAGCACGCTTTTATCGAGCGCGTGGGAGCGGAATGCGAGTTCCACCAGATTCCGTTCTTCCTCGAGTTCGTCGGCTACGACCCCAAAGGGGGCAACGAAAAAGGCCTGGAGTTCGCCAGGCTGAAGCCGCGCGTGGTCACCGAAAGCATGAAGGAGTTCTCCAAGCCGCAATACCACGTCGACGTGCTGAAAGTGGAAGTGCCCGTGAACGCCGAGTTCGTGGAGGGCAGCTCGGTCTATAAAGGCGAAAAAGCGTACACGCGGGCCGAGGCGTTGGATCATTACCGCGCCTCCGCGGCTGTGGCGGCCCACCCGTTTATATATCTAAGCGCGGGCGTGGGCAACGCGCAATTCGTCGACAGCCTGCACATGGCCACCGAAGCGGGAACCGATTTCTCCGGCGTGCTGTGCGGGCGCGCAACCTGGAAAGACGGTATGCCGATTTACGCCACCAAGGGCGTAAAAGCTTTGGAAGACTGGCTCTCTACCGAGGGCGTGAAAAACATCAACGCCGTGAATGACGCGTTAAAGGGCGCCACGCCGTGGACCAAGAAGGTTGGTGTTCCGGCAGGTGTCTGAATTTTCAGGTAGTCGCGCAGAGCTTCGCATTCACCATCACTACCCGCCATTCGCGAATTTGCCAGGAGACGAACACGCCAGCCTTGGTGAACGGATCGTCGCGAAGTATCTTTTCCACTTCCTCGGCCGAATTCGCTTCATAAACCAGAATTCCGCCCTTATCGTCCGTAAACGGACCACTGATCGCCAGGCGGCCCGATTCCAGCAGGGTCTTTAGATATTCGCGATGAGCGGGGCGCGTCGCGGCGATTTTGGCCGTATCGGGCGTGTATTCGATAATGGTGGCGAATTTCATATGGTGGCGTTTTATGAGTATCTCACGCCAGGAGACTGCGCTATTTCACCTCGATCGTGAACGGCATCAGCCGCATGATGCCCCCATGCGCCAGAGACCGGATCGGCAGATTTCCCAGGAGAGCGTGAATCTTGCTCTCGACGTCGGTCTCCGTGGAGCTCTTAAATAGGACGTCAAGCAGCGTCCTCTTCGCGGGATAAGCCACCAAACTGACCTTTTCCGAGGGGCTGATCCTGGCCCGCTGCTTCACCAGTTCCACGGCCTTATCCACGCCCCCCAGGTCATCCACGAGTCCGTTTTGCTTGGCTTGCGCTCCCAGCCATACGCGCCCTTGCCCGAGCGTGTCGATCTGCTGGAAGTCTCGTTTGCGGGCCTTGGCGACGCGTTCCACGAAGTCCTTGTAGAAGATCTCGATTTCCTTCCGGAGCTTATCGCGCTCGGCATCCGTCAGCGGGCCGTTCAGAGAGTCGATGTTGGCGAAACGGCCACGCGTCAGCACATTTTGTTTCAGGCCGATCTTTTCGAACAGTCCTTTCAAATCCGGCCGGCCATAGAAAACGCCGATCGAGCCCGTCAGCGTATTGGGATAAGCGACGATCGGATCTCCCGTCATCGCAATGAAATATCCGCCCGACGCCGCGAGGTCGGACATCGAAATCACGGTGGGCTTCTTCTGGCTGAGCACCTTCGCCTCATGCAGAATGTCGTCGGACGCGATCCCGTCCCCTCCGGGAGAATCGATTCGCAGAATCGCGGCCTGAATGGAGGAATCGTTCTCCACCTGACGCATGGTCCTGATCATGCTTGTCGCCGTGATCCCCGTGTCGGAAACGTCCTCGTTGGTTCCACCGCGTGTGATGTCCCCATCACCCGTGATGAAGGCGATGCGTTTGCCCTGCGTGGCGCCCGGTTGAGCCCGCAGGTAGGATTTTTCGTTGATCGTGGAAAGCTTCCCAAGCGACGAGTTGAGCTTACCCCACATTTCGTCTTCGTAGAGAAGTCCGTCCACCAAGCCTGCCTTGAGCGCCTGCGCTCCCACAAACGGACCTTCATCGATAGCCGCGCGCACCTCCGCTGCGGACTTTTTGCGGCCCTCGGCGATCACCGAGACGGCGTCTCCGAAATATTGATCGAGAATTTCATTGTTCACTTGGAGGGTTTCGGGCGTCGGCGAAGTGCGCGTGAACATGTCGGGCGCGTCTTTGTAGCGGCCGATTTTCTCGAATTCCATCGTCACGCCGAGCTTGCCCAGCGTGTCCTTGACGTAATACATTTCGGCGCGCAAACCCTTGACGTCGAGCTCGTCTGTGGGCGACATATAAATCTTGTCGGCCGCCGTGGCGACATAGTATTCATGCATTCCGGCGCCTCGCAGATAGGCGTTCACAGGCTTGCCGGATTTGCGGAATGCCGCGATCTCGCTTCGAAGCTCCTGGAGCTTCGCCCAGCCGGCGGTAAGATCGCGCGGCTCAATCACCACCGCCTTGATGCGATTGTCGGTGGCGGCGTCTCGCAGCATTTTCCATGTGTCCAGGATCGTAATCTGCTGCTGGTTTTGAAAAAATGGCAGCGACACTTCCACCGGCGCCTGTTCGGGAACGTCGCCTTCCAGATGCAGAACCAGCGCGGAATTAGCCGCCACCGAGGGGCGGCTTTGGCCAACGCGGACAATCGCGAAAACGACGATCACCCCGAGGATGGCCGCAAAGACCAGGCCGATCAGAAAACCGAGAAGAAATTTTGCCATGGGCAAACCTCACTGATGTGCTCTCGCCGCTCCAGGATAACGTGCCGCAAACCGGGAACCCTACCTATCCGCTCATCGCCAAATTCAATCCGCTCATCTGCGAGCCTTGGCCGCCTGTGAGAATGTGTTAGGGTCGAGCTGCCACTCCAACCCATACTGAGGCAGTGAGGAAATCTCTCTCTGCGCTCGCCTTGCCTCTCCTGTTCATCGCCGGTCAAGTCCTCGCACAGTCTCTCGGCAACACGGGAACCATTCAGGGGACCGTCGTCGATCCTTCCGGAGCCGCGATCCCCGGCGCCGACATTTCGGTCCACAACATCGCTACCGGTTATATGCAGAGCGTGAAGAGCGACGCCTCGGGCTCGTTCCGGCTGATCAATTTGCCGCCTAATCCATACCATCTGGAGATCGTGGCCGCCAATTTCAGCAAATATTCTCAAGATGTCGACATCAAGACTTCCGTGCCCATTCAGGTGAACGCGACCCTTATGCTGGCCGGCTCAACGACGGCCGTGACGGTGGAAGGCGCGGCCGAGGCGCTCGAGGTAGATCCTTCCGCGCACGTCGACGCCGACCGAAGTCAGTTATCGAAGCTCCCCGTTTTCGACCCCGGCGGGGGATTGAGCAAGGCCATCACGTACAGCACCGGCGCAGTCTCCGCCGATGGAAACGGATTCTTTCACCCTTTGGGTGATCACGCCGAAGTCAGCTACGTGATCGACGGCCAGCCAGTCACCGATCAACAAAGCAAGGTTTTTTCCACGCAGCTTCCCGTCAGCGCTGTCCAAAGCATGACCCTGACCACCGGCAATCCCGAGGCGGAGTTTGGAGACAAAACCAGTTTGGTGGCGCAGGTGACCACTCGAACCGGGCTCGGAGCGGGCGGATTTTTTGGCAATATCGATGCGAACTATGGGTCCTTCGGCACGGCCGGCGGCAGCCTCGGACTCGGTTGGGGCTCGGCCAAATTCGGAAACTTTCTGGCCGTAGACGGCGTGCGGAGCGGGCGCTTTCTCGATTCTCCCGAACTGCAGCCGTTCCACGATGTCGGAAATAATCAAACGCTATTCGACCGCCTGGATTTTCAGCCCAATGGAAAAGACGCATTCCACCTGAACCTGTTCACAGCCCGCAACTGGATTCAAATTCCGAACGACTACGATCAATTGGCCCAGGATCAGCGCCAACGCGTGCTCAGTTGGAGCATCGCGCCTGGTTATCAGCACACCTTCAGCTCCAATAGCTTGTTCACGATCAATCCGTACGTGCGCAAGGATCAGTTCAACTATTACCCCAGCGCCGACCCGTTCAACGATACGCCCGCGACGCAAAGCCAGCAGCGGCAGCTTCTGAATTGGGGCGTGAAAGCCGATGTCGGAACTACCAAAGGCCACCATACGCTGAAGTACGGCGTGGATCTGAAGCAGACCCGGCTTCTAGAGAACTTCCAATTCGGCCTCACCAATCCGGCCTACAATTCCCCTTGCATTGATGCGAATGGAGCTCCCATCGGCGATCCGTCGCTGGTCAGCACGGCGCAATGCGCCGCGGCCGGCTACCAGCCGAACACATCGAACAACCCGAATCTGATGGGCGCGCCCTTTTCTCCCGCTTTGCTATTGTACGATCTGTCCCGCGGCGGGACACAGTTCAGCTTCCACGGGACCGGCAACATCAATCAGGCGGCCATCTATTTGGAAGATTCCATCTCCTGGGGCAACTTCAATTTCACTCCGGGTTTCCGCCTCGATTATTACGACGGGCTCGTCACGCGGACGGGACCTCAGCCGCGGCTGGGCATCGCGTACAACGTCAAGCGCACCGGAACGGTGCTGCGCGCCTCCTATGCCCGGACCTTTGAGACGCCTTTCAATGAGAATCTGCTGCTTTCTAGCGCCACCGGGTTGGGGGGCCTGGAGCAAAACGTTTTCGGCTCCGCCTCCACCCCTATCCAGCCCGGCTTCCGCAATCAGTTCAACACCGGTTTTCAGCAGGCGCTCAGCCGGTGGGTCCTGCTGGACGCGGAGTATTTCTGGAAGTCCACGCATAATGCGTTCGACTTCAGCTCGTTGTTGAACACGACGATTACCTTCCCTATCGCGTGGCACAATTCCAAATTGGACGGCTTCACCGGCCGTTTGAGCACGATCAATATTCACGGGTTTCAAGCTTACTGGACTTTTGGCCATACGCGCGCCCGGTATTTTCCTCCCGAGACCGGCGGATTGGTTCCACAGGGAGCGCCTTTGAACAGCGGCGTCTTCCTCATCGATCACGATCAGGCGCTTCAATCCACCGTGAATCTTCGGTATCAACGCAAAACCTGGGAGTACTTGGATTTTTCGTGGCGCTACGACAGCGGCATGGTGGTGAGCGGCGTGCCGGACGCGGGCGCCGCGCTCGCCTTGACGCCGAATCAGCAGGCGACGATCGGTCTGGCTTGCAACGGCGTGCTGGCCACCGCCTTGAATCCGCTCACCAATTGCGTGAATGCGAGTGGTTCCCAGGGACTCGTCACCTCGAAATTGCTGACCCTCCCGCAGGGCGGGTATGGTGGCTTTCCGAGCCAGGAGAACGACGACCACAATCCCGATCGCGTGAATCCCCGAAATATCTTGAACCTCGGCATCGGCACGGACAATCTGATGCACGTGGAAAAGGGTCCGAAGATCCGGGCGTCGTTGACGATCGAGAATCTAACGAACAAGGTGGCGGTGTACAATTTCCTTTCCACGTTCAGCGGAACGCATTTCCTGGAGCCCCGAACGTTCGTCGCCCGGCTGGGCGTGACGTTCTGAGACGACGCCGGTTTGCACTTATAGCTGCCGGAACAGTCTATAAGCGATCAGTAGCCGGCCAACGCGCGCGCGAAGATCCCGAACGCGCCGCGGCGCTGGCCGTGAGCCCATGGAAGCTCCTCACAAATTATTCAGAATCGCCGTTCCATCCGGCGTCCCGAGCCCCGTGCAGGCGTCCCACCCCGGCCCTGCGTTGTAGCCTTTTATCGTGTTCGCAATGGCATTGGTTCCCTTCGTGACGTCTTGGACCACTCCTTTTCCCGCGTTGGCATAGAGGAACGGATTCAAAAACCCGACGTTCTTTCCCTTAGCCTGGTTCAGCAGCGCCACCAGGGCCGCCATCAGCGGCGCGACGGCGCTCGTGCCGCCCGATGCGCCTTCCATCCGATCCACGCGCGTGAAGTAATTTGTCGCGCTCATGGCGATGTCGGGCACTCCGCGGCCGGGCTTTCCGTTATCGACGGAAACCGGCAACTTGGCATTCGCCTGATAGGCGGGAACCGCGACGATTTCGCTAATGCCACCGCCGCCTGCCCATCCTCCCCCGCCCGAAACGTTTTTGTCGAACGGTGTGCCATCGTTCCAGACCACGTCGGCGCCGTTGTCGATCTGCGTGCCTCCGCAGGACAAAACCATGTCGTCCACGGAGGGGTGATCCACGTGGATTTTTCCGTCCCAACTGAACGCGTCTTCGTCCGCTGTCCCGTGGTCACCCGCGGCAACGCAGATGGTGACGCCCATCGCGGCTGCGGCCACAAACAACTCGTGAAAGTTCTGGATGCCCTGTGAGTCGTTAGGATCTTCCGGCGCGCCCCAACTGATGGATACCACGCTAGGCTTGCGCTGGGAATCGTGGACGGCGGCGCTAATGGCGTCAATGAAGCCCTGATCTCCGTTATTTGGCCCGAAATACACCGCGAAAGTGGCTTTCGGAGCGACGGCGCCCGCGACCTCAATGTCCAGCATCACTTCGCCGTCCGCCGAGTCCGCGTTGGTGGGACTGTTACCCGCGTGGTCCACCGATATCGAAACCACATTGGGAGCCGGAACGCCGATCTCCTGGAAGAAGACCTTGAGATCGCTGGTCCGGAAGCCGCCGCCAAGCTCGACGATTGCGACTGTTTGCCCGGACCCGTCCAAAGCCTTGCCTTGGAACTGAGTGGGGAAATTATAGCGTTTCGCGAATTCGGTGGCCGCCACGCCGTTCTGGCCTCCAGGACCGGCGGCGCCCGCGGCGGCGATCAGCTTCCGGCGGTTCGGGGACCTGTGTTTGGGGCGCGTGTCGAAACCAAACACACCCGTAACTACTCCAAATAATTGCTGGGGAACGTGGATTTGCCCCTCTCGTCCGCGATAGGAGCCCGAGGGATGGTGGAACATCCGAAGGTCAGCCGGGAATGCATCCAGCAGATCTCCCAGCGCGCCCTTAAGAACCACCATGCGCTCGCTGGCGCTACGATAAACCACCATCAGATCATGTTGTTGCGCCACTTGCTCAACCAGGTCCAAATCGGACGCGTTCGCGCCGTGGAGCCGGGTATAGTCCTCGGGAGTGAGGTACTGCCGGCGATCCAGCGGTTGGTCTGCCTGATCGCGAACGAATTTCTCCAGAGCCGCGAAGTCGCCCGCGGAACGGACGCGGACCGTCAGGCTGGCGATTTCTTGTTTGTCGATAGGGCCCGCCGGTCGGGAGTTGGGCAGCGGCACACGCCGGCTGCCGGGAAGCGGAACGTAAATAGCCATGGGTCTCTCCTTGTTGGAGCGTTGTACCGCCGGTCAACATCGTGAGTATAGCCGGGCTCGGATGAGCTTTGGGCGCCGTCCGGGGCCGAAAAATCGACATCGGGCGCCAAAATATGCGCAACTTCGCGATTAGTGATAACATCAATAAATTAGGGAGAAGCCTCTCTCTGGCCTGTTACGGCAACCCCGAAAATCAGTTTTCAGGAATCGGTACGGTTTTGAGACGCAGGGAAGCCGGTTCGGCCTTATTTAGAGCTAAATGGAACGATTTGAAGAACATATGAGCGAACCCGCCGCCGCGCGGGGCATCCGGCTGGAAGAAACACCAGAGTTCCTGGATCAGGATTTCCATGAGGAAATATATGGGCCTGGTCAAGAGGAGCACGTCGAAGAGGTCGTTTCCACAGACGACCCGGTACGAGTGTATCTCCGGGAGATGGGGTCCGTGCGTTTGCTCAATCGGCAAGGCGAGATCGACCTCGCCCGCCGGATGGAGCGCGGTAAGTTTAGGCTGCGGAAGGCGCTTACGCGATCGCCGCTGATCTGGCAAAAGGTTCTTGCGCTGCAGGGAAACCTGCGTCAGCCCAATTTCCGTTTCGACGAATATTTTGAATTTGGGGGCGTCGAAGAACAGGCACGGGAGCGGGCCCGTGCGGAAGTAACCCGCCAGATCGGCGAGTTTGCGCATGTGCACGAACGATTGATCGAGTTGCGGGACAAGATCGCTGCGACTCCTAAACGTCACGCCAACGTCAGGGCGAAGCTTGAGGCCAAGGTCCCGCGGCTTTTGGTGAAATGCTCTCAAAAGCTTCGGGGCATTCCCTTTAACCCGTTGCAATGGAAAGAGTTCCGCGCTGCTATCGAACATGAGGTGGACGAGATCTCCCGCCTCGAGCGCGAAATGAACCAGGCCAAGGCCAAAGCGGCCCAGATTCGCAAGCGCGACGCGAAGAAGCGCGTCCAACCGGTCTCTTTCGCGCACGAAATTCGGAAGCGGGAAGAAGCCGCTGGAGCGAAGGTTTACCAGATGCGCCATTGGCTGAAGGCGGCGCGTCAGGCGGACGCCGAAACCGAAGCGGCCAAGGCAGCCCTGGTGGAAGCCAACCTCCGTTTGGTGGTTTCTATCGCCAAGAAATACGTCAACCGCGGGCTTCACCTGCTGGATTTGATCCAGGAAGGCAACATCGGCCTGATGAGGGCCGCCGAGAAGTTCGATTATCATCTCGGCTACAAATTTTCGACTTACGCCACTTGGTGGATCCGGCAAGCGGTGACGCGCGCCATCGCGGACCAGTCGCGGACGATCCGAATCCCGGTCCACATGAACGAGACGCTGACCAAATATCTGCGCATCTCGCGGGAAACGGAAAAGGAGCTAGGACGTATTCCGAAGGACGAGGAAATCGCCAGCCGCATGGAAACCACCGCGGAGAAGGTGCAGGAACTGCGGGCGATCTCTCGCGATCCCGTCTCGCTGGACCTTCCCGTGGGAAGGGACGGCGAATCCGTTCTCGGCGACCTGATCGAGGATCAGTCCGCCGCCTCCATCGTTAGTCCACTGCTCGATCAGGACGTGCGCCGCGGCGCCGCGGGCGTCCTGAAAATGCTTTCTCCGAATGAGGAGAAAGTGATCCGTATGCGCTTCGGAATCGGCTACGACCGCGAGCACACGCTCCAGGAAATCGCCGACAATTTCGGATTGACGCGCGAGCGGATCCGCCAGATCGAGCTAAAAGGACTCCAGCGGCTGCGAAGCGCGGAAAACGCGCAGCGCCTCCGTCCGCTGATGACGATCCAATAAACGTTTTACGTTTCTACCTGCTCCGGGAAGACCGCATATCCGGTGGGGGGTGGGAACAGTTCTTCCAAGGTCAGCAGCCGCTTGCGGATAAAACGGCTCGGGAGTTGGCGGGGGCCGGTTTCCACGTCGATATCGCAGCAGATTCCGTGCAGATATAACGTCAAGGTGTCGATGAACGACTGGCGGGCATAAGCCCGGAAGTTCCTAGCTCCGCCCGCGGTTTTCGAGCGCCGCAACCCCTGCTTCAGACGCCAGCTCGGCTCATCGACTTCGCCGTGGGCTTCCCCGTTCAGTTCCTCCCTCAGAAGGCGGCTGTACAACGTTTCAGTTTCATCGCTCCAATGCTCGCCCATTACGGTCGCGATCAAGTGATAGAAGCGGTAGTGGTACTCGGCAACCTCCTGATCCTTCAGCGCGAAGGCGAGAACCGATTCTTCTCCCAACTGCACGTGAGTGGACGTCGAGAGGCGGCTCTCTGGGGGCTTTTCGATCGACACATAGTCCGAAGCGGGCGCTTTTTCGCGTCCCTTTTCGCCGTTTGCGCGCTCGAGATAAGGCACCAGCAGGATTGAAATTTTCGGCAGCGCGGCGGCGATTTTCGGAGGTAAGGCCGCTACAGGCTCCTGCAAGTACTCCCGGAGGTCTTCCTCGGACATCGGGACCGAAGCGCAGAAATAAGAGAACGTGTTACTGAGCGGGATCATTTCGCCGCGGAAACGCTCCGCGAATTGGCGCACACTCAGCTTGCTGAGGTCGCTTTGGCCAAGGTCGATTTGGGCTGGCATTTAAGGCTGCTTACATTCTAGCCTGCCGTGCGGCGGGGGACCGAGTTCAGCGAATCGCTTAAAATAAGTAATCCATGCTGCGCAAATTGCTCTTGTGTGCGCTGGCCGCGGCTCTTTCCTTGGCTATTATGCAGGCCCGCGAGCCGCGTCCGGCTTCGCAAACCGCTATTCCCCTGCCCGACGGCAAGAAGATCCGGCTTCAGCAGTACCAGGGAAAAGTGGTCGTGCTCGCGATCTTTTCCACGACGTGCCCGGATTGTGTCGAAAACATACAGATGCTGAATCGCGTGCAAAAGGACCTAGGCCCGCTGGGTTTTCAGGCGATCGGCGCGGCGGGCGACGACAACGCCCAATATTCCATCGGAAGCTTCGTCCAGCGTTATAAGATTACCTTTCCCATTGGATATGTGAATAAAGACGAGATGATCGCTATCGGCGATATCGCGCCCAACCGCCGTCCCGTGGCCCCGATTTTTTTGTTTATCGACAAGAACGGCGTGGTTCGCTTTCAATATTACGGCGACGAACCCTTCTTCAAAACGTCCGATGGCTCAACGCGATCAATCGTTCAAGGATTGCTGAAGGAGAGCGCCAAAGGAGCCCGCCCACACTGAACCTCAGATCGCCGCCGCCAAATGCATCCGATCGCGGCTGGGCTGCTTCAACCGGGGTGTGGTTCTGCCGCAACCGCACGGCTCCGGCGCGAGCGTTAGACCGAAACCCGAATCGAGGTTGAGCTTGGGCGATTCCACATGCAGACCGTCGTGCGCCTCGCACTCGGCGGCGAGCAGCGCGCCGTTTGCGGCGACGATTTGCTCGAAAATCGGCACGCGGAAGGCGCGCCACAGGTCCCTGCGCTGGCTGTCGGTGAGTAGCTCGCCGGGATGGCGCGCCAGCACTACAACCGCGTGCGTTAACGACGGAATCTCTTCGTCCATCAAAGCTTGCAGCCGGGGCCAATCCCCGGCGATGGCGGCAGGCTGAAAAGCTTCGGCCTCCGCTCCCCAACCTTGCGGGAATACCCGCACGCGGCCCCCCGGCCTGACAAACGGAACCAGTACAGCCGTGGCAGGCGCTGGCGGAACAGGGTAGCGTAAAGGAGCCTTTCCCGAAAACCATTCCAAAATCATCCTGTATTAATGGACAATTTGAGCCGCCAGAATTCTCACTAGATTTTCCCCGAAAATCGCTCGCGCGTCCGCGGCGCTGAGGCCGATTTCATATAATGCGCGCGCCTGCTCCTCGAAAATCGCATAATGCCAGCCGCGAGGGAAATAGGAAGAATCCGTGCCGAACAACAACCGCGAGGGGCCGAGCACGTCGAGCGCCTGCCGGAATACATTGCGCAGGTCCACGCGCGCTTGCATATGATGGGGCTCCAGATAGCGCACCCAGCGATTGGAGCTGGCTGTATCGAGGTAAACGTTGGGGCACAGATCGGCGAGCATGAGCGCCTCGCGAAAATATCCTGCCCCGAAGTGCGGCACGATGATGGGGACCGCCGGATGGCGCAGCGCGACGGCGTGCAGATCGATGGGGTTAGAAAACCGCATATCGAACGCGGAGGGCAGGCCGAGTTTTCCCCGCACTCCGACGCTGAGCACGCCGCAATGCACGAACACCGCGCGTCCGCGCCTTTCCGCCCACTCGAAGACGGGCCGCACGCACTCGTCCTGGATGGAATAGCGGTGCATGGCGGGGAACAGGCAGGCGGCGCGGACATCGTAAAACGGTTCGGGCCGCCACGATCTTGGATCGGCCATGGCGAAAGCGATGAAACGGTCGGGGTACGCCTCGGCGGCGGCGGTCGCCGAGGCTTCGTCGCCGGGAACGCTCGCCATCAGCGCGCAGCGCGCGACGCCGTTCGCATCGAGTTCCCTCACCCACTCCTCGGCCAATTTTTCGGGCTGTCCAGCGGGCATGATCCAGCCGAGTTGCGCTCCCGCGGTTTCCAGTGTGAGTCCGGGCTTTTGCGCAACCAGCGCGGAAAAAAAGCCGCGAGAGAAGAAATGGACGTGGGCGTCGGCGATCGCCAAACGGCCCCAGGGAGATTCGCGCGCGATGGTTTGAGAATGGTTCGCTGGGGCCAATCTGTTATCATATCGATCAAGGAGGGCCAAACGATGGGTACGCTCGGCGTACAAGAGATGGTCGTTATCTTCCTCGTCGCCCTCGTTCTGTTTGGGCCGAAGAAGCTTCCAGAACTAGGGCGGACGCTCGGGAAGGCATTGACCGAGTTCCGGCGCGCGTCGAGCGATCTGAAAGCGACGTTCGAGCGCGAAATGCAAACCCTGGACCGGGAAAATGAATCGATCAAGCAAGTCACTCATCAAGTGGCGAACGAGATCTACGATCGCGTGGAGAACTATACCATCTACGATGAGCATGGGAATTCCGCGAATCAACATCTGCTCCCGGAACCTAACAACACTTCCACAGTAAGCGCTTCAGAAGTATCGAGCGCCGAATCGCACGGGACCACGCAAACCGCGGTCATTGAACCTCCCGCCGCCCGTCCGGCGGTGGAGGGCACGGTGGCGCGCTCGGAAGCGCAGGAAGCGTCCCAACACAGCTAGAAAGAACTGTGGCGCACGCTTTAGCGTGCCGCGGCGAGCTTCAGCTCGACGCAATCCGGCGTGGACTGAAGTCCACGCCCGCACGCTGAAGCGTGCGCCACAAACAGCAGCATGGACGAGACGACGATAGAGCAGCCCAGCGGGTTTCCCGACGATCCCTTCGGGGCCGCACCGGCGGCAACTTCGCCGCCGGTGGCGCTAGAGAAGGCGTCGAGCGGTGGCGGAGGCACGCCTCCGCCACCCCCTCCGCCGGCCGACGAGGACGACGGCGACGAAGAAGAATCCGGCATGCTCCGCATGTCGTTCATGGAGCACCTGGAGGAGCTTCGTGGCCGCATCATCAAGGCGCTGTGGGGATTTGGCGCGATCTTTTTGCTGTGCGTCGTCGCCAGCAATCCGCTGTTCCGCATTGTGGAACGGCCCGGATTAATCGCTCTCAAGAATACTGGCATTCCCGGCGCGCATTTCATCCAGATCGATCCAATGGAGAGCTTCTCCATTATCTGGGTCTGGACGCCCGTGGTGGCCGCTCTGTTTTTGGGCTCGCCTTGGATTTTATATCAGGTGTGGGCGTTCATATCTCCCGGACTCTACCGCCGCGAAAAACGATGGGCCGTTCCGTTTGTAGTCTGCACCGCGGGTCTGTTCATCCTCGGAGGAATTTTCGGATATTTCGTGGCGTTTCCCTACGGAATGTCGTTCCTGTTTGGCTTGGGCGGATTCGCGGATGTCACGCCCATGATTACCATCGACAATTATTTCGACAAGTTCGTCGATGTGATGCTGGGCATCGGGCTCGTATTCGAGCTTCCCGTGCTGATATTTTTCCTGGCCCTGCTGCGCGTGGTCTCGCCGTCGTTTCTATTGAACCATTCCCGCTATGCGATTCTCGCGATCGTCGTGCTGGCCGCGATTGTCACGCCGACGCCGGACGTGTTCAATTTGATGCTGTTCGCGGTGCCGATGTGCATGCTGTTTTTCCTCGGCATCTTCGCGAGCTACCTCCTGGTGCTGCGGCGCGAGCATCGCAGCTTCCCCTGGAAGCCGTTCTTCATGTGGGTCGCCATCGCGGCGGCGCTGGTCGCATTTTGCGTGCTGATCGCCGTCGTGGAGTTCCAGTTTCACCTGACGTGGCATCCGCCGTTCCTCATTAAGTAGGCGCTTCAGAAATAGCGGGCGCCGAATCGCCAAACCCAAGAGGTGGGCAATGAGCGAAGTGTCTCTCGACGAGGAGGCAGGCCTCCTCCGCATGTCGTTTCTGGAGCATCTGGAGGAGCTCCGCACGCGCATTATCAAGGCGCTTTGGGGATTCGGCGCCATTTTTCTACTGTGCGTGTTTTTCAGCTATCCACTGTTCAGAATCGTTGAGCGGCCCGGATTGATCGCGCTCCGGAATACCGGAATTCCCGGAGCGCACTTCGTTCAGACCAATGTCATGGAGAGCTTCTCCATCATCTGGGTCTGGACGCCTGTGGTGGCTGCTCTGTTTTTAGGATCTCCGTGGATATTGTGGCAGGCATGGGCATTCATCTCGCCCGGATTGTTTCCTCGCGAGAAGAAATGGGCCGTCCCTTTCATTTTGTCCACCGCTGGCCTGTTCATCGCGGGAGGTTTATTTGGCTATTTCGTAGCGTTTCCCTACAGCATGTCGTTCCTGTTCGGTATCGGGAGCCCGGCTGAAATCCTGCCGCTGATCACCATCGACGATTATTTCGACAAGTTCGTGGATGTGCTGCTGGGCATCGGCGTGGGATTTGAGCTGCCGGTGCTGATCTTTTTTCTGTCGCTGCTCCGCCTGGTCTCCCCGTCGTTCCTCCTGAATCATTTCCGTTACGCGATCATCGGCATCGTGATCGTCGCCTCCGCCGTCACGCCGAGTCCGGATGCATTCACCATGATGTTGTTCGCCGTGCCGATGTGTATGCTGTTTTTCCTCGGCATCTTCGCGAGCTACCTGCTGGTGCTGCGGCGCGAGCACCGCAGCTTCCCCTGGAAGGCGTTACTTATATGGGTCGCCATCGCGGCGGCAGTGGCCGCCCTTTGCGCGCTGATCGCCGTTGTGGAGTTCCACTATCACCTGACGTGGCGTGTGCCGTTTCTCAACGCAGGCCTCAGCCGCCTTAGGGGCGCAGCGTGACCGCATCGCCTGTACGGGATTGCTGAATTGCCTCGTACATCGCGTCCGGCGCTAAATCGATTTCCCCCGGCCATGCGACTGCCCCCTGGTCGATGAATGCTCGTTCGAAAAACTCCGGATCGCGCAGCGGCGCTAAAACTCCGGTCAACTCGTCGAACTCCAACTTGAGCCGGCCGCTCACGCCGTCCGCAAACCGTATCCAGAGCGTCCATTCCCTTTCGGGCCGAACCTCTATAACGTCCCAGTGCATCTTACTGGCTCCAGTTTAGATTAGCGGTGGAATCTTGTGCGGCGCGCGTTTGTCCCTCGCGCTTTTCCAGTTGTCCCGCAATTCACCTTGGTGGAGTTCGGCCCAGTCGAGGACCAATTCCAGCGCGCGTCTCGGGAGACGTCCCTCCAACACCCATCAGCTTTTCTATGTCGATAGTCGCCTGAAACTCGCCATGGAGCGCATGAAAGTGAGCAGGACTGTGGTCGTTATAAAACATCCGAATGAGAATGCCGTAAAACGAACTGATCGTCGGCACTCCATCAGCCTAACAGGCATCGAATCCAAGCCGAAGCCGATATATCCAAAGGCCGGCCGGCAAGTCATTACCACTTCGAATCCTGGGCGTCGACGAGGCAAACTCTTGCCTGATAAGCTGAAGCGGTGTCCTCCAACGAATTCGCTTTCGAGATGGCGGTCTCCAGCATCCGCTTCGGCGCCGGAGTCACGCGCGAAGTGGGAATGGATCTGGCCGAACTCGGTGCGCGCAACGTGCTGGTGATCACCGATCCGAGAGTAAGCAAGCTGCCGCCGGTTCAAACCGTGCTCGAATCGCTCGAATCCAGCCGCGTCCCTTGCGTGGTCTACGACCGCGTGCGGGTCGAGCCCACCGACGAATCCTTTCAAGACGCCATCGCCTTCGCGCGGCAGGGCTCTTACGACGCTCTGATCGCCGTCGGCGGGGGCTCGACGATCGATACTGCCAAAGCCGTCAATCTCTACACGACGTATCCAGCCGATTTCCTCGACTATGTGAATCCGCCCATCGGAAAAGGAATTCCGGTTCCGGGACCGCTGAAGCCGCTGATGGCGGTCCCCACTACGGCTGGAACAGGTAGCGAAACCACGGGCGTCAGCATTTTCGATTTGACCAGCATGCACGCGAAAACCGGCATCGCCAGCCGGCGGCTGAAGCCGACGCTCGGCTATCTCGATCCCGAGAACACGCGCACCATGCCGGCGCAAGTGGCCGCCTCAAGCGGGCTCGACATATTGAGCCATGCGATCGAATCCTACACCGCGCTGCCGTTCAGTGAAAGGCCGCGGCCCGAGCGCCCCGCGCTCCGCCCCGCTTATCAGGGATCGAATCCCATCAGCGACATCTGGTCGCTTCAGGCCCTGCGGATGGTCGCGAAATATATCGTGCGCGCGGTGGAGGACCCTTCCGACGACGAAGCGCGCGCCAACATGATGCTCGCGGCCTCTTACGCCGGAGTGGGATTCGGCAACGCCGGAGTTCACCTGCCGCACGGCATGTCGTATCCGGTTTCGGGGCACGTGAAGAGCTATCGCGCGGCGGGCTATCCGGAGGACCGGCCTCTGGTGCCGCACGGATTCTCCGTGATCCTAAATGCGCCGGCCGTGTTCCGGTTCACGGCGCGGGCTCGGCCGGAGCGGCACTTGGAAGCGGCCGAGGCTCTGGGCGTGGACGTCGCTGGGGCCAGCGCGGAGGACGCCGGAAAAATTCTGTCGGACCGTATCGCCTGGTTCATGCAGCGTTTGAAGACTCCCCGCGGCCTGCGTGAAATCGGATACAATTCGTCGGATATTCCAGGCTTGGTGGAGGGAACGCTGCCGCAGCATCGGGTGACAAAGCTGTCTCCCCGGGCGGCTGGGACGGAGGAATTGGCGCGGTTGTTTGAGGACTCGATGGTGGCCTGGTGAGCGATAAGGTCGCGGTAGTCACCGGGGCGGGCAGCGGCATCGGCCGCGCCGTCGCGCTCGCGCTCCAGGCCGATGGCTATTCGGTCGCGCTGGCTGGGAGGCGCCGCGCCGAATTGGAGAATACCGCCGCGATGGCCGACCCCAACGGCGGCAAGACCCTCGCCGTGCCCACCGACGTCTCGCAGCCCGAATCCGTGCGCGCCTTGTTCCGCGCAGCCCAGGAGACCTTCGGCCGGCTGGATCTTCTTTTCAATAACGCGGGCATCGGTGCGCCCGGCGTTCCCATGGAAGATCTGACATACGAACAATGGAGCGCGGTGGTGGCCGTCAACCTGACCGGAGCCTTTCTATGCGCGCAGGAAGCAATCCGGATCATGAAGACGCAGGAGCCGCGGGGCGGGCGCATTATCAATAACGGCTCTATCTCGGCTCATTCGCCGCGGCCCAACTCCGTTCCGTACACGGCGACCAAACACGCGATCACGGGCCTGACCAAATGCATCTCGCTGGATGGCCGCAAGCATGACATCGCCTGCGGCCAGATCGATATCGGCAACGCCGCCACCGCGCTGACCGAGCGCATGGCCTTAGGCGTCCCGCAAGCCGACGGATCGATCCAGGTGGAGCCGCGCATGGAGCTGTCGCATGTCGCCGACGCGGTGCTTTATATGGCGAATCTGCCGCTCAAGGCAAACGTGCAGTTTATGACCCTGATGGCCACGAAGATGCCGTTCGTTGGCCGGGGGTGAGGCGTTACGACCCTGATTTCGGCCCGGACGATTCATCGTCCAGCCCGAGCGGTTTGGGCGGAACGGCTTTGACAATCTGCTCGCGTTTGCGGATTTGCCGGCGCGCCGCGATGCGCGCGGCAAACAGAGCGGCGATCGTGAAAAGAATGAAAGGGGTTATCCGCCGCGTATCAGCCGGCTGTGTGAGTTCGTAGATGCCCAGCGCGAGAGTGACCGCCGCGCCGATGGGAGCCGTTATGTCGCCGAGTTTCAAAGCCGCCTCCTGGCATCGATTCTACTGCGGAACGGAACGAGCCACCCAGACCCCATTCTTCGTCTTTTGATCGCCTCGGGCCGCACGCCTCTCCCAGGCCATGCAACCCCACTCACGCGTCCTACCCGTTCCAGCCTATTGACCAAATCTGTCTCTCTGTAGTAACATTCGTCTATAGATTTTTCGCTTCTAGCCCTTTTGGGCTATACAGGGTAAGGTTCCCTTCAGGAGGGATGACATGAGGTTGTACACTCTTTTTGCGCTGCTGGCTGTGTCCGCCGCGCTGGTTTTCGGCCAAGTCGGTAACGGAACCATCACCGGGACGGTTCTCGACCCCGCCGGGGCCGTGGTCGCCGGAGCGGCGGTCGAAGCCCGGAATTCGCAAACGGGCGTGGCTTTCCCCGGCGTGACGACGAATGCCGGAAATTATACGATTTCGGATCTGCCGATTGGAACTTATACCGTCACGGTAAAGGTCCAGGGGTTCAAGACCTACACTCACACGAACCTCGCCCTCGCGGCGGCGCAAGTCCTTCGGGAGGACGCCAAGTTGGAAGTCGGCGCGGCCACCGAGTCGGTCACTGTTACGGCCGAAGCGTCCTTGCTGAAGACCGAGACCGGCGAGTTGGCGACCAACGTCAACACGGAGGCGCTGGACGCGCTTCCGCTGGTAGGCATTGGGACGGTTAACTCCGGCACCTCCGGCTATCGCAATCCCTACAATTCGATCCTGACGCTTCCTGGCGTGAGCGGCTATTCCGCCAGCGGAACGTTTCAGATCAATGGCCTGGGCCAGTCGTTTGTGACGACTGAAACGATGCGCACCGAAGGGCAGGACGCGACGTCACGCCTGTTTGCGGCGTACGATTATACGCAAATGGCCCAGCCCAGCGTGGACGCGGTTCAGGAGATTGCCTACCAGACCAGCAACTACGCTCCCGAGTTCGGACAGGCGGGCAGCGTGGTCATCAACATGACCATGAAGTCCGGCACCAACCAGTACCACGGCACGGGCTACGACTACTTCGTTAATGAAGATCTCAACGCTGGCCAGCCTTTTACCCGGAGCGGCGGATGTCTGACGGGGAATGGGAACGCGGTTTGCAGTTCCACGGGCGGCAGCGGCGGTAAATATCGCCCGCGCGCCCGCCGCAACGATTTCGGCGGCACCCTGGGCGGCCCCATCGTCATCCCCAAGATTTACAACGGGCGCAATAAGACATTCTTCTTTTTCAATTACGAGGAGTTCCTGGAGACCAACAACTACGGTTTCAACGATACCGTGCCCACGGCCGCGTACCTGAAGGGCGATTTCTCGGCGATTTCACCCAATGGCAATTGCAGCGCCTGCGCTCTGTTGGGGATTCAGCAGACGGCGCTGGGCAGTCCGCAGGCCCAACTCGATCCTATCGGCAACCACGTATTCGCGAACGAGATCTTCGATCCGTCTACGCGAGCGATCGCCCCCAACGGTCAGGGATATGCACTTCCATTCCAAAACAACATGATCCCGGCGAACCGCTTCGACCCGGTCGCGCTGAAGGTATTGAGTTTTGTCCCAGGGGCCAACAACAGCAACTTCCTCGGCAACTATGTCGTTAATGAGCCCGGCAACCGGTACTCGGCCATTCCAGCGTTTAAGATCGATCACAATATCTCGACAAAAGACAAGCTGTCCTTCTACTATTCCGAGAACACCACCGCAAACCAGTTCAACCCCACCTTGGGGACCCAGGATGGCTTTCCAAACTCCATCACAGGGGCCCGGGGATCCTTCATTACCAATTACCAGGAACGGTTGAACTACGACCGCACGCTGACGCCGAGTCTTCTGCTGCACATAGGCGCGGGCCTGTACCACCAAAGTTTCGTCGACAACTCGCCGGGACTTAACTTTAACCCCCAGCAAACATTGGGGCTCAGTGGTTTTTTGGAGAACCGCACGTTCCCGCAGATTACGGGGAATTGCACCGCGGCAGGCTTCGGCGCCCCTCCCGGGTGCACTAACGCCACCGGAGGCCTGCAGACCATAGGGGTGTCCATCCAGGGCCCGAGCTACGAGATGAGGCCAACCGGCACTACCAGTGTGACATGGGTTCGCGGCAAACACACCTATAAGGCCGGCGCCGAGTGGATCGACGAACAGTCTTATAGCAAGCCCCATCCCACCGTCATTCTGAACTCCGGAACGGCTGCGACGTCGGACCCATTCGTGAATACCAATAGCTACGGCAGCTTCAGCCCGGGCTTTGGCTTCGCGAGTTTCCTGCTAGGCGATCTGGGAGTATCTCCAGGAGCCTTCGGCGCCCTCACTCAGCCGACGTCACAGGGCGCGCCTCTTGATACCCGTTTTGTGACGTACGATTGGGCGCTGTATCTTCAAGATTCCTGGAAGATCACCCGCAAGCTGACGCTTGACTACGGCGTGCGCTGGGATTACGACACTCCCGACAAGGAGCAATACGGGCGCTGGGGCCAGATCAATGCCACTTTGGCGAACCCCGTTGCCGGAGGTCGGCTAGGGGCGCTGCAATTCGCCAGCAACTGCAACTGCAACTTCTACAAGTCCGCATATCCCTTTGCGCTCGGCCCGCGGATCGGAGTCGCGTATCAGATCGATCCCAAGACGGTATTCCGCGCGGGATGGGGGATTAACTACCAGTTCGTGCAGGATTCCGCCGGCACCACTGTGAGTTCTCCGGGAACTTTCAATACCCAGCTCACCAATCCATCCTACGTGCCCATATTGAACCAATATGTAAATATTGAAACTCCGGGCGTCATTCAATCGCCGCGCTGGCCCGTCACCAATCCGTTCCAGTATCCCAATCCCGGCGCCACCTCTCCGGCACCCACCGTGCCCGACGCCAACATCAACCGGCCGCCTCGTATCAATCAATGGAGCGTCGGCTTCCAGCGCGAGATCACCAAGAGTTTCGTCATGGAAGCGTCCTATGTGGCCAACCGCGCCGTCTGGCTGAACGGAGATGGCAGCTTGGGCATCTTGAGCCAACTATCTCCGCAGTTTCTGGCGACGTATGGGCTCTATCCCATCCCGGGAACCGGCCCGGCGGGCTATAACAACAACAACGATCGCATATTGTTAACCGATACCCTCAGTAACCCGGCCGTGGTCCAGAGGTTCGGCAATCTCCTCCCCTATTCCGGCTTCCCCACCAGCAGCACGCTGGCCAACGCCCTGGTGCCATTTCCGCAGTTTGGCGCGGTGGAGCCCACCGGATCCGCGACCGGCAACAGCAAGTACGACTCTTTACAAGTGAAAGCGACCAAACGCTTTTCGCACGGTTTGGTGGCCGGCGGCTCCTACACTTGGGGCCAGGGCTTCATACGGGCCACGCGACAGGACGTTTACAATCCCAACAGCAGCCAGTGGGCGCTTCAGAATATCCCGCCGCAGAACCTGAACTTCAACGCCACCTATACCGTGCCGAAGGCCGGGTTCCTGCCTAAGTACGTGAACGCGATCTCCAAGGATTGGCAGCTTGGTTTTTTTGCCAATTACCAAAGCGGCTCGTACCTGACGCCACCCACCAGCACGGTGAACGCGAATTACCTGAGCAGCGAGGAAGTCCGGGTTCCGGGCCAGCCCTTGTATACGCCGGGTGTGAACATCAACGATCTCAGCACTTACAATCCGTACTTCACTCAGGTGCTGAATCCGAACGCGTGGCAGGCCTGCCCCTCCAACTCGGTTTGCACCGCGGGGGGAACTCTCTATAAGGATTTCCGGGCGCCGCGCACTCCCACGGAGAACGCCAACATCGCCCGCAACTTCCGGCTCGGCAAGGAAGGCAAGTACATTCTGCAGATCCGGGGCGAATTCGTCAACATCTTCAACCGGACCATCATGCCGGCCCCGAGCAGCACTTCGCTTCCGCAGACGGCGCCGTCGCGGAATTCGCTGGGGATCTATAACGGCGGTTTCGGAGTCATCAACGCGTACCTCGCGCCGAGCACCGGATACGCGCCCCCGACGATGACCACCGCGCCTTACTTCGAGGGCCGTCAAGGTACGCTGATCGCGCGCTTCTCGTTCTGATGTAGTGCTTCAAAAGCATTTCTCGCAAAACTCGCAAAGGCCGCCAAGAATTCTTGGCGGCCTTTGTGTTTTTTTGGCAGCTAGCTCCGCTCTTGCGGCGGATCGGGTCTACACGCCGGACGCCGATCTCGCTTGGGCCCGGCAGCGCGATAAAGCCATCCGGGCGCGGCTCGAACAGGGCGACCTCGATTCTCTGGTGAACCTCCTTCTGTTCGGGACTTCGTTCACCAGCCAGGCGCGAATCAAAATCGAAAATCTTTCGGAGGCTTCCAAGAGCGGGCTCGTGCGTGCACGGGTGGACGACCTCGTCGCCGGCATGCGCAAGCCGGGCGGCAACGAGCGGCTCATTTTCCTGAGCGATCTCCTGCGCCGGAAAGGGGTCGATATCGATGGGCCGGACGCGGGAAAGTTCGTTTACGATCAACTCCTGCGCGATCTTCAGGAACGAAGGACGTATGCGGTTCGCGCGGCGGAAGCGAAACCCGAATCGGCTCTGGACCGCGGCTCGCTTTTCGACGACCGGGGTCTCTCGCTCGACACGAGCATCCTGCCCGATTTCTCCCTCGATCAAACCTTGCGCGACCTGAAAAAACGCGGCGTGCTGCGCGAAGACCAGGTTTCTCGCGTGGCGGTGATCGGGCCGGGCCTCGATTTCATCGACAAGAACGACGCGTCTGCTTACGACTACTATCCGCAGCAGAGTTTGCAACCCTTTGCGTTATACGATTCGCTGCTGCGGCTGGGGCTTGCCCAACCCGAGAAATTGGCGGTGTCGATTTTCGATATTAATTCCCGGGTGATCGATCATTTCCAGCGCGCCCGCGAGCGCGCCCGGAAGAACACCGGCTACGTGCTTCAGTTGCCGCGCGATATTGCGCGTCCCTGGTCGCCGGATCTGGCCGCCTATTGGAGCGCGCTTGGCAATCAGGTGGGCGCCACTGTGCCGCCCATTAAGCCCCCGGCGATTTTCAAGGGCCTGCAAACCCGCGCCGTGCGCGTCCGCCCGGATGTCGTGCTCGCCTGCGAGCCGGTGGACCTGAATATCGTCGTCGAGCGGCTTAATCTACCGGCGGCGGAGCGCTTCGATTTGATCGTGGGGACGAATATATTCGTGTATTACGATCCGTCCGAGCAGACCTTGGCGCTCGAAAACGCAGGCGCAATGCTGAAATCCGGCGGCCTTCTGCTGACCAACGATCGCCTGCCGCAGGCCTCGACCGGTACGATGCGGCAAGCGGGAATGACCGTGGTAAGCTTCGATGATCGCGATCCGGCGGCCCGTGGCGCCATGGGATGGTATCGGAAGCAATAGCCGACCACTGCGGCGGGTTCTAGCTAGCCCGTCTCCGGAACCGCACCTTGCCCTTTCAAGCGTGAACTTTCTCCACTGCCTACCGCCCGGAGGGTATTGGCCCTGCCGGTCGGCATGTAGTAAACTCCCCTGAAGGCACGAGGCGACATAGGCCATTCGGCTTAGGCCGCCCGGCCATCTATTGCATCAAAAGGGGGTTTGAGGATGCGCGTTTTCCTTGCGCTGCTTATAGTGTCAGCCACCGCGGCGTTGGCGCAGGTGGGCAACGGAACCATCACCGGAACCATCGCCGACCCGGCCGGAGCCGTCGTCGCCGGCGCGAATGTCGAAGCCAGGAACGTGGCCACGGGCATTGTGCATCCAACGGTATCGACGAACACGGGGAACTATACCGTCGCGGACCTACCCGCCGGCACATACGTAGTCACCGTCAAAGTCCCTGGATTCAAGACATACACACATAGCAACCTGGCGGTGGCGTCCACTCAAACGCTGAGAGAAAACGTGGCATTGGAAGTCGGCGGCGCCGCCGAGTCCGTTACCGTAACCGCCGAGGCCACCCTGCTGAAGACCGAAACGGGCGAATTAAGCCACGTGGTCAATATTGAGCAGCTTGACGATCTTCCCCTTCTGGGCATCGGTACGGCCAACTCGGGCACGTCCGGCTACCGGAATCCGTATAACACGATGCTGACGCTCCCCGGCGTCAGCTCCTATGCCAGCAGCGGCCAAGTCAGAGTGAACGGCTTGGGCGGCAATATGACAGAGTCGATGCGCATTGAAGGCCAGGACGCGACCTCCCGGCTTTTCGGAACCTACGACTACACGCAAATGGCCCAGCCCAGCGCGGACGCGATCCAGGAGATGGCCTATCAGACCAGCAACTACGCTCCCGAATACGGGCAGGCGGGATCGGTGGTCATCAACATGACCATGCGCTCGGGCACGAACCAGTATCATGGCAGCGGCTATGACTATTTCGTAAATGAAGACCTGAACGCCGGCAATCCCTTCAGCGTCAGCGGCGGCGCCGGCAGCACGGTCGGCGGGAGCGGCGGAAAGTACCGGCCGCGCAACCGCCGCAACGATTTCGGCGGCACGCTGGGCGGTCCGATTTATATCCCCAAAGTGTACGACGGCCGCAACCGGAGCTTCTTTTTCTTCAACTACGAGCAATTTTTGGAGACGGTTGGGTATGGCTTCACCGATACCGTGCCGACGCCCGCTTACCGCAACGGCGATTTCTCCGGAATTTCGCCCAACGGGGATTGCAGCCTGTGCGCGGCCTATTCGATTCCGACCGGCCCTCTGGGCGGCGTGAACGCGAAAACTGGGCAGCCGAACCAGCTAGATGCATTGGGCCGCCCTTTGTTTGCGAACGAAATCTACGACCCTTTGACGCGGGGCGTCACAGCGGGCGGCCTGGGCTACGCCAATCCCTTTCCCAATAATACGATTCCGGCCAACCGCTTCGATAAGGTTTCGATCAACATTCAAAAGCTGATCCCGGCCGCGCAGATCGATAGCCTCAGCGGGAATTTAAACGCGACCATTCCGGGATCGCGCTACTCGGCGATTCCGTCCTTCAAGATCGACCACAATATTTCGGAGAAGGACAAGTTGTCGTTTTACTGGTCGCGGAACAATACCGAAAGCCAGATCTCTTCACCGCTGGGGGGCGCGGATGGCTTGCCGCTCGAAATCGGGGCTTATCGCGGCACGTTCATCCCGAACTGGACCACGCGTTTGAACTACGACCGCACCTTGAAACCGACTCTGCTGTTGCATCTGGGCGTGGGATATTTCAAGACCCGATTCTTCGATCACGCGCCGTTTTTGAATTTCGATCCGGCGTCGGTGGGGCTATCCGGGTTTGTGATCCATCGCCAGTTCCCCTCCATCCGGGGGATGCGGGCGACCACTTCGCCGAATAGCGCTTTCGGCGGCATGCAGAACATGGGCGAGGCCGGTCAAACGCTAAATTACGAGGAAAAGCCCACCTTCACGGGTAATATCACCTGGATTCGCGGCAGTCACACCTACAAGTTCGGCGCCGAGATGTACCTCCAGCAAAACTACAGTGGAACCTTCTCCACGGTTACATTGGCGACCGGCACTGAAGCCACCTCGCAACCGTTCACGCCAACGGTGGGCTTCGGCGGATACAGCACGGGCTTTGGCTACGCGAGCTGGCTTCTGGGCGACTATACTTCAACGACTCAAACGCCCCAGTTGAATTACCGGCAGGGGCAGCAGGTGTGGGGCGTGTTTGCGCAAGACTCATGGAAGGCGACGCGCAAACTTACTCTGGATTACGGATTGCGGTGGGACTACGAAACTCCCTTCAAAGAGCAATATGGACGGTTGGGTCAACTCAGTATGACGTTGCCCAACGGCAACGCGGGAGGCCATCCGGGTGCGACGATTTACGCCAGCAATTGCCATTGCGATTTCTATCAGCCCATGTATCCGTACGCGATCGGACCGCGCCTCGGCGCCGCTTATCAGATCGACAGCAAGACGGTGTTCCGCGCCGGATGGGGAATCAGCTACCAGTTTTCCGGCGGCACGGGGGCCGGTGGCGGCGCCGGCGGGATCGTCTCGACCAATGGAGCGTATCCTCTGGCCGGCATCAACCCGTTCGTGAATATCGAAACTCCGGGCGCGATTGTGGCTCCGTCCTGGCCCAACACGGATCCGAACCGTTATCCGGTCGCGGGCACCGTCGGGAATCCGGCGACAACCGGAACGACGCCCACGATGCCCGACGCCAACCAGAACCGTCCTCCGCGGTTGATGCAATGGAGCGCCGGATTCCAGCGGGAGATTACGAGAAATTTCGTCATGGAAGCGTCTTACGTGGCGAATCTAGGCGTTTGGGAGCAGGGCAGCGCGTATCCATTTAGCGGCCCCTTGGGCTTCTTGAGCCAAATATCAGCGGCGCAATTCGCGCAGTTTGGACTCTATCCGTATCCGGGAACCGGGCCCGCGGGTTACGCTTACAAACCGGCGGGCATTACCTGCGCGGCCGGAAACGATTGCGACCGCGCCTTGTTGAGCCAGCCGATCGGCGCCGCCGCGGCGATCCAGAAGATGGGCCGCACTCTTCTTCCCTACAGCGGCTTCCCGCTGACTAATTCGTTGCAGAGCGCGCTGTACCCGTTCCCGCAGTTCGGCGCAATCGGTCCTTCGGGGTCCGCCACGGGAAACTCCAGGTATAATTCACTGCAAGTGAAGGCGACCAAGCGGTTCTCGCACGGGCTTCAGGCGAGCGGAGCTTACACCTTCGCCAAGGGGTTCGCGCGGCCTTCGCGGCAGGACTTCTTCAATGCGGCCGGCAACCCATGGGCGCTTCAAGACATACCGCCGCAAGTGCTGACTTTCAACGCCACCTACACGGTCCCGAAGACTTCCTTCCTGCCCAAGTACGCGGACGTGGTCACCAGGGACTGGCAGATCGGGTTCTTCGCCAATTACCAGAGCGGAAGCTTAATTACTCCGCCGGCCAGTCCCACATCCAATTACCTGAGCAGCGAGGACATTCGGGTTGCGGGCCAGCCGTTATACCTCAAGGACGTGAACGATATCCACAGCTACAATCCGTACACGGATATTGTTTTGAATCCGATGGCCTGGGCATCGTGCCCCGTCAATGCGACTTGTCCGGCGACATCGACGATGTATAGCGATTTCCGCAACCCTCGGCGTCCGCAGGAGAACGCGAACATCGGACGGCATTTCCGGGTCGGTAAGGAAGGCCGCTACGACTTCTATATCCGGGGAGAATTCGTGAATATTTTCAACCGGACTCTGATGCCGAATCCCGGCGCGACGAACCCGCAGAACCAGCCGTCGAAAAACGGGTTGGGGATTTACACCTCCGGGTTCGGAGTGATCAATGCGTATCAGGCGCCGAACAGCGGTCCCGCGGCGGGGACGGTCCCGCTGGTGGGGCGCACGGGCACGTTGATCGCACGGTTCACGTTTTGAGCGGGACGAGTTTAAGCTTGTCCTAGTAAGGCGCGGTGGGGGTTAGCCGGGTCGATTTTATACTGGGATTTGAGACGTTTTATCCCACTCGCTCTAGCGGTAGCGCTGTGCGCGTGTTCGAAATCCACCGAGCAGTCTTCGGCGCCGCCGCCCACCCAGCCCGAGCCTAAAGACCCCGCGCCCGCCGCCGCTCCGGACAACCGGAAAGTGCTCGCTGTTTTCGGCGACAGCATTTCCGCTGGATTCGGCCTGGAGCCGGGCCAGAGTTTCCCCGACGACCTGCAAAAAAAGCTCGACGCGTTGTCTTATACGTGGCACGTGGTGAATCTCGGCATCAGCGGCGACACGACGGAAGGGGGCGTGGAGCGCATGGATTCCGCTGTATCGCTGAAGCCGAAAATCGTTCTGCTGGAACTGGGCGGCAATGACGGCCTGCGCGGGTTGCCGCTGGCGGTGACGCGCAAGAATCTGGAAACGATGGTCGAGACTTTCCAGAACGCGGGCGCGCGTGTGGTGCTTGCCGGCATGACCCTGCCGCCGAATTACGGACCCGATTATATCCGCGGCTTTGAGAAAATCTACAAGGATCTGGCCGCGAAGTATCGATTGACTTTCATTCCCTTCCTGCTCTCCGATATTGTGACCAGCGATCTCCGCTACATCCAGCGAGACGGAATCCACCCCACGGCGGAAGGCGCGGAAATCGTATCGGGAACGGTTTTTCGCGCGGTGAAGCCTTTGCTAGACCAAGCGCGCTAAGATCGGAATTCAACGTGAGTTCATTCGCTGAAAAACCCGCCGCTGTGCAGGCGCGCGATCTGCGCACCTACCGCCATTTCGACACCCTCCTGGCCATCTTCATCGTCGTGCTGCTGGTCTCGAATTTAGTGGGGCAAAAGCTCTGCTCTCTTGGACCGTTTGTCCTCAGCGGCGCGCAGATCCTGTTCCCGATCACCTACATTTTCGGCGATGTGTTCACGGAGGTTTACGGCTACTCCGCTTCACGCAAGGCGATCTGGCTCGGCTTTCTCGCCAATGGGCTGCTGGCCGTGATGGGGCTGATCACGGTATGGCTGCCTCCCGCGCCGGGATGGAAGAATCAGGAGGCGTTCCGTACGGTCTTCTATCAAATCCCACGTCTGATCGCCGCCAGCCTGATCGCCTACTGGTGCGGGGAGTTCGCCAACTCGTTCACGCTCGCCAAAATGAAATTGTGGACGGGAGGAAGGATGCTGTGGACGCGCACGGTTGGATCCACGGTCGCGGGTCAATTAGTCGATACAGTGCTCCTGTATGCAATCGCGTTCACGGGAACCGCGCCGCTCATGACATTGGCCGTCGGCGCCGCGTCCGCGTATTCCTTCAAGGTGATTTACGAAGTTGTGGCGACGCCCGTCACCTACGCGGTGGTCGGGTTTCTGAAGCGGTCGGAAGGATTGGACGCGTTCGATTTCAAAAGCAACTTCAATCCGTTTCATCTCGGGCCGCGTTAGCGGCAGGTCCGACACACCTCAAAGCACATAGCCCGCTTTGACTCATACAACTGGAATATTGCGGTTGCGTCTGTGTGATATAATCCCCACACTCTCTTATGGCCATTGAAGGGCAGCCGGGCGATATCACTATCCTTCTTCATAAATGGAGGGAAGGAGACAAACAGGCGGAAAACGAGCTTTTCAGCCTGGTGATGCCGCATCTGGCGCGCCTTGCACGCAACCGGCTGCGAAGAGAGAGACGGGGCCACGCCTTGGATACCGTGGCTCTGGTCAGCGAAGCCTACGTGCGCCTTCTTAAAGCCAAGGATCGGGACTGGCAGAGCCGGAGCCATTTCTTCGCTATATCGGCTAGAGTGATGCGACGGTACTTGATCGACGAATGGCGCAGAAGTCCCCGTGCCGATTTCGTTTCCCCGCCCTCCGACCTAGTGGCGCGCGGCCGGAACCTGGATCTGGAGATCGAGGTGGACCGGCTGCTGGAAGATTTGGCCGAGGTGAACCCCGAACTGTGCCATGTGGTCGAGCTGAAACATTATCTTGGCCTCACTGACGAAGAGACGGCGGACGCGCTCGGGTTGAAGCTCCACACCATGCAGCGAAGATGGCGCGATGCCCGGGAATGGCTATTTTCCCGCCTGGAAAAGAAGCATGCCGAACAAATCGCTGGATGACGATCTGGTGATGAGCGCGGTGGATCTGGCATTGGCCAGCCCCGCGGAGCAGCGGGATGCGTATATCCGCGCGGCCTGTGGCGGCGATTCCGATCTGATCGAACAGGTCCGCAAATATGTCGAGTTGGAAGAGCGTCTGGACGGATTTCTCGAAGAGCCTCTGTTTCCGCCGCCGCCCGATGAGCCCCCTTTTCAGCGTGGGGATCTTCTGGCCGACCGCTTCGACATTTTGGGTGAAGTGGGCGAGGGCGGCATGGGCTGGGTCTACGAAGCCTGGGACAAGAAGCTGGAGCGGCGCGTCGCCATAAAGTGCGCCAAGAGCGGCTTCCATAAGCGCTTGCCTCCCGAAGTTGCGCACGCGCGCGAGATCGCCCACGACAATGTCTGCAAGGTGTTCGAGATCCACACGGTGGAGGGGGCGCGAGGCGAAATAGACGTGATCAGCATGGAGTTTCTGAAGGGCGAAACTCTGGCGGCGCGGCTCCAGCGCGGCGGCATTTCGCGGACGGAAGCGCTCGGCCTGGCGCGGCAGATATGCGACGGGCTTGCGGAAGCGCACCGCAACGGCGTAGTGCACGGCGACGTTAAAGGCAACAACGTCATTATCACGAAGGGGCCGGATGGCGCAGAGCGGGCCGTGATCACCGACTTCGGGCTGGCGCGGCGGCCGGGAATGGCAGGCGCGCGCGGCACGGCGCAATCGATGGCGGGCGGGGCGATGGATTACATGGCCCCGGAGATCTGGAAGGGCGAAAAAGCGACTCCCGCTTCCGACGTGTATGGTCTGGGCGTGATTTTGTGCGAGCTGTTCGCGGGGCGGCGTCCTTTCGGGGCGGATACGCCAGTAGAAGAGCGCTTCAGAGGGAAGCCGCCGTCGTTGGATTGGAAATGGGATCGAGTGTTGGCGAAGTGCCTGGATCCGGATCCGGCGCGGAGGTTCCAGAGCGCGGGGGAGGTCGAAAAGGCGCTGAAGAAGAGTTGGCGGTGGTATGCGATCGCAGCGGCAGCCGGCATCGCGTTGGCCGCCGCCGTCAGCGCGGCAACTTATCAGATCACTACCGCGCCACAAGAGGTCGCGCGGCTGGCTGTGCTGCCGTTCGCCGCCGATCTGGAATCGACAGCCCTGAGTCAGGGCGCGCTCCTCGATACAGGCAACCGCTTGAGCCACCTGAAGAGCAGCCGGGCTCGCCGTCTGACGGTCATTCCCGTGAGCGATGCGCTCCAGAACAAGGTGGATCAGCCGGCGAAAGCTCGGACGTTGTTAGGCGCCACGCTCGCGCTGACGGGAGAATGGCGGAGAGACGGCGAGGGGATTCAGATTTCGGCCCACCTGATCGATACGAGTTCTCTGACGCACCTTCAGGATTGGCAGGCAACCTACTCGAAGGACGAGCTTCCAAACGCGCCGATCGCACTTGCCGGCATGGTCACCAGCACTCTACGGCTGCCTCCGCTGGCGGCGGTAGCCACCGTGAACGCCGCCGCGTATCCGTCCTACTCCGCGGGCGCCGCCTTGGCCAGACGCAATCCCGATGTGGAACGCGCGCTACCTTTGCTTCAGCGGGCGGTGGATCTGGATCCCGCTTCGCCCCTGACGCACGCCAAGCTGGCGGAGGCGCAATGGGCTGAATACACGATCACGAAGGATCCCGATTGGCAAAAGCGCGCCTTGGCATCGCTTGCGGCCGCCAAAGCGCGCAATGGCGACGTCCTGGAAGTGCTGCTGGTTTCGGGAACCATCAACAGCGCCTCGGGATGGTTCGAAGAGGCCAAAACGGACCTGCTTCGGGCGCTCGATCTGGATCGTAACAATGGCGACGTCTGGCGGCAATTAGGGCACGTGTACGAGGACAGCGGACAATCGAACCAGGCGCTGGATGCGTATCGCAAAGCCATCGATCTCCAGCCGGATTACTTCAAGAATCACCTGGATTTGGGCGCCTATTACTTCAACCTCGGCGACTACGAAGACGCGGCCCGCCAGCGCGAGCAGACTGTCACCTTAGCGCCGGATATGGCGGACGCCCATTACGCGCTGGCCGCCCCTTACCTGAACATGGGGCGCTATGCGGATGCCGAGTATCAATTGAACCTCGCAAAACAGGCTCAGGATACAGCGAGGGTGGAGATGGGATTCGGTCTGATCCGTCTGTATCAGGACCAGCCTGAGGATGCGATCTCCTATTTCGAGAAGGCGGTTGCGATGGGCCCCGCAAGCTCGCTTTACTACATCGACCTCGGCACCGCATACCGGCGCGCGCATCGTACGGCTGAAGCGAACGCGGCCTATGAAAAGGGCTTGGGTTTGGCTCGGACCGAGTTGAAGCAGAATCCATTGGACGGATATTCCCTTTCCCGAAGAGCCTATTTGAATGCCTGCCTGAATAATCGGGAAGACGCGGAAACAGACATCGAAGAGGCCATCAAAATGTCTCGAAATAGCTTCAACGTCCGCTGGATGGGCGTCCAAACCTACGAATATCTCGAGGAACACGATCAAGCGGTGGAACTGCTGAAGGGCGCTCCCGCATCGATGTTCACCCTCGCCTCGCAGTCGCTGGATCTGGCGCCGCTGCGGGCTTCGAACGCTTATCAACGGCTGTTAGCTTCACACAATTCAAAAAACTAGGAGAACCTATCCATGGCGGTGATTCAGTACAACCTCAAGGTGGACAAAGACGGTAATTACAAAGTTACAACCTCGGTCGTGGAGGTTGAGGAGGGCGACAAAATTCAGTTTAGATCGAACGTGTCAAATGCCGCGATTGTTTACCAGCAGGATCCCGCCTTCAAGGAGCCGGACGCGCCCAAGGCTGGGGAACAGTGCGCTATCGGGACCAGAAACAGCACGAAGGGCCCGTTCACCGTCGCCACAACGCTCACGGCCGCGAATCGAGTCAATTTCAAATGCGGGCAGCTTGTTCCGCCTTCCAATAACCCGAAACCGAAACCAGGGGAAACGAAGCTGAAATTTAAGGACTGGAGGAAGGGGCAAGGAACGCCTGATGTGGGGAATTAGCGCCGGACCGGGGGCGCCTATCCCCGCGGCTCTATTTGGGATTTCACGCTCGTTCAAAAATCCGTTCGCTGGACCTAGAAGGAGGATTCAACATGGCTGAAGGCTCTCAGGCAGTTGGCCACGCGCCGAAAGTCTACGGGACGCATGGCGCGATCCGCGGGCTTTCAAACGACTCGAAAACGACGGCAACTCCGAGTTGGCCCGAGTATGCGAGATTCGAAGGGCTCTTCGGCAAGATGTTCAGAGAGTTGCCGGAATCCAGATTTTCCGGAAGGCTCCTTGGAGATCTTGCGGACGCGATGACAAGCTCAACCGGTAAGACTCCACCCGAAGGCGAGCCGAACGACTCGGAAAATACAGGAACTGAAGATGACCCCGGAATCAGCGCCGGCTATACTTACCTCGCTCAGTTTATAGATCACGACATCTCCTTCGATCCCGCGAGTAGCTTTCAAAAGAAGAAGGACCCGGATGCGCTGATCGACTATCGAACGCCGCGGTTTGATCTCGATAACCTATACGGCCGCGGGCCAGCCGACCAACCGTATCTCTATCAGCGCGACGGCAAGAGCTTCATTCTGGGAGACGCGCTCGGCGGCAATGACGAAGATAAAGGCGCTTGCGATCTTCCACGAAACGACGAGAGGTATGGACGCCGGGCGATTATCGGCGACCCGCGAAACGATGAGAACGAAATTCTCAGCCAACTACACGCGGCGATGTTACGGTTCCACAATCTCATGGTCAAGAAGCACCATGACTTGACTTTCGATCAAATCCAGCAAATGGTTCGCTGGCACTACCAATGGATCGTGCTACACGACTTCCTGCCGACGATCGTCAACGGGAAGACGCTGGGTTCTATTCTGCCCCATATTGAAAAAGGAACGACGATAGACGAGGACCGGCCGCGGTTGACTATCTTCAACCCCCGGAGGTGGGGCAAAGCCGTTTTCATGCCCGTTGAGTTTTCGGTGGGGGCTTACCGATTCGGCCATAGCATGATCCGTCCGAGTTACAGACTGAACAAGAACGCGGATCGAATCCCGCTTCGGGACCTATTCGGTTTCCGGCCGCTTCAGGAGGGCAGAGCTATCGATTGGAGCCTGTTCTTCCCAGCGAAAAGGCAGCCGCCGAATGGAAAGAATGGCCTACAGTGGGCATACAAGATCGATACCGCGCTCGTGCATCCGTTGGGCGAAGTGCCCGAGAGGGTTTTACCGGAGGAGCCGAAGAGCTTGCGCGAGCAGTCGCTCGCGTGGCGCGATCTGGTTCGCGGCGTTCAAACGTCGCTGCCGTCCGGTCAAGCGGTGGCGGAAGCGATGGGCGAAAACCCAATCCCCGACGATGAGCTCATGATCGGGCCCGCTACGGAGGCGAGCGCGCGAAACAATCGGCCCTTGGTCCGCTTTTCGCGAACATTCGCGCGGGACTTCAAAAACAACGCCCCGCTTTGGTTCTATATCCTGGCGGAGGCCCAACGGGTGTTCAAAAACAACCGGACGCCCATCAGACTAGGGCCGGTCGGCGGCCGTATCGTAGCCGAAGTTATCGTTGGATTGATGGATGCCGACACGGATTCCGTCCTGCACCAAAAGGGTTTCGTGCCAGGGTTCCCGGCCGGGAAGGGTTTTAGCATGTGGGATTTGCTCGAGCATGTGAGGCAGAACGGCTCGCACTAAAACATACGCGGAGCCCATTTGTGAGAATCCCGATGGGTTGCGCGGAGCACCGGGCCGGAATACAAGCGCTTACCGGCGTGGGTTAATCAGCGCTTCACAGCCGCCGCCTGTATCGTCCGGGCCGCGGCCGGCATTTTTCTCCGGCGAGCCTTCCTTCGAAGCAGACTAGGGCCACGGCGCAACCTTTCGCCAGCTAGATGACTCCCGACGGTTTTCCGCGTTATTTCCCTCTCAAAAAATACTTCAAGCAACGAACTCCCGCATCGACGGCAAAAGGGAGTTCGAATCTATGCGAATTGCCGCTTGCGCTTGCCGGAATGGGGAAAATCGCGTTTGGCCTCTGCTTTGCATTTCCTTGGCGTGCCTGAGTTCGGCTCTCGCCCAACCCGATGGCCCGCAGCCGCGCATACAACCGGCGGAGCCCGCCAAAGCCGAGCAGCCCGTATCGCTGCATGTCAGCTCGGATCTGGTTCAAATCCCGGTCACGGTGCTGGATCGCAACGACGAGTCCATCGCCGGTTTGGGAAAAGAGCGCTTCAGGCTCTTCGACGATAAAACAGAGCAGGTGATCACCCACTTCACGGTCGAAAGCGCTCCGATTTCGGTTGGGTTCGTGTTCGATACGAGCGCCAGCATGCATAACAAAATGCAGAAATCGCGCGAAGCCGTCGCGACGTTTCTGAAAACGGCCATTGTGGACGACGAGTTCTTCCTGGTCGAGTTCAACGACCGCGTCGCCATGACTGTGGAGTCGACCAAAGACACGGATGAGATTAACCGGCAGCTCGCGTATACGCAGCCGACGGGACGGACCGCGCTTTTGGACGCCATCGATTTATCAATCCACCACATGCGGCAAGCGGCCAATATGCGACGAGCGCTGATCATCGTATCGGATGGCGGAGACAATCGCAGCCGCCGCACCATGAGCGAGGTGAAGAGCCTGGTGAAGGAAGCCGACGTCCAAATTTACGCGATCGGGATATTCGACCCGGTGGAAGTAAGAATGCTGACGCCGGAAGACGCGGCGGGACCTTCGTTGCTCCGCGCGCTGACCAAGCAAAGCGGAGGGCACCTGTTTGAGGTCGACAATTTGAATCAGTTGTCCGATGTCGCCTCGAAAATCGGCGCGGCGCTGCGAACTCAATACGTGCTCGGCTATTACCCGAGCCAGTCCAAGCGAGATGGAAAATACCACAAGGTCGAGGTAAAACTGGTTCAGCCCAAAGGCAGCCCAAAACTGCAGGCTTCCTGGCGGCGCGGATACTACGCTTCCGGAAAATGATGCCCAGCAAGCGTTTAGGCGTGTTGAATAAAAAAATAGATCGCGTCCGGATTCCAAGGATCAGACGATGCGCAGGGGTGATATGAGACTCGGGGGCCTGCCCTGTTGGGGAGGCGGACGAGTGTCTGCACTGAACTCGAAAGGGAGCCATTCATGCAGAAATTTGTTATTACCGGCGCCGCGGTCTTGATGTTTACGGTGGCGGCATCGGCCCAGGACTACCAAAAGATGGACACATTCCTGGGTTATACTTTCACGCGTTTCAATTCGGCACATGATCTTTCCGCCTTCAATGCGAACGGCGGCAGCGCTCAGTGGGCATATAACTTCAACCACTGGTTCAGCGGAGTGCTGGACGGCGGGGCCGTTCACAACGGCGGCATTCACAATGCCAACCTCAACACCACGGTTACGACCCTACTGGCGGGTCCGCGAGTATCGATGCGTTCGGGGCGCTTCGTTCCGTACATCCAGACGTTGTTCGGCGGAGCCTGGGCCGCAACGAGCGCGGATGCGTGTGCGGGCCTAATCGGCTGCATCGTGCCGCCGAACGTCAACCTCCGTTACACAAAAACTATATCCGGCTTCGCGATGACCGCGGGCGGTGGATTGGATGTTAAGGTCTCTAAGCATGTGTCCATCAGGCCGGTTCAGGCGGAGTACCTCCTGACGCGGCTCCAGCCCTTTGGCGATTTTTCCAAGGTAACCCAGAACAATTTCCGCTACAGCGCGGGAATCAATTTTACCTACGGGGGCGCTCAGTAGAATGTTCCGGTTCTCCAAGAACCGGCGACTTCCAAAAATTGCACCGGGCTTCCCCGCGCTTGCATCAACAGGGCGTCCGGCTCCCTTTTCAAGGCGTCGCCGAGGATGAAATTCATGTCAAGACATATTCTCATCGCCATCGGAATAGTTGGGACGATCTATCTTCCGCCCATTTGCGCGCAAAACGCACCCGAAGAAGGTAGATTCAACTTCAGCGCGGGCGGCGGCCTCACAGTCCCTCTGAATCCGGCGGCAACCTTCTCCGGGGTTGGCGGAGCCTTTCTCGGCAGCGCAGGCTATAACCTCAGTCGCCACAACTCGCTCCTGGGCCAATTCATGTGGAATGGGCTTCCTCCAACCGTAGGGGCCAGAGCGCAGCTGTTCGGCTTCGGAGCCAGTACGAATCTCTTTAGCATTACAGCCAACTACAAATTTCGCGCGAACGCGGGCAAAACGTTCGGCTATTACTTGATCACCGGGGGCGGGTGGTATTACCGGCACACCAGCGTTTCGAGGAACGTGTTTGAAAATGGCCCCATTGTTTGTAATCCGATCTGGTTCTGGTACGGGTTCACGTGCACGGACGGCGACGTCAACACCATCGGCGTCGCTACAGGAACAAGCTCGTTCGGCGGCAACGCCGGGATAGGCATGACGGTCAGACTGGGAAATTCGCCGTGGAAATTTTTCCTGGAGTCGCGTTATATCTATGCGGCGAGCCGCGCCGTTAATACGCAAGCGATTCCCGTCATCTTCGGTTTGGAGTATCAGTGATTTTTTAAAAATTTTGAATCCAAGAGTGGTATTTCATCATCAACAAGCGGCGAAGAGCGACTGATACGTACACTGATACGTACACCTCCCCTCCTTGTGCCGGCGGTCCCTGGGAACTGGATCGCCGGCTCTTTTTTTTGGTGGCCCAGGTGTGGAGGGATTGCCGGGCGCGCTTAAGCCTGCCCGCCACGCTTTCCAACGACGTTTACGAGGCGGACGGCGACGACGATGGTCCTCGGCTTGAAGGGCATTACTTGGACCTCATGGAGAACCGTTCACTAGTCTATGATGAATAGGATCTCCGGAGCGCGGTCCCATGGACGAACGTCAATTCTACAAAGAATCCGAGACCACCAAGCCTGCCGCGCTGAATTGTCCCTTCTGCCGGACCAGCGATTCCTACGATCTGCGCTGGCTGGTGCGGAGAAAGATCGACCGGCTCCCGCCACGCGCCGACGAGCGCGACCGCGCGCGCTTCGCGAAAGCCGCCAGCTATATGGTCTTGCTCGACGATAAAGTGATGTGCAAGAATCTGCGCTGCCGCAAGCGGTTCGAGGTCTCCGGCATTAGAACCACGGCGTTTATTTAAGGCGGCGCCGTGTTACCTTGAGCCTTATGCGAATTTTCGCCGCCATTCTGCTATGCGCGCTGTGTCTAGCGGGGCAATCGCTCTCCCGGCGCCGCGCGCCGAGCTTTTCCCTTCCGGATTCAACCATTACTCAGCACGACATACTCGATTATCGCGGCAAGTGGCTGCTGTTGGATTTTATGAAGACGGATTGTCCGCATTGCATGGCTCTATCCAAAACGCTCGAGCAGGTCAAAACGCAGTTCGGACCCAAGGTAGCCATTCTTTCCGTGGTCATCGCGCCTCCGGAGAACACAACTACGGTGGCGCGCTATGTTGTGGATAACAAGCTCACGACGACGTTCGTCTTCGATCAGGGCCAGGTGGCGGCGGCGTATTTTAAGGCCACTCCGGCGCGTCCGGCCTTCGACACACCGCATCTCTTTGTCATCAATCCGGGGGGAAGCATCGTGAGGGATTGGTCCGATACCGATGCGACCACGGAGATATTGGAAGGCTCGGGCCTCGCCCGGGAACTTCAGGCCCTGATTGCCGGCACGGCGGCGGCCCCACCTTCCGCGAAGCAGAAGTAACCCGAAGGGCGCCGGCGCGCCAAGCCACGAACCCGAATATTAACCCTTGGGCGGGGGCGGGAATTTGTGGAACATGTCCTCGACTTCGTCCTGAAGCTTCTTCTGATTTTTCTCGGGATCGCCTGACAAGGCTCTTTCAGCCGTGCCGCGCCAAATCAGCTTCTTCGTTCGCGCGTCGAAGATGTCCACAACCAGATTTCCGACGGCAACATTCTGAACGGTGGTGGTGGCGAAACCGTCCCCGAAGCCTCTCCAAAACCAGCCGCCGCCCAATCCGTTGTAGAACGTTTCAAGCTGCTGTTCGTTGTGAACGGAGCCGATCGCGGAAATCGCGGCGTCGCCCCCCGCCGGCACTCTTTCCCAGCCTTTCATGGCCAGTTGGTTTTCCACGTCTTGCTGAATCCGATCCTGCCAAAGCGAATTTCCGGCTTCCACCTTCATCCAGGAATACGTTTTGTAGTTATTGAAATTTACCGAATGACTGTAGTCGGTATGAGTTTTGGCCAGAAGTAAAAGCGCGCTGGCCGGAACGATAAGCGACAGTTTTTTCCAGAGTTTCATAGCCATCTCCCGCGCCACGGGCGGACGCGGCCCTTCCTACTCTGGAGGATCGTGAGCGGCGCTTTTCCGTTTCGCGACCGCAAGATAGCGCCGGCAAACGAACTCGCTACCGATCCCGCTGATAAGGAGGCGCTCCTTTCTGTCCTGGAGCAGCCGCGCGGTCCAATCCGTGAAGCCTCCATCGGCTACCGGATAGCGCACGCCGTCAGGAGCCACTGGAGAGATTCGCAGGCACAAGCCGTCATAGTAGCCGAGCCCTTCCAGTCGGGCCAGGTTGAAACGAAACCGCGCTTCAGGGAATTCGGTCGCGAGGGTGTCGAAAACGCTCTCTTTGAACGGGCTCAAGTGGCGCCACTGAGATAGAACATCGGCGATATCGGACGGCAGTTGGATGCCCCGTTCCGCAAGAAATCGGCCGGAGCTTCCGGGAAGATGCGCTCGCACATTTTTTCGAACATCGTCGCGAGAGACGCCCGCGGCTTTCAGCAGAGCTTCGGTAGCGGCCAGGTCGGAGACTTCCACCAAAGGATCCGTCAAGCAAACGCCTTCGGCGTTTAGCGCGCGAAACAGTTTCAAATAGAAGCGAATGTGAGTTCTCAGCTCGTGTATTTCAAAGCGGGACGCCCCCTTATCGCGGCCGGCCGAAACGAGCGCGAACAGCCGGAAATGGGGCGTAAAGCCCGGAAAATCGAAAGGCTGAAGCCGCACTACCCGATGGCTGGAGCAAACGCGAACCGGCTCGCCGCGGCTATGGCGCCGCCGGCGGACGGCTTCCATCGCCAGGGCCGGAGTGGAGTCGCCTAGAACCTCCGCATTGCGAATCGTGGTCAGCACGTTGTTCTGATGAATGCGGCCAAGCACGGAACTCAGGCCCAGGGCGCAGACGGGAGAGAGATCGATCGCCTCAAATTCCGGCGCCTCCGCGAAGGCAATGCCGTCGAGCCGGTTCATCGCCCGCGCGTCCGCCGAGGAAGGAGCCAGCAAAGGCGAACGCAAACTCCGGGAAACCAGATCGCTTTCGCGAATCCGCGCGACGCGGCTGCCGTAGACCTCTAGCAGAAGCGACTGAAGATCCGCCGCCGAGAGTTGTCCGGCGAGAACGGAATCGAGCCCGGGCATGCCGGCCTGTGCGATGATTCGGCGCGCGATCTTGGACGGCATTCCTCTAGAATACGGAGAACATTGCCCGCCTGTTATTCTGAAATTTAACCCCATGCACATCAAGAAACAACGCTTGTTAACGCCGGGGCCAACTCCTCTCTATCCCAAGGCTCTGCATGCGATGATGGACGCCGACATTCATCACCGCACTGAGGATTTTCGCACCCTCTACCGCACGGTCCTCTCGGATTTGAAGGAAGTTTTGGGCACTCGGAACGACGTTCTCGTGCTGGTCGCGTCGGGCACCGGAGCAATGGAGGCATCCGTCTCCAATTGCTTTTCCGCGGGGGATCGCGCCATCGTCTGCACCGCGGGAAAATTCGGCGAGCGCTGGGTGGAAATCGCGAAGGCTTTCGGCTTGAACGCATTGGTTCTGGAAGCGCCGTATGGAAAAACAGTGCCGGCCGAAGCGGTGGCGAAGGCATTGGCAGCCAATCCGGATACCAAAGGCGTTTTCGTTCAGGCGTCGGAAACTTCCACCGGCGCCGCGCACGACGTTCGCGCGATGGCGGAGGCTGTCAAAAAGACGGACGGAATTTTCGTGGTCGATGCGATTACCGGCTTGGGCACCATGCCCATCGACATTGACGGCTGGGGTATCGATATCTGCATCGGCGGATCGCAAAAGGCGTTCATGATTCCGCCGGGTTTGGCGTTTTTGTCCATCAGCTCGAAAGCTTGGGCGATTATGGAGTCCGCCAAGCTTCCGCGCTATTACTTCAATCTGAAGAAAGAGAAGAAAAGCGCGGCCACGGGCGAATCGGCGTGGACGCCAAACACCGCGCACATGCTCGGCTTCGCCGAGGCGCTGAAGTACATCAAGCAGCTCGGCATGGATAAGTTGGTCGACAATGCGCAACAGTTGGCGCTGGCCACTCGGCGCGCCTGCGAAGCCTTGGGGTTGGAGCTGTTCGCCCCGGAGAGTCCGGCCGCCTCGGTGACGGCGGTGCGAGCCCCGAAGGGAATGGATTCCGGCGTGATCGTGAAAGATTTCCGCAGCCGCTTCGGCTCCATTATCGCCAATGGCCAGGGCACGATGAAGGGGCAAATTTTCCGCATCGCGCATCTGGGCTACTTCGATTTCCCGGATCTTTTCGGGGTCGTCGCGGAGCTGGAGTTGATCCTGAAGGCCAACGGCGTACCGGTGCAGCTTGGCTCGGGCGTGGCGGCCGTTCAGCAGGTTTACGCGGATCGCGCTATTTCAACGCAGCAACCCGTCGGCGTATAGCATGAAGATCCTAGTCGCCGAACCGCTCGCTGCCGCGGGAATCGAACTGTTGAAGGCGCAGCCGGGTTGGGACGTGGTCGTTGCCGATCCGAAAACCTACACCGAACATCTTGCCGATTGCGACGCCTTGTTGGTGCGCAGCGCCGTGAAGGTGACGCCGGAAGTTCTGGCCAAAGCACCGAAGCTCAAAGTGATTGGCCGCGCCGGAGTCGGCGTGGACAATGTAAATCTGAAAGCCGCCACAGCCGCGGGCGTTCTGGTGATGAATACCCCGGGCGGCAACGCCGTCTCCGTGGCGGAGCACACGCTGGGCCTGATGCTGGCGATGGCCCGGTCGATTCCCCAGGCGACCGCCTCGACCAAGAGCGGAAAGTGGGAAAAGAAAAAATTTCTGGGCACGGAGCTGCGCGGCAAAACGCTGGGCGTGATGGGGCTCGGGAGCATCGGCCGGGAGGTGGTGAAGCGGGCGCGCGCGTTTGAGATGAAGATCGTCGCGACCGATCCTTATGTGAACTCGGTGACGGCTTCGGAACTCGGCGTGAAGCTGACCAACCGGGACGAGCTGTACGCCGCCAGCGATTACATTACGCTGCACGTCGCGCTCACCACCGAGACCCAGGGCATGCTGAACGACGCCGCGTTCGCCAAGATGAAAAAAGGCGTACGCATCGTCAACTGCGCTCGCGGCGAGCTGATAAACGGCGAAGCGCTATGCCGCGCCATGCAATCCGGCCGGGTTGCCGGGGCCGCGCTCGACGTTTTTCAAACCGAGCCTCCCGCCGCGGGAGAACCGCTTTTGGCCTTTGAAACTTTGCTGGCCACGCCGCATATTGGCGGATCGACGGAAGAGGCGCAGGAAATCGTCGGCGTTCGCATCGTAGAACAACTGGTCGAATATCTCCAGAACGGCATTGCGCTGAGCGCCGTGAACGTTCCGGCGATGACCGCCGAGCAGTACCGGGCCGTGGGTCCTTACGTGGAGCTTGCCGAGCGTTTAGGTGAATTTGCGGCTCATGTGGCCACTGGAAACCCGAGTTCGGTGCGCCTGGTTTATCGGGGGAAAATCGCCGATCAGAACACGCTGTTGGTGCGGAACGCGGGCCTAGCGGGCGTGCTCAGCCGGTCGCTGGCGCGCAAGGCGAACGTGGTAAACGCGCTTCAATTCGCCGCCGATCGCGGGCTGACTTTCGCCGAGGTACACGAAAAGCGCGCCGCGCACATGGATTCCGTACGGCTGGAGCTGGCGACTGACGCCGGCTTGACCTCCGTGGAAGGCGCCGTGGTGCTGGGCGTTCCGCGCCTGCTGCAGGTGGATGGCATCCACTGCGAGGCTCCGCTGGCCGGCCACATGCTCTATTCGCGCAACGAAGATGTCCCGGGCGTGATTGGCTACGTGGGAACGGTGCTTGGGAAAAACGGCATCAATGTCGCCAATTTCTCCCTGGGCCGCCAGGACCGTCCGCCGTCGAACGGCCCGCGCCAGGCTGTGGCGATGATCGAAACGGATACGGTGGTTCCGGATCCCGTGCTCGGCCAACTCCTGGAGAATAAGGCGATCAAAGTCGCTCGCGTGGTGGAGTTTCGGACGTAGAATTCACCCCACTAACGCGATGCAGTCAATCTCTACGCCTACATCCCGGGGTAGACGCCCGGCTTCAATGGTGGCCCGCGCGGGGGCGTTCGCCGGGAAGTACTTCTTGTAAACGTCGTTCATCTGCTGGAAGTCATCCATGCTCTTGAGATAGACCGTCGTCTTCACCACCCGGTCGAGCGACGATCCACAGGCCTCAAGCACCGCCTTCAAATTCTCAAGCACGCGTTGAGTCTGCATCGCGGTGTCTCCCTGAATCAGCTCGCCCGTGGCCGGTTCGAGCGGGATCTGTCCGCTTAAAAACGCAAACCCATTGCCGATGACGGCTTGCGAGTACGCTCCCATCGCCTTCGGGGCGCGCTCGGTCGAAACGATTTGAGGCATATCAGTCCTTTTGTCCGAATTTGAGTGTTCCCACGAGTTGGCAAACGTGGGCGATATCTTCCCGCTCCAGATACGATTCCAATTCGCGCGCGATACGCACGGTCGCCTGTGGATCCCAAAAATTGGCGGTGCCGACTTGAACCGCGCACGCGCCGGCGATCATGAACTCGGCCGCATCGAGCCCGGCGGCGATGCCGCCGATACCGACAATGGGTATCTTAACGGATTGCGCCGCCTCGTAAACCATCCGCAGTGCGATGGGTTTAATGGCCGGTCCGGAGATTCCTCCAAAGCCCATCCCCAGTTGCGGCCGGCGCGTGTGCGCGTCGATGGCGAGCGCGACGATAGTGTTGATCAGGGAAAGTCCGTCGGCGCCCGATTCCACAGCGGCACGGGCGAGCGGCTCGATCCGGGCTACATTGGGCGACAACTTCACCATCAGCGGTCTGCGTGCGACGGAGCGCACCGCCGTAACGACTTCGGAAAGCAGTGCGGGATCGCTCCCGAATTGCATTCCCCCGCGCTCCGTATTCGGGCAGGAGACGTTCAGCTCGTAGGCGGCCAGACCTTCCGCGTCTTCCAGCGCCCGCGCCACCTCTACGTAATCCTCCACTGCGTATCCGAAGATGTTGGCAAAAACCGGCACGTCGATCTGGCGCAAGGCGGGCAGTCGATCGCGCAAAAACGCGCGCACGCCCATGTTCTGCAAACCGACCGAGTTCATCATACCCGCATGCGTTTCAAATAGCCGCGGAGGAGGATTGCCCTCGATAGGCTCGCGCGAGAGGCCTTTGACCACCAGCCCGCCAATCGACTCCAGGTCGAGCAAACTCTTAAACTCGATCCCATACCCAAACGTTCCCGAAGCCGCTAGCACGGGGGTTCTAAGGGGGATGCCGAAGAGAGAGGTAGCCAGGCGGGAAGGCACTTTGACACAAGAATAACAATAGTTTCCTAGAACCCGCGATCCATTCGCGCCACTTGGGAAAAACCGTTTCGTCTAAGGTGTCCGCCCGATAGCTGCAGCCGCGAAACTGGCCGAGCATAGAATCGTGGAGCCCCTTAAGCCCCGCAAACGCCGCGGCCTTGCCTCCAAGTTCTCCGTATTTACGGGAGTGCTGCTGTCGTGGGTGGTTTTAACCACCATTTGGTGGGATGTCAGCCAGCACACCTTCAGCCTTGCGAAGGGCTTGGCGCTAATCGGCCTGGTGGTAGGGATTGCGTTTGTGATCTCGCGCTTCACCATACGGGTGCTGGCGCGTCCGCTGAAACTGCTCGAGGCGGGCATGACCGCGGTGCGGCAAGGAAGGCCCGAGCCCATCCAGGTGAGCCGCACGGGCGACGAAATCGAATCGCTCGGCGAAAGCTTCAACCTCATGATTCAGGCGCTGGCCGAATCGGAGGAGGAAATTCATCGGCACAGGGAATTGCTGGAAGAACGCATACGCCAGCGCACCGCCGAGCTGGAGTTGGCGAAAAATGCCGCGCTGGCCGCCAGCCAGACAAAGAGCGAATTTCTCGCCAATATGTCGCACGAACTGCGGACGCCGATGAACGGCCTCCTCGGTATGCTCGATTTGACGCTGGATGCGCGCCTGGAACCGGAACAGCGCGAACAACTGGAAGTCGCCCGGCGCTGCGCCCATTCCCTATTGGCTCTTCTCAACGACATTCTCGACCTGTCCAAAATCGAAGCCGGCAAAATGCGGCTGGAGCGGGTGCCTTTCGAATTGCGGAGCGTGGTGGAAGACTGCGTGAAAGCTCAGACGGCGAAGGCCGCCGAGAAGAACATTGCACTCAAATTCGTAAAGATCGACGGAGCGGGCCAAACGGTAGTGGGCGATCCGCTCCGCCTCCGTCAAATTGTGAACAATCTTCTGTCGAACGCGTTGAAGTTTACGCATCGCGGGAGCGTGGAAGTGCGGCTCGGCGCCACTCCCTTTCCCTCAAACGGCCCTGGGGATCGCGACCCGCGCATTGAAGCCCGGCTGGAGATTCGCGATACGGGCATCGGCATTCCCACAGAGAAGCTGCCTTATATCTTCGAGAAATTCACGCAGGCGGATTCGAGCATCACCCGGAAATATGGCGGCACCGGCCTCGGCCTGGCCATCACACGCAGACTGGTGGACATGTATTCGGGTCAAATTCATGTGGAAAGCCACCAGGGGCGCGGCAGCACGTTTTCCGTCATGCTGCCATTCGAGCCCACGTCCGCACCAGCGTCCGCTGGTTCACCGCCCGAACGCGAAAACGAGGCCTCTTCAGCCGGGCCGGCCGCCGCGTGCGCTTCCACGGCACGGCTGCTCCTGGTTGAGGACAATCCTGTGAATCAAAAGGTGGTCCTGGCGATTCTGCGCAAGAAAGGCTACCGGATCGATATCGCCAACGACGGAAGGGAGGCGATTGAAAAACTGGAGGAAGCCGAGCCGCCTTACGACGTGGTGCTCATGGACGTTCAGATGCCCATACTGGATGGCCTGGAAGCGACCCGCCTGCTCCGCCGCAACCCAAAATGGGTGCAACTTCCGATTATCGCCATGACCGCTCACGCAATGACCGGAGACTGCGAGCGCTGCCTGGATGCCGGGATGAGCGGATACATTTCAAAACCGGTTCAGCCCGCCAAGCTCGTATCTACACTGGAGCGCTATCTCGCGCCAACCCTGGTGGAGGCGTGAGCCTCACTTTTTATTGCCTGCCCCAATCTCATTCCGGCCGGCGCACAGGTCGGCGCGCAAGCTGTTTAGAAACGGCTTCCCCGAATCGGCAAGCTTGCGCTCCAGTCGCTCCGTGCAATCGCAGTTCTCGCAAGCCCACGGCTCGCTGCCATTGTAATCACGGCATTTTCTACGATCATGCGCGTCCTGGACTTTCGTCAGTTCGAAATACCGCTCCCAGTACGGACGCTCCTCCTGAAGTGGAGTGGCGCAATAGCACACCTCCACCCAGCGCGCGGTCTCGTCCTCGCACAGCCTCGCCTCCCCCATGTTTCGCAAGTATTCGCCTTCGGCCACTGAACCCCGGCCGAGGGTACGGTTCTCGATCGCGTCCAGAAGCGAACGCTCGCAGCCGGGCTTGACACGGGCGCGCACCAAGTAACGCATACATCGACAGTAACAGGGTTATGATGGATGCTGCCTCGTCATCTGGCTGCGGAGAAACAATCGGCATGAACTCGCACACGTTCAAAGTACTCGCAGGCTTGGGTCTGGCGACTCTCGCGACCCTTTCCGCGCAAGACCTCACGATCTCGAATGTCCGAATTATAGGTCCTAATAGCGCGGTCATCGATCGCGGCTCGATTGTCGTGCGCGCGGGAAAAATCGCGTCTGTGGCGTCCGGCGCGCCCGCCTCCACCAGTGGGAAGGTTATCGACGCGAAGGGTATGACCGCGATGCCTGGATTCATCGACGGACACCGCCATATCAATACGGGTCCCAATGAAAAGGCTCAAATGCAGGCGCTCCTCGAAGCCGGCTACACCACGATTCTCTCCGGAGGCGGCCCGGCGGAGGGGAATATGACGCTCCGCGACCACATCGACAAGGGCCTGATCAATGGGCCGCGCATCATTCCTTCCGGATCGCTGAGGCTGAACAACAACACGTCGGATTCCGCTCGAGCCGAGATAAGGAAGATGGCGGCCATGGGAATCAAATTCACCGGCGAAATCGCTCTGACTCCGGTCCCTGGGCCGAGCGAAAAGGAGTTAGAGGTCCTGCGAGCCGTCGTGGATGAGGCGAAGAAAGCGGGCGTGATGGTGCAAGTCCACGCCGTAAGCTCCCCGGCGATGGTGGCGGCGGCGGAAGCTGGAGTCCCGCTGCTGGTGCATCTTCCTAATAAAGATTGGGTTAGCAAAGAGGACGCAAAGAAGGTGGCTGCCGCGGGAACGAAGGTCCTGGGCACGGTGAGCTTCGGCTCGCCCGTGTTCGGCGTGTTCGCGGACGATAACAAGCCGCGGTTTCGCGACGGCAAGCCTTGGCCTGAAGGCATCGTCGACGGCGTTCGGCTCGGCGAAGAAGCTGGGTACATGCCCGTGAACGCGCGCACCATTTGGGATTCGGGCGCCATCCTAGGCTACTGCACCGATACCACCTACGACCCTAAAGCCGGGCTGGATCACGAGCTGAAAATGCTCAATGTGATGTTCTCGATGAAGGACCTGGTCAAGATGATGGGACCGAATACCGCATCGTATATCCAGATGAGCGACCAGCTCGGAACTTTGGAGCCGGGCAAGCTCGCCGATATCGTCCTTCTGGACGGCGATCCGCTGGAGGGGTACTGGAATTGGCTGAAAGCCAAAGTGGTGGTAAAAGGCGGCGTCGTCGTAGTCGATAAACGGTAGTCCCGAGCTAAGGAAAGGCAGATGAAAACGTCAGTTAGAGCAGCCGCCATGGCCACCGCACTCGCCGGCGGCGCGCTCACTCTATTCGCGCAGTGGCCCACATATGTCGATGGAGCGCCGAGAACGCCAGATGGCAAGCCGGACCTCACGGCGCCCACTCCACGCACTCCCGACGGCCACCCGGATTTCACCGGGACCTGGGATCTGGCCCGCCCGGCCGGCCGCGGCGGCGGGCGAGGCAAGCAAGCGCCTGCTCCTTCCCAGCCATCCGAGGGACCGCCGGCGGCGACCTTCTTCAATATCGGAGCCGGCTTCAAAGAAGGCCTGCCGCTTCAGCCTTGGGCCGCGGAGCTGCTGAACAAGCGCAGAGCCGATAACAGCAAAGACAATCCCGACGCCCACTGCCTGCCCATGGGCTTGATGCAGTTTCACGAGCATCCTCAGCCTCGTAAAATCGTTCAAACGCCGAAGCTCATGGTGATGATCTACGAGGCCAATAACGGGCTCCGGCAGATTTACCTCGACGGAAGATCTCTTCCGGGCAACGATCCCGATCCGTGGTGGTACGGCTATTCGATCGGCCACTGGGAAGGAGACGATCTGGTCGTGGAAACCACCGGCTACCGCGACGACGTTTGGCTGGACGTGTGGGGCTCGCCGATGACTAGCGCCGGCAAAACCATCGAGCGTTTCCGCCGCCCGAATTACGGCACGATGCAGATCGACGTTACCATCGACGATCCGAAAGCGTATACGAAACCGTTTACCGTTCGGGTGAATCACCGCCTGTCGCCTGGTAACGAGTTGATTGAGTTCATCTGCCAGGATCGCGATGCGCAGCATTACGTGGGAAAATAGATATTTTGTTATGCAACACCTGAATAAACGTTGGGCGATCGCAGCCGCGGCTGCCGCCGCGGCTGCCGCGCTGTTCTCGCTGGTGACGCAGAGTTCGACCCCGGCGTCCGCCGCCGGTCCGGACGCGGCGTCCCGCTTGGCCGGCCATCCCGATTTCAATGGCATCTGGGAAGCAATTAACACGGCGAACTGGGATCTTCAGAATCACGACGCGCGTCCGATGGTGGGCCAGCCTGGCCTGACGCCCGGTTCCGAGGTCCTGGCGGCGCCGGTGCTGGCGCTCGGCTCGCTCGGCTGGGTTCCGGGAGGCCTCGGCGTGGTGGAGGGCGACGTAATTCCCTACCAACCCTGGGCGGCCGCAAGGAAGAAGGAAAACCTCGAACACTGGATCGACCGCGATCCGGAATTGAAGTGCTTCCAACCCGGAATTCCGCGGGCCATGTACATCGAGCATCCGTTTCAGATCATTCAGAGCGCCAACAAGATCCAAATGATCTATGAGTTCGACGACGCTCAGCGCACGATTCACCTCAACAAAATGGAGCCGTACCCGAACGTGGCGTACATGGGATATTCGGTGGGCCACTGGGAAGGCGATACGCTGGTGACCGACGTCAACAATTTAACTGACGCCACCTGGTTCGATCGCGCCGGCAACTTTCACAGCGACGCGTTGCACGTCACCGAGCGGCTGACCCCCATGGGCCACGACGCCTTTCGTTATGAGGCGACTATACAGGATCCGCAGGTCTTCACGCGTCCTTGGAAGATCAGCATGCCGATTTACCGCCGGCTGGAGCCCAACGCCCAACTCGCCGATTTCCGGTGCGTGCAGATGGTGGAGGAGACGATGTACGGACACCTTCGCAAACAACAACTCGTCAAGCATTGGGAAGGCAAGACGATGAATGTGGACATCACGCGCAAGATTCCGCCTGGTGAGGAAGTCTATCAGCGGTATATATCGGGCAACCCCCCGGACAGTAAGTAGGACAAGCTTTAGCTTGTCCCATATCAGTTGGAGACGACGTTATGAAAATCGCATTTAGCTTCGGCGCCGCGCTGGCCTCCGGCGTCACTCTGCTTTCAGCGCCGGGCGCGCTGTGGGCGCACCATGCTTTCGCAGCGGAGTTCGACGATAAGAAACCAATCCATTTTCAGGACGCAACCGTAACGAAGGTGGAGCTGATTAATCCCCACAGTTGGATTCACGTGGACGTGAAGCAGGCCGACGGCACTGTTGAAAACTGGGCCATCGAGGCGGGCAGCCCCAACATCCTGCTACGCCGGGGCATCACGCGCGACACGCTGAAGAAGGGACAAAAGATCGTCGTGGACGGCTACCAATCTAAGGATGGCTCCCACCGCGCCAACGGCCGCGACCTGACACTGCCGAACGGGCAAAAGCTGTTCCTGGGATCTTCGGCCGGCAACGAAGGTGCGCCTTACGAAGTGCAGCGGCCGGGAATCGATACTCAGAAGCAGTAGCTACTTCGAGCGCACCGACACTCTGTCCTCGCCCGGGAAGTCGGACGGGAGTTTCTGCGTGACTTTTCCCGTGGCGGCCCACTCCGCGCCCCTCTGAAGCATGGTCTGCAATCCGGCGCAATCGAGCGACTCCGGCGTGCGGCCCAAAATGGTGCGGAACACGCGGCCTTTGCCGTACGCCACCGCTACCATCTGCGGTTCATCCAAACCCGTACCTCCCTTTTTTGGGTCTGAGAACGCGGTGGCGAGAAGTGTCATATTCTTACCCGGACCTCGCAGTCGCCCCGCGAGTTCGTCGGGAACGTGCATCCATGTGAGCGGGAGGCCTTTGGTGATGGGATGCTCGGTATCGCGAATGGTGATCAAAAAAGGCTTATCCGGCGCAACGATTTGGCCGGCGGGGCCCTCCGTTGTACTGTCGTAGGCCACGTTGCCGTCTTTGTAAAACCAAAACGGACCAGCGCGCTTATCGCGATTGTGGGCGGCTGTCAGGCCCAGCATCAGATTGAACGCCGGCGTATTGGGAAAAGCTCCGCCGGCCCCCGGCAAAGCCACCATGCCCCCGCCCTTCATAAGATATTTGTCCAGAGCCGCAAGCGTGCTTAAAGGCCATCCGTCCCCGCCAAAGTTCAGAACGATGAGCTTGTATTTATCGAATTGGGGCTGAAAGGCGCCGGTAGCCGTGGCGGCCTCGATCTGGAACATCCCAGTTCCTTCCAGGATCGATTTCACCGGACCCGATTCTTTGCTCCAATCCTGCCCATCCAGGGAAGGCCCGTCGATGAGCAGAGCGCGGGAGGCCGCAAAACCCGTGCTTAACGCAGAGCAGAAAACCAGAAACCGTACGAGGATCCGTCTCATCGTCATACCCGTCTCCTCCAGGCTTATCTAGAATAACGCGCCAATGGAGGCTCGCGAACGGCTTCGCCGCCGCGGGCGAATTCAGGTTAACAATATACCCCGGCGAGACGGGAATGCGCTACTAGTCCGATCCAAAGAGTTTTAGCTGGTTATCCACGCTCACAACGCCCTTCACCTTTTTGGCAAGTTTCTGAGCTTTTTCCTTGGCTTTGTTCGAGTGAACTCGGCCCCGCAAAATCACAGCGCCGTTCTTCACGATCACATCCAGGCCCCCTCCGTTTACATCCACGTCCAGCGCCAGTTTCCGCCGCACCTCGTCGTAGATCCGGTCGTCGGAAGGACTTCCCTGCGCCGCCAGCGGCGGAAGCAACAGAAGGAGCAAAAGCAACACAGTCCGCATGTCTTCATTGTGGTTGAGTCCGCCCTAGCCCGCAACCCGGGCTTCGGCGCGGATTCCGCGCGCGTGCCCGGAACGAGCCAAAATTCCCGTCAGCGGCCAGACCGCGCCCGTGTCGTCGCGATAGAAGGCGCGGTCCGTCCACACCCGCCATCCACGCGCGTGCCGGTTGTAGTTGCGCACCATATCGATGGTGTTGCGCGCCATCCGCAACCCGTGCGGGTAGCGGTATCGGTTCAGGAAGACCAAATTGCTCCAGCCGTGGCGAATCTCGTCGGCGAATTCAAGGAAACTTTGGGCGTTGGTCGTGTTCACCACCGCATTCGGCTCCAGCCCGTGACGGTCTCCCCCGGAGATGAGGGTCTTGCGCATAGAGGCGGCCAGCGAACGGACGCGATCGTTTTCCCGGACGGGACGCAGTCCGTTCAGTTCGACTGCGTGGATATAGGGGCTGAACATGCGAAGAAACACCCGCACGGCTTCTTCGTGGCGGGCGTCCCCAATGCCTGTTTCATCCCAGAAAGGATGATTGAACACCACCAGCGCGCCCGGAATGGCTGCGATCTCCGACAAAAGCTCCGTCAACCTGTCCAAACCGGGCCGGCGGCGGCAGTCTTGCATGGCTTGAAAGAAATCCAGCGCCCGCCCGGCGGGGAGATTGTAAATCCCCAGGTGGAATAGCGCCGGGCCAAATGGTACGCTCCACTCCAGCGCTAGAGGAACAACCGCGCCCGCCGCCCTTAATTCGAGTGGCCCTTGAATATTATCGTGGTCGGTGATTGCCACCAGCCCGCTCAGCTCGAGCTGTTCTATCTGTGAAATTTCTTGCCGCCAGACTTCGTCCGGACTCAGCGGTGGAGTCCACCATGCGCGTTCCAGATCGAGCTTCCTCCCGTTACGCCGGCGATATTGTCCCTCCGCGACGCGGATCAGAGCGGCGATCAGCGGCGTGCGCATCCCCGCTCGCCGGATGAAATCGAAGCTTTCTTGGGAATGAAATGTATGACTGTGCAGGGACACGCCAGTCCGGAATCGCTCCCCCGGCGGGGAGGACATCCACTGAAAACGAATGTGAGACCGCATAGGCTCCCTTTCAGGCGGCGGCGGGACCCCCGGCTCTGGGATCGCAGCGGCGCGGGCCGGCCCTGCAGCCTTCTGCCTGCACTATGGCAGCCATCCGTTAATCGGCCATGTGGAGACGGTGAATTCTCTATGAAGCAGAAACCCATTGAAATGTTTTAATGCGCGGAGGGCGCGCGCGGCATCTTTTTGAGAGAGCTACCGCGCCATAAGTTCAAACCGGCCGTCGGACCGCAGGCGATAACGCCGCCCCCGCCAGGTGATGGTGTTTCCGAAAAATCCCGCGATCCAAAAGCAGAATGCGGCGAAATCCTCTACCGGAAGCAAGAGCCAATTCACGCGGACGCCGAGCACGCCATTTGAGATCGCGGCCGCGGCGGCGGCGCGGATCGCCATCGCCACCGGGAGAATCGACCACCACGATGGATTGACGATCGCCGCTATCGCGGCCAGGGGCAGGGGCATTGTGAAAATCTGACCGAGATAGCCGAGCGGGCGGGACCGCCGCGTGCTGCGCACCCACCGCAGCCGGTGCGCGGCGTTGTGCCGAAAATCCGAGCTGCCGATATGATGCTCGATCGCATAAGAGGAGAGAATCACCAGGTAGCCGGCGTCGGCGGCGAATTTTCCCATGGCGAAGTCCTCGGCGAGAAAATCCTTGAGGCGATCGAATCCGCCGATCGCCTCGATCACTCGCCTCCGGGCGATAATCGTGGGACCGACCGCGAAACGCATTCCCTCGATCAGGCGGGCCACCAGGATCCCGGCGAGAAAATCGGTATTCATCCCGATCGCCTCCAGGCGCGACCAGAAGCTTCGCCCGGCTACCGCGCGATACGGGCACGTGGCTACGCCCACCGCCGGATTCTGAAATTCGGCGGTGGCGATTTTCAGTAGATCGGGCGCCACGCGCACGTCGCTGTCGCTCATCACCACCAGGTCGTGCGACGCTTCCTCAATCATGCGCGCCAGGCTGTGAACTTTCGCGTTGGCATAGGGGGGCTCTCCCACAATCAGCAGCCGTGAAACCACGTCGGGATATTCGCCTTGGAGCTTTTCAACCACCTTCGCCGCCGGATCGTCCGCGCTTCGAACGGCGAACAGGATTTCAAAGCTCGCATAATCCTGACAGAAGAACGTGCGGAGGTTGGATTCAAGTTCCTGATCGAGCCCCGCGAGCGGCTTCAGGATGCTGATCGCTTCCGGAAGGCCGGACACGGCGGCCGGCCGGACGGCGAGATAGCGGCGCGCCGCGAAAATCGTCAAAGTCGAATAGACCAGCGCGCCCGCCAGCAGAACCAGGAGCATCGCGAAGGCGAGCATTGTCCTACTGTAACCGGTCGGTTAACGCGCGCCGCCGTTTGGTTTGTATCGGCTAGGCCGGCGTGCTCGGATAAGCGTGGAAATGCACTACGTTCAATGCGCGGCCCGGCAATTGCACTCTTAGTCTCCGTTCCAGGAAAGTCGATCCGGCCAAGCCGGAGGGAGAAATAGAAATGAGCAACTTAAAACTTCGTTTCATAACCGCGGCGGCCTCGTTAATCGTCGCCTCCGCAACCGCATCGGCGCAGAATGCGCTGATGGCGAATATTCCATTCGATTTCAACGTTGGCCATCGCATGGCGCTGCCCGCGGGCGACTATGCCGTGATTCGCGCAAACCCCGGTGTTTGGGTGTTTCAGAATCGAATCTCGGGCAAGAAGACCATGATCGCGCTCGGCGTTACTAGCCAGAGCCGCGCTGACGATCCATCGCAGTTGGGCTTCATATGCCGCGCTGAGAATTGCATTCTAAGGACGATTCAGATCGGACATGGCGAAACAGGCTACGAAGTTCCGCTTCACAGGGGAGGAAATTCCGATCGAGAAGCGTTGGCCAGTCGTATAGTGCCGCTGTCTCGGGCCGCCACTGAATAAGGTCTGACAGCGAAGTGGGAAGGCGGCGCGGCGTCGAGAGACGTCCGCCGCTTTCTCCGGGCAGCGCTCAATCGTGGAGGCTGGTGTCGAGAAACGCGCGCAGTCGATGACTACGGCTCGGATGGCGGAGCTTGCGCAGCGCCTTAGCCTCGATCTGGCGGATGCGCTCGCGAGTTACCGCGAAATGCTGGCCAACCTCTTCGAGCGTGTGCTCGCTGCCGTCCTGCAGGCCGAACCGCATCTTGATGATCTTTTCCTCGCGCGGGCTCAGCGTTTTCAGCACTTCCGCCGTCTGCTCGCGCAGATTAAGGTTGATCACCGCTTCCGAGGGCGATACCACACGCCGGTCGATGATGAAATCGCCCAGGTGCGATTCCTCCTCTTCGCCTACGGGAGTCTCCAGCGAGATTGGCTCCTGCGCGATCCTCAGCACTTTGCGGACTTTTCCCACCGGCAGTTCCAACTTCACGGCCAATTCTTCGGTGGTTGGCTCTCGCCCGAGATCCTGCTGAAGCTGCCGTTGCATACGGACCAGCTTGTTGATGGTCTCGATCATGTGCACCGGAATGCGAATCGTGCGCGCCTGATCCGCAATAGCGCGGGTGATGGCTTGGCGCACCCACCAGGTTGCATACGTCGAAAACTTGTATCCGCGCAGGTAATCGAACTTATCTACCGCCTTCATCAGGCCGATGTTGCCTTCCTGAATCAGGTCGAGAAATTGCAATCCGCGATTAGTGTAGCGCTTGGCGATCGACACCACCAGGCGCAGGTTCGCTTCGATCAGGGCTTTCTTGGCGATTTCGGCTTCCTGCTCGCCACGCTCGACGATTTGCAGCGTGCGGCGAAGCTCCACGGCGCTCGCGCCGGATTCCTCTTCCACTTGCTGGATGCGCTGGCTATACTGCCGCATTTCCTTGCGCAGCATGCCGGAGGCTCCGTGGGCGCCATTGGCTGGCGTTTCCAGCTTGCGCTGAATCTTCGCGATCTCGCGCTCGATCGGGCGCAACTCCTCCACCAACACCCGCAGCTTGCCCGCCAATTCCCGCCGCGTCTGCGAGCTGAACGGAATCCGGCGGATCAGGCGCGAAATGCACACCATGACCCGGGCCAAGCTCCAGCGCAGCACGCGATGGGCCTTCGGCTTCATACCGCGGGAAATGGCCTGAAGCTTCTGCCGGCACTGCTGCGCTTTCCGGTATTGCTTCTCGATTTCGTCGATGGTCGCCAGCAAGTCCGCGCTTTGCTTGGCGAGGATCTCGTCGGTCACCAGGAGATCCGGCATGATCAGGATCTCTCGAACCGCGGAAGGATCCAGCTGAATCTTTTCCGCCAGCGACAGAATGTCGCGAATGACCAGGGGCGACCGGGATAACGCCTTGCGCACCGCCGCCTGGCCCCGCTCGATGCGCTTGGCCAGCTCGATTTCTCCCTCGCGCGTGAGCAGCGGAACCGTGCCCATTTCGCGCAGATACATGCGCACCGGGTCGTTGGTCTTATCGCTGAAGTCCTGGGCGAGTTCCAGGTCGAACTCCTCGCCGTCCTCCAGCTTCTTATCGAATTCGAGTTTTGGCTCCTCTAGAATTTCGACGCCCGCGCCGTCGAGCTCGGTCAGCAGATCGTCGAGCTGCCTTCCGCCGGAATAATCTTCGGTGAGCAGCTCGTTGACCTCGTCGTAGAGAACGTAGCCCTTCTCTTTCCCGTTGTCCATGAGCTGCTTCAGCCGGCCAAGTTTTTCGTCAATTGCCACAAACACCCAATCGCGAATCGCACTCCCGCTCGCCAGGAAACAACGGAAATCGTCCCCGTTGCCCTCGGTCCGCAGGCGCGCGGCGTACGGTCATTTCATCCAGCAACTATGCGGCCCGCACCACAGCGGTTGCCTAGCAGACAAGTCACTGCCTTTTGCCTCAGTATAAAACACCGGCCGCGCGCCGAAGTCGCCGGCGATTACTCCCTATCCTAGGTCCCCTTGGCGCGCCCGGCCACCTCCAGCCGGTGCAATTCCGTCATCCACTCCAAAGCTTCGGTGACGCGGCCATCTCGCTCTGCGTTTCTTATGCGCGAGCGCAATTCGTCCAGTTGTTTCTTTCTCTGCCCGTCCTCAAGTCGCCGCAAACAGGCCCGCGCCTGCTCCAGGCCCGACCCTTCATCGCTTACCTCATCGGCCGCGGATAACTGGTGCAACAGCTTTTGCGCCGGATCCGCCAGCCGTGCCTCCAACGCCGCGAAGGCGGCGGGTCCAGCCGATTCCGACGTGTGTCTCAGCGCCTCGAAGATCTCCCTCGTGTGGAAGCCCTCGGTCATTTGCGGCGTCAGCAGCGGCAGAACTTCGCGGCGCGCGTCGTCGCTCGCCAGCAGCGCGTTCAGCAAGATCCGCTCAATCGCCGGAATTTGAACGGCCGCCGGGGCGCGCGGCTCCGTCCGCCGGTCCGCGGCCGCTCGCTTCAACTGATCCAGAACCAGGCTCCGCTCCAATCCAAGATATGACGCCAAGTCGTCCGCGACGGCCGCCCGCTCCAACTTGTCGGGAATCTTCTGGACGGCGGGCAGCAGCGACTTGAACGCCTCCACGCGCCCGTGCGGAGCCCGCATGTCGAATTTGGCCCGCGTCCTGTCCGCCAGCCAGTGAAAATATCCGGCCGCCGCGTCCAGCTTTGCCCGGTACGCATCGGCGCCGTTCTCCTTCACGTATTCGTCGGGATCGAGGCCGCCATCCAGAGCCAGCACGCGCACGTCGACCCCTTCCTCCAGCAGCATGGGAATGGCGCGTTCAGCCGCATTCGCCCCCGCCGTATCGGGGTCAAAGTTCACTACCACGCCATCGGCGTGCCGTCGCATGGCCCTTATTTGCGCCGGAGTAAGGGCGGTTCCGCAGCTTGCCACCACTTCGCGCACTCCCGCCGCATAGGCTCCAATCACGTCCATGTATCCTTCCACCAGCACAGCCCGGTTCAACCGGCGCATCTGATCCTTAGCACGATGCAAGTTGTAAAGGACAGATGTCTTCCGGTAAATGGGTGTTTCGGGAGAGTTTAAATATTTTGGCTGATCGTCATCGCGCATGGCGCGCCCGCCGAACGCGATCGTTTTCCCGGACTCGTTGTGGATCGGAAACATCAGCCGGCCGCGGAAAGAATCGTAGAATCCACCGCCTTCCTGCCGCCGCCGAACCAGGCCCGACGCGTCGAGCGACTCCGGCGGAAAACCGGCCTCGTTCAGCCGCCGGACCAACGTTTGGCCGGACGGATCTGCGTAGCCCAGCCCAAAAGCTTCGATCATCTCCGGCGGTACGCCGCGACGATCCAGATAGGCCCGGGCTTCGGAGCCATGTGGACCGTGCAGGTTCGCCTGGAATGTCTGAGCCGCGATCGAATGCATCTCCATGAGCGCCGCGCGCAGCTTGGTTTCCGCATCCGAATAATCGGAGCGCTTCGGCAGCGGAATGCCGTTGCGCTCCGCCAGGAGCTTCAGTCCTTCCCAGAACGTCAACCCTTCGATTTGCATGACGAAGTTGATGACGTCGCCCTTGGCGTCGCAGCCGAAGCACTTGTAGAACTGGCGGACTTGATTTATGCCGAACGATGGCGTTTTTTCCTGGTGGAAAGGGCACAGCCCCGTATACCGCCCCGTGGTTCCCACCCGGCGAAGGCGCACGTACTCGCCGACGACTTTCACTATGTCGATGGAGGATTTGAGTTGCTCGGCGAAATCCATCGGGGGCCGCTTTCCGCTATGGTAGCGTGCTTCGCGCTTCCGTTAGAGGCCGCGCAGGTGGGGCCAGCGACAGGTTGTCACTGTGATGCTACCCCTGCTAAACTTTCGGCGTCATGCCCGGAGCTCCCGTCCCGCCTGAAATCGCCCACCTCGAACGGCCTCGTGACGAACTCCTGACCTGGTATTTTCTCAAAGCACTGGCCACCGTGTTCTTATTCCCCGTCACCATGCTGATGTTCTATTTCCGCTTTCACACCATGCGTTACAAGTTCGACGAAGAAGGCATCCACATGGCTTGGGGTATCCTCATGCGGCACGAGATCATGCTCAATTACTCGCGCATTCAGGACATTCAACTGCACTCCAATGTCATCGAGCGCTGGCTGGGCTTAACGCGGATCGAAGTGCAGACCGCCGCCGGCGCATCCGATTCGGAGATGACACTAGAAGGCCTGCCTGACCCCGAGGCCATGCGCGACTTTCTCTATTCCCGGATGCGCGGCGCCCACACCGCCACCCCGGGTGCTGCAAACGCGGTGTCCGAGCCGCTCGAGGCTGTACTCCTCGAAGTTGCCTCCGAACTGCGCGCCATCCGTGAAATCCTGGAGGCCCGCAGAGCCTGAGCCCTTTATGATCCGCTGGCTTCGAACGACAATTCTACATTTGATGAGGACGCCCGCTGAACCGCAGCCGCCCGACGGATCAGCCGGCTCAGCCCGCGTGTTTCGCGCCGGCCGCAATTACTATCGCTGGCGCCTGGCGTTGTGGTTCATATCGAATCTGGGTGTGGTCATCCTGCTCACCGTGGTGTTGTTCGCTCTCGCCAGGCCGGTCCGGGTTGGCCCGCCCTGGAAGCGGTACATCGCTGAATCGTTCATGGCATTGCTGGTGATCGCTTTCCTGGCATCCGCATTCTTCACCTTTCTGCAGCAGCGCCTAAACTACGAGCTTCGCTGGTACGTGATCACTGACCGTTGCCTCCGCATTCGCAGCGGCATCCTCAACGTGCATGAGATCACCACCACCTTCGCCAACATCCAGGAAGTCCGCCTCTCCGCGGGTCCACTACAGAAGGTCCTTGGGTTGGCCGACGTAGAAGTGCACTCGGCGGGAGGCGGCTCCGGGAAACGTTCCTCCGACAGTCACGTGGCGCGCTTCGAAGGTGTTGACAACGCCCTCGAAATTCGCGACTTCATCCTGGCCCGACTCCGCCAATACCGCGATTCGGGACTGGGAGAAAAAGATCACGCCCGCCCGTCAGGGCTCAGCGAGGGAAGCCAGGCAGCAGCACAGGCCGTCCTGACGGAAGCACGAGGCTTGCGCGCGGCCTTGTTTTACTTGAGCCTGACGTGATAGGCGCACCGCCGGGCGCCGGAAATAATGTGTTCCGCACGCGCGATCTCGACCTCGGCGCCCAAGACGCGCTGGAATACATCCAGCTCAGCACTGCACAGGCCTGTGCACGCAGTAGCCGCCGCGCAAATCGGACAGTGATTTTCGACGAAGAGGAACGATCCGTCCGGGCGACGGCGAACCTCGGCCATATAGCCTTCCTCCGTGCGGATTGCGGCGAGCGCCTCCAGACAGCGGGGCAGGGAAGCACGCGCCGGAATCCGCGCGCAATATGACTCCAATTGGCGCTCCGAGCGAATCGATACCAGCCTTTCTAGTCCGCATGGGCCGAATGCCTCGCGCACCGCGCCGATCAGGCCGACGGCGAGATCGCCGTGCCGATCCGGGAAAAAGCGATCCGCCGCGGGGGTTACGCGCCATAGCTTGGCGGGACGGCCCATCGGCCTCGCCTCCTCGCTGAACGCGACCAACCCCTCCTTTTCAAGCTCGTAGAGGTGCTGGCGGACGGCCATGGGAGTCACGTCGAGATCCTTCGACAGGCTATTGGCGTCCTGGGGACCGTTTTGCTTCAGGCGGTCGAGAACGCTCCGGCGGGTCGGTCCTTCAGCCTTGCGGCGTTTGCGATCCTGCATTCTTACTTTATAAAGAATTGTGTTGACAAAGTCAATAATGCGACTTAAGCTACTTATGAAAGTAGTTTCTATACTTAGTTCGCGAGGAGGTTCCGCATGGTCCGAATGGAGCACGCCAATCTTTGCGTCCGGGATGTGGACGGCATGATCCGCTTTCTGGAAATCGCGTTTCCGGAGTTTCGCGTCCGGCACGACGCCACCGAGGCCGATGGTTCGCGCTGGGTGCATGTAGGCACCGACGAAACCTATATCGCGCTATGTTCCAGCCGGACGGACCGCGATCAACCCCGGCGCCCGTATTCGGGCTCGCCTGGAATGAACCACTTGGGCTATGAGGTGGACGACATAGAAGCGCTACGGAAACGGCTGCTGGCGGCCGGCTACGCCGAGACTAGCGTTCCGAACAGCCATCCCTACCGCACGCGCGTCTATTTCAACGACGCAGAGGGCAGCGATTGGGAGTTCGTGCAGTATTTGGCAAGCGATCCGGCGGAACGGAACGACTACAGCCTGCCGAACCTCCCGACCGGCGCTTGAGAACTCGCCTATGCCGTGGGACGGCTCCGCAGGGCCGCCAGGGCGACCCGCTCCTCGCTATACGGATCGTTGGCGACCTTGCAATCGTCGTTGAAGACCATGGTGGCGCGTTTGCTCGCGGTGAATGCGGGCCAATTCGGCAAGCCCTTGTGGTTCGGGTTGCCGCTGCGAGCGAACGCGGCCCACGCTCGGCTCATCTTGTCCTGGAGAGCGTAGCGATCCTGACCCGTTCCGGTCATCGTTTTGCCCTCGTCTACATTGTCGAGCACGAACGGGATCTCCAGCGTGTGGAATGCTTTCAGCTTGCCGTCGTGCACGGGCGAGCGCCACGTGAAGTAATACATGTATACGGGAGCCTTCTGCGCGGCCTTGCGCTCGGCCTCCGTGATTACCCCAGCGCGGAAACTGTCGGAAGCGATCACTTGCGAAAGTTCCACGTTGGTGTAACCGGTACGGCCCTTACGATAAGTCGCGATCAGTTTATCCACATCGGCATCGGCGGCGCGGGTGGTCTGTTTAACGGCGGCATGCAGACCCGCGTCGTCGATGGGATCGAAATTCGTATTGGGGAAGAAATTCACCTCGAATTCGGTGGAGCCGATAAGCACGGGAATGTCGGCGGACATGGCGGGCGCTGTTGGCGTGAACGGGCCTTCCATTAGAGTCTTGCCATCGAGCACGGGACTCAACCGTAGCCCAGGGGTGGAGAGCGTCGCTTGCACCAGTTGCTCCATCGGCGCCTTTTGAAGCTCGGCTGCGGTCTTCACGCCCATCTTGTTCATAAGCGTCTGCGCGGTTTTGGTTGCGTCGGCGGCGGAAACGCCTTGCAAATTGGCGCCGCTTTGGACAATGGCGCGGTGAAACAGCCCTTTTGCCGAGGGCATTGCCAGTAATGTGCTCACTTTCCCCGCGCCGCCGGATTGGCCGAAGATGGTGACGTTGTTCGGGTCGCCGCCGAAATTGGCGATGTTATCGCGCACCCATTCGAGCGCGGCGACAACGTCCAGCATGCCCGCATTGCTCGCGCCGATCTCGGGAAGATAAAGGAAGCCGAACGAGTTGAGGCGGTGATTCACCGTGACCGTGACCACGTCATGCTTGCGCGCCATGTTGGCGCCATCGTAAATTGTGTAGCTGCCCGATCCGCTGGTGAAGCCGCCGCCGTGCAGCCAAACCATCACCGGGCGCTTGCCGCCGCGGGTCGCGCTGTTGGTCCAAACATTGAGATGGAGGCAATCCTCGCTGTGGCCCTGCTTGGGGATGGTGGCGGCGACCTCGGGAATTTCCGTATGCGGACCTTGCGGCGCCTCGGGACCCCACTCCACGGCGTCCTTGACGCCCGTCCACGGCTTCGGCTTGGCGGGAGGCAGGAAGCGGCCGGAAACGTCAGTCGGCTCGCCGTAGGAAACGCCCTTGAAGGCATGCACCTTATTCAGCACGGCGCCGCGAATTTTACCGGCTGTGGTTTCCACCACCGGGCCCGCGGATGCGCCCTTGATATCCGCGGCGGTAGCTTTCACCAGCGCAGCCGCGGCTCCGGTAGCCGATAAGGCGGCGCTTCCCAGAAAAGAACGCCGATTGATGGAACGCATAATGCAAATCTCCTTTGCCGGGGACCATTTTACATCGATTCTCCCTGTTCCAGCGGCAGGGCGGTGCCGAATCTCTTCTGCTTTCAATCGAGAGCGCGGTGTGGCTGGTGCCGTGCAGTAAATATTAGAGGCGAGGCTCGCCCGCATTTAATCGCCACGAGGGTGAGACGAAACATGGAGACCAAGCTCCGAAATCGGCAATGGAAATTCACGCTGGGTTATTTGATCTGGATCGTGATTGCGATCTGGCTCCTGCGTTCCTCTTTTTCCGGGCCGCAGCCGCGGGAGGTGTCCTATAGCGACTTCATGTCCGAGGTCACGGCCGGTCATCTCGAGGAAGTGCGGATTTCAGATCGCCAGCTCATCGGCACGCTCAAGCAGGAGCAGATTAAGGATAAGGATAAAAAGAACCCGGCTAATTCCCAGATCTCCTCCACGCGCATCCCAGGGCTCGACGCCGGGCCGCTGGTCCAGGCACTGGAAGCGCAGCACGTGAAGTTCTCGGGAACCATCGAGTCGCCCTCCTGGTGGACCGGATTGTTGATCTCGTGGGGGCCTTTGTTGCTGCTCTTCCTCATCTACGGATTGGCCATGTGGAGAATGCAGCAGAAGGGCGGAGGAGGACCGCTTAGCTTCGGCCGGAATCGAGCTAAAATTCACGACGAATCCGAGCGTTTGGAGACTAGATTCGACGATGTGGCCGGAGTGGAGGAGGCCAAAAGCGAACTCCACGAAATCATCGACTTTCTAAAGACTCCGCAAAAGTATCAGAAGCTGGGGGGCCGGATTCCCAAGGGCGTTCTGCTGGTGGGGCCGCCCGGCACGGGAAAGACGCTGCTGGCGCGCGCGGTGGCGGGAGAGGCGGGCGTCCCGTTCTTTTCGATTTCCGGCTCGGAATTCGTGGAGATGTTCGTGGGCGTGGGCGCCTCCCGCGTGCGCGATTTGTTTGAAGAGGCGAAGAAGCGCTCGCCCTGCATCATCTTCATCGATGAGTTGGACGCCATCGGCAAAAGCCGCTCCAACGGGCATGCGTTCCTCTCCAACGAAGAGCGCGAGCAGACGCTCAATCAACTGCTGGTGGAGATGGACGGATTCGATTCCTCCAAAGCGGTGATCATCATGGCCGCCACCAACACGCCGGAGGTGCTCGATCTAGCGCTGCTGCGGCCCGGGCGGTTCGATCGCCAGGTAGTGCTCGATCGTCCCGACATGAGGGAGCGCGAGGCGATTCTCCGCGTTCACGCACGCAAACTCAAAGTCGCCCCGGAAGTGGATCTGCAGGGCGTCGCGGCGGAGACGCCGGGGATGGTGGGCGCGGATCTAGCCAATATCGTTAACGAGGCCGCGCTGAACGCCGCGCGGCGGGGCGCCGATCAGATCGAGCGGCGCGACTTCGATCAAGCGGTGGACCGCGTGACGCTAGGCTTCGAAAAGAAGGGACGCCTGATCGGCCGCGACGAAAAAGAAAGAGTCGCCTATCACGAGGTCGGTCACACGCTGGTGGCACTCTCGGTTCCCAATGCGGACCCGGTTCGCAGGGTTTCCATCATTCCGCGCTCGATCGGCGCGCTGGGGCACACGCTCCAGCTTCCCGGCAAGGACCGCTATCTACAGACGGAGCCGGAGCTTGAAGACCGGATCGCGGTGCTGCTGGGTGGACGCGGTGCGGAGGACATCGTGTTCGCCGGAGTCGTGTCCACGGGCGCGAGCGACGATCTTTCGCGTGCCTCGGAAATGGCGCGCCAAATGGTCACCCGATTTGGGATGAGCGGACAACTGGGCAACGTGACCTATGGAATCGCCCGTGAATCGCGCTTCCTTAGGACGCCGTTCGTATCCGAGGAGAAGAACTATAGTGAACGCACCGCGGAGCAGATCGACGTGGAAGTGCGTCAAATCATCGACCGGCAGTACGAACGAGTGCGGTCGATTCTGGCGCGCCGCCGCGGCGATTTGAACCTGATCGCGACCACGCTTCTCACCAAGGAGACCCTGGAGCGCGAGGAGTTGGAAAGGCTCCTGACCGAGTCCACGCCCGACGAGGTCCTTCAGGCGTAACCGTTTTTCGCGAGGCCACCGCGAAACAGAGCCCGAGGCTCGCGCATCACCCCACGGTAGGCAATCTAGACAATCGGATCGTTTTAGAAGGAGGCACATCCATGCGAGTGCAAGACGTGATGAGAGAAGCCGTTTCCTATTGCGACGCGGGAACCAACGCGGCCACCGCGGCGGAAATCATGTGGACCAACAATTGCGGCTGTCTTCCCGTGGTCGAGGACGGCAAGCGAGTCGTGGGAATGGTGACCGATCGCGATCTATTCATCGCCCTCGGCACGCAAAATCGCAGACCCGCCGAACTGTCGTTAGGAGAGGTCATGAATAAAGATGTTTCCCGGTGCTCTCCCGAGGACGACATTCGCAACGCGCTGCGAACGATGGCCCTCAAGCAGGCTCACCGCTTACCGGTGGTGGACAAGAGCGGAGAGTTGAAGGGGATTCTCTCTATCGATGACGTGGTGCCGCGCGCCAAGCGCGAGGGCCTTTCCAGCGAGATCATCGAGACTTTGACGACCATTTGTGAGCGCCCGAACTATCGATTCGCTCACAATTGAGCCCCGTCCTCCACGCGGCGCCGCGCGAGCCTCGCGCTGATACACTGGCTGGACAGATGCCGGGGGCAGCACGGTGACCTACCTGGAGCGGTTCCGCGTCGCTCCTGGCGACCGGCTGAAGCTTAAAGATATCGATTCCGGCTTCAAAGACCGCTACAAGAACCGCGCGGAGGCAGCCGAAGAGACCGAGCATTACCGGAACCGATTACGTGAGCTTCAGGACTTGCTCCACGTGGAGGGTCGCCGGTCTCTGTTGATCTGCCTCCAGGCGATGGACACCGGGGGCAAGGATGGGACGATCGGTCATGTCCTCGGCGCCATGAACCCGCAAGGTTGCCGAGTCGCCGCCTTTGGTACGCCTTCGGAGGAAGAGGCGGCGCACGATTTTCTATGGCGCGTGCACCGGGTCGCTCCGGCCGTGGGAGAAGTGGTCGTCTTCAATCGTTCTCATTACGAAGATGTATTGATCGTCCGCGTCCATAAATTGGCTCCAGAGCGCGTTTGGTCTCGCCGCTACGACGAGATCAATGCCTTTGAGCGAGGTCTGGTCGAGCGCGGCAGCCACATCCTCAAGTTCTATTTGCACGTTTCCAAAAAGGAGCAACTGGCGCGCTTCAAAGACCGGCTGGACGACCCAAGCAAACAGTGGAAAATCAGCGAGGCGGATTACAGAGAGCGGAGATTCTGGAATAGATATATGACCGCTTATGAGGACGCGCTGTCGCGCTGCTCCACGAAGGACGCGCCCTGGTTCGTCATCCCCGCCGACCACAAGTGGTTCCGAAATCTGGCGGTTGCGCGTATCGTCGTTGAATGCCTCGAAGAGATGAAGATGAACTACCCGAAGCCCACCGCGGACATCGAGCGCATCCGCCGCGACTATCACGCGGCAAAGCGAGTGTGAGACACGACGGCTTCCGGACCGGGTTGCTGAAAACCTTAAGCTTGTCCCTGGAGCCTGTTGATAAAACGTAACAAAGTCTCGGCAATCGCGATCAAACACGTTCCGGAATGCTGAGATCCCGCCAGTCCCCGCTGAAGAAATGGGCGTTGCTCCTTTTGCCGCTGCTTTTTCCGGTCCTGAGCGCCGGCGGCGCTCAGCAGACCTCTTCTACGGAAACGCCGCCCGCTTTGCTCAAGGATCTGAGCCTGGAGCAGCTTTCGCAGATCGAGGTGACCTCGCCCTCGAAAGAGCCTACGCCCGCCTTCAAGTCCCCCGTCGCGATATACGTGATCACGGGGGAAGACATTCGCCGCTCGGGCGTCACGACGATCCCGGAGGCGTTGCGGCTGGCGCCCGGCGTCGAGGTCGCACGGATCGACGGCAGCAAATGGTCGGTGGGGGTTCGCGGGTTCGGGACGCGGCTATCGCGGTCGGTGCTGGTCCTGATCGATGGCCGGACCGTCTATACCACCCTTTTCGCCGGCACTTACTGGGAGGTTCAAGACACCTTGCTCGAGGACATCGAGCGAATCGAGGTGATTCGCGGACCGGGTGGCGTCATCTGGGGGCCCAACGCCGTCGACGGCGTCATCAACATCATCACCAAAGACGCGAAGGATACGCAGGGGACATTCGCATCCGCGGGAGGCGGCAACGTCGAACAGGGTTTTTTTAACTACCGTTACGGCGGCAACAACGGCAAAGGACTCAGCTACCGCGTCTATGGGAAGGGCTTCACGCGCGGCCCCGAGGAGTATCCCAACGGCGACAACTTCGACGATTGGCGCGGCGTGCAAAGCGGATTCCGTATGGACTGGACCCGCGACGCCCGTGACGCATTCACCGTTCAAGGCGACCTCTACAAGCAGGAAGACGGCGAGCGGGTGGACCTCGCCACGTATACTCCGCCGACGCAGCGGACGCTCGATGGCGACGCCAGCCTTTCGGGCGGCAACGTCCTCGCGCGTTGGACGCGACGGCTCGGCGACGGCAAAGATTTTCAGCTCCAGGCGTACTACGACCGCACGAATCGGTACGAACCGAATCTGGGCGAGAATCGCGATACCTTCGACGTGGACTTTCTTGCGCGGACCAGTGCGCCTGCGCGCCAGCAGATATCCTATGGCTTCGGAGCACGATCCAGCGAGGGTGGGTTCATCGAGGCCGGTTCGGGCCTGGTGTTCAGTCCGGCTCATCGAGCCGACTACCTGTTTTCCGGCTTCCTGCAAGACGAGATTGGCCTGGTAGACGGTAAGGTGTCGTTAACGCTCGGCAGCAAGCTTCTCCGGACGAACTATACGGGCTTCGAATTTCAGCCGAGCGTGCGCCTGCTCTGGACGCCTACAGAAAAGCACAGCTTATGGGCTTCGTTTACGCACGCGGTGCGCACTCCCTCCGACGGTGAGGAGGATTTTTACCTCTCCAGTTTTATCGGTACATCCGGAGGACTGCCGGAATTCGCCCGATTCAACGCGAATCCGAATTTCGCGCCCGAACAGCTCAACGGCTACGAGGCCGGGTACCGGACGCTGATCGCTCAAAATCTCTACGTCGATTTCACGGCGTTTTACAACCGCTACCACGATCTCTTTAGCGAAGACCTTGCAGGACCGCTGTCCATCCAAACCACGCTGCCGTTCCCCGAGGCCTCGCCACCTCCCACCTACGTTCTGATTTCAGCTCAATTCCGCAACGATCTATTCGGCACAACCAAAGGCGTAGAAATCGCTCCGGAATGGCGGCCGACGGCCTTTTGGCGGCTGCGAGCGTCCTATTCGTTTCTCAACATGAATCTCCACAAGGCGCCTGGGACGTTCGATATCGGAAGTATCCCCGGTATAGTCGGAGCGAGCCCGCGGCACGAGGCGGGAGTCGACTCCTCTTTCGATATATCAAAAAGGCTCCAAGCCGATCTCATCTATCGTTACGTCAGCGCGCTTCCGGCGCAAGGCGTTCCCGCCTATTCCACCGGCGATGCGCGCATCGCCTGGCGTTTTGGCTCGCATTTCGAAATCTCGGCGGTTGGCCAAAATCTGCTTCAGCCATTCCACGTAGAGTACATCTCCGACCCCGGCGGGCCGGTGGCGATTAGACGGAGCGCTTACGTAGGTCTGGCCTGGCGAACGAAGTGAGATATGCCCGCGGAGCGAAATAGCCGGCTCGTCCGCCGCATTTCCGGTCTAGCCGTGCTCGTTTGCGCCGCCGCGGGCTGGCTGAGCTGTACGCAGCGCGGCCTGGCGCAAACTTCGCTCGAGTACGCCGTGAAAGCGGCGTTCCTTTTGAACTTCACCAAGTTTGTGGAGTGGCCACCGAGCGCCTTCCCAGGTCCGAACGCCCCCGTTGCAATCTGCATTCTGGGAACGAACCCGTTCGGCCAAACGCTAGACGAGATCGTGCAAGGGGAGCAGGCCGGCAGCCGCGCCCTAATTGTCCGGAAACTGGATCACCCCCCCGCTTCACAGGGGTGCCAGGTGGTCTTTATAGCCGGATCGAGAAAGGATGTCCCCAAAACACTGCGCAGCCTCGGTCCCGGCGTGCTTACTGTGGGAGAAGGGGAGAGTTTTCTCCGGGAAGGCGGCATAGTCGCGTTCGTGATCGAAAATCGCCGCGTTCGGTTCGACATCAACCGCACCGCGGCGCAAAACGCGGATCTCAAGCTCAGCTCTCAGCTCTTGACTGTGGCAAGGACAGTTGAAAAATGAGCCGGCGCCTATGACGAGCCTCCGCGACAAGCCAATTGAGCAAAAGCTGGCGATTGTAATTGCGATCACCACCGCGGCGGCCCTGATTCTGACAGGGCTGGGCGTGGTTGTCGCCGATTCAATACTGTTTCGCGCATATTTGCGACGCGATCTTTCGGCGCTGACGCGCATCGTGGGTGGGAACAGCACAGGGGCTTTGGCGTTTGACGACCAAGACGAGGCTCATCGGGCCTTGGATACGCTGGAAGCGCGCACGCACGTCTCCAGCGCTTGCATCTATCGAGTGGACGCGACGGTGCTCGCAAAATACTCGCGGCCCGGCGCCCCCGCTTGTCCCCAACCCAATCGGGACGAGAGCATTCAATTCGCTGTCGATGGAGTGGACGTTTCTCAGCCGATTTTGCTCCGGGGCGACCGCGTCGGAACGTTGACGCTGAGTTACGACCTCGGCGAAATCGGCGAGCGAATACGGCTGTACGGGGTCACAGTGTTCGCCGTTCTGCTGATTGCGAGCTTTGTCGCTTTTATACTCGCTTCAAAGCTGCGCTCCATCATCGTCACGCCGATTTCCCGCCTGGTCGGCGCAACAACGTCGGTAGCGGAGACCGGCGATTACAGCATTCGCGTGCAAAAACTCTCCGGGGACGAGATGGGCGTTCTCGTGGACAGGTTCAACGACATGCTGGCGGGTATTCAGTCGCGCGACGCCGATCTGAAGAAGGCGCTCATCGACCGTGAGGCGGCGTTGCGGGACGCAGAGAACGAGCGGCAACGCTTTCGCTTCATGGCCGAGTCTATGCCGCAGAAAATCTTTACGGCCAAACCCAATGGTGAAGTGGACTATTTCAATGCCCAGTGGATGGAGTTTACCGGCCTCACTTTCGATCAAATCAAAGATTGGGGCTGGACCCAATTCATCCATCCCGACGACCTCCCGGACAACCTTCGGGCATGGCGGCGCGCGCTCGAAACCGGCGAGCCTTTCCAGTTTGAGCACCGCTTTCGCCGCGCAAACGGAAGTTATCGCTGGCACCTCAGCCGGGGCCAAGCTATGCGTGACGTCAATGGAAACATCACCATGTGGATCGGATCGAACACGGACATTCACGAGCAGAAAGAGAAGGAGCGGCAACTGCGGCGGGCCAACGAAGATCTGCAACAGTTCGCCTACTCCGCCAGTCACGACCTCCAGGAGCCGATCCGCAACGTGGCGGTATACAGCGAAGTGGTGGCCAAACGCTACCAGAGCCTGCTGGACGACGATGGCCGCCAGTTTTTGGGATTTCTGAGAGAAGGAGGCCGCCGTTTGGCGGCGCTGGTCAACGATCTGCTCGTCTATACCCGCGCGAGCATGGCGGAATTGAGCGAGACCTCGGTGGATTCCTCGGCCGCTTTGATAGACTCGCTTGCAAGCTTGGCCGAGGCTATTCGGGAAAGCCATGCGACGGTGACTTACGATTCGCTTCCGGAGGTGTATATGGGCGAGGCGCACCTCCAACTGATTTTCCAAAATCTTATAGGCAACGCCCTGAAGTATAGGGGCCAAGACGCTCCTCGAATTCATGTTTCCGCCTGCCGCCAGGGCGCGGTCTGGCGTTTTTCGGTTCAAGATAACGGCATTGGCATTGACCCTCGGTACAAGGAGAAAATCTTTGGAATATTCAAGCGGCTTCATCACGACGAAAGCTATGCCGGCACCGGCATCGGCTTGGCCATTTGCCAGCGCTTGGTTGAGCGTTATGGCGGACGAATCTGGGTCGAGTCCGAAGTCGGCAAGGGAGCCACCTTCTTCTTTACCGCTCCCCAGCACGCCCAGCCCGTCCGTTCGGCAACAGTTCAACCTTCTGCTGGCTGAGGACAATTTACCCGACGCCCTGCTGGTCCGGGAAGCAGTGCGCATGGAGAAACTTCCCTTGGTTGTGCACGTTGTATCCAATGGCGAGCTAGCCATCGAGTTCATCGCGAGAGCGGAGAACGATGCCAATGCTCCTTCCCTGGACTTTCTTTTGTTGGATCTAAATCTACCGAAGAGAGATGGCTTTGAGGTGCTTAACCGAATTCGCGGGAGCGAGAAATATAAAAACGTTCCCGTGCTTGTGATCACTTCATCTGATTCGCCCATCGACCGGAGTCGCGTGGCCGCGCTAGGCGCCGGATATTTCCAGAAACCTCCGAGCTACGACGAGTTCATGAAGCTGGGCGCGGTGTTGAAGAAGATGGTGGAAGAGAGCCGCGTCTGAAGCGCAATTCGGAACGGCGCCGTCGACGGCTGAAATACAGTTTCAAAGCGAGTAGCGCTTGCGTTCGAGCCACATCCAACCGAGTGTGGAGGTGAATTTGAAAGCGAAGACACTTTGCGCTATCGCGGCGGTGCTGCTTGCCCTGCCGGCCATGCAAGCCGCCGATAAACCAGCGCCTAAAGTCCAAACGAAGCCCGCCTCGTCCCACGGCGTATTAGGGCAAGCCGAAACGCTCACCGGCTCTATCATGATGGTCGCCCCGGAATCGACTGTTGTTGTTCTTAAAGACTCCCAGGGAACCACTTATGACATAGTCGTGACCAAAGCGACGCGGCTCAGATCGGGCGATCGGCCAATCCACCTGAAGGATCTATCCACTGACACTAACAAGACGGCGACAGTCAAATTCGTGCCGGAACGTTCGGGCGATATTGCCCAGTCGATTAGAATCGCTGGATAAGCGCCTCCCGCGGACGTCCAGAGGATTTCCCTACTCGGGCGCGCTTGTCGGGGGGACGATTCCCTTCAGCCGGAGATAAACCGCCATATAGCCGTACATCTCATTGGAGTGCCGCACCAGATTGTAGAGCGTCGCGAGGCGAGAACGGGTGGGCGTGGGAGGAAAAGGTCCTCCCAGCCGCGAGTTAACGGTCTCCATGGCTTTCGCATCCGTCAGCGAGTCGAATACGGCATCGCAGTAGGCGAACGCTTGCTTGAGCGCCGCCGTCAGGTCTTCCTTGGAAACCTTGGATGCGGCCATGAGTGGCCTGCGTTCCCCGTTGAGGCCGGCGCAAACGTTCATATTGGCATCGGCGATGTGAGCGATCCGGCGGCCGAACGTTTCCACATCCGGCGTCGGCCGGAAGCCGTAGTAGTCCGCGGGCATCTTCTCCGCCAGCCTCAGGAGATTAGTCTCGATGCTTTTGTAGGACCACTTCACTTCCGCGCTGAGCGGGTTAGGAGCTTGCGCCGAAAGCGCACCCATAGCGCCCACAGACAGCAAAGCAAGCCGAACAGAACGGTTCATCGCAACACCTCACTCCAAAAGGCAATCGGCCCCCGACAGTATACCGTGCGTCGTTTTAGATATTCTGTTGATCTCGGGAGGAAATATGAATATCTCGCGATCCAATGGACGACGTGCAGCCGGCCTCGCTTGTTTGTGCGCAGCGCTGGGCTCCGTTTTTCCTTGCGCGGCGCAAACTTCACTCGCGGCGCGCGTCCAAGTCCTCGAAGATAAAGAGGAGATCCGGAATCTCTTGATCGATTATGGCCGCCTGCTCGATGCGCGCGATTTCGCGGGTTATTCCCGGCTATTCGCGAAGGATGGCGAATGGTCGGGCGGATTCGGAACGGCGCGAGGGCCGGCCGCCATCCAGGCGTTTATGGAGAAAAATATTTCAGGACCCAACGCAGGACATACGTACCACATCTTGTCGAACTTCGACATCCAGGTGCGTGGCGGCACGGCCACAGCGTGGTCCCGGTGGGCCTATGTGACTCCCGGCCCGGATCGAAAACCTGTGATCGCGCAGGGCGGACGCTATGACGATACGCTGGTTCGCGAAAACGGAAAATGGAAGTTCAAGCGGCGTGTCGCTTCGAACGATATCCCTGGTTCCCCCGCAGCCGGCAAGTAGGTGAGTTACTTCTTACCGCCTTTGTTCTTGCCCTTCCCCTGATTCGCCGGGCTCGCAAGATATGCCTTTGAAGCCGCCGCATCTTTTAGCGGAAGCACCTTGTCGGGATCGATACGCACCATCACGTAGCGGATATGATCGTCGATCTTGGTGAACCAGTGTCCCGTGCCCGCGGGAATGACCAGAACGTCGCCCGCCTTTAGTTCGTAGGTCACGGGATTCCGTATGGACGACCCGCCGTTGCCGGGGCCGTTAAACTCGCGGACAGTTTGCAGATCGGCCGGACGGCGTTTTTCGTCCACGATATCGGGACCGGTCACCATCGTCGCCGATCCGTCGAGAATGTGATAGACCTCGCTCACCAAGTCGTGCTCGGCGACTGAATCGGGCGCGGGCGCCGAAAGCTTTCCCCGGTACACGACGCCGATGCCGATATTCACTTTGCCGAGGTCCACGGCCCGAGCCTGCTGATCGACCAGGCCGTTGTCCTGAGCGCGTTTCAGGTACGCTTGAATTTCGTCGGCTGGGAGATAAGTGGCCGAGCAGTGGTTGCAAGTGGGCTGCTGCGCGGACAGCAGGAACAGCGCGCCCAGCCCTCCCAGAGTCAGTCTTCGCGCGACTTTTCGCATGTTTTCTCCTGGATGGGCGCGTCAACCGCGCCGATAGTATTTCTCGATCGATTTGAGCGGCTCCGAGAAATATTACTATAGGCGCTGCCGGATGTCACTGCATGGCGCCGCCCGTAGCACTCTACTCCCCGAGCGTCACTTGGTGAAGAAACCATTCGGTTGGTCCCGATCGGTAGTCCCTCAGCGACACGACCGAGCATCCGGCAGCGCGGTAAATCCGGCTCCAGGCCGCTCGGGTCTTGGGCGGCACTCCTTGCCCAGAGACCACCTGCGCCACATCTTGGAGCATGTTCACCGGAGAAGAACGCCCGCCGTAGTAATCGACGAACCAAGCCCGGCGGCCGGGAAACAGCCGGCGGAGCCGCTGCAATGCGCGGATCGCTCCGGATTCTCCGCGGGCGAAAAATTCATTCAAAAAACTCGCGCCGTATAGAGCTTCCACTCGCTCTCTTTTCCGCATGCCGATTCTGGAAAGCGCGGCCGGAGCGTCCCCATGCACAATCGCTATGCGCTTCTCGATGCCTGCTTCTCGCAGAAGCTTACGCGCCACCCGGCACATATGGGCGCTTGCGTCGATGCCGATGCCGGTGAATCGGTCCTCCCGCAGCGCTAATTCTCGCAACAGAGAGGCGGCTCCGCAGCCGAGGTCCAACAAACATTCGACGCGGGCCGCGTCAATCGCCTGCAAAGCCTCTTGGTTGACCGAATTCGCCACGGCGGCGAAGGCCGACGCGAGCGCCGCGCGGTCCACTCGGCCGCGAGCAAGCCTCTCGTCCCGCAAAGAATCCATACATGCCATGACCGCCGGACCATACGCCCCGCGAAATTTCTCGAGCTGAAATGAAATCGTCGCGAGCAACGCGGGCGTCGCTTGGAGTTGATAGCGCCCGCCTTTTTTTACCAGCAGATCAGTGGAACGGACCAGGTAGTCCAGAAGCTGGGCGAGACCCTGCGGATTCAAACGATGGCGCCTCGCCAGCCAATCCGCCGTGCACGGCGCCAGCAGCTCTCTGGCTAGGGGAGACCGGCACAGAGCCAGAAGGATTTCGCTCGCATAAGCTCCCGCAATCGATTCCCAAAGCGACAGCCGTCTCACGCTTCTGCGGCAAACGCGCCATGAACGAGGGGAGCTGCGGTAGCTTCTTCGGGCGGCGAGGATACGACTTCCTCCGCCGCTTCGGCGATTTCTAAAATGCCATCCTCGACCAGCGACTCGAGGAACGACAGCGGAGGAGCGGGATATCCGGTCTCCTGCGAAAATCTCACGCGATAATCGCTCAGACTGCGGGAAACGCGGGAAAATTCGAGCAGGGCTGCACAGGCCGGTGTGATCACGCTGTTGTGAATTTCCTCTTCCTCCGGGCGCCGGAGATGGAGCAGAAAATCGAGCCGCTTCCTGCGCCGCGAGAAGGAGCGCGGGTCTGCATGCCCGGTCGCCAATTGCTCCAACATACGAGGACAGTCGGGAACGTTTCGAATCACGGCCACCCGTGAACTCAGACGGCCGCACGCATCAGACGTCCATGCGCTCGCGCGGCGCGTTTTTCCCGTCTCCAGGGAAGCCAATCGCCGCAATTCGGACGCCTGGAGCATATAAGTCACCAATCCGGTGAGATAGTGTTCCGGGCCATGCACCGCTTCGAAATACTGCAGGAGCCATGTTGCATCGGCGACGGACGGACGGCCAGCGTTTTCACGCCATTCGTTCATTCGATCGAGGAGCGCGCCAAAAGACCCGCCGTAGACATCCATTAAGTGCCGCAGGAGCGGGAAACCGAGTGCGTAAAGCACCTGGTACATCGTCGTGATGAAAATATGCCGCGTGCGCGAAAGGACCGGAGGGAAATAGTGATGGTTGATGAAGACAGACGGACTTCGCTCAATCACCGCCGAGTCGTCCGGCTCCAGCACGGGGAAATTGAAATCCGAAATATGCCCATCGTACGCGATCCGGTCGCGATATTCGGCTAGCAACTCGGTTCCGGGTTCGGGCGTAAGCAGGTGGAGCTGAACGTTCAGGAGCGGGGTTTCCCGGCGAATCGAGGCGCCGATCAAATCCAGAGTGGCGCGTTGATCCGCGTGCTGTTCTTCCGGATAGCCGGTGATGAACGATACGGTCGCCGACATTCCCGCCCGCGCTGTGAAATCGAGAGTCGGGGCGAACAATCGCAGATCGAGATGCTTTTTGGAAATCTTCTGCATGCGCTCCGATCCGGCCTCGATACCGTAATAAATGGAACGGCAGCCGGCCGCTCCCATAAGCTCGAGCAGTTCCTGCGAAACGCAATCCATGCGCGCGGAGCACTTCCACGTATAACCGCGCCCGGCTACCGCATGGCAAAACTCCGCAACCTTGTGCCGATTCACAGTGAACAGATCGTGGGTAAGGGAGAAGTCGGAGATCCCATATGCCCGATTCAGAAAATCCATTTCCGCCACGAGCCTCGCGGCGGACTTCAAACGGTATTTCCGGCCGAAGAAACTGGCTGTTGAGCAGAAGGTGCATTGGAAGGGGCATCCGCGTCCGGCGTCCACCCGCAGAGAGCGAAGTCCGAGGTCCCGTATCGGATAGCGGCTGTAGGCGGGGACCGGCAACGCGTCCAGATCCTCGATGACCTCGTCGCCCGGCGTATTCCAAACGGTTCCCCGAAGACGAAAACTGATGCCCGGGGCGCGCAGAAACTCGCGTTTTGGAAGGCATTCGAGCAGAGGGAGAATCTTTCGCTCCGCCTCGCCGCGTACAATCGCGTCGAATTGAGGAAAGCGGTTCAGGATCTCCGCGGCCAGGACTGTCGCATGGGGGCCGCCGAGTAGAATCGGAAGGTCGGGCTCCCATCGGCGGAGATAGGCAGCGACCTTCACGGTGCAGATAAAATTGCATCCGAGCGACGTAAATCCCACCGCGTCCGGGCGCTGCTGGAGTATTTGCCGCGCCAGAAGTCGGTAGAGATCCTCATCGAGTTTGAGCCGCCCGCGGCTCACCTCCACCTTGGGATCCACCAGCAATCCTTCATGGCCGCCGCCTTCCAGGACCGAGATCAGCGAGATCAGACCCAGATGAGGCTGGAGTACATAGCGGTGAATTCCCTCCGCATCTTCGAAGAGAAGATTATCTACAAATGCGACCCTCATTGGCCTTGCTCCGGCGCCCAGAATCCGATAATTTCCGCCTGGGCCGCTTGCTCAAAAAAATCGCGGAACTGCCGGGGCAGAGCCGCTCCCAGTCCGCACGCACGCGCCCTGGCTATAGCCGCTCGAACTTGCCTGCGCCCGTTCACCGCGGCTAGGATTGCCGCGCCGATTCGATCCAGTGTCAGGACGCGGCGGCTTCCATCGGGCATTTTCGAATAGCCCAACACAACGGGGCCGGCGCGGCGCGTGCGGCTTTCCGTGGGCGCCACCGCGAGAACCGTAGGGTCGCGATCGAAGGCAGCCATCCGAAACGGGTAGGGAAATACAGGAATCAGCCGCAGGAAGCTTTTCCAATCCAGTGACCCGTACTGCGTTACCAGCGGAGTGTCAGAGTTCCTGCCCACTTCGAAAGAGAGTTCAAAAAGTTGTCGTTCATGCCGCAGCACATCCAACAGCCGCGCATGGCTCTGCTTTGAACGTGACACGAGCCACTTCGCCAGAAATTCGGCGAAATCGCGCGCCTTCTCCCGCGGAGGAAGCTTGGGCCGCCCGACGGAAAGAATCTCCGCGCGGTAGTCCGCGAAGAAAGGCAACTCCAGGCCGCAGTCGTGCAGCAATCGCCGTGTTGCCGGAAATTGCTCCCACAGATCGTTATGTTGAATCTTGGTGATGAAACCGCCAAAAAGCCGGAGGCGCTCCAGACTGCGCGGGTCGAGCGGATTTTCCGGCGCCGCCCTCAGAGACTCCAGGTAGGACGGCTCCATCAAGCAGCGCGCCACAAACGTTTCAGCCGCCCTTTCCATCATTGCCGGAAAGCCGCCGCTATGGATTCCCTGGTCCGGGCAAGTTCCTCCAGAACCACCGCCCGCGGGAACACAGACGACCAGTTATATTCAAGCGTCACCGCGCGCGGCATGACGCGCTCCAGCGTTTGTTCGAACAGGCGGCGGACGCCTTCCGGCGCGCGCATCGCGTGATTGTCCCACGACCCGCCTGGCTGTTCATCCACCCCGGAAAGATGAACCTCCACGACGCGGTCCAGCGGGAGTTTGTCCAACTCCCGTTCCGCGTCGAAACCCATGGCTTGAGAACTAATGTAGAAGTGCGCGAGATCCAGCAGCAATCCCACTTCGGTCCGGTCGCAGATGGCCCGGATGAAATCGGCCTGAGTCATGGTGCTGGACGGAAGGCGGAAATACAACGGACCGTTTTCGAGAAGTATCGGCATGGGAAACTGCCGGGCGTATCGCGAAAAATTCGCCGCCACCCGGTCGAGAGATTCCTGGTTCATCGGAGGGCTGACGGTGTAACCGATGTTATATGGCTCGCCGGGAGCATATGGCTCGGCGTACTCTCCCGCCGCGCCCCTTTCCGCTGTAATGAAGGCCAGGTGTTCCCCCAACCACGGCGTGGCCGTGCGATCCGCCCACGATTGAATCCGGCGAATGCTCTCCTCCGAGCAAGAAACCGTCCCGGCGATCGAGAGGCTCGCGCAATGCAGCACAACTGGAATCTGATCGCCTGTGGCGGCTACCGAGGCGTCGTGCGCCAGGAGTTCAAACGGTATTTCAACGTAGTCGATTGCGTCCGGCTTGGCGCAAATCAGATCGGGAATATATTTGCTATACGCAAGACCCACCTGAGGCGTGCGCCGTTGTGGAAAGGGTACCGGCATGCGGTATCAGCCGATCTCTTAAAGCAGCTGGAGCGAGACGATCTAAGGAGAATCTAATCGATCTGTTTCCCGTTCTCCAAAATACCCGGAAGTTTCGTGACGCTGTGTTCCTTCATGGAAAACGTAATTCTGCCGTTTTTTTTCAGACACGCCGCCGCTTTACGCTGCTCTGCCGCGGAGAGGCTGACAACGATAGCGCTCTCGGTCATGACCACACTGCCGCTCTTTGTCGCCTTGGACTTGGAAGACTTAGCCGCCACGATCGACTCCTTTTTGCTGCAGATTCCTCCACGCACCTGCGGGAAGTGCTATCTATTCTGCGCTGAAAAGGATCCCGCGTCAAGCTGCTTTCCCAATGACGTTCCCAAGGATTTACGAGCTGAACTTTCTTCGCGATCTTGTCACACTTTGCGAACGCTCCTGCCGATCGCAAATTAACGCGGATGCGGGAGCGGCTCGAAATCCCGCCCGGCCTCCGTCGTGACGAGCTCCCTTTCGCTGGCGATCACAGGGTAGAGCAGTCCCGCGATCACGGCCCCGATAATCGGCGCGACCCAGAAGAGCCAAAGCTGCTGAGTCGCCCAACCCCCTACGAATACCGCCGGACCGGTGCTGCGCGCCGGATTCACGGAGCAGTTCGTCACCGGAATACCGATCAAGTTCGCTAGGCCTAATCCGAGGCCGATCGCGATGGGCGCGAAGCCTCGCGGCGCGCGCCGATCCGTCGCGCCGAGGATGATCATAAGGAACATGAAAGTCAAAACGATTTCAGCAACCAGACATGCCAGTAGCGAGTATCCTCCGGGAGAATGCTCGCCGTAGCCGTTCGACGCAAACGCGCCCATCTCGAATCCTGGCTTCCCGCTCGCAATCAGGTAGAGCAGGCCGCCAGCGGTTACCGCGCCCGCTACCTGAGCGACAACGTAAGACGGCAGGTCCGAGGCCGGGAAGCGCCTTCCCACCACCAATCCCACCGACACCGCGGGATTCAGGTGGCACCCGGAGATGTGGCCGATCGCGTAAGCCATAGTCAGAAGCGTAAGCCCGAACGCGAGAGCCACTCCCAGAAAACCTATGCCGAAATTTGGGAACGCGGAAGCGAGAACGGCGCTGCCGCAGCCTCCAAAAACCAACCAAAACGCTCCTATAAATTCTGCAGTCGCTCTCTTGCTTAAAGGCATATTCCCCAAACTCCGATACCATTACGAGGAGATGAGGATGGCGCGCCGTCGGCTTATTAATCTCCAGGATTCCCAGGGTGTTCTGCTGATATAAATAGAACATGTTGGTGGGACAGAGTCGAATCGTTGCCCCTCGGTTCTTTCCGGCATGACCGTATCTGAACCCAAGACCGGGGCGGTTCTTAAAGTTAGCGCCGTTCTCCTCCTCTTTATCGCCTGCAAAGCTGTCGGAAACCTGTCGCTCGCCTGGGGCATGAAACACTTTCCGGAATCCATGTCGGCGAATCCGCTCTCTTATGTCCGGGCAATGTTCGATCCATTTGTCGCAGCCGGCGTTTTCGCCCTGGTTTTGGCTCTGCTGGTGAGAATGGCCTTGTTGAGTATTGCGGATTTAAGCTACGTCCTTCCCGTCACGGCTGTCGGTTACGTCGTTGCGGCGTTCCTTGGGAAAACATTTTTACACGAATCCGTCTCCCGACAACGCTGGCTCGGGACCGCTCTCATCTGCGTGGGCGCGGCTGTGGCCGGCTCCACGATTCACTCGAAGGCGGGCGGCAAAACGAAATGAAATGGATTCTGGTTACGGTGATGGTCGTCGCCACGGCTTTGAGCGATGTGATGCAAAGCTACGAGATGAAGAATGCGGGCGAACAATCGCTCAAGCTTCGCGGATTGATGCGCCTGCTGCGGACCATTGCGCGGCGGCGTTTTCTGATCCTGGCGATCATGTGCATGGCCGTCTCATTTTTCTCATTCATGGCATTGGTCCAAGTGGAGGCGCTCAGTTTCGCGGTGCCGGCCTCGGCCGCGAGCTTCGTCCTGGAAACGCTGCTGGCCAAGCTCGTGCTTCGCGAGCACATCGGCATCCGCAGAGCGGCAGGAGCGCTGATTGTGCTCTGTGGCGTCGTACTTGTCGGAGGGTGATTAATCTTTGGCCGCAACCTGCGCCACGGGGACAAGTTTCCCCTCGCGGATGTAATAATCCGCGCCGCGCCACCGAATGCTCTTGCGCATGAAGCTGGCGAGCCAGATCAGGAACGCGACGGCGTCCCACACGGGAATAAGCGGCGCAAGCGCCCAAAACCCATTCTGCCTCAACCCATGGACCGCGACAATCCACGTCATCGTCATCCGTAGCCAATAATAGAGGCCGAAATAAGCGATGGCGGTTGCGGCCGAGGGATGCGCCACCATGGCCGCGATCGACCATGGCAGCCCCTGCGTCAACAGCAATCCCAGGTGGCCCGACGGACGCATATGGCGCATCACTACAATCCATCGCATACGTTTATGGATGAGCGCGCGCACGGAATGGTAGTCCGGAACGGTTTGGATAATGTAGGGCAGGAGAACGACATCGTAGCCCTGCTCCGCGATCAGGCGCCCGACCAGCAGATCGTCGGCCGGCCGATTTTCGATGGACGTATAGCTCCCGAATCCGTCGAGACGCGTGCGGGTTGTTGCAATCGTGGTGCCGAGGGCGAACTTGACGCCGTCCAACAGCCATGCAACCAGAACGCTGGGATAAAAGTCGGATGTCATGCCCGCGGCCTGAAGATGGTCGGCGAGTGTGGCGATCTGGGTCGGCGCATAGAAGCACGTCACGGCGCCGACTCTGGGATCGCGAAGCGGCGCCGTCACCCGGCGCAGGTAGTCTGGCGGCACACGCACATCGCTATCGCTGACCACAACCACTTCATGCTCGGCCTCGCTCACCAGGCGCGCGAGCTTTGCCACCTTGTCGTTCGCCGCGGCGCGGCCCGAACCATGCAGTACGCGAATCCGGCGATCTGGAAAATCCGCCTTCAATCGGTCGATGACGGCGGCGACCCCTTCGTCGTCCGAATCGACACAAAATACGATTTCATAGCAGGGGTAATCCTGCCGGCAAAAGCTGGCCAAGTTTTCGTACGCTTCCGGATCGAGCCCGCGGATCGGCTTCAGATTGCTTACCGGTGGCGTGAAAGATGGGTCGAGGATTTGCGCGGGCTGTTTGAAATATTGCCAGGAGCTGTAGATGGCGATCAGATAATATACAAACGGGATTGCCGCAATGGCCAGAAATAGATGCGTGGTGGTCATGTCCGAGGCCAACTAACGGGAACCGGCGAATTCGTGAGCACCAGTTTGCCGCCGCTCTCCGCGACGATTGCGATCGCCGCCTTTCCCACAAGTTTTTCAAGGCGCGGCAAGGCGGAGGCGCTCGCCACCAGGTAATAACGCTCCGGACCGCTCCAAAGCTTTTTCCACTGAGTGTCGTCGATAAAGACATCCGGCGCGCCGGGAGCGTACGAGCCATACACCAGGTTGTTGATGCGGCCGTTCAACAGCAGGGCGTTCCGGTTCGTATAAAAAAAGATAGAAGAAAACGTGTAGTAGTGATGGTCCACGATCAGTTTTCCCGGCGGCGAGCGCAGCAGCGCCTTCGCCAAGGGCCGCGACGACATGTACGGATCGAAGACCTCCAGCGCCATTCTCGCCGCCTGGAAAAAGAGAACCGCCATTAGCGCCGCGGCAAGAAACGCTTTCTGGCCGTTCGCTTTCATTGTGCCTAGGCCGCCTATGAAAAACGCGATTGCCGCCCCCAATAGCGGAATTCGAAGATAGGCGAACGATTTGAGGGTTAGATCCTGAAGATGCCCCAGCGAAAGCGTGTAAGCGCCGGGGTTGAGGCTGAGCGCGGCGGAGATGTCGCCCGGTGCAGCTACATTCCTTACGAAAAACCAAAGAGCCGCGGCCACGACCGCGGCGCACAGCAAGACCGCGCTCAACACGCGCGTCCCGCGGCGTATCCAATCGCCTCCAGCAGCCATAGCCGATCCCGTCAATAGTGCAAGAGCCGGATAGCACGGCATCGAATAATATTCCTGGGTCGTGGAAAATGTGAAGAAAACCAGAATGAAGCCGGTCCAGCAGAGGGCCAGCAGGCGCGCACGGCCGGCGCGATCCACCGGCCGGAAGGAAAGTTTTGCGATGGCCGGGAAATAGACGCTCCACGGAAACAGCCACACTAGGTGCAGCAGCCAGAAATAGACGCGCGGCACTGTATTGTAATCGCGCGGATATCTCAGGTTCAGAAACCGCAGCACCTGCTCGTTCATGAAGAAGAACCACAGGAAGCCGTGGTATTCGCCGGGAGCACTGTGAAAGGACAGATCGAAATACGGCGGATTCCGGAGCGTGGCCAGAACATGCCATGGCGCGGCGATCGCGAGAATCACGAGCGCCCCGCCGAGCGGACGCAGGCGTATCCAGATCTTTCCCGCAAATAGTTGGCGCGTGATCGCGAGATAGATCATGGCCGCGGCAACGGGAAACACAACTCCGATCAAACTCTTCAGCAGAAGACTTATGCCGAGGCTTGCAGCCAGCAGAAACGCCCATAGCCGGAAACGCGGTTCATGCTCATCGATGACGCGTAGAAAAGCCCACATCGAAAGAGTCATAACCGCCGTCAGCATCACGTCGGGGATCAAAATCCGCGTGAACAGAAACAATCCGATGCACGTGGAAATACACAAGCCGGCATAAAATCCCGCCCGTTTTCCAAAAGCCCACATGCCGAGAGCCGTGGTGAGCCACGCAAGGGCAAGCGCGGAAAGCACAATAGGAATTCTCGCAGCCCAGTCGTACGGCCCGAATATGCGGAACGAGCCCGCCATCAACCAATAGATGAGCGGCGCCTTCTCCAGGTAAGGGATGCCGTCGAGGCGCGCCGTCACCCAATCGCCCGAAGTCAGCATGTTTCGCGAGATTTGCGCCTGCACCGCGTCGACATCGTCCATCAACGACGGCGGCGAAATCATGCAGCCTGCATACACCGCGGCGGCGAACAGCAAAACGATCAGGTGGAGCTGAAAACCTTTTCCGAATGCAGCGCCGGCTGCGCTGGCCGGCTCGTTTGAATTTTCCATTTTTTCATCCAAAGGAACAGCGTGAGAAATCCCCAGAGGTGATATCCATAATTTGCGCGACGCTCGAAATGCGCCCGCGCGATCGCGTGGATTCGGTCGAACCGGAACAGCTCCGAGTACGAAGCCGCCTCCGCCAAAGTGTCCAGCAGCAGCGGACGTAGCCGGCCCCGAAACCATTCGTGCGCCGGAATATCGAACCCGGTCTTCTTCCGCGACAAAACAGCGTGCGGAAGCTTGCCTCGCATCAATTCCTTCAAAACGATTTTTTGACGAAAGCCTCGAATGCGCAGCTCCGGGGGCAGCGAGTTCGCAAATTCCACAATGCGGTGATCCAGAAAAGGAGGCCGCACTTCCAGCGCGTGCGCCATGCTGACCCGATCAACCTTCGTGAGAATATCGTCGGGAAGAAAGTATTTCTGATCGAACCAGAGATAGGCGTCGAGGTTGTCGCCGGCGGCGGACAGATCGCGCAACTTGGAGGCAAGCTGCCCGGGAGGCACCGCCCGAACCAGCCACTCCTTTTCCTGGTCCGAAAATGTTCCGTTCCAATGGACGTGCGCGCGCTCGGGTGTCATGCGGCAGCCGTCGAGGAACCGTTTCGCCATGTAATCGAAGCCGATCTTTTCGTCCGAAACGGGCCAGCGGCACATCGCCGCTTGAGCGAGCTTGGTGACGCCTGCCGGCAATCGGCGAACGTGGCGCGCGAGCAAGCTGGCGCGATGGGTCAAATAGCCGCCGAACAATTCATCGGCGCCTTCGCCGCTTAACGCGACCGTTGCATAGCGCTTGGTCATTTTTGAAAGCAGCCACACCGGAACTGCGCCCGCATCGGCGTTCGGCTCGTCGGAATAATAGGCGAACGCTTCGATGGCCGACGGAAGATCCTCTTCGTCGGCCATGTCCAGCTCGTGGTGTTCGGAGCCGTAGCGGCGCGCAACCTCATGAATGTAGCGGCTCTCGTCGAAGCTGCGCCCGTGAAACGAAATGGAAAACGTCTTGATCTTCGGACTGGCCTCAGCCGCGTAGTGCAGAAGCGTCGAGGAATCGATTCCCCCGCTCAGCCAGATGCCGAGCGGCACATCCGAGAGGAGGTGCTCGGAAACCGCTTGCCGCAGCAGAGAATCCAGTTCCGCCAACGCGGCGCGGCGGTCTTGGCGTCGTTCTTGCCGGAGAGGAAGCCGCCAATAGCACTCCGTTTGGATTGCCCCTTCCCGCCATTCGAGCCGGTGCCCAGCCGGCAATTTGCGAATGCCGTCGACCAGCGTCCACGGCCCTGGGACATAGTTCAGCGAAAGATAACAATCGAGTCCAGCCAGGCTCACCGAGCGCCCAATTTCCGGATGGACGAAGAGGGCCTTCATCTCCGACCCAAAATAGACATCGCCGCCGCGCTGCGCGAAATACAGCGGCTTGATGCCCATGCGATCGCGCGCCAGAACCAGACGCCTCTCCGGCTCGATCCAGATCGCGACGGCAAACATGCCCCGCATGCGCTCGAAGCAGCCGGTATCCCACTCCAGAAATGCCTGAAGAACCGTCTCCGTATCGCTGCGGGAATGAAAACGGCGGCCGCGGCGCTCCAATTCCCTTCGTAGTTCCGAATGATTGTAGATCTCACCGTTGAACACGATCGTCGCGCCGGCGCTCGCGTCCGTGATCGGCTGATCGCCGCCCTGCAAATCGAGGATTTTCAGACGCGTGGCGCCCAGAGACGCTATGCGCGATTCAAAAACGCCCTGTTGGTCCGGTCCGCGATGAATCAGCGATCCCACCGCGTCCTGAATCCGACCCGGCGGAGCGGCTCGTTTGCAGTGAGTGAATCCGGCTATTCCGCACATATCAGCGCCCGCCCCGACGGAACGCCGGCGCCGCGCGGCTCAAGAACGGGTCTCCGAGGCGGCGACCGCACGCGGAGTCAGAGGCCTGCAGCGCTGGTTCTTCGCGTTTCTCCAATTCACCTGCGGCAGGAATAGAGAGATATCGACGCGATCCTGGTGCTTCACCGCGATGTTCATGAGCGAATCGAGCAGCGAATCGCTAAGATAATGCGGTCGCAAGCCCAGATCGATCAGTTTGGAGTGCTTCGCGTTGTAGTAATGTTCTTCTTCTTCCACGCGCGGGCTGGCGATATGATCGATTTCCACCTCCAGGCCCATCTGCCGCCCCGCCAATTGCACCATCTGCGCCAGATCAAGCACCGAAAATTGTTCGGTGAACTGATTGAACACGCGGCATTCCCCCCGTTCAGCCGGATTCAGGCACGCCAGTTCGATGCACCGGACGGTATCTCGGATATCCAGAAAACCCCGAGTTTGTCCGCCCTTACCATAAACGGTGAGAGGGTGCCCCGTGGCGGCCTGGACGCAGAAACGGTTCAGAACTGTGCCGAAAACGTCGTCGTAATCGAAGCGATTGACCAGAGCGTCGTCGAGCGAGGTCTCATCCGTGACGGCTCCGTATACCACGCCTTGATTCAGATCCGTAGCGCGCAGCCCCCAAATCTTGCAGGCGAACATAATGTTGTGGCTGTCGTGAACCTTCGACAAGTGATAGAAGGAGCCCGGTTGCTTAGGAAAGGGAAGCACGTCCGATCGGCCGTTGTGTTCGATCCGGATGTACCCTTCCTCGATATCTATATTGGGCGTGCCATATTCGCCCATGGTGCCGAGCTTAATCAAATGACAATCGGGCTGAATTTCGCGAATGGCGAACAGAACGTTCAATGTGCCGGAGACATTGTTCATTTGCGTGAACACGGCGTGCTTGCGGTCGATCATCGAGTATGGAGCCGAGCGCTGCTCCGCGAAATGAATCGCGGCTTCCGGCGCAAAATCCTCGAAAACCTGCGAGACAAAACTGTAATCGGTAATGTCCCCGACAAATAGATCGATAGATTTCCCCGTTAGTTCCTGCCACACGCGCAGGCGCTCGGTCAAGGGTTGGATGGGCGTTAGCGTCTGTGCGCCTAGCTCGAAATCCCATTGCCGCCGCAGGAAACTATCGACAATCGCTACTTCATGTCCTCTTCCAGACAGGTACAGCGCGGTGGCCCAGCCGCAATAGCCGTCGCCACCCAACACGCAGATCTTCATGCCGCTCGCCCTCTGCTTCCGATTTGAATTAACCGCAGTAAGCAAAACAAGGAAACGCTTCAAAATCCCTCAGTTGGCGATCCTTGGCACAACTCGATTCGTGCGCACACCATCCCCTACGCAACGCAGCGTAATTTCGATGTAATTTTGGCCGCAACGGTTACATATATTTTCTATAAATTTTAAAACGCATTGACTCTTTATTCGCCTATTTGCCGCCGTCATCTGCTGAAATGCATATACGAAGGTGAGCCGGAAGGAGGCAATCGCCGCTCATCATTGCCGCCCCGTAGTCGGCTGGATGTATGATGAACTATCACCATGAAGAAGCTGCTGTTCCTGGCGGTTTTCACCACGTTTATGGCAGAAGCACAACTTGCAACCAAAAAAGCGCTCACTCTCGAAGCGGCCAAACAGATTGCCGCGGCGGCCGAGGCGGAGGCGAAGAAAAACAATTGGAATATGGTCATCGCCGTGTTGGACGACGGCGGCCATCTCATCTATCTGGAGCGCATGGATGGAACGCAGATCGGTAGCGTGGAAGTAGCGCAGGAAAAGGGCGTCACGGCCGTGCGTTTCAAGCGCCCCACAAAATCGCTTGAGGACAACGTCGCCGGCGGACGTCAGGTGATCATGAAACTCCCCGGCGCCACTCCCATTGAAGGCGGCCTCCCGATTATGATCGGCAACGAACTGATCGGAGGGATCGGCGTCAGCGGGGGCACCAGTCCTCAGGACGGCCAAGTGGCCGCGGCCGGAGTCGCCGTGGCTTCGAAGCTGAAATAGCGCCTATTGCTTCGCTTCGAATTTCGCGAATCGCTCCTCGAGGTCCGCCTGAAGGCGCGCCTTCTGGTTGACTTTGAGAAACACCTGGCAGGTGGACGTTTTTATTCCGCTTGCGCACGACGCGGTTCGAACTTCATACCCGCCGCCACGCCAGTAGCTTGCGCCGGGCGCAAACGAATATTCCAGACTGTTGCGAGCCATTTCCTTCAAATCCGCGTACGTCAGCCTGTAATCCAGCGTGGCGCGCAAATATTCCTGAGTCAGGTTGGTGCGCGAAACTCCCTCGTCGTCGGTGGAAAGCGCCACGGGAACGCCGCTCTTGCGATAGAAGGGGAACGGATGATCTTTGCCGCGAAGGCCGAGAATGAGGTCGTTGCTGGTGAGGTTGATCTCCACCAGCACGCGGCGCTTTTTCATCTCGGCCGCAAGACCGGCGGCGTCGGTTTCGTACGCGAAGTCGGCTCCGTGGCCAATGCGCTCGGCTTGGGCTCTTTCCACCGCCTCCCTTATATGGAACCGCAGCCCTTCCGGCGGCACAAGCCCCGGCGCGATTTCGCCCGCATGCAAGGAAACGTGAACTTTCGGATACAGCGATTTCGCGTAGCCGATCATCTGCATTTGCAGGCGATAGTCGCGCATCGAGACCAGCCCGTCCTCCGGCTGCACGATATTGACGCCCACCACGCGCGGATCTTCGGACGCTAACATGAATCCCGCCAGCGTTTGCGCGAACGCCTGCTCCTTGGGCGACTCGCGAAGAATCTGGTAGAGGTATCCAATTTTCACTCGGCACGCCTCGGAATCCGGATGCGACCCGCACCCTAAAGCGGCGACACGGCTTTGCTCCAATTGCTCGACACGCGTCCGCATGTTGCGGACGACGTCGGGCAGCCCCGCCGCATCCAGCATCTGCCTGGTCCGGTCGAAGTCCCCGTCGAACCCCACTTTGCTGCCGAGCGCATTGGCTGCCGTCCCGTTCAGCACCATCAGCTCTAAATAGGACTCGTTCTGATCGGCGGCGCGTTGAATCACTTCCGCGAGAAGTTCGCCTTCGTGCGCGGACCGGCTGGGGCCGAATTTGGCGAAAGTGGCGAAAAAATGATCGTGCGCCGTCTCGCGACCCGGCACGAAACCGCGCATGGAAAGGCTATTGACAACCGCGTTCGCCAAGTCGTTATCCGTTCGCAGAAGGCTGGCGTCCGCGGCATGATCGCCGCAGGGCGGCTTGCCGCTCGCAGCGGGTGGACGAGCGATGATCGCATAGGAGCGCAGATCCACGCACAAGCCGTCTTCCGAGGCGATCCGTATATAGGTTTCGGCGTAGATTGCACCGGTCAGATGCGTGTGCAGATCGCCGCCTTTGGGCATGGCGAGCAGGAATTGGTAGAGCGCTGGCGGACGCTCGCGAAGTTCGGAGAAGCGCTGCTCCAGCGTGGCGGCCGGAGGAGCGGCGATAGCGGCGGACAGCGCGACCAATCCGGCGAAGAGCTTCATCACGTCACGTTAGCACGCTTGTCACCGCCGATATCTGGACAAGCTAAAGGGCGTCCTACGATAATGGCTCCATGTCTGGCGAAGTTTCGTCGTCCGTCTGGGAGCAAGCGGAGCGCTTCCGAACCGAATTCTTGGAAGCTCAGCCGTTCAAACATGTCGCCATCGACAGTTTTTTCGAGGCTGCTTTCGCCGAACTGCTTCTTGCCGAATTCCCCAGCTTCGATCCAAACCTCGCCCGAAACGAGGGTGGAGCGACGGGAGGGAAAGCGGTCAACACCGATATTCGTTCCATCAGCCCCGTCTATCAGCGGCTGTACGACGCTATTTCCGGGGAGCCGTTTCTCGAACTGGTGAGCCGGCTTTCGGGCATTCCGGAGCTGATTCTCGATCCGAACATGTTCGGCGGAGGGACGCACGAAAACCTCCACGGGCAGGAGCTGGACGCACATGTCGATTTCAATTACGACGAGGCCCAGCAACTTCACCGCCGTCTGAATCTAATCGTTTATCTCAACAAAAGTTGGCGGCGCGAATGGGGCGGCGCTCTGGAGATTCATTCCAATCCGCGCCGGCCCGAGGAGAATAGAATCCGCGAATACGATCCACTCTTTAATCGCTGCGTGATGTTCGAGACCAACGAGTATTCCTGGCATGGCTTTCCCCGCATCAACCTGCCACAGGAGCACCGTCATCTTTCGAGAAAATCGATTTCGATCTATCTCTACACGAAAACCCGGCCGCTGGAAGAGGTGGCGCCGCTGCACGCGACCTTTTACGTGCAACGTCCGCTCCCCGAGCGTATCCGGGCCGGCCATACCCTCAGCGCCGAAGACATCGCGGAGCTGCGAGGACTCTTGATCCGCCGCGACCGCTGGATCGAGCTATATCAAAATATGGAACTGACAAAGAACCGGGAAATCGCGGCGACGGGGGCATATTTGTCGAAGCTGCGGGCCCAAAGGCGCGTTCCGCTCACTGGCTACGTCCTTCAAGAAGGCGCCGCCGAGGGTCTTTACGACAGTGAAGGCTGGGTGGCTTCGCGAGTTCGCTTCCGGATCAGACCCGTCCAGCCAGTGTCGCGGCTCGTGCTCCGGGGATTCCGCCCCGACTGGGCGCCGCCGGCATCCGTGCGGATCGTTGTAGACGACGCGACGGTTGCACGCGCCCCGATTGTCGGTGAGTTTGAAGTGAACGCTCCGCTGCGAGAAATGGCTCGGAATCTATTTGAACTAGAGATCGTATCCGATTCCCCGCCCGGCTGGGCTGCGGCGAAAGGCGACGATCGCGATCTTGCGTTTCTACTGAACGAGCTCCGCGCGCTGCATTAATACGTCGCCGGGAAGTAAATCCGCATCATCTCGGAGGGCGGGTTAAATCTCTCCGAGTCTCGAATGCCGATTGCGCAATCTCGTGTCGCTGTATTAAAAACCACTCCGACGACGGTCATCGACGATTACAAGCGCCTGATGCGATTGGCCGATTACCGCCAATTTTTGCCGCCGGAAAACGAGACCGCGCTCAAGATCAATATCAGTTGGCATTATTTTTATCCAGCTTGTTCCACGACACCGTGGCAACTCGATGGCGCGATCTCCACGCTTCTCGAGGACGGCTATTGCAAAGAGAAGCTATACGGCTGCCATAACCGCACGGTTGTCGTTAGCGCCCGGCGTGGGGAGGTGGCCAACAAGCAGAAACAGGTTTTAGTGGGCAAACACGGCCTGCGAAACATTCATTTATACGAAAAAAAAGAGGAATGGATTCAATACGCTCCAAAAACGAAAATGCGCGTGCTGGATGATATTTATCCCGAAGGCATTCGCATCCCCAAGCGGCTCGTGGGGTCGAACGTGATCCATTTGCCGACCATGAAGACCCACGTCTTCACAAAAATGACCGGGGCGATGAAAAATGCTTTTGGGGGATTGCTGTTCGAGAAGCGCCACTGGACCCATGGCGTGATCCACGAAACCCTGGTAGATCTACTTGCAATTCAAAAGGAGATTCATCCCGGTCTTTTCGCGGTGATGGACGGGACGTTTGCCGGCGACGGTCCAGGACCGAGGTGCATGACGCCACACGTTAAGAATTACATTCTTGCCAGCGCCGATATGGTCGCGATTGACGCAGTGGCCGCAAGCATGATGGGCTTCGATCCTCTTTCAATCGGATTCATCCGTCTCGCGCACCAGCAGGGCTTGGGTTGCGGAGACATGAGAGGAATCGAGGTGGTTGGCGAAGATATTCGAAACGCGAATTTTCATTTTCACGTCGGCGAGACGTGTGCGAGCCGAGGTCAAAAGGCGATCTACTGGGGTCCGCTGAAACCGCTGGAGCGGCTGTTGCTGCGCACGGTCATCGCTCCCTGGTCCTATGCGGCCTCGATTCTCTATCACGACGTTTACTGGTACAACGCCGTGGGGCGCGGCCGGGTAAAACGGGCTCTCGAAACCGACTGGGGCCGACTTTTCAGCAGCTACTAGACTGAAGGATCAGGCCGGCGATTGACGACGCCGGAAAACCGCTCCCATCTGCGCCAGTTGGCGGCGAATCGCTCGGACCACCTTTGGGCCGAGCCAGAGCAGGAGCAGGACAAAAACGGCTACCACCACCAGCATTGCGACTGGGTGAAACGCGGCCAGCGCCGCGAGCCCGACCGTGAAAAAGTCCTCTAGCGTGCTGAGAAATGCATTGGAAAGCGGCTCCGGGCTCGCGTTGGCCGCCAGGCGGACGCTCGCTTTGGCTCCATGCGATGTCAGCGCGAGCGTGCCGCCCGCGAGCAAAGCCAGAACGCGGACGGCTGGGTCGAAATGGGCGAATGCGGAAGCGGCCAGCACAGCCCCGGCGGGCACCCGAATGAAGGTATGGATCGCGTCCCATACCGTATCGACGATCGGGATCTTGTCGGCTAAAAATTCGACAAGATAGAGTGCTCCCGCCGCGCCGAGCACCCAACCCTCGCTAATGAACGCCAGATCGCCCGGCAATTGCACAAGATGAAAGCGTTGCAGTAGCCCCAGAGTTAGCACCGTGGCATAGAGATTAAATCCCGAAAGCCACGCCGATCCCATTCCCAAGCCAAGTGTCGCGAGCGGATTCATGGTCGCCTCCATGCGGACTTGCGCCGGATTCATCTCCAGGGGTTACACCAACCGCAACCTGGGAAAAGGCCAGCCCGTCTGTTGTATTTAGTCGCAAAATATTTCTCGAGGAGCATCAGCATCTTACAGCCACAAAGAGGGCTCGGCGTTCTCGCATTAGCCCTTTCGTTTACTCTTCCCGCGATTCCCGCCAGCCTTGAGGTCGCTGGCATCCCCAACTTCCACCAAGTGGACGAACACGTTTTCCGCGGAGGCCAGCCCGGCGCGGAAGCCTGGCCTGGGCTCGCACAATTGGGCGTCAAGACCGTCATCGATCTGCGCCGCGCCGACGAGCACTCGACCGTTGAAGAAGCCCGCGCCGTGGAGGCGGCCGGCATGAACTACGTTAATGTGCCCATGAAGGGCGTCGTCGCGCCGAGCAATGAACAGATCGCCAAAGTTCTGGCGCTGCTCAATGCCGACGAGCCTGTTTTCGTGCATTGCAAACGCGGCTCGGATCGCACCGGAGCGGTGATTGCGTGCTATCGCATCTCGCAGCATGGCTGGCCGTCCAAACAAGCCCTGAAAGAAGCTAAGTCTTTCGGGATGAGCTGGACCCAGATGGGCTTGAAGAGCTACGTCAGCGGTTTCCATCCGGCCCCGTAACAAATATCCGCCGCAAATTTCGAGAGGTGAAAAGTGAGAGTCAAATCAGTTAGCATCAGTGTATTTCCAGCGGCCGTTTTATCCCTCGGCGCGCTGGCTCTGGCCGACACGCACCCCACCGTGTGGATCGCGCCAAGTCTGCACCGGGTTGGAATGAACGACCCGGCCGGCAACGCCACTCAAGTGAATCTTTCGGCGGCGCGAGGCGAATATGAATCGTTTCAGATCGTCGTGAACGGCGCCGCCTCCGGCCTGACGAACGTCAACGTGAAGGTCTCGGATTTGACGGGGCCCGACGGGCAAGTAATCCCGCACTCCAGCTTCACGCTCTATCGCGAAAAGTATGTGCAGGTGAAAGGCTCCAGCCCTAATTGGCACGGAAGCAATCAGCCCCTGCCCCCCGGCTGGTATGCGGACGCGCTGATTCCCTTCGCCGACCCTGCCACCGGCAAGCCTCTTTCGGGCGCGCAACTGACGGCCGTCCCCTTCGATTTGAAAGCCGGCATAAATCAGCCCGTTTGGATCGACCTGCTTGTGCCGAGAGCCGCCAAAGCCGGCGCCTACTCCGGCACTTATACGGTGACCACCAAGCAGGGCGACTTTACCGGAGAGATCGCGCTGAAGGTCTGGAATTTCACTCTTCCGGACAGCCCAGCTTTGAAGAGCTCCTTCCTGTTCTTCAAATCGGGTGATCTGCCTTCCCAGGAAGAACTGTTGCGGAACAAAATTTCGCCGCTGTCCACCAATCCAGCCCACCAGGCGGAGCTGATAAAGAACTACGGATTGAGCGCCACGCAAACCGGTCCGTTCAGCGGCGCCGATATCGGCCATTGCTCGATGCCGGCCGCGCCATCCGTGAGTCAATTCAAAGCCATGGCGGCAGCGCAGCAGCGCGGCCTGACGCTGTACGACTACAGCGCCGACGAGATCGGGCATTGCACCAATCTGTATCCGGCCATTCAACAATGGGCCCGTAACATGCACGAAGCCGGCATTCAGAATCTGGTTTCCATATCCCCGAAGCCGGCTCTGTATAGCGACGGTTCGGGCAGCGGCCGCTCGGCTGTGGACATTTGGGTGCTGCTGCCGGTGATGTACAACGGCTCCAAAGCCGAGGTGGATCATGTTCTGAAAAAGGGCGATGCGGTGTGGTCCTACAACACGTTGGTGCAGGACGCCTACTCCCCCAAATGGGAGATCGACTTCGATCCGGTCAACTTCCGCATCCAGCCGGGGTTCATCAACCAAAGCCTCAACCTCACCGGTTTGTTGTACTGGCGCGTCGACAACTGGACGTCCGATCCATGGAATAACGTCTACAGCTTCAGTTCCGCTTATCCGGGCGAAGGGATTCTGGTGTACCCGGGCAAGCAGGTTGGCGTGGAAGGCGTAGTCGCCTCCATGCGGCTCAAGTGGCTGCGCGACGGTGTCGAGGATTACGATTACATTCAGATCCTTAAGAACCTCGGCCAAGGGGATCTCGCGTTGCAAATCGCGCGATCGGTGGGTCCCGACTGGACCAACTGGACCCGCGATCCCGCAGCGATCGAAACCGCTCGCAAAAAGCTGGGCGAAACCATCGACTATCTCTCCACTCATACCGTCTCAACAGGCGGTTCTGGAATCAATTAACCCCGGCGGGAACACTCCGGCTTTTCGAGACCGGAGTGTTCCCGAGTCAGGCTGTCCAGTCGGCCTTCGGCGATTTCGAGAATGCCGCCCTCCGTATTCCAAGCCGAACGCGAAGCCAGCGGTAGAACTCCGAGCAATCCGCGGCCCCCATTAGGAAAAAGGGCAGCGGATCGTCCAACGAAAAGCACGCCACCTCTTGAACGCCCCGCAGCGATTTCGCCCATTCTTTGAGCCCGAGCGCGCCTTCCCGCCACGAGCGCAGAGCCGAGAGCAAATCGAAGTCCTCCACCAGCCATTTCCGCCCCTCGGCCGCCCGCGCGGAAGGCACGGGTTGTCCGGTCATATCCAGGTAGAGCGCTCGCGCCACATCCATCCCGTTCGTTGCCGCGAAGAGCCGGAAGGTGCACCCGATGCGCGGGTTGACGTCTAATACTTTGTATTGTCCGGTGCGGCTGTCCCGCCGGTAGCCGATATCGAGGATTCCGCGATATCCGATCGCACGCATAAAATCCAGAGTGGTTTTCTCCACGGCGTCGTTGTGCAGACAGATTCCCAGGCTGGTGACGCCGGTGTTCACGGGGAACCGGCGAATTTTTTTGCCCGTGACGCCGAAGAGGCATCGCGAGTTGGCGTCGAAATAGCCGTCGAACATCCAATCTTCGCCGGGAATGAATTCCTGAAGCAAAAGATTGGGTTCCTCGCGATCCTCGGCCCGCGAATATAATTCAAGCAGTTCGGAACGCGTGTGGACCAGGAATTTCGTCCCGCCAACGCGCTGGCGAAGACGCACAGCGTCCGTAGCTTTCACCATAACCGGGAACACCGCGGTCGCGAGGAACTGTTCGACGTCCCGCAGGGAGCGCGGAACTGCCGAAATGGCGGTGGGCACGCCGCATTGCCGGGCGAGCTGCTGCATCGTGCCCTTGTCGCACAATTGACGCACGAGCGCGGCGCGAGGGCATGAGAGGCGGAACCCCTGCTGGAGCGGTCCCGCGTGCTCGGCCACCCAAATAGCGCCACGATCCGTGGCGGGAATCAGAATCGGACTGCCCAGTTGCCTTCCGATTTCAATGAGCTTCCGGACGGATTCTTCGGCGGGGTTTCGTTCGATATCGAGCCGAAAGCGCCCGCGGCAATAGCGCGAGCTGAGGGCCGGCTCCCATCTGGCGCCATCCACGCTATAAACGGGAACGCCCATTCGGCCCAGGCTTCGCGCGATGGCTAGGCCGCCATGATGGCCCGAACGGAGAATCGCAACGGGCGCCGCGGCGTTCATCGTTGCTAATTCCTTGTCGACGACCAACCGGGATTCGCGGGTGGCCGTGGCTCTGCCGCTTGTTCCTCCGGAATCATCTTCACTTCGCCGTCCTCCACGGTGAAGACAGCCCGGAGATCGTCAACATGATTGAGGATAAATTCGAGGTCGCCGTGCCTGCCCGTCCGCTTCAGAAAACCGACGCTGTTGCTGCACAGACATGCGTTGGCGGAAGCGCTGCGCCAGCGATTGACAATCTCCACGGTCTCGGTGCTCTCGGGAGAATAGCCTTTGCTCAGCAATCCCGCGGCGATCCAGGCGCAGCAGATCTGATCTTCCTCGCGGAATTCCCCTTTGCTTCCGGCGCCGATTACGGCGACACGGGCGTGGCGTCCAGACAAATAGTTGGGCAGTACGGAGTGACTCCGAAAGCAGCCAAGGTATGTCGCTTCGCAGCCGGCCGCTTCGTGAATTACGCGCGTGCCCGAGGAGGAAACCAGCACGAGCGGGCGGTGGATATCGGTCCGTCCGGCGAGTTGAGAAGGGCTGTTGTCCATTTCAAACCCGGCGGAGATCTCGCCGGAGGTCTCGCCGGCGAGCAGGGGGTTCTCGAATCTATGGGCTAGGTTGAGAGCCGCCTCCACTGTCGGCGCCGGATAGCAGCGGCGGCCGGTCGCCGCTGCTGTCACCGCCGTCGTTGTAGCGCGGATGACATCCACGGCGACTACCGCCCAGCCTTCCTTATATCGCCAGACGCTCTCCGGCAAATAATCGATGATGACCGATGTTTTCATATTCGCTCCCGGATCAAGAGGCCTTCAGCATTGCCTCTTGAAGGACGCGCGGGCGCAGGTTTTCCTTGCCGAACGCGTCGGAGTGCAGACCGCGGCGGTAGATCTCGACGCGCAGCAATTCTTCCAGCCGGACGTTGCAGAGCCGCACGTTGGGTCCAAAATGGTCCAGCAGGGCGAACTGGCTCGGCTTGTTTGGCGCTTCGAACGTTACGATTTTCAGGCTGAACGCTTTGGCGAACCGGTCGGCCAGGCCGGGATTGAAATTACCGGCGTCGTCGAACAGGCCAACTCCCTTGGCGCTCTCGCGGGCTTCCACCACCAACTCGCGCGCGCCGGCATCCAGCCAACGGCGTCCCTGCGCGATTAACGCGTCTACGATATCGGAGCTGAACGCGCCGGTGTGTTTTTTGCCGAGTTCGAATTGGACGTCGAGACCCCGCTCGGCAGCCATCTTCACGACCTTTTTCGCGCCGAGCGGCATGTCCGTGAATCCTTCTCCGCATTCGATCCGGTTAAAGCCGATATCCGCGCAGAGGTCCAGATAGGCCGGCAACTGGTCTTGCGCCACCGCGATTTCGAAAGGTCCGCCGCCTGTGACCGTGGGCACGCGATATCTGATCGCGGCAGCCACTTTGCGCCGCGTCGCCTCTTCTTTCGCGACCATCCAGCACGCCATGGACACTTTGAGAATTGCTATTAGGTGCGAGCTTTGCTCCAAGTGACTTTCGAGCGTAACGGGATCGTAGCCTGGATCGAAAGGGCTGGTAAGCGCCGGCAGTTCGGCAACGCCGATGAGCCTAAGATAGTTGCGGGTATGAAAGTTATTTGTGCGAAGCATAGGTTTCGGTTCCTCTCGGATGTATCGGGAATGGACGATCTTGGGCGGACATCCGGGCCGCCGCCTGTCCCATCGTGAGAATCTCCACGTCACCCCGGGCGCGGACGCGAACCAGCTTTTCCAAAAGATCCTCAAACAGCGTGAAACCATCGGGAGATTCGGCCAAATTCTCGGGATGAAGACTGAAGTGAAAAATCCCGCGATGGCGCGCGGCTGCTTCGAGTCCCCGGGCAAAGCGCTCGACCCGAGTCTTCAACGCGACCATTCTGGCCCGCGATGGTCCGATCGGATAAAGAAAAAGCGACGAGGGAATGTTCCAAAGACCGGGCAGAAGCTCGACCGGCCAGACGGGCGGAGGAGTCGAGCGGCGCAGCTCGTCGAGCGCCCGCAAGGCGGCTCCCGGCAACGTGCGTCCCAACCGATACGCAAGCACGGGAGTGCGGCCGCGATAAACCTGGATGCCGTGATCCGCCAGCAGATCGTGATGCGCTTCCCGATCGCGCGCGAAGGAGAACGAGCGCGGCCGAAGATTAACCTGTTCTAACGCCTTGAGTCCTTCGGCCAGCTCCCATCTGATGACGTCTTTGTTGGCCCCACGGTGAGTCCAAGCGAGATGAGTCAAGCCTCCGTGAAGCCCGATTTCTTGCAGCGGGAGTCCACCGCGCAGCCGTTCGATGAACGACCGGCGATACCATAACGGCGCGGTCGTCTCACCTCCGCTGGGGATCTTGACGGTCCACCGCGCGGGCAGACCCGACATCCGGCTATCTCCCGGCCCAGCGCTTTCCGCGAGCGCCATGCCGCCCACCACCAGCCACGTTGCGCCGACTCCGGCGGCCTGGAGGCAGCCGAGCAACTTATCGTGCGCCTCGACGGCCCCGGGATACCGGTTCTGGAAGGCATGCTCGTCCAAAGGATCGAACAACGGATCTTGATATCCCCAGATCTGTTCGGTGTCGAGAGACAACATCGCCACCCCGCGTTCGAACCGATTGCGGAAATCGCGGCGATGCCTGGACACTGAACGTTTCCTAATTTGCAATTTTGTTCGCGTCATGACGCTAAATCCCACACTTCGGCAGCCGAGCGCGGAGCCTCGGCTTGCGTTTTCCCGTTGTTCGACGACGGATTGTATTCGGGAGCCAGTCTCCGAATGTGCGCGACGACTTCCGCCTCCTCACGCACCGAAAGCAACGATTCCAACTCGCGAATCCAGTCGGCGATCTCGTCCCAGGCGAGCGGGCGCTCGTGGATAATCTGCATCTTTTCCTGGGAGCTCGCCAACATGGTTTCGCTCTTTCGGTTGAGTTCTTCGATCAGCTTTTCCCCGGGACGGAGTCCGGTGAATTGGATGTCAATATCCTCGTACGGAGCCAAGCCGGCGAGCCGAATCATGTTCTCGGCGAGGTCCAGGATGCGTATGGGCTCGCCCATATCCAAAACGAAAATTTCCGATCCCTGGCTCTTGGCGGAAGCCTGCACCACCAGCGAAACAGCTTCCGAGATGGTCATGAAAAAGCGGCGGGCTTCCGGATGCGTGACTTTAATCGGTCCGCCCGCGGCAATCTGTTCCTGAAAAATCGGGACCACGCTGCCGTTGCTCCCGAGAACGTTGCCGAACCGGACGGAAGCGCACTTGGTCTGCGCGCCGGTCGGCCGGGCCGATACGATCCGTTCACAAACTCGCTTGGTGGCCCCCATCACGCAGATCGGATTTACCGCCTTGTCGGAAGAGATCATCAACAGGCTCCGCGCATTGTGGCGCCGGGCCGCGCGAACCAAATTCCAGGTGCCGATGATGTTATTGCGAGCCGCCTCTAGAACGTGCGACTCCATCATGGGCACGTGCTTATAGGCCGCGGCATGGAAAATCGATTCCACTCCGTGTCTGCCCAGCACCTCGGCCACGCGATCCATGTGGCGGATATCGCCGAGCGCGGCGACCAGATGCAGCTCGGGGAATCTATTTCGCAATTCGTTTTCGATTTTGAACAGATGGCTTTCGGCATTATCGAAGGCGACCAGGCATGCCGGGCCGAAGCGGGCCAGCTGGCGGCAGAGCTCGGAACCGATCGAGCCCGCAGCGCCGGTGACCATAACGGTGCGGCCCGCGATGCTCGCTTGAACAGACGCCTCGTCCAGTTGCACCGGTTGGCGCCCCAGTAGATCGTGAACCGAGAGATTTCGCACTTGCGTAACCAGGAATTTGCCGCCGAGCAGCTCGTCGATTCCGGGGATGGTTTTGCACGGGATGCGCGCGGCGCGGCAGTTTGCCAGAGCCTCGCGCATCTGGGACCCCGTGGCCGTGGGCATGGCGATGATGATCTCGCCGATGGCCGGTTTCCTTCGGTTCAGATACTGCACTACCGAAAATGCCTGACGGCCCGATCCGAGCACCGGGACGCCCATAATGACCGCGTGCTGCTTGGAGGGATCGTCGTCCAGGAATCCCTTGACCTCATAGCGCGTGCAACGGTTGGAATGGATCTCGCGAACCAGCTCGGCGCCTGCGGCCCCGGCGCCGTAGACCAGGATTCCAGTGCGCTCCCTTCCCGCGCGCTCCCACGAGAATGCCTCATTGCGAATCCGAACGGAGAATCGCACCAACGCGGTCGCGACAAAGCAAAGGATCGCGTCGATGAAGAACACGGACGGAGGGATCGCGGGCCCGAACCAGACCATGGAGACAGTTGCGAACAGGACCGAGCCGACGACGTTGCCTAGAAACACCAGGTAGAGGTCGGGAATGCTGACGAACCTCCGCAAGCCGCGGTAGAAACCAGCCCAGTCGAAAACGGGTAGCTTCGCAAAAATGGCGAGAAGAATCGCTTGCTTGATGACGACGCGCAGATCGCCGGGAATTGAAAAATCGAAACGGAGCAGGAACGCGCCTGTCGCGGATAGCCCGACTGCGGCCGCATGACAAGCCCGTTCCAACCAGATATCGAGATGCCGATTGTGCTTTCTAAACATGTTTTGACGACTTTCCATCACGCGCTGAGCGGGAGCGCCGCGGCCGGCTCTCCCGGCGATAGGAACCGACGACGCCGGGAGGACTCCACGACCTCCCTGACTCGCCGCGCCACATAATCGATCTGCTCCTCGGACATTGCTGGATAAAGCGGCAGGGATACGATTCTTTGATAGAGTTGCAAGGCGCGCGGGCATTGGTTCCGCGCCACGGGCAGCTTCGCAAAATAGGGATGCAAGGGAATCGGGATGAAGTGTACGCTCGTTCCGATGCCTCTTTTACGCAACTCGCGGATGAACTGGTCCCGGTCGATCGTGAGCCTGCTCAGATTGAGCCGAAGAATATACAGGTGCCATGCGTGACGGCAATCGGAACGAACCGGCGGCAGCTCCACTGCGTCCAGATCCGACAGCATGCGGTTGTAGAGGCCGGCGTAGAGCGTGCGCTGTTGCGTGAACTGTTCCAATTTCCGAAGCTGGTGAATCCCGAGCGCCGCCTGAATGTCGCTCAGGTTGTACTTGAATCCGTGAGCCAGGACTTCGTAGTACCAGTCACCATGCTCGGCGTAGCGATCCCATGCGGCGTGATTCGTGCCGTGGAGCGACAGCATGCGCACGTTTTCCGCCAGTTCCGGGCGGTGCGTGGCGAGCATGCCGCCTTCTCCGGTGGTGAGATTCTTGGTGGCATAGAAGCTGAAGGCGACCGCGTCGCTGGCGGGGGAAGATCCCGTCGGCCCGGCGCCGATCGGACGATCCCGATAACGCGCCCCCACTGCGTGAGCGGCGTCTTCAATCACATGAAGGCGCCACCCGCCGGCAATCTCCCAAATCGCATTCATCTGGCAGGGCAATCCCGCCATGTGGACCGGTACAATCGCGCGCGTGCGCGGGGTGATCCGTTTTTCGATTTCTGCAGGGTCGATGTTGCCATCGGGCCGGATGTCCGCGAGCACCGGAGTCGCTCCCGTGTGCAGGATAGCGTGCACGGTGGCGCAAAACGTCATCGGAGTAGTGATCACCTCATGGCCCGGTCCGATCTCCAGACCTGCAAGAGCCAGATGTAAGGCCGCGGTGGCGGAGTTGACAGCCACGGCGCGGGGCGCGCCGATATATTCGGCGAACTCGCGCTCGAAACGCGCCGTGCGAGGTCCGGTGGTAAGCCACCCGGACCGCAACGTATCGGAAACCTCGTCGATTTCCTCGTTGCCGATGGAAGGCCGATGAAATGGGATGAAGCTATCGTTCATATTCGATTTCCAGGACTGAAAGTTCGCTCGATCCGGGCCGGATCGAGACGATTCGGGAAGAAGCTGTAGCGAATAGTGGCAAGAATCAGCTTCAGGTCTTGCCGGAAAGACCGCGCGCGAAGATACGCGAGGTTCAACCGGAGCTTTTCGGGAAGCACGGTTTGGCGATAGAACGCGTCAGGGTCGCCGGACGCGGCCAGGATCGATTCCTCGTTTCGATACACCAACGTCGCCAGATCTGTAATGCCGGGACGGACTTCGAGAACGGAGCGCCACACCGGGGACTGGGACTCGACATATTCCGCCGTCTCCGGCCGCGGCCCCACCAGGCTCATGTCTCCTTTGAGCACATTGAAAAGCTGAGGCAGCTCATCGAGCTTGAATTTCCGGAGCACTGCGCCCGACCGGGTGACGCGGCTGTCCCCAGCGGCCGTGATCGCCGCGCCCCGGTTGCCGGCGCGCATGGTCCGAAATTTCCAGATGCGAAACGGTCTGCCGTTTTTTCCCACTCTCATTTGGCTGAAGAGAACGGGCTGGCCGTCGTCGAGCAGGACCACTAATGCGAGCACGGCCAGCATAGGCAGCATAGACAGCAGGCCGAATGCGGCGCACACGACATTGAAGAGCCTTGTCAAGCGCGTCTCCCGCCGCCGTCGCCGGAAGCGCCGCGCTGGATGACATACGCGTTCATCCAGCGTCCTTTGCGCTGCAGAAAACGCTGGGCATGTTGAAATCCGGCCTTCCGGTAGAGCGCGTTGGCAGGCCCGTTGCCTTCCGCATCGGTGGTTAGGAAGACGCAGTGAGCGTTCATAGACCAGGCCTGCTCCAGAAAGGCCCGCACCAGAGCGCCTCCCAGGCCTCCCGCGCCGGCTTCCGGGGCAACGGCGATGGAGGAAAGTTCGCAAGATCCCGCGGGGTCTAGAGAGGCCGACGTTTGAATCCGCTGCACGCCGTACAGCACCCCGGTAGCGAGATACGGCCGCCGGACTAGCGCCGAAAGAACGGGCAGCGCGAAGGCGCGCTTGTTGTTCCACATGAAGCGGTAGAACGCGGCGGGGTCCACGAATCCGCACACGAATCCCTTAATGCCGCCGCCGTGTTCGCTCACCAGCACGATGCCGGCTTCATAGTCGAGCACGAGTGCATAGTACCGGCGCAGAAATTCGGATCCCAGTCGGGTGAGGAAGAATTCGCTGAACGCCTTTCTGTGGACGCCGACGATTCCCGAAAGATCGCTCGCCAATGCCCTGCGAATCGTGCTGGCGACCCAAGTGGTCGCGGGCGCAGGGGAGACATGTATGGGGTCTGCGGTCGTCATAGGACGCCGCCTTCCGGCTGACGAGGCGCATGAGCCGCTCCGGCATAGACGCGCCGCGCGGCGCCTCGTTTGCTCTCCAGAAGCTCGCGGTACAGATCGCGATAAGCGTTTAACATTCGCCCTTCGGTGTAGCGCCGCTCGAACAAAGCTCGCCCGCCGGCCCCGAGGCGCGCCATCAGCGACGGATCTTGAATCAGTTTTTGAATCGCATCGGACAGGGCTTTCGAATCGGTGGGTGGAACCAACCGGGCCATCTCGGCTTGGGCGGCCAACTCGCGATGGCTGCCGATATTGGTGGCGACGACAGGCTTGCCGGCCGCCATGGCCTCCAAAAGGAACATGGAAAGCCCTTCGCGCAAGCTCGGCAGCGCGACTAAGTCGCAGGCGCGGAGCAGATCTCCCACATCCTGGCGAAATCCGAGGAAGCGGACGCGATCCGCCACGCCCAGGCGCCGGGTCATGTCTTCCAGACGGGCGCGGTCGGGGCCATCCCCGCCGATGACTAGGCGCGCCGTGCGCGCGCCGGGCCGGATCATCGCAGCCGCTTCGATCAGGTATTGGAGTCCTTTGTCGCCCGCTAGCCTGGCCATGCTTAGAACGATCGCGTCGCCAGCTTTCGCGCCCAGCCGGCGCCGAGTCTCGCCGGGATCGGCTCGGGATTGGCCGGCGACGTCCGCGACGCCGTTGGGAATCGCGAGAATCCGGGAGGGATGGCACATCCCCAGTTCCAGCGCCCAGCGATGGTGAAATTCGCTCACGCAAACGATGCGATCGCACCATCGCGAGGCCATCCGCTCCAGCGAGGAATAGAAAAGGCGCGTCGAGCGAGGGCTGCTCTCGTGGAAGGCGAATCCATGCGCCGTATGAACGATCACCGGAACGCCCGCCATGCGAGCCGCGAGGCGTCCGACGAAGCCTCCTTTGGAGGTGTGCGTATGTACGATCCGGTAAGATCCTTTTCGCAAAAAATCGCGGAGGCGAACGAGGCCCTTCAGATCCCACAGCGGACGGATATCGCGGCGGATCACGTCCAGGTCTACCAATCCCAAGCCGTTCCGCAAGACGGCCGCCTGAAATACGGGATCGATGGTCAGGATGTCCACCTGCCAACCCTCGGCCTGTGCAATCCGCCCCAGGCCCAGAATGATCCAGGCGACGCCGCCAAACCGCGAGTCTCCGACAACGTGCAAGAGCTTCATTGGCGCTGTTTGTTTAATAAGCATGAGCCAACACCTCGGTTTCTCCTCGAAGGTGGTTCTCCGGCCGGAGCGCGATGCAATAGCTCGCCGCGATCAGCCCGAAAATCAGCCAAAAATGCCTTTGATAGAACGCTTCAATTCCCATCGCCACGCCCACCATCGCCGCGAGCGCGAGCAAGAGCGCCAGCACAAGAGGCCGCTCGGATTCCGGAGCGCGCCGGTAGGCAAACCAAGCCTTGACGAAAAACCAGCCGAGAAATCCCAGCAGGACGACCAGCCCCACAATGCCGAAATCCGCTAGAAACCACGCCGCGCTGTTATGGGCGACCTCCCCCACGCGCAAGCGAAAGCTTCCGAGCCCGCCGCCCAGGAATGGATTACGCGAGAACGATTCGAGCGCTTGCTCAATCAGATCGAAGCGCTCCTGCACCTGCTCCGGGCGGCGCGCCATTTCCTGGAAAATCGGCCAGAAGCGCTGGCCCATGATCAGCAGCAAGCAGGGTGCGCCGATGAGAGCCGCCAGCAGCGGCCGAATCAGCATTTTGGGTCGAACCACGCACACAAGCGCCAGCGCGAATCCCAGTCCTGTCCACGCAGTGCGCGAAAAAGTGAAAAGAATTCCCAGGAGTAGAGTGACCCTCGCCACCCACAGCGCGATTCCTTTGAAGAGCGGCGATGGTCCCCACGACCCTCCTTCGCAGACCACCAAGGCGGCCACCAGAAGCCCGCCGTAAGCGTTCGGGTCGAGCAGCATTCCCGAAAGCCGGAGGCCCTCATAGCGGGCGAACGGATCGTTTACCCCGAAAAAGTAGGACGCCAGGAAGCCGCCGACTGCCACGATGTTCTCCACCACGACTCCCAGAACGAAGACTCTGAGAATCAGACGGAGGTCCTCCCATTCGGCGACCACCGAGGTGATCGCGGCATAGCTCAAAAACGGCAGCAGCAATCCGGCATCCTTGTTCAGCAGCTCATAGCGATTGATTTCTCCAAAGTGGAGCGCGATGATGAACGAACCAAGGGCGAACGTCAGCGCGATCCCTAGGTGCCAAATCGTCCACGCGGGCTTGAGGTATTTGAACTGTCTTGCGGCCAATACCAGCGTCAGAATCAGGAAACAATCGGCGGGTGCGAAATTCATGAGCTTGCTCACTTCGAACTGGTACGGCAGCAGCGCAACATAGGCGGCCACCAGGAAGCTCAACATGCCCGCGCGGTGAAGCTTCGTCGCCTGGAACCAATCGAGCGTCGCTATTTCGCGATAGGGAGGGGCGGCGGTCATAGTTCCGGTTTCCAATTTTCCACGCACGACGCTTGCAAGGGCCTCGCGCTTCTTAACGGCATCCAAACAAGGGAAGCGACAATTGCCGCGGCAAGCACGAGCCGAACCACCGCCGCCAATACCATTGCCTTGGCGCCTCCCGTCAGGCCCGCGGCAGGGACCCATAAAGCGCAGGCGAGCGCGTTCGACCCAGCCATGAGCGCATAGAGAGGCACCTGGATGCGAAAGCGACGCGCGGACATGATCCCGCTGGTAAACGCCGAAGCGACGCAGTGAATCGCCGTGGCTAGCATCAGCAGCGTGAAGACTCCGCTTTGAGCCGCGTATTCCGGGCCGTAAACGATCGCAAGGAGCTGCGCGCCGATCAGCTTCGCCGCCAGCAAGCCGGTTAGTCCCAGCGCCGCGCCGAGGCCCAGCAAGCCGATCAGGAAAGCGCGGAATTCCCCAAGCCGCCTATCGGCGTACAGCCTAGACATGCGTGGAATCGCGCAATGTCCCAACGAGTCGCTCACCAGCGTGATCGCGACCGTCGCGTAAGCCAGCGCCGAATAGACGCCGAGTTGGTGTTCCCCTAGTTGCGCATGAATGAAGTAGCGCGGCATGTTGAGATTGATGGATGCCAGCGTGGTCACAATTCCAAGGGGGAGCGCCATCCACATCAGATTCCATTGGCGATGAAGTCCGCGATGGGGTATGGGGCGCGCTTCGGCGCGTGTCATGAAATCTCGCGGGCGGCAATCGAAAAACAAAAGCGTCCCAAGCGACACAACGGCCATCCCCACACACCCCCAGAACAAGCTGTGCGTGAGGTAAAGCCCCGCACTAAGCGCGATCAACGAACCGAAGCCGCGCAGCATCATGGACTGGCCGATTTGATCTAACCGGTCGTTCAGTTGAAAAAGTCCGTAGTAGATGTCGCTCAGGGCTTCCATCCCCTTGGCCACCGCGACCGCGAGAATGATCGGAGCCGTCCGGCGATCGCGATCTCCGAACCAGGCGACGCCGGCAATGACGGCCATGGCGGCCAGCGTAGTAAAGATACGAAGCCGCCGGTACTCGGCGAATCGATAAAGGCCTTTCGCGTCGGTCGCCTGCATGGCCCGGAGATGAAGATTGGCGAACATGAGCACGGGCGTCGCGATTGCGAGCCCCAGCGAAAATTGCCCGACGAGGAAGGAGCTTCCTAATCTCGCAAGGGCGACGATCATGCCCCATTGGCAGACCGCGTAGCCCACGTTTCCGGTCAGAACCCAGGCGAAATTCGACCGCAGCGACAAGCCGCGCGCTGCGGGCGCCGCTGCGGCGTCCGGAGATGCGTCGCCTTCCAGAGACGACCCTTGAATCTGGACAATTGGGGATTCGTTCACGCTCATGCGAGACCGCGACCGTCGATTCCGTAGTATGAGCCGTAGCCGTCAAGGCCCCCTCGCGAGGGATTCCACCGGTTGAGAATCACTCCCATCACCGGAATGCCGTCCATCAAAAGGCGCTGCACGGCTGTCTGCGCCACCTTCGTATCGGTATAATCGGCCCGGACCACCAGCAGCAACTGCTCGGTGTAACGCGCCAGAATGCGGGCGTCCGCGAATTCCAGGCACGGCGGAGCGTCCACGATCACGTAGTCGAATTCCTGGCGGAAGCGCGGCAACAGACGCGCCATCCGTGCGGAACAGAGGAGCCCAAAAATGTTCTCAGTGCAGGCGCCGCTGGGCAATATATATAGGTGAGGAACCGAGGTCTTTTTCACCAAAACATCCAATTCCAGATCCTCGATGGCGTTCTTTTCGCTAAGAACGTCGCTCAAGCCCCAACTATTCGCTTGATCGAAAACCTTGTGCAGCCTGGGACAGCGCATGTCTCCGTCGATCAGCAGAACTCTGCCGCTGATTTCCGCCAATGCGATTCCCAGGTTGCTCACCACGGTCGTTTTACCCTCCCGGGCGCGGGAACTGGTGACGACGAACAGCCGGGGACGATCTTCCGTATTCGCCTGGGGCGCGAGAATAGACGCCAGCGTGGCGCGGACTGATTCCGAGACGCCCGAAAATCGCTGCTCGAGCGCAGCGCGCTCCACCGCCAGATCTTCGCGGCGGTAGTTCCGGAGGCTGCCGGCCAACGTCCGGCGCGCCGCCTTGGGAATCGCGCCCAACTCTGGCAACGTCAAGTACATTCCGGCTTCGCCCGGCGCCCGCACGACGGAATTGCTCTGCTCCCGCAGCATCACCGCGCCGATAGCCAGCATCAGTCCGCCGAATGTCCCGATGGCGAGGTTCATGGGCCAGTTTGGCTTGAATGGGCGCGGGGCGGGTTGTGCCGGGCTCGCGAGCCGCATGCCGGACTGCGCTACAGCGGATGCGACGCCGGCATCCGATACCTTTTGCGCCATAGCTTCGTAGAGCCGGCGGTTGGTTTCGACTTCGCGCTTGATCCTTTCATAGAGCGCTCCTGAGCGTGAATCCAAGCCGCGCAGATCGGCCTCCGATTGGAGGAGCTTCCGGTTCAGATCCCGAAGTTGCGCGCTTAGCGACTCGCGTGTTTGCTCGGCGGCCAAGCGTCTTACCTGAGCGCTTTGCGCGATAAACGTACGCGCCAGCGTATTCGCGATTCCAGCCGCGAGATGCGGGTCGCGCGCCATCGCGACGATCCGGATAATCCGGCTGTTCCGCGAAGAAACGATTTCAAGATTCTTCTGGACCTGCTCTATGGCGTTCTGCACAGCCATTTCCGGCGCAGGCTTTGAGGCAAGGGCCTCGCGGACCCCCAACATCGTTCGGGGTTGGAACTCGCCGCGCTGCTCTAGTCCAAGCTTCAGGACGACTTGCTCAAGCAGGGCGTCCTGCTGGAGCATTTCCGCTTGCGTTTGCACATAGACGCCGGTCGCGTCGGCGATCCCCCCCGCTGTGGGATATATATCCTTAAGGTTGAGAAAGTTCTCGTTCAATCCCTGGATTTCGAGCGAGGCTTCTGACCGGTACGTGCGGGGTTGGGCCAGGGTAATCAGGGCCGCCACGAGAACTCCCAACCCGGTGATCCACGCCAGGATGTTCTTACAGCGGAACAGCGCCCTCGCGCATTCGACGGGGCTCCAATCGTCGGCTCCTGTCGAGCGGCCACGCGGAATCGACCGGACCGGGCCGAACGGAACGGAACCCGGGTGCGGATGGATCGTCACTGTTCAACCTCCTGGATCGTCACCGGCGCCTGAAATCGGGAAGCGGGCATCGTTATCGGTCTCGAAGCGTTTTTGCGACTTCTTGTTTAAAACGTTTGCAGGGTCGAGCAGAGCCTGAATCGCTCCACCTATTCAAGTCCCTAACTGGCTGATGCGGGGAGTGTCGTACAGAATCAAAAAGAATCCGAATTGAACGTTACTGCCCTCTCAAATCCCACAATCTACGGAGCTCCCCGGGGCCCGCGTCCAAATAATTTGAGCCGCGATTTTAAGGGCTCTCATCTCCGATACCGAATTTGGAAGTAGGCACATGAAAGGAGCGAGATTGCGGATGAAAGGCGTTTCCGCGCACTCTTTCATAGACCTCCCCATAAACCGCGCAGGCGGCAAGGGAGAACTCGAAACATGACTCTATGCGAAATAGAATCCGATGTCGCGCGGCCTAACGACAGTGATGCGCGGCTCTGGGAGGATCTGGAGAGGCTGAGCGCCGAATCGGGTCTTCTCGAGAGATTTATCGTCGAGCCGGGGGCCACGATAGATCTTGGCGAGATCGATCCCGATTATTGCGGCGAAGCGCCTTATGAGACGGCCATCGCGAACATTCGATCTTACGCGCAGGAATTGGACCGGCTGCAATACTTGATGCACGCCGAAAGAAAGCGATCGTTGCTCATCGTGCTTCAAGGGCTGGACGCCTGCGGGAAGGATGGGGTCGCCCGGCACATTCTCACGAGCATGAACCCAGCTGGATGCCGGATCGTAGGGTTCAGGCAGCCGACCAAAGAGGACCTGGCTCACGACTTCCTGTGGCGCGTACACCCGCACGTTCCCGCCAAGGGTGAGATTGTCATTTTCAACCGGTCTCATTACGAGGACGTTCTGGTGGTCCGCGTGCACGAATTGGCTCCCGCCAGCGTGTGGTCCAGGCGATACCAGCAGATCAACGATTTCGAAAGATTTCTGGCGGTCGACAACAACACCACGGTGCTAAAATTCCTGCTCCACATCTCCAAAGAAGAGCAACTGGCCCGTTTCAAGCGCCGCTTGGAAGACCCGGCCCGCCGATGGAAAATCAGCGAGTCCGACTACCACGAGCGGCAATATTGGGATCAGTACACGGAAGCGTTTGAGGACATGCTGCGGAAGACCAGTTCTTGGTATGCGCCGTGGTTCGTCATCCCGGCGAACCATAAATGGTTTCGCGATCTGGCGATCTCGCAAATCGTCGCAAGAACGTTGGAAAACCTGGATATGGAGCTGCCCGAACCGGCGGTGGACATCCACCGGATCCGGCGCCAGTATCACGCCGCCGAAGTGGAAGAAGAAGCGGCCTAAACATCCGGAGGTTTAGAAATGCTGCACGCCGTTCAGCCCCGTCGCCTGACTCAACTGCAGATCGATCTGTTGGAGCATGCGCTTCGCCGGATCACGGAGATCTCGCCATCCGGTTGGGACTCAATTCCCGTGGATTTGCATCCGTATTTTATGAAATATATGGATCGCGACGCCTGGACCGGCCAGTCCGACCTGCTGACGTTGCGCGAGGCTGCGCTGCTGATCGTCCGCGATGCGATCACACAATCCGGTGAGTTCGAGCGCTACGAGCCTCCCGAATACTGAAACCCAAATAGTTGACGCCGGTTATTTGATGGGCCATCAGTATAACGGGCATGAAGCCCGAGGAGGAAAGCCGCTAATGGACCGTTTTGAAGAATTGAAGGCCAAATATCAACCCGCGCTCCAGGAGATATCGGAAAATGGAGTGCGGCTGGCGCACCTGCACGTTCAGGACAATAAGTTGTTCATGCAGGGCGCGGCTCCGAACCAGGAAGTCATAGATCAGGTCTGGAACAAGATTAAATCCATAGATTCGGGTTATGGCGATCTGACTTGCGATCTCCGGATCGACGTCAGCTTGCCCCAGCCGCCCAAAACGTACCAGGTGAAGCCGGGAGATTCGTTGTGGAAGATCGCCCAGAGCTTTTATGGCCGCGGCAATCTGTTCCAGAGGATCGTTGAGGCGAATCCAGATAAGCTTAGAGACGCCAATTCCATCATTCATCCGGGCGATCTTCTAAAGATTCCGGCGTAGTGAACGCGCCTTCTAGCTGAAAGGGAGGTTTCCATGCGCTGGACGCCTGGAGGAATGAGCGGCGACATCGAAGATCGCCGCGCCGGCGGCGGAATGCGGCCGGCACACATCGGTTTGGGCGGCTTGCTCCTGCTGCTGCTGCTCAGCTTCATCTTCAAACAAGATTTTGTTTCCCTGTTCACCGGAGGTCCGGGCGCGGGTCCGGCGGTGAATCCGTCGTCGCCTCCGGTCGAAAGCCCAGCCGAGGCCAATCTGGCTCAGTTCGTTTCATTCGTCCTTGACGATACCCAGCAGACCTGGGACAAGCTTCTACCGGAGCAGACAGGCAAGCCATACCGGCACGCCAAGCTCGTGCTGTTTCGAGACGCGACAGAATCGGCTTGCGGTGTGGCCCAGTCGGCAACCGGACCTTTTTATTGCCCGGCCGACGAGAAAGTGTATATCGATCTTGGCTTTTATGATGAATTGAAAAACCGGTTCGGCGCTCCTGGCGAGTTCGCTCAAGCGTACGTCCTGGCCCATGAGATTGGTCACCACGTTCAGAAGATCCTGGGTATCGCCGGCAAGGTACGCGCCCTGCAACAACGGAATCCATCGGAGGCCAACGCCCTTTCGGTCCGCCAGGAATTGCAGGCGGATTGCTTTGCGGGCGTGTGGGCGCACACTACGGCGCAGCGCGATCTCATCGACACAAGCGATGTGGAGGCCGGGATCCAGGCGGCCGGCGCCGTGGGCGACGATCGTTTGCAACGGATGGCAAAAGGCTCGGTGAGTCCGGAGTCGTTTACCCACGGCTCTTCGGCGCAGCGAGTGGAGTGGTTCAAACGCGGGCTCGATTCCGGCGAGACTTCCGCCTGCAACACGTTTGCGCAATAATGCTCGGCCCAAATACGTGGCGGTGACATTGCGAGAAATTAAAGCGCAGCGCCGAAGCGCCCATCTGAAGAAGCAGGTATGTCCGTTTGCCTTCTATCGCAAGCGCCCGCGCCGTCTCAGGAGGCGGTTCTTGAGCCTCCCGGCGCGGTGCTGGCCCGCTTCCTGGAACTGAGGGGCCGCCGCATTCTGAAGTCGTGCGGCGCGCTGTGGTACTCCGTGCCCGGACGTTTCCTGATGAGTCTGCCGTACCAGGCCATGCTCGATCCGGATCCCGCCGCGCTGCGCGCGATGATCCGCGAGGCCGGCGCTTGCGGCGCGCGATTCCCCTCGCTGCGCTGGAGTGGACTGGAGAGCGGGCTCTACCTGATACGGCCTCGCAAATACGAGATCGGCTCGCTGCACATCAAACACAGACCGCGCGTCCGGCATGGTCAGAAGCTCTTCGAAGTGAGGCCGGCCGAGAAGGCCGAACTTTTGGAGCAAGGCTGCGCTCTTAACGTGAGCACTATGGCGCGGCAGGGCCGTTACGATCCCGAATTCGGCGAGCCGGACCGATGGCGGCGAATTGTAGAAGCGGGATTTTCCTGCCCCGGTGTGTCGTTCCCGGCCGTCTTCGCCGGAGCGCGCCTGGCGGCATACATGATCGTGTGTCGCGATTGGCGATGGCTGCATATTCTCCATCAAATGTCGCGCCAGGAGGACCTTCCCAATTTTCCCAATCACGTTCTGACGTACACGGTCACGGCGCAGGCGCTTGGGGACGACGCTCTGGAAGCGGTCTGCTACGGCTATGTGCCGCTGTTCGCCGCGGATGGCTTGCACGAATATAAGCTGCGATTCGGCTACGAATTGGTTCCGCACAGGTCGGCGATCCAGCTTCACCCGTTGCTCAACGCCGTCGTGGATCGGCCGGTGGCTCGGGCGGCTCTGCGCGTGGCGCGCCGAGTGCGGCGCGACAATCAACAGATCGAGACTCTCCAGACGGTCATTGAGGGGGCTTGCCGCTCCCGACGCCCATAACCTCATGGCTCTATCCCGCTTTCATCCGATCCCTCGCTTCGCCTTGCCGTACACACCTGCGGACTTCAGGGCCGCGCTGCGGGCGGCTTTTGGCGCAGGACCTCAGCCGGAAGCGTTCGGGTTGTTGGGCGACGGCGCAAATTTCTGGACGCGAAGCGGCAGACAGGCTCTTCGGCTGCTGCTCGGCGCGCTCGATCTTAAGCCCGGTTCGGGAGTAGCGCTTCCCTTGTTCACCGATCCGTCGCTAGTTAGCGCGGTCGCCACTGCCGGTCACAAGCCGGTGTTCATCGATATCGAAGAGCGCTTCCTGACGATCGATCCGAAGTCTCTCGATGCGGCACGAGGGCAATTTTCCGCAGTCGTGATCGTGCATCTGTTCGGCCAAATGGCGGATGTGCCCGGACTCATGGACGTCGCGGACGGCGTGCCCATCGTCGAAGACACGGCCCACGCGCCGCTAAGCACTCTTAACGGCCGCATGGCCGGAAGATTCGGGGTGGCGAGCTTTTACAGCTTCGCTTCCACCAAATACTGGCCCGCGGGCGGCGGCGGATTGGCGATCGTACACGATCCCGCGGCGGCGCGCAAATTGGCCGGGGCCATTCAGGCGCTTTCCCCGCCCTCGCGATGCGAAGAACTGCGCAACCTGATGCTTCAAGCGGCGAAGGCGGCGGTATTCAAACCCCAACTCTATGGAGTTTTTGGAAGGCCGATGCGCCGGTGGGCGGAAAAATGGGCGTTGCTTGAGCCGCGGCTGGATTTGCGAGCGATTCAGCGCTCCTACGCCGCCGTCGCTTGCCGCCAAGCCCTGCGGATGCCGCGGCGGGTGGAGCGGCAGCGGGCCAATAGCCTGAGGCTCCTCGATCAAATTTCCGGCGCGAAAGACGTGGTCCTCCCTTACGAGCGGTCCGGCGCGCGCTACAACTATCATCTCTTTCCCGTGCTGCTGCGAAGCTCGGAGGAACGTGCCTCTGTTAGAGCTGCGATGTGGAGAAGATTCGTCGACACGTCGACGATTTATTCTCAAGCGATCGAAGAGTGCCGGCGCTTCGGCTATCGCCGCGGCTGCCCAGTGGCGGAATCGGTAGCGGATCGCCTGATCACGCTGCCGAATTACGCGGATCTTGCAGCACAGGACATCGATGCCGTGGCGGAAGCTTTTCTTTCCAGCCTCCGAGAGAGCCGAACCCGCGGAGCGATGGAGTGCGCGGGCGTGGAGTAACGAACATGCATCGGATCTCGAAAACAGTTGTCCTTTCCCTGGCCTTGGCTATCGCCTTTCCTGTACCAGGGACAAAAGCAAAGACGAACCCCAAAAAAGCGCAAGTTGCGGCCGGACCTCCCGTTCTCTGGCGGGAGCCCGCCGACATCGCGACGCGAAACCTCTACTACGGTCCGGGAGGAAAGGCCCACGAACCGCACGGACCTTTTACGTTCGAGAAAGAGGACGCCAACGGAACCAATCCGAAGTTCGACGTCGTCGATGCGGATGGCGTCAAGTGGAGAGTAAAGCTCGGCGATGAGGCGCGCCCGGAGACGGCGGCTTCGCGTCTGATTTGGGCGGCCGGATATTTCGCCAATGAAGATTACTTCGTGCCGGTGCTGCGCGTGCGGAACTTGCCGCGCCTGCATCGGGGACGGCAATTCGTTCTACCCGATGGCACGGTCCGGAACGCTCGCCTCAAGCGGCATTCGAAGGGCGAAGCGAAGCTCGGCATCTGGAAATGGGACGATAACCCTTTCAAAGATACGCGCGAGTGGTACGGCCTGCGCGTGATGATGGCCGTGATCAGCAACTGGGATCTGAAGGACGTCAACAATTCCATCTACGCGGTAAAGGGCGATCGTGCCGAGCAGCGCTACATGGTGAGCGATGTGGGAGCGAGTTTGGGCGCCAACGCGTTCAACTACGGTCTGCGAGGCAATTTGAAAGCTTACAGCCGTTCGAAATGGATTGGTGGAACCTCGCCGGAGTACGTCGATTTCGCTATAGCTAACTGGTCGGCCTTCAATCACTGGATTACCAGGCGAATTCCGGTCGAGGACGCCAGATGGATCGGGAATCTGCTCGCGAAGCTTTCGCCGGACCAAATCCGCGACGCGTTTCTCGCGGCGGGCTATTCTCCACAGGACGCTGAAGGTTTCGCGCAGGTCGTGCAACGCAGGATTGCCGATTTGCGAAAGCTCTGAACGTCGGCGCGCAAGGTTTCCGCCAGTTTTTTTAAGGCGGACGCCGGTCCGACTGCATCCACCCACTTGACGAGCCGGGATGCATCGCTTGCCCGGGCGCGCCCGATGAGGGAGTTCCATGAATGGGGCATCGGTGGGGGTACCTGTCAAGAGTAGCCTGGATTTTAGTCTGGACGGCAGGGAGCGTTTTCGGGCAGCAGAAAAACCTGACGTGGGAGGCGGCCAAAGCGGAGCTGCGGGCCACCAATCCCAACTTGCGGGCCGGTCAGATCGGCATTCAGGAATCCCGCGCCGATGAGGTCACCGCGTTTCTGCGCCCTAATCCGGATCTCACCATCGCGGTGGATCAGCTCAATCCCTTCACCGGTAATCCGTTCCGGCCGTTCGGGGACGCGCTGCCTTTCGTCGCCAGCAGCTATTTGATCGAGCGGCGCCATAAGCGCGACTTACGGCTGGAAAGCGCCAAAGGCGCCACGGCAATCGCCGTTTCGGAACTCGCCGATCAGGAGCGGAACTTGCTTTTCAATCTGCGCACCGCGTTTGTGCAGGTGTTGCAGCAGAAAGCTGTACTGGCCGTAACGCGGGAGAACCTGAGCTACTACGATCGCATCCTCGGCGTGAGCCGCGATCGCTTCACAGCCGGCGATATAGCGCAAGTGGATCTCGATCGCCTGGAATTACAGCGGGCGCAATACGAATCGGATGTGGAGACCGCTTCGGTCAATCTGCGGACGGCGAAAATTCAACTGCTGGCGCTGTTGAACGATCGCACGCCTGTGGAGGGCCTCGATGTATCGGGTCGTTTTGACTATGCCGAGATCGGCGTCCCGCTCGAACAATTTCGTCAGACGGCGTTCGATAGCCGGCCCGACTTGCAGGCCACGAAACAGGCAGTCGCCAAGGCCGAAACGGATTACCGCCTGGCCAAAGCGAACGGTTCCACCGATCCCGTCCTCGGAGTGGATTTCGCCAGAGATCCGCCGATTCCCATTTACTTTGGCATTAACATCACCATTCCGCTGCGCATCTTCGACCGGAACCAGGGCGAGAAGGCCCGCACAAAGCTGGACATCAGCCGCAATGAGCGTCTGGTGGAGGCGGCGCGATTGCAGGTGACCAGCGATGTCGATTCCGCGTATGCCGCGCTCCAGACCGCTGTGACTTTACTGCGGCCTTATAAGACGCGCTATTTGCCGCAGGCGGTCCGCGTGCGGGAGACAATTACACTTTCCTACCAGCACGGCGCCGCATCCCTGCTCGATTTTTTGCAAGCCCAGCAAGATTACCGCGGTATTCAGCTTAGCTACCTGAATCTGGTGGCCTCTTATCTGAATGCCGCCGGCCAATTGAACCTTGCCGTGGGGCGTGAGGTCGTCCAATGAACCGGCTTACGATTCTTGCCGTTGGTTTGGGCGCCGTCTTGAACCTGTCGCTAACTGGCTGCGGTTCCAGGGTGCAGGGCGATCCCCGAATCGAGGAGCCGCCGAAGGCGGAGGTGGAGCACGCTCTGGGAGCCGAATGGGTGACGGTGGAAAATCCAGAGGAATTTCCTCTTGTCGTAGTCAAGGCGCATGCCGTATCAACGGAGCTGAGCGTCACGGGCGTTGTCAGCCCCGATGTGTCCCGCCAAGTTCCGGTACCTTCATTGGTTTCGGGACGAATTACCGAAATCGACGTTCGACTTGGCGCCGAGGTGAAGAAGGGCCAACTCCTGTTCAAGGTAAGGAGCTCGGATATAGCCAGCGCCTATTCCGACTACCAGAAAGCCGTCAAGAACGAGAAGCTCGCTGTCGAGAACGAGCGCCTGGCGAAGATCCAGCAGGAGCGCGCTCATTACCTGTACGATCACGGCGCCATTCCCAAGAGCGCCCTGGAAATTGCGGATAACGCCGAGATTGCGGCTCAAATCGCCCTGGAAGACGCCAAAGTCGATACCGCGACTGACGCCGAGCATCTGCATCTGCTCGGATCGGATTTGGACCATCCTTCGGGAATCGTCGAAGTTAGCGCTCCGGTCTCGGGAGTCATCACGGATCAGCAGATTACCGTTGGAAGCGGCGTGCAGGCGTTGACGGCGCCAAACCCGTTCACCGTCTCCGATATTTCTCACGTCTGGATCCTCTGCGACATCTACGAAAACGATCTCGCGATGGTTCATCTTAACGAGCTTGCCGAGATCCGGTTGAGCGCATATCCCGGAAAGGTTTTTCACGGACGGATTAGCGATATCGGCGCGATCCTCGACCCCACACTTCGCACGGCGAAAGCTCGCATCGAAGTCGAAAATCCAGGGCTGATGCGCTTGGGTATGTTTGTCAGGGCGACCTTCCATGACCCGGAGAAACACGTGAGCGTTCTGGCCCCGGCCTCCGCCATCTTGCATCTCCACGATCGGGATTGGGTCTATGTGCCGCAAAGCCGCACGGGATTTCATCGTGTCGAAGTCCAAACCGGTGGGATCGCCTCGCCGGGACAGCAGGTGGTGTTGTCCGGAATCCGGCCCGGCGACCGCATTGTAAAGGACGCTCTCCTCTTGCAGAGCACGGAGAGTAATACGGATCTCCCATGATTCGCGCGCTCGTCGATTTTTCCCTGAATAACCGGTTTTTGATTCTGGCGGGGGCCGCGCTGCTGATGATCTGGGGTGTAATCTCCTTTCACAACCTGCCTGTGGAAGCGTACCCCGATGTGGCCAACAATTATGTCGAAATCATAACCCAGTGGCCTGGGCGCGCGGCCGAAGAGGTGGAACAGCAGGTTACTATACCGCTCGAAATCGCGGTCAATGGAATTCCCCATCTCGAGCACCTGCGTTCCATCTCGATTTTCGGCCTCTCCGACGTGAGCCTGGTCTTCGACGACGAATCGGACAACGGTTGGAATCGGCAAAAGACAGCGGAGCGGCTCGCGCAAGCGGGCTTACCGGAGGGTCTGCGGCCTGAGATCGGAGCCGATTTCAGCCCGGTGGGCGAAATCTACTTTTATACGCTGCGCAGCACGAATCCTCAATACGACGTGATGGAGCTGAAGACGCTCGATGAGTGGGTGGTTCACAAACAGCTCTTCTCTGTGCCCAACGTTGTGGATATGGCCGATTTGGGCGGGATGACAAGAGAATACCAGGTGCGAATCGACCCGGACAAACTCGTGTCTTATGGCCTCAGCCTCAATCAGGTCGAGCAACAACTGGCCGAGAACAACAGCAATGCGGGTGGAAGCTTTGTGGAGGCCGGCCTGCAACAGGTTAACGTTCGCGTGCTCGGTCTGGTGCGCAATGTAAACGACATCCGCAGAACGGTTCTCAAGACGCGAAATGGCACGCCGGTGAGAATCGGCGATATCGCCACTATCGAGCAAGGCACGAAAATCCGGCTCGGCCGCGTGGGCAAGGCTATCCGCCACGAAAACGGCAAGATCGTTGACGATGACGACGTGGTGGAGAGCAGCGTATTCTTGCGCAAGGGCGCGCCCGCCGAGCCTACGCTCCGCGCTATTCACGAGAAGGTCGCGGAGATCAACGATCATATTCTGCCGCCGGGCGTGAAAATCGTGCCCTTTTTGGACCGTAGCAACCTAATTCGCTACACGACGAACACGGTGTTGGGCAATTTGACTAAGGGCTTTGCGCTAGTGGCCCTGGTCCTGCTTCTCTTCCTCGGCAATGCCCGCAGCGCCCTCATTGTCGCGCTCACCATTCCGTTTTCGCTGCTATTCGCGTCCATTTTCCTCGATGTTCGCAATATCCCCGCCAATCTGTTATCGCTCGGCGCTCTGGATTTCGGCATGGTTGTGGACGGCTCGGTCGTCATGGTGGAAAACATCGTCCGCCACTTGGGCAGGGACGAATCGGGGAGACCGGTGCGCGACCGCATTCGCACGGCTGCGCACGAAGTGCAACGTCCCGTATTCTATGCGATTGCAATCATCATTACCGCCTATTTGCCGATCTTTACTCTGCGGCAGGTAGAGGGCCGGATCTTCCATCCAATGGCCTGGACTGTGGCTTTCGCGCTGCTTGGCGCCCTGGTCTTTTCGATCCTGGTCGCGCCCGTGTTGTGTTCCTTTCTATTTCCCAGCGAGATCCGCTTGCGGGAAAATCCCGTTCTTCGCTTGCTCACACGGGGCTACCGGCGCGCGTTGACCTGGACGGTCCACCACCGGGCCATCATGGCTGCCGTGGCCGCCTCGTCGGTCGCTTGCAGCCTTTACCTGGTGTACGGCGGACTGATCGGCGCGGAATTCCTGCCGCATCTCGACGAGGGCTCGATCTGGGTGTTCGGGACGCAGCCCCCGAGTGTCGGGCCTGCCGAGAGCGTCGAATTGATGAACCGCGCCCGTCTCATCATGGCCTCGTTTCCGGAAGTCAAGCAAGTGGTCTCACGAGCCGGGCGGCCGGATGACGGCCTGGATCCAGTGGGCTTCGACAACACCGAGTACTTCGTCGACCTGAAACCCAAAGAGCGATGGCGACCGGTGTTTCGAAAAAACAAGGATGAATTGATCGCCGCAATGGACCGCCAATTGGAAGAGATCCCAGGCGTGCTCTGGCATTTCACCCAGCCGATTGCCGACGAGATGGAAGAGGCGGTGACAGGCGTCAAAGGTCCGCTCGCCGTCAAAATTTATGGCGAGGACTTGAAGCTGCTAGAGGATAAGGGTGAACAGATCGTGAGAATCATGCGGCTTATACCGGGAGTCGCGGATCTGGGAATGCTTCGCGTGACGGGACAGCCCAATTTAAATCTGGAGGTCGACCGTGACGCCGCGGCGCGCTTCCAAATCAACGTTTCGGATGTGCAGGACGCCATACAGACGGCCGTGGGAGGAAACGCCGTCGGCCAGGTGCTCCAGGGTGAGCAACGCTACGACCTTGTGGCGAGATATCTGCAACCCTACCGTGACACCAAGGAAGCGATCGAAAACATCCGCCTTCTTGCCCCTTCCGGGGAGCGCGTATCGCTGGCGCAGCTTTGCCGGGTCCACATCGGCGACGGTGCCTCTACGCTTTATCGCGAGGCCAACTCTCGCTACGTTGCGGTGACGTATAGCGTGCGCGAACGCGATCTGGGGAGCACGGTGGAGGAAGCCATGGACCGCGTGAGCCGCGAGATGAGGCTGCCGCCGCGTTACCACCTGGAGTGGGCGGGCGAGTACCAGAGCCAGAAGCGGTCGGAGAGGCGCTTGATGCTGATCGTGCCTCTGACGGTATTTTTGATTTTCCTCATTATCTATGCCGCCTTCGGCTCGGTGAAATGGGCGTGCCTGCACCTGTTCAATGTAGCGGTGGCGCGCGTAGGCGGCCTTTTGGCTCTCTATATTACTGGCACTTATTTCAGCGTGTCTTCGGGTGTGGGATTCCTGGCGCTGTTTGGCGCATCCGTTCAAACCGGCATCATTATGGTCGACTTTATTAATCAGTTGCGGGCGCGCGGGCTATCCGTGGAGGAGGCCGCGATTGAAGGAGCTGTGCGCAGGTTGCGTCCGATCCTGATGACCATGCTGGTGGCGACCTTAGGCCTATTGCCAGCCGCCATGTCCCACGCGATCGGATCGGATTCGCAACGGCCCTTCGCCATCGTGATCGTAGGCGGATTACTGATGGACCTGATTATTAGCATCTTCCTTTTACCCACGTTTTACGTCTGGTGGGCGCGGCCGGGTGATCCTCTGCCGCCTCAGGCATAGCGAAAGGCGCCACGATGCTTGCCGCCTGGCGAAACGATTTGACGCCGATTGAGTCCGAGGATTGGAATCGCGATCGTGCGGCCCATTTGCTGGAGCGCGCCGGCTTCGGCGGCGCGCCGGAGGAAATCGAAACGCTGGCGGCGATGAAGCCTCGGCGGGCAGTCGCACGCATGGTTCGTTTTGAAGGAACCAATGCGAGCGGCTTGCCCGCGTTCGAGCATTCCGGAATTCACGATTCCGGGCTCGAACCATTTCCCCAGAGCCGCCCCGCCGCGACAGAGCGCGCCAAAGCGGCCGGCGAGGCTCTCGGCGTAAAGGTTAAGCCCGCGGGCAGCCGGCGGCTTCAGCCCGTCGTCGATAAATTTTTCTATTGGCTCCGGGCCAGCATGCTCGAAACGAATCGCGTCGCCTATTGGTGGGCAAACCGGATGATCGCGAGTCCTCAGCCTCTCCGGGAAAAAATGGCGCTGTTCTGGCATGGACACTTCGCGGTGAACGAGGAGAAGGTCCGCGACTACCGCAAGCTCCTTCTGCAGTTGAGGCTCTTCCATGAGCGGGGGTTGGGTAACTTCAGAGATCTGATGGTGGCTGTTGCCCAGGACCCCGCGATGCTTTCGTTCCTGGACGCGGGCGTGAACGTCAAGGGCGCGCCCAACGAGAATTTCGCGCGCGAAATCATGGAGCTTTTTACGCTCGGCGCCGGCCACTACACTGAAGCTGATGTGCGGGAAGCCGCGCGGGCCTTCACCGGATGGGATTGCGTCGACTTGAAGTTCGGCGTCAATCGCGCCCGGCACGACGATGGCGAAAAGGTCTTTCTCGGCAGGCGGGGCCGCTTCGATGGCGTCGATGTAATCGACATCGTTATGGAGCAACCCGACACGGCCGACCTGATCGCCGGCAAAATCTATCGTTTTTTCGTCCGCGAGGAGCTGTCGCCGGAGCTTCACCGAATGCTCGGCTCCGTCTTGCGCGACAGCGGCTATGAGATCGCGCCGCTGCTCGAAACGATCTTCCTTTCGCGCGATTTCTACAGCGCGGAGGGCGCGCAGATCAAGAGTCCGATCGATCTTGCCGCATCCACATTCCGCAAACTCGGGCTGACGGGCGCGCCCGGCGTTCCCGATTTCAACTCGGCGACGGGCGCGCTGAGTCAACAACTCTTCGCGCCGCCTACCGTGGCCGGCTGGGCCGGAGGAAAGAGTTGGATCACGCCCGGCCTTTTGCTGGAGCGCGCAAATTTCGCGCGCGATGTGCTGTTTCCCGACATCAATTTTCTTCCCCCAGACCGCTTCAACCCTGACGACGAGATTCGGCGAGTCGCCGCTCGCATTCGAGAAGGCGCGAGCATCAGCGCGGCGACAATGCCCGAATCGAAGACGGGCGGGCTCGCGGAATCGAATATGGTCGCGGATCGCGACGAAGACTTCAACACCCGCTATGGCAGCTACCGCGGCTGGGAACTTGCCATCCGTCGCGTGAAGCCGATTCCCCGCGAGGCGGCCCAAATCGATCTGGCGGGCATGGTTCTGAACGCGAATTTGGGGACCGCCGGGCAGGTCGTCGATTATTTTATCCGCCGCTTTATGCGCGTCGCGCCGGGCCCGGAAGCGCAAAGAAGGCTGGTGGAGTTTCTCACCGCGGAGTTGGGAACGGAGGAAATCTCCCGCGCCGGCACTTATCTCGAAGATCCCCTGAGAATGCTGCTGCACCTGATCATGAGCCAGCCTGAATATCAATTGGGGTAACACATTGGGACGACTACTTTATTTCGAATCCTGAACTGTGTTAATTTAGCCCCCATGCGGATGCTCTCTCTTTTCGCGGCCACAGCCGCGTCGTTATTTGCTCAATTACCATCGCCGAATCCGGCTGGAGTCTCGATGGGACACATTCACCTCACAGTGGCGGATCCCATGGCGAGCGAGAAGGTTTGGGCAGATCTGCTGGGCGGCCAAACCATGACCGCGGGACCGCTCAATCTGGTGAAATTTCCAGGGATTTTCGTCATCCTTACCAAAGCGACGCCGGATAACAGCGCTCCCAGCGTGGTGAATCACATCGGTTTCGAAGTGAAAGACTATCCCGCATTGCGTGAAAAAGCCATGGCGGCGGGCCTGATGTGGCGAGAATTGACGCCCAACGTGCAAGCGTTTCTCAGCATGCCGGATCAGGTGACGCTGGAGATTATGGAGAACAAGAATCTCGCGACGCCTATCGCGTTCCATCACATCCACGAATCGGTCCCCGATCCTAAGGCCGCACAAGCGTGGTATATCAAGGAATTCGGCGCGGGAGACGGCAGCCGCCGCAACTTGCCCGCGGCGATGATTCCCGGCGGCGAAGTGGATTTCCTATCCTCGGCCGGCCGCGGCGGCAAGCAAACGACGCCGCCCTCGGGCAGTAAAGGGCACTCCATCGATCACATCGGCTTCGAAGTCAAGGATCTCGCGGCGACGATGAAAAAGATGGAAGCCGACGGCGTCACCATTAACCGTCCGTTTTCCGATATGACCAAGCAGATCGGCCTGAAGATCGCTTTCGTCACCGATCCCAATGGAACCTATATCGAGCTGACCGAAGGTCTGAAGGCTCTAGGCGACAAATAGCCGCTACCGCTAAGGCCGGCCTTCGCTCGACGGCGGAACGATTGCTTTGATCCGAAGGTAGGCGACCATTGTGCCGTACATTTCATTATCGTGGGCGGTGTTGAAGTTCAGCACCCCCAGTTTGGTCAACGGCCTTCCAAACATCGTGACCTTCATGGCGCCCTCCGCGTCGGTCATCGAATTGTACACGGCATCGCAGTAATCGAAGGATTGCTTCAAGGCTGCCGTCAGGTCCGCCTTGGAGGTCTTGCCGTTGGAAATTCCCTGCTTCTGTTCTCCCTTGGCGATGCCGCAGAGCGTCATTTGCACATCGGCGATGTGGCCGATCATTTCGCCATAAGTGCGGACCTGCTGAGTGGTGCGGAAGGAGTAGTTCGCCTCCGGCATCTTGTCCGCGGCTTTCAGGAGCGTATTCTTGATGCCCGTATAGCTTTGCTTCGCGTCGGCGCTGAAAGGATTCTGTGCGTTCTGAGCCGACGCCGCCACGCACGAAAGCAAAGTGATGAGAGCTAAAGTAAAGAAACGGTTCATTCGATTCTCCTTGAGCCGCGATTATAGCAACTCTATGCCCTTACACATTGGCATCGTCGCGTGCAGCGCGGAAGGAGCGGCGCTCTGCTATCGCACGATTTGCGTGGAAGGCGCCGCGCTTCTCGGTCGCCACGATCATCCTGAAGTAAGCATGCACACCTTCCCGCTGGCCCGCTATATGAAGGCCATTGATCGGGATGACTGGCGCGGCGTCTCGGATCTCATGGTGGAGTCGGGCGAAAAACTCGCGCGGCTCGGAGCGGATTTCCTGATTTGCCCAGATAATACAATTCACCGTGAAATGGCGGACGCGCGCGCCCGTTCGACGCTTCCCTGGCTGCACATCGCTGAATGCGTGGCCGCAGAGGCGGCCTCCAAAAGATACGCGCGGGTTGGCCTGACAGGCACGAAATATTTGATGGAGAGCGACGTCTATCCCGCGGACTTCGTGCGGCCGCTGCCGGAAGAGCGCGAGCGGATCGACGCGATCATCTTCGACGAGCTCGTCTACGGCCAGTTCCGCCCCGAATCGCGACGGTATTTCCAAGATGCAATCGGGCGGATGCGTGCCGCCGGGTGCGATGCCGTCGTGCTCGGCTGCACAGAGATTCCGCTCCTGATCGGCGCAGAGGATTCGCCGCTGCCGGTGCTCGATTCCACGCGGCTCCTCGCTCGGGCGGCGCTGAAGAAGGCTGCGGCGGGTTAGCCTTTCCAATCGCCGAGCAAACGCCGCACCAGGACGAGTTCTCCCAAGTGATACGCGTTGTGATCCGCGGTTAACAACGCCTCGCGCAGGATTGTTTGCCCGTCGCCGTGAGGGATGCGCGCGAACAGGTCCGTGGATTTATCCGACACCAGCGCACACATCGCCTCCAGATCGGATTGGAAGGCCTTGACGCTGCGAGTCCAGGCGGCCGCGCTCGGCGGAGCGGACGTTTTCGGCCAATAGCCTTCCGGCCATGCGGGCGAAACGTGCTTTGGATCCCGGCTGAACTCCAAAATGTCGGATTGGGCAAGGCGCATGTGCTCCAGGATCTCCCACGGAGAGTGCTCGGCGCCTTTCGGCCGCTTTCCGCGCAAACCCGCGCTTAATCCTTTGATCGCGCCTTCGAAATTGGCGTGCGCTCCCCCGCCGTGCAGCAAAAACAGCAAGTGTTCGCGCAGAGATCGATCTTCGGCCATCAGTGGCTATTGTAAGCCAAAGGCGCTGTTTGCGCAGATCACGCCGGTGCGCATGCAAGGGGCAGATCACGGGCGCGAACTCGACGAGAATCCGGCGTTGTGGCGACGCTGCCTCGGGATGCAGTATGATGTCTTCTGGAATTATCGGGCGGAGCTTTTTTCCTCCGCGGGAGGCGAACGATGAAGCACAAGCTGCTGATGCTGGCGTTGGCGGGTGGCCTTGTGGGGGGCGTGGCGTACGCTCACCACTCCTTTGCCGCGACTTATTTCGAGGACAAAACCGTAAAGATCGAGGGCGATCTGGTGCAGTTCCTGTACCGCAATCCGCACTCTTTCGTGCAGGTGGAAACGAAGGAATCCAACGGCTCGGTCACGCGCTGGTCGATCGAGTGGGCCGCGGGCGGGCAGCTTGGGCAAAAAGGCATTACGCGCGACACGCTGAAAGTCGGCGACCATGTTATCGTGAACGGCAATCCCGGACGTACTCCGGAAGATCATCGGCTCCGCATGGTCAACATCACACGCCCGGCCGACGGATTCCATTGGGGCGGGTCGTTCGACTAAGTTAGAGCGCCGGAACGGACGTTCTAGAAAGGCATTCCACACCGGCCGGCATTCGCCCCAAATGAATGCCGCGCGTAAGGAGAATTCCGTTCATGGGCAAATTTTGTAGTCTACTTGCCGGGGCGGCGCTGCTTGGGCTTCCCGCGTTCGCTCAGATGGATTTCTCCGGAGATTGGGCGCCCGTGCAGGACGAGGATAATACCGGCAATCCCTACATCGGAGAATTTCTGGGAATCCCGATGAGCCACGCGGCCTCTTTGCGCGCGCAGGCCTGGAACGCTTCGCTCTACACGCTGCCGGAATGGCAATGCCGCCCGCACGGTGCAATGTACATTTCGCGCGGGCCTTCGCAGGTGCGGATCTGGAAAGAGGTCGATCCGGATTCGCGCGAAATCACGGCTTATCACGCGGAATGGCTTCGGTCGATCGATAATGCCTATTACCTCGACGGCCGGCCGCGCCCCGGCAAGAACGCGCCGCACACCTGGGGCGGATTCTCCACAGCCGAATGGGAAGGCGAAACCCTGAAGATCACGACCACCCATCTGAAAGAAGACTACTACCGGCGCAACGGTGTGCCCTCCAGCGATCAGGCGACTCTAACGCAGTATTGGATCCGCCGCGGCGATTATCTGACCTGGATCACCATCGCCTACGATCCCCTGTACTTGACCGAGCCCATGATTCGCAGTTCTGAATACCGGCTGGCGCTGAATCAGCAGATTCCGCCGTATCCATGCACAGTGGTGGAAGAGATCGACCGGCCCGAGGGAGTTGTGCCCAGCTATCTTCCAGGGAAAAATCCCTTCCTCGGCGAGTTCGGGCAGAAGTTTGGCTTGCCGACGGAGGTCACAATGGGCGGCGCTGCCACTATGTACCCCGAGGCGGCGCGGAAAGTCGATGCGGCGAAGAACGCCGCTACTAAGAAGTAACCATGAAGTGTTGTTCGATCTTCGCCATTGCCGTGTTGGCCGCGGCGAGCGCGGCCGCGCAGGACGTGGAAATCACGCCCGTCCGCCGGAACATCTATTTGGTCTCGGGCGCGGGGTCGAATATCACGGTGTCGGTGGGCAAAGACGGCATCTTCATGGTGGACACCGGCACGGCGCAAATGGCGGACAAAGTTCTCTCCGCGGTCCAGCGGCTTGCGCAGGAGTTGGATGCCGTCGGCAAACCGATCCTCACGCAATCTCGTGGCGGCTCCGGAACCACTCTGAGCGGCATTGCAAAGCCCAAACCGATCCGCTACATCGCCAACACCAGCTCCGCCGCGGATCATGCCGGAGGCAATCCCAAGCTCGCGGAAGCGGGCAAAACATTTACCGGAGGAAACGTTTCGGGCGACGTTCGCGACCCCACCGCCGGCGCAGCCGTTCTTTCGCATGAAGAAACGCTTCAGCACCTGACCCAGGCGAAGCTCGACTCGGGCGGCTTGCCGACGGAGACTTATTTCGGCGGCGTGATGAAGCTCAGCCATTTCTTCAATGGCGAAGGAATCGAACTGATCCACGTCCCCAACGCCAACACCGACGGAGATAGCCTGGTGTGGTTTCGCGGCTCGGACGTGATCAGCACCGGCGATATCTTCGATTTTTCCGGTTACCCCAAGATCGATCTTGCGGAGGGCGGCAGCGTGCAAGGAGTGATCGCTGGACTGAACCGAACGATCGACCTGATGGTGCCGGAATTCCGCAGCGAAGGCGGCACGCTGGTAATTCCGGGACACGGCAGGATCTGCGATCTCGCGGACATCGCCTATTACCGCGACATGATGACCATCATTCGCGATCGCGTTCAGGACATGATCAAACGCGACATAACGCTGGCGCAAGTGAAGGCGGCTAAGCCGACGGAAGATTGGGACCCGCGCTTCGGCTCGACCACGGGGCCGTGGACGACGGACATGTTCGTGGAAGCGGTTTACAAGAGCCTGACACAGAAAAAGTAGGAGACCGACGATGAAGCCCGCGCTATTTTTCCTGTTGCCCGCGCTTCTGCTGGCGCAAGGCCGCGGTGGACGCGGCGCAGGACGAGCGCCCGCGCCCCAGCCCGCGAAGGCTTCCGCTCCGTTTGACCTTAGCGGATATTGGGTCTCGCAAATTGTGGACGAGTGGCGATTCCGCGTCTCTCCGCAGAAAGGCGATATCCCTTATCTGCCTTTGAACCAAGCCGCGCGGCAGATCGCGAACGCATGGGACCCAGACAAGGACCAGGCGGACGGCAAAGCGTGCAAGGCGTACGGAGCGGTCGGCGTGATGCAGCGGCCGGGGCGTCTGCATATCGACTGGGAAGACGACAATACGCTGAAGTTGGAAGCCGACGCGGGGACACAAACACGCACTTTCCATTTCGGGTCTGCGCAAGCTTCGAAAGGCGAGGCAAGCTGGCAAGGCTATTCCACGGCCCAGTGGCTGCGGCCCGGCGGCCGCGGCGCACTTCCTGGAGGCGGCCAACTCAAAATAGTCACCACCGGCATGCTCCCCGGCTACATCCGCAAAAACGGCGTTCCCTACAGCGGCAACGCGGTATTGACCGAATATTTCAACCGGCTGGACGGCGCTCAAGGCGACGCTTATATTTCGGTGACCTCGATGTTGGAAGATCCCACATATCTGACGCAGCCCTTCGTGCGGAGCTATCAGTTCAAAAAGCAAGCGGATGCCAAGGGGTGGGACCCGACGCCCTGCCTGCCGCGATAGATTCCCGTAGTCATCGTGGCGCACGCTTCAGCAGCGGCGGACTTCAGTTCGCCGTCTGGAGTTTCTACATTTCGAGGGGTCGGATGCGACCTTTCAGCCCCGCCCGTCAGGGCGGGGTCGAGCGCCCACGGCACCACGCTGAAGCGTGCGCCACCAGCCTTATCAAAACGAATACTTCAGCGCGAACTGGATCAGCCTCGGATTCACGCTTGTGCTCGTAATAACGCCGAACGTCGCCGGCGTGGAAAACGCGGTCCCCGGATTATTGAATTGCGGGTGATTGAAGGCGTTGAAGAACTCCGTCCGGAGCTGTATCTCCTGCCTTTCCGAGATTCGCGTTCTCTTAAGCAACGAGATGTCCCAATTGAACTGGCCCGGACCGGGAAGCACGCCTACGCCGCTATTGCCATAGTCGAAACCATTGCCGATGGCCGGCGGCAGTGAGAAAGCCGCGGACTTCAGATATCCGGGTCCACCGCTCGCGCCACCCAGCCGGGCTTCCACTCCCCCCGGCGTCGTTGCGCTGTCATAGGTCGCTCCGGGAGCCATTTGCGCCCTACCCACATTCACGGCTCCGAACGTTACTGTAAGCAGCGTTGGGGCGGTGGGGATCGGTCCGTTCACGCCATATATCGATCCGGCGCGCGAATCGGTGATTGTCAGAGGCGTGCCGCTCTGCGCGACAGTGACGCCCGAAACGCTCCAGCCTTCCACGAGTTTGCCCACCGCGCCGCGCGCGTGCGCTGGAATATCCCAGCTATAGTTGACGACAAACCGCTGCGGCCGGTTGAAGTAGGCTTGGCCGTATTGCTGCTCCAGGTTACTCGCGTTGTTATAGTTGGCGCCGAAGCCAACCAGATCGGTCAGCGCCTTGCTCCATGTGTAGGAAGTCTGGAACGAAACCCCGTGTGAAAGCTGCTTGCGCACGGTGACCTGAAGGCTGTTGTAGTTGGAAACGCCGTCGAATCCCGTGCCTTGAAATCCGCTCGCGGCAAAACCCAGGTAGGGGACGCGAAGATTGGCGTTGCCCACTGTATTCGTGGTGATGCCGTTGACCGGATTCGACGGGCTGGCGAGCAGCGCCGTGTTGTAGTTGTGGTTGTAGTCGGCAAGGTTGATGCCGCTCGATCCCACATAGCCCAGTTCCAGCACCCACTTCGGTTTGAATTCCCATTGCGTGTTCAAGTTGTATTGCCGGACCAAGGGCGTGTGGATGTTCTCCACGATAAATGGCAAATTCAGATTGGAGGTCGCGAGAGTCTGGAAATTCACCCACCGCGGGACGAAGCTAAGCGGCGTGGATGGGAACAGGTTCTGAAGGCTGGCCGGCTGAGCGGCGGAGCCCGCGAAGTCCAGCGTCACCGCATACGGGTTCCCCTGCTCCACGGAGTGAACGAACAGATTGCCGCCGATGCGGTCGTAGAATAATCCCGCGCCTCCCCTGATAACCAGGTGTTGCATCGCCTGCCACGCAAAGCCGAAGCGCGGACCGAAGTCGTTTAGCGGCGGACCGTTTCTAACCGGAAGATTGCGACTGCTCTGAAGCACGCCCGCGGGCGCGGCCCCATAGAATTGAGAGAAATTGGAAGGCACCACATAGCCCGCAAGACTTCCGGTTTGGACCGAAGTCCCCGGCACGGGCGTCGACAGCACCAAGCTCTGCCAGACATTTGTCAGGTTTCCGTATTTGTCGCTGAGCGTGCCGTCGTACTCCCACCTCACGCCCATGTTGAAGGTCAGTTTTGAGGTCACCTTGTAGTCGTCTTGAATAAACCAACTGTAGTTATCCGCGCGGTAGCCGTGAATGATGCCGTCCGGACCGCTGCGCACGCAAAACAGGCAGGACGCGACGTTGCTGGTCGCGGTTCCCGTGGTGTTGCCGGGATTCGCCGGAGAACAAGTGGCGTCCCCCGGCGTGCAGCCGGCGCGGCCTATTAAAAAGTCCGGGAACGAATACATCGTCGTGTTTCCGCGTTCAATTCCTTTGAAAACGATGTCCCAGTTGACATGCTCCACTTCGAAGCCCGCGCGGAGCGTGTGCTTCGACCGCGTCCAGGAAATGGTGTCGGCGATTTGGAACTGATCGGTTGGATTAAAAACGTCGTCGCCAATTCCTCCACCAAAGTTCATTTGGCCTTGGATCGTGATCGGATTCATCACCGGAATGGCGGCATTGATCGGAGTCATTCCAAGCTGCGTCGTCGTAAATGGGACTCCGTTACTGTTAGCGGTAAGATTGCGCTGGAACGACAGACGCCCCTCGTTGACAAGAGCGCTGGATAGTAGCGACGTCAGCTTCAGAGCGGCGTTCACATTCGCGTACAGATAATTCGCGGGAGTCCCCGGGACTTCTCCGTTGGCGTTGGTGAAGTTGATTATTTGCGGATCCTGGCTGGTGAAGAACCGCGCAGCCAGTGTATGCTGATTGTTGATCGCATAGTCCAGATTGGCGATGGCTTGATACTCGGTGAATCTCGCCGGGATGCTGAAAGGAACCAACTGAAATGATCCGTTTGTAGACCCGGGAATGTAATAGGAGCCGTTGGGCAGTTTGAGCTGCAGGAAATTCAGCGCCACCGGGTTGATATTCGATCCGTCGCAGGCCACCTGGACGCCTCCCGCCACGGTGTTGTATCGAGCGTCGCCGGGGTGATTCTGGGGACAGAATGCCGCTCCAAGCGCGGCCCGGAAGCCGGATGCGGAGCGGTCGCCCGCGGGAATGGGAGGAAGCGTGGGCGTCGAATAGCCTTGCGATCCAACTCCATTGATCTGCCGGGTTTCCTGATAACTGACGAACAGGAAGAGCTTGTCTTTCTTAATCGGCAAGCCGGCCGTGCCGCCGAACTGATTTTGGTTCAGCACCTGGCGCGATCCTCCGGCGCGGTTTCGGAAGAAATCCACGGCGTTGAGATCGCTGTTGCGGAAGAACTCGAACAGCGATCCGTGGATCGAGTTGCTTCCGGACCGCGTCACAACGTTGACGTTGCCTCCGGGATTTCGCCCGTAGCTGGCGTCGTAGGTCGAAGTCTGAATCTTGAACTCCTCGATCGCGTCAGGATTGGGAATGCCGACGCCCGCGTAAATGCCATCGTCCGCGCCGCGGTTGTTGCCCGCGAAATTGTTGATGGCGACGCCATCCATTTGGTAATTGTTTTGATTCGTATTGTTGCCGTTGACGCTTACGTCTTGCGATCCTTTGCCGAAAGCGGAAGCGTTGTTGACGCTCACGTTCGCGCCGGCCGACATGCTTAGAATCTGCGTGTAGTTGCGATTCGTCAGCGGTAATCCGGTGACGGACTGGTTACCCACAACCGTGCCCAGCGTGGAATCTTGCGTCTGCAAAACGACGGCCGCAGCCTCCACCACCACTTGCTCGGCTTGCGTTCCCACTTCCAGAGTCCGATTCAAAACCGGCGTTTCCGTGACGTTGACCGCAATCGAAGGAATTTCCTCAGTCTTAAATCCCGCCGCGTTGATGCGCACATTGTATGTGCCGGGCGGCAGCAATGTGAATTTATAAGAACCGTCGGAGCCGGTAGAAGTGGTGCGCGCCTGATTGGTATCCGCATTCGTCGCGATGACGGTGGCGCCGGGAATTACGGCGCCTGTGGGATCCGTGATCGTCCCTGCCAGGGCGCCCGTGCCCGCCGATTGAGCGAACAAGACCGAAGCAAGTCCGCCGATGAATAAAAACGCCACCACTGAGATAGGCGTTGTGAACCCGCGCTCGACTCCGCCGAGTTGCATGGAGAGGTCCCCCTTCGATACCGGGACCTCGTTCCCCAGAAAGCCCCCATTCGAGGCCCAGTCTGGCGGAGAATGCTATCACAAAATTTCGTGGGCGTCTGCGGGTTTTGCCACAGCAAGACGGCGTGAGGCACGCTTTAGCGTGCAGCGGCGAGCTTTCCGGTTTGCGGACGCCCGGAGTGCTGGTCCGTTCCGGACGTTCCGGGCAGCTCGCCGAATCCGGACTGTGGGCTGAAGCCCACAGCAGCACGCTCTCCAGAAACCCAGCGCTAAGGCATTGATGAGGAAGAAGCAGCGGTGGTGAGTTGTAGGC